>CAZUNG010000050.1:0-1503 GCA_964621905.1 uncultured Ruminococcus sp. | reverse complement strand
TCAGAAAAGATGGCAGCAGCATGATAATGGGAAGGGAGGCGGCCACAGCGGCAACCGCCTTATGCCCCAGAAGCCTGCCCACCCAGATCAGGTTGATAATGCCATAGACAGACATCAGCAAATTGCCCAGCATGATGGGCATCGTGAAATCAATTACCTGTCTGGCGATACTGCCTTCTGTAAAATCTTTCAAGGTCTTCCTTTAGCAAATCACGAACAGACGAAAATAAATCCACAGGTGGTGACAGGCATTTACTCCTTGCATGCAATAATCAACTGGGTTTTGGGCAAATATTGATCGAAAGATTCCATCACTCTCTCAGCACCTTTCAATTCCATTAATCCGGCCCAGGTGTTTGACCAGCTTTGCAAAACAGGATGGTATGGGGGATGGATAGCATCCAAAACAGCCCCTTGCAGATCTCCCTTTTGATGCACCAGCCAGAATATGGACATAAAGAAAGTCCAGTAGAACCCCCATGTCTCATATCTTTCCACCTTTAATCCTGAGTTTTCCACCAGCCTGACAAAACGTTCCTGATCAAAAATCTGAATGTGGTTCGGCCGGGTAAAATAGACCGGATCTGCAAAAGGCTTCTGCAGCATCTCCGAGCGTGAATCAGGCACTGTAAGAAAATACCTCGCTCCCGGTCTGCCCACCCTGACGAGTTCCTCCAGAATCTTTTCCGGTTGTGGGGTGTGCTCCAGCACTTCCGTGGCCAGAATTTTGGTTGCATACTTATCGGGCAGGGGCAACGGCAGGGTGTCCCTGACGAAACCTTCAGCTTTTCTTGCCGGAGTTCTCTTGATATTCTCAATCAGCGCGTTAATCTTTGACTCATCTACATCCGTAAAAACAACATGAGCACCCTGCCTTGCACAAAACAGAACTGCATTCCCTTCACCGCATCCAAAATCTAAGACAACATCATCCTTCGTAATTCTGAAGCCGGTAAAAAGCTCACCGGTATCTAATTGATACCATCCGCGTTTGACCGCATCAAGTAACCCGCAGTGGCGGGGATCCACATCTTTTTGCACAATGGCGATCCGGGAGCTGGTACCCTGATCTTCTAATCCGTAATCCGCTTTCGATGAAGGCCTTTTATGTTTTGACCTGTTTGCCATTTCATTTCTCTGTCTGAAAAGTGATATAAATTGCCTGGACAGCTGATCCTGGAGAATGTCCGCCCCCGTTATCCATCTGTTTGCAACCTACTTTAATTCATGAAAAATGAAAAGAAAATTTCATAAAGAGCACGCCCTATAACTATCCCTTCGGACTGCTCAGGGGAGCAGTCCCTTCAACAACCACTTCGGATTGCGCAGTAAAAATCGATTATATCTTTAATTGCCGGAGTAATATTAGAAACGGCTTTGTACAAATATTATTCGCATGGAAACACAGAAAATTCTTTTGCAAATCAATATGGATCAGATTATAAAATATCATGAGCGAGGATCTGAATACTGTAAAAAGTGATTTCATGGCATATAAACCAG
>CAZUNG010000049.1:0-1698 GCA_964621905.1 uncultured Ruminococcus sp. | reverse complement strand
TCAGGTTCTTCCGCAAAGTTGAGAGTACTTTTTATCATTACAAAATAATCTTCGCGCGTAATAGTGATATCCGAGCCCTTCCATACATTGTTCGTTTTATCATTTTCAATCGGTTATTACAACCCTCAACAAATCCATTGGAATAAGGATAAATTACTGCATTCTGAACAGCTTCATAATCGTTTATCAAACCATTCGCAAAGGAAACAATTGGTTTCAAGTCACATCCGGAGTATTTCATGATGTATAGATCCAGTAAATCCGATGACTTTGTTTCAAAGATACTCCGAAAATCCCGGATACACTGCGATATTACAGAAAGGAAAGGATACTTTGTCAGCAGGGTTTCCATGTCTTCCGGATTTACCCCGAAATCGGACCAGATACTTTTGAAAATGTCGCTCCGCAATACATACCGTTTTACAACTGTGTTTGGTTGATTCGTTCTTGTTGAATTCTTGTCAACAACAAGAATTCTGGAACAATAACCATAGAAGGTCGTTAAATGAGTTTTATATCCTTTTGCAATGGGTGAGTAATAAATCTTTTTTTTCGAAACACCTTCATGATACTGGCGGATGATTTCTTCATAATGCTGATCCAGTTGGGAAGATGTCCGGCTGTTTGCTCTGCCATCCTCACACAGGATTGACGGATCGCCATTCAGGTATTTCCTGATCCGGTTATAGGAAGTATGCAGAATCTTCCTGATTTCTGTTTTACTGTAACCTTCCGCATAAAGCGATTGAATTAATTCGATTTCTTCTCTTCGTCTGGCTTTGTTAGCTTCTTTCTGTTCTTCATATTTCTTTTTTTTTATTGTCCTGAAGGTTAATATTTTCAACACTTTCACCCATCATAATTCGTGAAGGCAACTGACTGTTCATAGAGGCTTTTACCGCATTCATCAGATTATTAGATAAATGAAATCTGTCTGCAATTTGGATAATCGCCGGCAGCGTATCACTGATTGCTTCCGCATATGCACTGGCTCTGTCCCGAGTAATTATTTTAATATGCCGGTTTTCCTTTAGCCATTCTTTGAGCTCTTTCCCATCCCGGCCGTTGAGCAATTCAACCGGTTTATGAGAGATTCCGTCGCAGATTACCGTTCCATAAGTTTGCCGCTTCCTGACTGCCCAATCATCTATCCCAATAATTTCACTGCATTTTTCTTCAGGCAGTTCATCATACCGCCGCAGTAGCAGCCGGATGATGGTGTCGCCGCTGACCGGAATCCCCATCAGGGTACATATTTTTGATGCTGATTCGCAGTTCATATTCAGCGCTATCGCGCACACAACATCTTCACATCGCCTGGTCATTCTGCGATACGGTTCTGTATAACCCTCAATGGTTGAAAACAGCACTTTTTCTTCACAATCTTCGTTCGGACATTCATATTGTTTTACGATGATCTGAAGTTCTGTCTGTTTCCCGATTATTGGGAGATCGATGATTTTCCGATGGTACGTTTTATAGTTCCATTTACAGTCCGAGCCGCAGCCGGGACACATGACCTTATTTGCTTTTACGCTTAGTTTTATTTGAATGCTGTCTGCTGATTCAATCACTGAGATGAAATCCAGTGTTTCCGGATAAAAGGTGCTGAGATCCATTTTATGCATGCTTCTCTCTCTTTTACATGCATATGTTCAAGATTCATGCCAACTTACTCTCAACTTTGCGGAAGAACCC
>CAZUNG010000048.1:0-1828 GCA_964621905.1 uncultured Ruminococcus sp. | reverse complement strand
CGCAATCAGGGATGCGCAGAAAATCAGCTCATGGGTGACCGGAAGAATCCGGCCCCCGCTTTGTTCACACATGATCATGATGGAATTGTTGCTTATGGAATGGTTCATTAGTGTCCTCCATTAGATCAGGGATTTTTCGTGGAGCAGCTGCCATAGTGCCGCAGCCTTTTGGGCTGTGTTTCCTTCCAGCCTGATACCGGCACGGTTTGATTCTACCTCCGAGATTCTTTCCACAGTTTCATATTTGGAGGCAGGCAGACTGTCAGTGCACCTGATTTCCGTAATCTCGGTGTTCTTGGCCCGCATAACATTTGAAAGAGAAGGGTACCGGGGCCGGTTAATTCCCGACTGGACTGCAACCAGGGCTGGCAGCACAAGCTCCATGGAACACCTATAGCCGGAATCAAGCTCCCTCTCCACCTGGATGCTCTGCTTTTCAGCATTGATTTCCAGCTTCATCACGGAGGCAGCGGATGGAATACCGAGCCGGGCGGCAATCATTGGCCCGGTCTGACCGGACATCATATCTTCTGACATGACTCCGGTTAGGATCAGATCATATTCCTGGTTCTTGCAGAATTCAGCGATAAGACGCGATTTGATCGAGGGGCTAAGGTAATCCTCGCGGTCATAATAAAGGTGAAATCCCCGGTCAGCCCCCATCTCTATGCACCGCTTGATCGCGGATTTTACACGCTCAGGACCGAGCGACACGATGTCTACCGCGGTTTTGGGAATCATTTCCCGTATGCGCAAGGCCTCTTCCACGGCATGTTCATCGTAACGGTTGATCCAATAGGACGCGTTCTCAGCATATCCAGCCCATGTTCTTTCATGATTGAACGTGGGCCTTGATTCCTGATCGGGCACCTGTTTTATACATACCAGTATTTTCATATCTGTCCTCTGTTTATCCTGCACGCCAGTCTGGCATTATGCCGGGACAACGCACAAGTTGTTGCCAAGAATATTTTTTAGATTCTATACCAATTTGCATATGATTTGTTAATAGAAATAATATTCCCAGCGCGAAAAAAAGTCAAGGAAAAAACGGACGTCCGTCTTTTTTCTCTTGACTTTCTTACAGAATATTACTATTCTGAATTCATAGGAGATGTTATTATGAGCGAATTAGTTTTCATCCGTCACGGGCAGGCCTCTTTTGGTCGGGGGGATTACGACATCCTTTCCGAGCTGGGCAAAAAGCAGTCCCTGCTGGTGGCACAGCATTTATCCCATACTGATCTATCCTTTGTCAGGGCCTACTCCGGGACGCTAAACCGTCAGGTGGATACGGCGGCCATCGTTTTGGAGCATTTGCAGGCCAACACTTCTGCGGCCCCGCCTCTTACAAAGTTTAAAGAACTTAACGAATATCCGTTTGGATCGATAATACGTCATTATTTTCCGCTTCTGGTTGCGGAGGACAGTACTCTTCACCCGCATATTGAGAAAGTATTCACGGATAAGCGATCGTTCCAGCTCCTTTTTGACCGGGCTGTTAAAAGGTGGCTTACGGGTGATGCAGGCCCGGATGAGATCGAGGGCTGGAATCAGTTTACCGGACGGGTCGAGTCTGTTCTGAAAAAAATTACCACTGAAAATGATAAGGGCAGCAGGATCTTGATTTTCTCTTCTGGGGGGGTGATATCAGCCGCTGTACATCTCGCCACTGGCATGTCCCCATATGACTCAATGCGCATTGGCTGGGGACTGGTTAACACATCGATCACAAATTTCAGGTTCGGGAGCGCAGGCCTCATTCTGCATACCTTTAACAGCTACCCGCACCTTGAAAGTTATAATGCAGGCGAACTTATTACCTACA
>CAZUNG010000047.1:0-1959 GCA_964621905.1 uncultured Ruminococcus sp. | reverse complement strand
TACTAAAACTTCCCACACCAATACGGTGTGTTGAACCTTGAAAATTCAATATTTCAGCCAATAAAAAAGGCATAAACCTGTCCCGTTTGGTATAATGGAATTGACGAAAAACCATCTATACAAAGGAGATTTATGCCATGTCCAGTATACCACAAAACCATTGCGATGAGAACGAGTTAATTGATTGTGTTCAGAGATTTTTTTCCAGGCATCATGTCGGCAAGCTTCTCGCCAAATGCAATGGGATGAAAGAAAAAGGTGTTTCACCTGTTTCTCTGCTCCGCTACAAGCTCAGCAACATTTTTGTCGGAAGAAGCATGTATATGCAGCAACGAACTGGCTCTTTTAAGGAAGATTTTTCAAAGAACACTTTTTATCGGTTCCTAAATTCGGCAAAAACAAACTGGCTCCGTTTTACTTCTCTTCTGGCTGCAGATATCGTCAATAATGATCTCAAAGATCTAACGGACGATAGCAGGAAAAATGTGTTCATCGTTGATGACAGCCTTTTTAGTCGAACCAGCTGCAAGAAAACAGAACTGGGATCAAAAGTATTCGACCACACCGATATGCATTTCAAAAAAGGGTTTCGGATGCTTACATTAAGCTGGAGTGACGGAAACACACTGATCCCGGTAAACAGCTGTCTGTTAGCATCTGCAAAAGAAGCAAATATTATCGGTCCGGTAAAGAACTTTGATAACAGAACCATTGCAGGAAAAAGGCGCAAGCTTGCCCAGACAAAAGCACCTGAAGCAATGATGACCTTGTTGGATACTGCTCTCAGTGCAGGACTAAAGGCTGATTATGTCCTTTTTGATTCCTGGTTTTCCAACCCGGCACAGATCACAGCCATCCATTCAAAGGGGATGGATGTGATTGCTATGATCAAGAAAAGCAGCCGCATCAAGTATTCATACTGTGGTGAACAGCTGAATATCAAAGAGATCTATTCCAGGAACAAAAAACGCCGTGGCAGATCAAAGTATCTGCTTTCTGTTGACGTCATGGTAGGAAAAGAGAATCCTATTCCGGCAAAAATCGTTTGCGTAAGGAATAAAGCAAATCGCAAGGACTGGCTTGCTTTTATCTGTACAGATACGACCCTTTCCGAAGAAGAGATTATCCGTGTTTATGGAAAGCGCTGGCAGATTGAGGTTTTCTTCAAGACCTGCAAATCTATGCTGAATCTGATTGGAGAATGCCGCAGCTTATCCTATGATGCACTGACAGCTCACGTAGCTATCGTGTTTACCAGATACATGTTACTCGCAATGGAACAGCGCCAAAATGAAGATCAGAGGACGCTTGGCGAATTGTTCTTTTTCCTTGTTGATGAAATGGCGGACATTACTTTCCATAGATCACTTGGCATCCTAATGGATGCCTTGATGGCAAGCCTTCAGGAAATCTTAAAACTCAGCGATGAGCAATTGACAGCTTTTACTGCTGATTTTGAAGCGAGACTGCCGAAATATCTGCGTAACGCACTCCATCCAGAGGCTATAGGGGCATAAATCACTATTTTGTCAGCTGAAATATTGAATTTTCAAGGAGCGAAGCCCATTTCAGGTATGGGAAGTCTTAGTTACTGAGATAAAAAAATCGCCTTCTCAATGAGAAGACGAGCCGTACCCGTGTTACCACTTCTTTTCGTTCCTGCCTTTCGTACAGAAACCTCGACGGGTACGAGGGCTTCACCGCAGAATTCTATTCTCTGCGAAACACTCCTGATACCCTTCCGCTGTAACAGGCGGTCCTGTCACGGCCTACTTTATCTTCAGCCGCGCCTCTCCCAAGCCATCTTCCATCTGCCTCTGCACTTCCCTCTCAGCCCCGGATTCCTCCTTCGGGGAATTCTCTGTAATACATTCCGGCACATGTACTCTCTTGTTCTGTGAGTTTCTCTGTTTTCTTTACAAAATATCTGCTCTGAAAAAATACTAGCATATTTAAGGA
>CAZUNG010000046.1:0-2482 GCA_964621905.1 uncultured Ruminococcus sp. | reverse complement strand
AATTCATGAAAGGTTTATTTTCGATGGACTATGGGCACTTAATCAATATCTTTGCTGTATGCCGGGAGGAGTGAATGAAAGGGTCACACCTTAATGAAGACATATTGTCTCTCATTGCTGCTTTAAACTCGGTAGAATTACATCCTGATCAAATATCGGCCATGCAAAACCTGGATTGGCGGGCAATGGCCGCTGCTGTCGAAGATGCCGGTATGGCAGGATATTTGGCTGATCTCCTTTTGCAGCCCGGGGCCGGCCGGGAAGTGCCTTCTGCGTTTGCCGGGCCGATCAAGGCTGCAGCCCGCCGCACCGCAGCCATGAACAACTTTTATAAGTTTGAATGCGAAAAAATCCTGAAGAAAATGTCCGATGCAAGTATTGAGAATATTTTGCTAAAAGGTTTTTCGTACATGCAGGACATCTACGGAAACACTGCGGCCCGTAGAATGAGCGATATAGACCTTCTTATCAGGCCCCATGACCGGAAAAAAGTGATGGAGTATCTTCGGGCTGAAGGCTACTCCGAGGGTGTAACTCCGTCGTTTAGAGGAAGCCATCATGATTTCGATAATTTGTCTGATATCAAGGGTGAGGCGCATTTCATTAATAAGATCGGTGCGCTGGCGGTAAATATTGACCTGCACTGGAAGTTTCGGGCAAATTTCCCCATGAATGATTATCTCGATCTTGACAGGTTTCCCTGGTGGGAAAATTGCGGTACGGTTCTGATTGGAAAGATCCCCGCGAAAAGACTGTCTCCCGAGATGCAATTTATTCATCTGGCGCTTCATTTTGCCCTTCATCATCAATACACCGGGCTCAGGTGGTTTGTCGAGCTTGGCCTCTTTCTCAAGAGGTTTGGCGGTGAACTTGACTGGGAATATATAGACGCAACAGCATCATCGCCGGATTGCCGTAAACTGCTGGGAGTCTGTTTGCGGCTCGTAACAGATTACCTGGGCGAATCATGGTGTTCCAAGGCGATATGGAAAAAATTCCTTCCGGCAAAAGCCCTGTTGCCGGGAGAGTACCGCTTTTATCAATCCTGTCTGATGAGGGTCTCATGGTCTCGATTTTCCAAGTATATTTGCATGCTGTTGAGCTCCGCAACCATCGTTGGCCGCTTGAAGTTGATTTCATATTTCTTTTTTGATTCGGAAGGGATTGTAATGTGGCATGGATCAAACAGGAAAATTCCGAAGTGGATCCAGCCATTTTACAATCTTTACATTGTTGGCTGCCAATTATTGCAGGGAAAACGCCATTGATTGAATATATGATCTTTGAATAATCATTTAAAGGGGAGAATACACCATGGAAACAATTCCTAAAAGAAATCCGGATATTATATGGAATAATGTTCGGGGTGAAACCGTGTTGCTTAATTCGGCAAGCGGCAGGTATTATGGCCTCAATAAGGTGGGGTGCGCATTTTGGGAAAAGATAGATGGAAAACGGAGCCTGACGGAGATTGTGGAACTGATGCATCAGCAGTTTAACGTGGAAAAAGAAATACTTGTCAAAGATATAGACGATTTGACAAAGACTCTTGCCGAAAACAACCTTGTGATTTTGGACTGAAATCAGCATGGGAGACTATCTGCATACCTTCGATTTATTTGGGAAAAATTTAAATATATCAGGTAACTGGGATTCATGCCTGCAGGACATTTCTTTGTGGTATGCCCTGCCTCGTCTCGAAGAATCAATAAAACCTGATCTTTCCATGGAAATTGCGGGTGCGGACATTGAGGAGATGGAAAATCATATTCCGCTTCCCGAAAATGAATTTAAAATCAAAAGCGGCATTATGATGGCAAACCATGATTTTGATTATGCAATCTATGCAGATGGCAACAAATACTGGATGGACTTGACCGGAGTCGGGCGAATGTTGATTGATTATGACAAAAGCAGGGCTCTGTCTGTGATAAACAGCAATTCCATGCCCCCCACCTATCAGAAGTATCTTTTTTTGGACTATCCATTAGATAAATTATTGACATCAAAGAATATTTATTCTATCCACGCTTCCTGTGCCGCAGTCAACGGGAAAGGAATTGCATTTACAGGCAATTCAGGCGCCGGCAAATCCACTGCGGCTTTCATTCTGATGCAGAACGGTATGCCGATCCTTACGGATGAAAAGCTTTTTGTATATAAAACTGCTGAATATTTCGGAGGATCTGTTTCTGATATTATCAAAGTCCGTCAAGGTGCCATGGCCAAATTCTTTGCTCTCCCGGATTTGTGCCATCAATACGATGAGATAGCCGGGGAGCACTATCTGAAACTGGGCAGTTCGCAAAAATCTTTATGGACAAACAGTGTTCCGCTCAAAGTTTTGTGTTTGCTTGAACAGACCGGTGAACCCAAAACAGAAGTGAGAAGCGTCAGTCCCACAAAACTTGTGGGAGGGCTTTTCCCTGTAACCATAACAAGCGCGAACCCTCAGCACCGGGCGGCAAAATTCAGTTTTATC
>CAZUNG010000045.1:0-2487 GCA_964621905.1 uncultured Ruminococcus sp. | reverse complement strand
AGTCCTCTCTTTGGGATTACAAATAATCCCTGGGATATCTCCAGAACTCCGGGTGGAAGTACCGGAGGCGGGGCTGCTGCAGTGGCTGCAGGACTTACTTCCCTGGAAATCGGGAATGATCTCGCCGGATCAATCCGCATTCCTTCCCATTTCTGCGGTGTATACGGCCTAAAGCCGACAGAATACCTTGTTCCTCTTACCGGTATGTCACCGGGTTTGCCCAGAAAAGAATATCGATCTTTCCGTCATCAGATTCATATAGGTCCTATTGCCCGTTCTATTAATGACCTGAAGTTGTGCCTTACGATCATTGCGGGGCCTGATGGAACAGATGTGGATGTACCTTACATCCCTTTAAACGAACCACGGAAAAAAGATCTAAAAGACCTACACATTGCCTGGACAGATGATTTTGGAGGTGTTCCCGTTTCAGAAGATACAAGGATTGCACTGAAGCAGTTCACAGAAAAGTTATCTAAAGCAGGATGCAAAGTTGTAAAGATCAACCCGACTGATTTTGATTTTATGTCGGCATGGCAGACACATGGTAAGATTATAGATATGGAACTTGGTATTTTAACACCATCCTTCGCTCGTTTTCTCCAATACATTTTGTTAGGGTCTTATAGATTTGGCAACCCCACGATGATGATGGAATATCCAATATCATACGAAAAATATTTAACAGAACTAACTAAACGGGATACATTTATTTCAACAATGGAGCGCTTTTTATCAGGATATGATGTTTTTCTGTGTCCTGTTCATACAACAGCTGCCTATAAACATATCACTCCTGACAGATATTTTGATGTTTTTCCTTTCCATAAGAAAGATTTCCTCGTTGATAATAAACCAATCAAATACTATGCTGCAAACGCGTCATATACCAGCATATTCGATCTCACAGGCAACCCGGTGGTTGTAATGCCTGTGGGATATACAAAAGAAGGCCTGCCTATAGGCATTCAAGTTGTGGGTCAACGGTGGCATGATATGGAGCTTCTCAATGTTTCGGGACAACTTGATAAGATTGCTAATGCATACAAGCATCCACCAGGATTTTAATATCCCGGCTGAACATATGATGTATAAGGAGGTGATGGCAATAACTTCCTAAGTGTTGTTTTTACAAATCTATCTCTTTATTCAACCCTTCAAACAGTAATAGATAGTTCTAAAAACAGAAAAGGCAGAGCCGATAGACCCTGCCTTTTCCACATCATAGTAAGAACCATGATTTTCAAATCCTATGAAACCGGAATTTATTTCTTGAATTTTCTTCCGGCACCGGCCAAGCCGAGCAAACCTAACCCAAGAAGCAACATGGTCGCGGGTTCAGGAGTCTGAGTGATCGGGCGCGATGTTATCTTGCCATACAGAGTGGCAATGTTAATATTTGACTCCCAAGTGTAGAACTGATCAGAAATGGTGTTGCCATTGTCCTGAGAGAATCCAAATAAATTGAAATAATAGTTATTGAAACCATCAGTGAACTCCTTGTTCACGATGGGATTCACAAGCGTAACAATGTCTCTGCTTGCCGTTGGGTTGTTGTCGATGTTTGTCGTCTCATCATGTGTGAAAGCGAAGGTCACATTGAAGGGAGAAAGACCAGAAATGCCAAGATTTAAGAGGAGATCAATGCTGGTCAGGGATCCTGCTCCAGTAATGCCCTGCCCACCAGCATAAATCGGCATGTTCACGTGAGTGAAATCACCAAGGGCAAAGACCGATCCATCTGTAACGGGAGAAAACGGAGTAACAACCGATTTGAATTTATATCCGCTCTGACCACCATTAGATGCAGCCACTCCCCAGTAGATCGTACTTAAACCGCCCGTTGTACCTGAATTGTTTGTTGTGTTGTAAGTGCCTGCATAATTAAAGGTTGGATTGGCCCAATCCCCATCCACCAGATCAATCGTTACAGCCCCAGCGAAGGTTGCGAAGCTGCAGACAATCCCCAGAACCATTAAACTGAAAATTGCATGCTTAAGATTATTTTTCATAATTTATTCTCCAATTCATTATTTATCAGTGCTAATTACAAAATGTATGCCACAGTTGTTAATATGAAACGGCGATCATGTTTCTTTGTTTTTAAAATGCTGATATTAAATACGAATATTTATGCTTTTTTTTATTTCGTTTCACGGGATAAAAAGGCTATATTGCTAAGAAGTAAGCAATTGTAAATAATACTGACATTATTTTGGAATAATATTGGATGTCGTTGCAAATATCATAATAAATACAGCTAGATATGTTCATTTTATAGAAAATTAATTTGTAAACAATCCCGACGATTCTTATGAGTGGCAGTAATTACATAGGATTAAACGTAAAGATAATTCTTTGTGGACACCATTCAAAGATGCTTTCTAGGTAATTCAAACATCTGGTAATTTTGTCAGAGATACTTCCTTTTCAAATGCTAATCTTCAGTCTTGGACATTGACCTCTTGTAAACAGTTGTAGGTGAAA
>CAZUNG010000044.1:0-3057 GCA_964621905.1 uncultured Ruminococcus sp. | reverse complement strand
GAGGGTGTCGCAAAATCATCAAATTAGATGATTGAGCGAGACCCTCGCTCTGTTTATAGAAAAATCAGGAGACTATCCTCTTATCTGTGGATATTCTCCTGATTTTTGGCGTACTTTAATAAAACATCTTATTTTTAGCTTTATTATGCGGATTCTTTAACCTCGAACAGATGGCTTCCCATCCGTTCGTTTTGTATTTTCGCATGCAGTTTGTTCAGATTATACCCCATGCTCAGCAAAAGAATCTCAAGTTTTACTTTTGTTTGCCCCCGAAGCAGAAATCTTTGAAATTCATAGTCGTTTTTCAGTACCCCAAATGCTCCTTCCACCTGGATCGAACGGTTCATTCGGTACTGGATCCCTTTTTCACTCAGGATATTTTCATAAGATTCCTGACGCTTTTCCAAAAAACTCTTCGAAATATACAGCCGTTTGTTTCCCTTTGCTTTCGTGCATTTTTCTTTATAAGGACAGCCGTTGCAGTCCTCACATTCATAGACGGTGACTTCTGATTCATATCCGTTTTTACTTTTCTGTTTCTTTATGAAAAGAGGCCGCAGTTTTTTCCCTGCATGGCAGGTATAGATATCTGTTGCCTCATCATATCCCATGTTTTCCCGTTTGCTGATGTCTTTTTTGAAGCTCCGCTTTTTCCATTTCTCATAGGTCTGGGGTTTGATATAAGGCTTTTGCTTCTGCTCCCGTAAATAAGTATAGCCTTCTTCGCTTTCATATCCGGAATCCGCAGTCACACTTGGATATCGGAACCCCAGTTTTTTCTCCATTTCTTTTAAGAATGGAACCAGTGTCCAGACATCATTCCGGTCCTGAAAAATATCCGCTGCTACGATATATTCGCTGTCCACGGCGATCTGTACATTATATCCCGGTTTCAATTGGGCGTTCCGCATATGGTCATCTTTCATATGCATAAACGTAGCATCCGGATCTGTCTTGCAATAATTATTCCGTCCCTGGAAGCTGGCCGTATGCCAGTCATAGATCGTCTGGCGTTCCAGGAAACGGCGGAACAGCTCCAGATATTTCTGGTTCCGGCTTTTCCGTCTGCCTCTGCCATGGACAAAAACGGTATGCTGTTCTTTGCAGATCTGTTCCAGGAAACGGCAGATTTTCTGCAGATCCTGTGCCCTTGTTTCTTCCGTTACGGAAAAACTCTGTATATACTCCTGATTCAGAAGAGAGACTGCCTCCTGTATTTTCCGGAGCATTTTTGCCTCCCATTTTCCCACGGATTTCTTCCAGACAAAAGTATATTTGTTCGCGCACGCTTCCAGTTTTGTGCCATCGATAAAAACAGTCTCTTTTGACAGTTCACCGGCTTTTTTCAGCCGTTTTACCATCTGGTAAAAAAGATCTTCACATGCATCAGCCAGAAATCCCGTACGGAAGCGTGCGATCGTGCTGTGATCAGGCGCTTTTCTTCCTGCCAGAAGCCACATAAAGTTGATGTCCCGTCTGCATGCCGTTTCAATCTTTCTGGATGAATAAATGTTCTGGGAATACGCATAGGTCAGGATCTTGAACATGGTCTTAGGGTCCACTGCCGGATTTCTGCCTTTGGCAGAGTAAGCCTGATACAGCAAGCTGTAATCCAATTCCTCCAGTTCGTGGCTCAGCAGTCGGACAGAGTCATCATCAGGAACCAAACCTTCCAAATTTAATGGCAAAACCAGTTGATAAGGTTCGCCGAATTCGGTATAATTTTTATGGTATTTTTGGTTACTGGTCATAATTCATTATACCACGGATTACGGACTCTTCGGGGTCCGTTTTCTGTTTTTGGATACGAAAAAGGAGCGTTGCTCCATAGATGAATTTCTCATCTATTTTGCAACGCCCCCTTATTTTTTCTTATTTTACAATGAAATAATACAAAACAAGATAAAACAATAAAAAATAATAAATAATCATTGACAAATATATAGAAGATTGGTATACTAAATTTAACAATTTTAGACAAAGTATTTTTTATGAGTATGCAAAGGGGCATGTTATTTTATACAAATTGATTTATAGAATGCAATTATGCAAAAAATAAGAAATACTTTTTTTGTACTTTTATTACTCAACGGAATTGTAACAAGTAAACAAATAAAACAAGGAAAAGGAGAGAGATTTATGAAAAATCGCAAAAAAATTCTCGCAGCCCTTCTGGCAGGTGCAATGACACTGTCTATGGGAACAACAGCATTTGCTGCAGAAGCAGAAGACGGGTATGCAGTAAAAGCAACAAACACAGAAGCAAAGGCACCGGACAATGATCTGGTAATTGCCATCGAGGGAAGTGTAAGTTCTATGGACCCGGCAAACATTCCGGATACCAGTGCAATCTCTGCAACACGCGGATGTTATGAGATGCTGGTGGCATTTGATGAAAATCAGGAACTTGTAGGAGAGCTTGCAGAATCCTGGGAGGTTTCTGATGATTCCCTTACATATACCTTCCATCTCCGTGAAGGTGTAAAGTTCCATGATGGAACAGATTTTAATGCTGAAGCTGTAAAAGTAAATTATGAGCGTGTGCTTGATGCGGACAACAACCTCCGTCAGAGAAGAAATTTTGTGGTTACAGCAGAAGATGGAACAGAAACGCCCCGTGTTGCAAGTCTTGAATGCCCGGATGATTATACAGTAGTATTTACACTGGCAGAAGCATGGTCTCCGTTTATCAACCGTATGACACAGTTCTGTATCATCAGCCCCACAGCTCTTGAAGAGTATGAAAATGATATTATGAACCATCCGGTAGGAACCGGCCCGTTCATCTGTACAGAGTGGGAAGAGGGAGATCACACATCATTTGAACGCAACGACGATTACTGGGGCGAGAAGGCTTCCGTAGATACAGTTACAATCAAGGAAGTGCCGGAGGCAGGTTCACGTACAGCCATGCTTCAGACAGGCGAAGCTGATATGATTTATCCCATGCCGGCAGACCAGATTGAGGCAATCAAATCTTATGACGATATCAATGTACCTGTAGCGGATTCCAATATTATGAGATATGTAACTCTCAATATGGATCTTCCGCAGCTT
>CAZUNG010000043.1:0-3325 GCA_964621905.1 uncultured Ruminococcus sp. | reverse complement strand
ATCAAGAAAGGAAAATGTGTAGTGACTTTCCCTATGAGTTCATTATACAAGGTGCAATAATGGGAAAAGATTTTGGGTATCCAGTCTGGAGCGACGACGGGGAACAGGTGGTAACCACGTATGATGGTGATTACAGTAATATGATGATGGATATCCGGTTGTTCAGAATGAAGGCCGGAAGCGTAAAGATCTTAAAAAAGCCAGAGGAAGAAACGGCGGTTCTGCTGCTTCAGGGAAACATAAGCCTCGCGTGGGACGGGCAGGTGCGCCAGGTTTCCAGAAAAGATGTCTGGACAGAAGGCCTTTGGTGCCTGCATGTGTGCAAAAATGTAGAGATTACGGTTACGGCGGATTCGGATGATGTTGAGATTCTGGTACAGTCCACGCACAACGACCGGATGTTCCCGGCAAAATTATATGGTCCTGAGGATGCTCCGTGGGTTGAGCGGTGCCATGGGAAGTATGGAGATACAGCAAAGCGGAAAGTGAGCACGATATTTGACTATGAAACCGCGCCGTATTCCAATATGGTGATTGGCGAGATCATGAACGATCCGGGCAACTGGTGCGGCTATCTGCCGCATACACATCCGCAGCCGGAGGTTTATTATTTTAAATTTGAACGTCCGGAAGGCTTTGGAGCCAGTTTCGTGGGTGAGGATGTTTACTATATCAAGGACGGAAGTTTTAGTGCGATTCCGGGAGGCAAGACGCATCCGCAGTCTGCTGCACCTGGGTATCGTATGTTTATCGTATGGATGATCCGGCATTTTGACGATAATCCGTGGACAGTGGGTACTTATGATGAGAGATTTACCTGGCTGGATGAAGTTTAACGGGATTTACTGGAAGGCATAGATTTACTGACCGGGAAGGAAGACATATTATGGCAGTGACATTACAGGAGATCGCTGAGCGGGCCGGGGTGTCTCGCGGGACAGTGGACCGCGCGCTGAACAACAGGGGGCGGATTCGTCCGGAAGTAGCGGATCGTATCAGGCAGATTGCTGAAGAAATGGGGTACCGTCCGAATCGTGCCGGCAAGGCGCTTGCCATGGCAAGACGTTCCATCTGCATCGGAGTCGTTCTTCAGGAGGTGGAAACGATGTTCATGCGGGGGATTCTGAAGGGAATAGAGGCAGCAAAAGAAGAGCTTGGGCATCTGGGAGCTTCCGTTGTTCTCAAAGAGATAAAAGGTTTGAATACGAAGGCGGTTATTGATGCAATGGAAGAACTTCGGGCACAGAATGTGCATGCGATTGCGTTAAATCCATCGATGAACAAACGGACAAAAGAGACGATTGACCGTTTTGTCGGTGAATACGGAATTCCAGTCGTCACGTTTAATACAGATCTTGAGGACTGCAGCCGTCTTTGCTACATTGGCCAGAACACGTACGAGTGTGGACGTGCGGCGGCCGGACTGATGGGTGAGATTATCGGCGGAAGCGGAGAAGTGGGCATCATCACCGGATATGAAGCAAATCCGAGTTTGAACAAACGTGTGGAAGGATTCAGGGACGAGATTCGTGCCCGTTTTCCGGATATACAGGTGACTGGTGTACAGTACGCGTATAACAGTGACGCCATTGCTGAGGATATTACCAGAGAGCTGGTAGAACGCCACCCTGAGATCAGAGGACTGTTTCTGACGGTAAATGTGGAACAGGGTGTCTGTGCGGCGCTGGAAAAAGAAGGGGTGATTGGAAATGTAAAAATTATTTCCAATGATCTGAATGAGAACAACAGAAAGATGCTGTGTGACGGAAATATAGCTTTTGTTCTGGAACAAAATGCGCGAGTTCAGGGTTATGAGCCAATTATGATCCTGTTTCATCTTGTGTTTGACGGTGAAAAGCCGCAATGTGAATTGCAGTATACAGATCTTACAATCCGAACCAGATATAATCTGCCGCCTGAGTGATTGGGCGGCATGGTCCCTTTGGAAATCTGCATAAAATCTGATCCATAATATTGGGCATTTTTCCAAATGGCGTACACGTGAACGCGATGTTATACTGTAAAAAGATAAAGGTATGGGACAGTGACGGGAAGGAAACTTATCATTTATCATTTTAAGGAGGAATTTGCTATGTTAAAAGTTGGAGTTGTAGGCTGCGGTATGATTGGACGGGAACATATTAAAAGACTGAGTCAAAAGCTGCAGAACGTACAGGTTGTCGCTGTATCCGATGTATTTGAAGAAGGTGCTAAAAAAGCTGCAGAAATTTGCGGTGCAAGGGTATACAAAAATGGGGCTGATCTCATTGCAGACCCGGAGGTGGATGCTGTAGTTGTTACCTCGCCTGGATTTGCACACAAGGAGACGGTACTTCAGGCGATTGCTGCCGGCAAGCGCGTATTTTCAGAAAAGCCGCTCGCCACAACAGCGGCGGATTGTAAGGAGATTGTAGATGCAGAGATCGCATCCGGCAGACATCTGGTACAGGTCGGTTTTAACCGCCGCTATGACAAGGGATACAAACAGATTAAGGAGGTGCTGGATTCCAGAAAATATGGAGAACCGCTGATGGTGCACTGTACACACCGCAATCCTGTGGTAGCAGACACCTATTCTACAGAAATGGCGGTACACGATACACTGATTCATGAGATTGATGTGATGCACTGGCTGATTGATGATGAGTATGAATCAGCACAGGTCATTTTCGTGAAAAAGACAAAAAATGCACTTTCGCATCTCCAGGATCCGCAGTTTATGATATTCCGAACGAAAAGCGGCATGACGATTGACGTAGAAGTGTTTGTTAACTGTAAGTTTGGATATGACATCAACTGTGAGGTTGTCTGCGAAGAAGGAACGGTGAAGCTGGCGGCACCGGCGACTCCGATCATCAGAAGTGATGCGAGTGTTTCAACTGGTATTGAGACGAGCTGGATCAATCGTTTTATTGAATCTTATGATACGGAACTTCAGGACTGGGTGGACGCTGCAGGTGAGGATATCATCAATGGACCAACGGCATGGGACGGCTATGTCGCTGCGGTGACGGCGGATGCATTTGTGAAGGCACAGAAGAGCGGTCAGGTAGAACCGATCGTGACAGGAGAAAAGCCATCCTTTTATTGCTGAAAATATGATGTTTTTCATGAAAACAGTTGATAATTCTCCTGAAAAAAATTATAATAAATTTATGCGAGAAGACACGTAAAAGGTAGTTGTTTTTGATATGTGGATCGCTGAAATTAAGAGAATAAGGAGGATTAAGGATGAGGATTGGCTTTAATGAAGCGACAGCTTTAAAGTGTGAAGGACAGTCCCTGATGGCAGACCTGGAGATGTGTGAAAAATACGGCTTTGATT
>CAZUNG010000042.1:0-3445 GCA_964621905.1 uncultured Ruminococcus sp. | reverse complement strand
GTTATCCAAACTTAAATAAAATCCAAACTATTGGCAGAAAGTCCAGTATTCTTCCGCTTTCCTGCTGAAAAAGGTTGGGATTTTATTTCTTTCCGGTATGATTATCCTATAACATTTAGGAGGTCATACCATGGATTTTAAGAATCTTTATAAACACCATCAAGAACTACTTTTCTACATGGAAAGCAACGGTTATTCTGAACTGTATATCAGCCGGTTCAGGGATGAAATTGACTGGATTCTTCGGAATGTGGGAGCAAAACAATGGGCGTCTTACACGGATATCTACTTTGAGTACACCCATATTTCCCATTCAAAGGATTACCTAAGAAACAAAAGGACCATCATCGGTGCAATCGAACAATTCGATCTTTATGGGAATTATCCCAATGGAAGACGCCGGCACACGCTTTTCAGCCGTGGTGCTTACCATCTGCTGGTTCCGGAATTTCAGGAATTGATCGATTTTTACTGCAAAGCGGAAGAAAAGCGTGGAAAAAAAGACTCAACTATCTACAACGAATCCCATCATGCGGCATCCTTTCTTCTTGCCCTTCAGAAGGACGGAGCAGACAGTCTGGAGAATGTCACGGAGGATCAAGTTCTTTCCTTTTTTGTGTCTGAAGAAGGAGTTCTTATCAAAAGCTGCTCCTACAAAAAGAACATTGCTGCCGTCTTCAAGGCAGGGCTTGCTTGGAACGAAAAGCAATGCGGTAGAATCCTTTGTTTTCTCCCCGCCCTGCGTGAGACCAGAAAAAATATCCAGTACCTTACCGGCGAAGAGATTTCGAGGATTCGTGCGGCATTGGATGACTGTGGGAACGGCCTGACTCTCCGGGACAGGGCAATCGGAATGCTTTTAATGTATACGGGCCTGCGAAGCTGCGACGTGGCGGGAATGACTCTGGATGCAGTCGATTGGGAAAATGATCGGATCCATATCCATCAGCAGAAAACGGAGACGCCGCTGGAACTCCCGCTTTCCGCCGTGGTCGGCAATGCAATTTACGACTATCTGTCATCGGAACGCCCCGATTCAAGCGAAAGCCATTTGTTCCTCAGCCTGACCAGGCCGTTCACACCACTGCATAGCGGGAGCATCGGAAACATCACAGGGAAAATCATGAAAGAAGCAGGGATTCGCCAGTCCTCAGGCATGGGGAAAGGAACCCATATCTTCCGCCATCATATGGCATCCGCACTTCTTGGCAACGGCATCCCCCAGCCTGTCATCAGCCGCACCCTTGGACACACGGCTCCGGATTCCCTTGAACCCTATCTCCGTGCGGATTTCATCCATCTAAAAGAATGTGCGCTGGATATTTCAGGCTTTCCCGTTGCAGGGGAGGTGTTTGGAAATGGCTGAATTCCGTTGTGCATTTGCTCCGCTTTTTCAATCGTACATCCATTACCGAAAGGCATCCGGCAGGTGGAACAGTTCCTCTTATGAGCCTTTTCTTATCCTGTTTGACCGTTTCTGTGCTTCGAATTATCCGAAGAACAAGGAACTGACACAAGAAATGGTCCATTCCTGGTGCAGGCAGCGTGAAGGCGAGATGAATAATTCCTGCCGGTCCCGTATTTATGTTGTTGTAAGTTTTGTGCGGTATCTTCGTGAACGCGGGCTTACCCTCATTGCGCCGCCGGAAATTCCGCGGAAGGGAAAAAGGACGTATATCCCGCATGCTTTTACCCGGGAAGAGATGGAACGGTTTTTCCATGCATGCGACTGTCTGACTCCTTATGCCCGGACTCCGGAACAGCGGTCAAGGCAGACCACAGTGCCCGTATTCTTTCGCCTGCTTTACAGCAGCGGCATCAGGACAAATGAAGCAAGGATGCTTCAAAGGGCAGATGTGAACCTGTCGGATGGAGTGCTGGATATCCGCTATTCAAAGGGACATGACCAACATTATATCGTCCTGCATGATTCCATGCTCAGACTGATGCGGACATATGACCAGGCAATTGGAAAGCTTTATCCTGATAGAACCTATTTCTTTCCTGCGAGGAATGGAGGATTCCATACAAGAAATTGGGTGCAGAAGAATTTCCGCCGGCTATGGGATGCAGTCAACCGTTCCTGCGCCACCGCATACGAATTAAGACATCATTACGCCATTGAAAACATCAACCGGTGGGTAGGTGATGGGTTTGGCTTTGAAGATAAGCTTCTTTATCTCAGCAAGAGCATGGGGCACACAACAATTGAAAGTACCCGCTATTACTATTCTCTCGTGCCAGGGATGTCCCATCTTCTGGAGAAGCACACGGAGGACGGGTTTAATGCTCTGATACCGGAGGTAGATGATGAAGATTGGGAATGAGGCGCTTGTCATTGCTCGCCACATATCAGATTTCCTGAATACATATGCTCCCTCACAGAAAACAGCGAGCATGCACACCCTGAAATCGTATCAGACCTCGCTTGCCCTGTATATTAGCTTCCTTGAATCAAAAAAGGGGATAACACAAACAAGTTTAAGCGGAAAATGCTTTGAAAGGCCGTTTGTTGAACAATGGCTGGACTGGCTTGCTGCCATTCGGCGATGCAGCCCACAGACATGCAACAACAGGCTGGCATCCTTGCGGGTATTCCTCAAATATCTTGGATCAAGGGACATCCAGTTTCTGTATCTTTTCAATAATGCTTGCTCAATAGATCGGAGAAAATGCCCAAAAAAGAAAGTGGCGGGTCTCAGCCGTGATGGAGTCAAAATACTGATGGCATGCCCGGATACAAAAACTGCATCAGGGAGAAGAGATCTGACATTCATGATCCTTCTGTACAGCACGGCGGCACGGCTTGATGAAATGCTTTCTCTCAAAGCAAGGCAGCTTCATCTGGAACAGGATAGACCAAGTGCTACAATCATTGGGAAAGGGAACAAAGTGAGGACATTGTATCTGCTTCCAAAAGCAGTTGCATATCTGAAAAAATATATGAAGGAATTTCATGGACCGGATCCGAATCCGGAATCGTACGTGTTTTATTCCAGAAACACCGGTTCCACCGGAAAACTGACACAGCCGGCCATTGCAAAAATGTTGAGAAAACATGCCAAAACAGCCCATGAAATCTGTCCCGATGTGCCGGTAACCCTCCACGCGCATCAGTTCCGCCATGCCAAAGCCTCCCATTGGCTTGAAGATGGCATAAACATCGTGCAGATATCTTTTCTGCTTGGGCATGAGCAGCTGCAGACAACTATGGTATATCTGGATATCACAATAGAACAGGAAGCAAAAGCACTGGCTACTTTGGAAAGTGAAAGCGATAAGAAAATTCAGCCAAAATGGAGAAATTCATCTGGAACGCTTACAGATTTTTGTGGTCTAGGATCAATGAAAAAGTGAAACAAAATCCAAACCTTTTATCGGTGTATATGTATGAAAACAAGCATTTACTTTAAAAGGTTTGGATTTTATTTAAGTTTGGATAACG
>CAZUNG010000041.1:0-4986 GCA_964621905.1 uncultured Ruminococcus sp. | reverse complement strand
ATAATATCATGTCAATACATTTTTGTCAAATTCTCTCACTGCGCATGTTTCTTCAGATATTCCAGATGTTTTCGGATATTTTTTTCATAGCCCATATCTGTCGGCTCATAGAAGACGGAACCGGCAATCTCATCCGGCAGGTACTGCTGTTTCACATAATGATCCGGGAAGTCATGGGCATACCGGTAGCCGGTCCCTCTCCCCAGCTTGGCAGATCCCTTATAATGGGCATCCTGCAGATGCGGAGGGACAGAGGTTTTTCTTTCCCGCACAGACTTCGCAGCCGCAAATACAGCCAGACAGCTGGCATTGCTCTTCGGTGCCGACGCCACATACGTCACTGCCTGTGACAGGATAATCTGGGCTTCCGGCATTCCCACGCGTTCTGCAGCCTGTGCGGCCGCCACCGCCACCACGAGGGCCTGTGGGTCTGCATTTCCCACATCTTCCGACGCACAGATCATCACACGGCGGGCAATGAATTTGATATCCTCACCGGCTGCCAGCATCTTGGCAAGGTAATAGACTGCCGCATCGGGGTCCGATCCACGCATACTTTTGATAAATGCCGAAATCGTATCATAATGCTGATCGCCGTTTTTGTCATAGTGTATCACCCGTTTCTGGATACACTCGGATGCCGTATCAAGATCGATATGGATGCTGCCGTCGGCTGACGGCTGCGTCGTTAAGATGGCCAGTTCGATGGCATTTAGTGCCGTCCTGGCATCACCTCCGGAGATTTCAGCCAGAAACTCTTTGGCATCGTCTTCAAGTACGGCATGGTACATCCCCATTCCGCTCTTTTCATCCGTCACTGCTTTTTCCAACAGACGCATGATATCCTCTTTCCCAAGAGGCCTGAGTTCAAAGATGACGGAGCGTGACAACAGCGCACTGTTCACCTCAAAGTATGGGTTTTCCGTCGTTGCGCCGATCAGCGTCAGCGTACCGTCCTCCACAAACGGAAGCAGATAATCCTGCTGTCCTTTATTGAACCTGTGAATCTCATCGACGAATAAGATCGTTTTTTTCCGGTACATCCCCAGCATGTCCTTGGCATGTCTGACGACTTCCTCCATATCCTTCTTTCCGGCTGTCGTCGCATTCAGCTGCTGGAATTCACCGCTGGTTGTATTTGCAATCACCTTCGCAAGCGTCGTCTTTCCGGTTCCCGGGGGGCCGTAGAAAATAACGGAACCGAGCTTATCCGCTTTGATCGCCCGATAGAGCATTTTCCCTTCCCCGATGATATGTTCCTGCCCCACTACCTCCTCCAACGTCATTGGACGCATTCTGGACGCCAGCGGTGACTCCTGCTCCAACGTCTTTTCCTTTACGTAATCAAATAAATCCATTCTTATCCTATCCTATTCAAAAAACATATGCTCCATATAAAGATCATTAAAATCAGCATCTGTCGACAGATCAATTTCAGAGGAATGTTCCAATAATAATTCCATTTTTTCTTTCGAATCATCGTTGATGAGATAACGGAGCGCACCGCCAAGTGAACTATTGCCGACGGCCTTTATCTTTCCGTCAAATTCTCTTGGGATCAGTCCCAGTATCATCGCCTTCTCCTGGTTGATATGATATCCAAATCCGCCCGCAAGATATACGGTATCCACCTGATCATAAGTGACCCCAAATCTTCTGAGCAGCACTTCGATACCGGCACGAACTGCAGATTTTGCCAGCTGAATTTCACGCACATCCTGCTGTGTAAATGTAATGTCTCTGCCATCCGGTGTCTTTGCCAGAAGAAAACCAGATTCAAAATATTCCTCTTCCAGGCGTCCTGTTTCATCCACCAGCTCGTGTTCAATCAGTCCGGAAATAGTCTCTATGACCCCCGTTCCGCACAGACCAACAGGCGGCTTATCGCCGATCGTCGCCACATTGGCTTTGCCGTCCTCAATCTCCACTTTACAGATCGCCCCCTGCACACTTCCCATTCCCCAGGAAATATTGCCGCCCTCAAAGGCCGGTCCGGCGGCGGTGGAAGTTGATACAATGCGGTCACGGTTTCCGATTGCCATCTCACCGTTTGTTCCAAGGTCCACGAGGAGTGCCGTCTTCTCATTGGTGTCAAATTCACAGTCATAAAGGCCGGAAACGATATCTCCGCCTACATATGTAGAGATTCCCGGAAGCAGAATGACTTTTGCTTTACAGTAGTCGTTCTCCAGTACCTCCTCAAACGGTTTTTCTATCAGGCTGATATCAACCGGTGTAAATGGAAATACTCCCAGTCCTTCACAGGAATATCCCAGCAGCAGATGTCCCATCGTCGTATTTCCGCCTATCGCAATCCGGTCAATCTGACCCGGCTCGATTCCTGCCTCTTCCACAAGAGCCCGTATTCCGGTCATCAGATCTTCCTGAATACTTTTACGAAGGGCATCTTTTTTACCGTCACAGGAGGCCTGAATTCTGGAGATCACATCTGCTCCGAAAGCACGCTGACGGTTCAGCGTTGCAAAAGAACCGACCGGCTTTTTGCTCGTTTTTCCTACAAGCTGAAATGCCAGCGTAGTCGTTCCGATATCCACAGCGATATCATATCCCGTCTCATCGCCCTTTGTGTGTTCCTGCTGGCTCTCTCTGTGGCCTATCTGTATAGAAAATCCTTCTTCATCCTGAACGTCCATCGTGATTACACAGTCATCTGCCGGGTACGCCCTGCAGGCAAGCCGGTATCCCTGAGCCAGCTCCTCCTCTGAAAAATGCTTTCTGTCTGACGGTGTGATATCCAGCTCCCCTCTGACCAGACGGATTTTACACTTTCCACAGTTTCCTTTTCCCCCGCAGACTGCACTGAAATATGCGCCCTGCCTGTTGATCGCTGTCAGAATGCTCTCATACTCTTCCGATACTACTACAATTTCTTTCTCTTTATTTTTTACGGTGATCGTAACCGGCAGTATCTTTCTCATATTGCAGTTCTTGGCAGTACACTTTCTGCAGTTATGCTGCGCACGAAAGACAGAGTCATCTGTCGTCACCTGCATCACCTGACAGGAAGTCTTTACCGGATCATACATATATGAAGGGCTGATCGCAATCCCGAGCGTTTCATCAGCTTTCAGCACATCAAATGCAACTTTCTGGGCGCTCATCGGAATATCGTTCGGAGCCTCGAGGCGGCTCACAATTCCGATTTTTCTCCTGGCGCATTCCTCTTTCAACACTTCCTGTATCTCATGATCCATCGCGAACAGACAGGCGTCTGCCATGGCATCGATGAGCATTCCTTTTAAAAAGTCACCTTCTTCAAAAAATTCGGCACTGTACCTGCTGACTTCTTTTCCCACTGTTGCGAGAACATAGACAACGTCCTCACCCGTTTTCAGTTTCCCGCATTCCAGATCGCCGGTCACTTTGCTAAATCCGATCACAGCCTTTGGATCCAGTCTGCGCTCTGTCTCCTGCAGCAGATCAGAGAATTCTTTCTGTACTTCTTCATAAATGGGGCTGTCCTCTTTACAGTCCATAAGTTTCAGTACCGTCTCTTTTTCAATGTTTTTTTGAAATTCTGTAATTTTAATGATATTTTCCATGTCGTTTTCCCCCAGTTGCTTTCTGCTCTCCTGTAAGTCAAAAAGCACCACACAAAGCACTTGTGTGATGCCTCTTTACATATTATAATATTATTTGTGCCAGCATTCAAGAAGATTAATAATGATTGCTGTAAGACCAGTCATCGTAATGTTCTCTCATTTCCGGTGTCTCCACATCATTCTTATGTGCATAACGTATTTCCACACTGCTTCCGGCTTTCAGATCCTCCTGGCATAAATCTTCAATGCATATTCTTTCTTCGTTCATGATCAATACTCCTTTTTCCTTTTTATTCCCTGTTGCCATATCCGTTCCTTCATTCATTGACATCAATATACCACTATTTTTGTCTTAATTCATGTGCCTTTTCAGACTTACTTTTATAGATTCCAGCCATGATTGATTGACTTTGAAAGCGGCTTCCCTTATAATCAGAATATGATATCACGAATTGACAAACCAATACCGGAACTTAATATTGAGTTATACGTCGAAAAGGGACTTTATACGGGCAACACCCCTATGCGGGACAATTCCTATTATGAATTGATCATCATTATGGGCGGAGATGCTGTCTGCGCCGTGGAGGGTTCTCTTTTTCCTGTGGAGCGCGGCTATATTATCGCGATACAGCCTGGCTTTCGTCACGGATTTATCGGTGTCCGCAATCTGAAATTTTACCGCTATGTATTTGATCTGGACAGCATTGCACGCTCCAATATGCCGCTCAAAAAGCTAATCGGGTTTCAGTCTTTTTTCATGAGCACTGCTTATTACCGATATCACCATATTTTCAACAGTATTCTGATTCTGTCAGACAGCCACCTGGAACTTGTGAGTCTTTTGAGCAATCTGCTCTACAACACATTCACGGAAAAAAATCCGGGTTACCATATCTCCGTAAGAGAATATTTTATCTGTCTGCTGACCATTATTTCCAATGAATACGTACAGACGGATAAGCCTTCGCATCAAAGCTACCAGTTCATGGATGATGCATTCACCTACCTGGAAACTCATTATTTCGAGCCGCTCACCGTGAAGGATCTCGCGGGCATTGCACACTTATCAGAACGCCATTTTACGCGCCTGTTCAAAGAAATATACGGCAGCACGCCAAATGCTTATATCATCCGCTGCCGGCTTACACATGCCTGTGAACTGATAAAACACACCTCAAATACACTCTCCAGCATCAGTGAAGAGTGTGGTTTCCCAAATTTTCCCGCTTTTACAAAAACATTTAAGGATAAAATCGGAGTTACGCCGAGCCAGTACCGCAAACAACACCGCCGGGAAACTGAAAGTTAAAAAAACGCACTGCAGATTCTGCAGTGCGTTTTGTATAAATGCTATTATTTTACCAGATCTTTTGCCAGAGTAGCAGCGGAAGCTGCATCTTCTGAATATCCGTCAGCTCCG
>CAZUNG010000040.1:0-6541 GCA_964621905.1 uncultured Ruminococcus sp. | reverse complement strand
TCAGCTGGCAGAGCACCTGACTCTTAATCAGGGTGTCCAGGGTTCGAACCCCTGATCGCGCAGTTAAAGGCACTGTTTTTGGGGACGAGAAGCTCCGGGGACGGTGTTTTTTTGTGTGCCGGTTTTGTGCATTAATATAAAAGGCAACAGCAATCATAACATAAACTTAAACCCGGTACAGTCTTCGGAACTCTGCGGGCGTAATTCCAAACATTTTTCGAAATGCATAGTTAAAAGAGCAGGAGTTGTTGTAACCGACCTGAAAAGCGATATCGGTAATTGAAAGAGGGGTATGAACGAGGAGCGTCTGAGCTTTTCCCAGGCGCAGCCTGCCGGCGTACTGCATTGGCGTGCAGCCTGTTTCTGATTTGAAGACCCGTGACATATGATACGGACTGACCAGAACAGCCTCGCTGATCATATTGAGTGTCAGCTCATGGGTATAATTTTGCTGAAGGTACTCCTTTACCCGGCCGCATATCTTGGAGGAAGCCGTCATTTTTTTTACAGCCGTTTTCTTAGCAGTCTCAGCTGATGTCCGGGCACGGGAGAGCTCTAATGACATTGACAAAAGGGTCAGCATCAGGTAGTTGGAAACCGTTTCATGTCCAGGCATTGCAGATGACATTAGAGTGATCAGTGACTGAAAGAGCTGATAAAGATAATCAGCTATTTTGCCGCAGTGGATGAGCGGAGGGTGCTGACTGGAAATGAGGCAGTTGGGCGGAAGCTGAGGCAGGCACAGGTGGGAAACTCCGATACAGACAGCGCCTAATCGAGAAGTGGCAGGATTTTCATCGTGCATGGTGCCGCTGTTATAGATCATCAGGTCGCCTTTTTGAACGGCATATTCTTTTTCAGAGACAGCAATGGAGCCAGAACCTTCGTAGATGTACATCAGTTCCAGATGATCGTGCATATGGGTAACCCGGTGTGTGACACTGAACTCTACGGTATCAAGATCGCAGATATACAGCAGTTTTGGCGCTGATAAAAATGTTAATTCTGAAGTATCCCGGTTGTTTTTTGTATAAAGAATCATGCTGTTCTCCCATATTCGAAAGGATAACGTTATTATATAGCAAGATTTTAAACCTGTAAATATAAAAAGCTCAGAAAATCAAGGGAAAAAGACTGTAAAAACAGCAATCCTTATGTATTTGAAACAATGGGAGGATGCTATAATAATTTTATTAAATTATTAAACGGGAGAAGAATTATGACAGGAAAAGAAAAAGTCAGAGCTGCCTTAAATCACAGAGAAGGTCCGGTGCCGGTCGATTTTGGAGGGACAACAGTGACGGGGATTCACTGTTCGGTAGTGGAGGAACTCCGAAACTATTATGGACTGGAAAAACGGCCGGTAAAAGTCTATGATCCGTATCAGATGCTGGGCTACATTGACGAGGATCTCAGGCAGGCACTGGGATGTGATGTGGCGCAGATGACAAGTGAATATGATATATTTGGGATGTATTACAGAGGAAATCCAACGCTGTGGAAGACTCCCTGGGGTCAGGAAGTGCTGATGGCGGACAATTTTGTCTGCCGCGAAGAGAATGGAAGAGTTTTTTTCTTTCCACAGGGAGATGACAGCGCAGGACCTTCCTGTATGATTCCTCAGGGCGGATATTTTGCAGATGCGATTCCCCGGCAGACGGAAGAAATTGACGATGATGACCTGAACCCGGAAGATAATCTGGAGGAGTTTCGGAAACTGACAGAAGAAGATCTGGCTTTTATCCGGGAAAATGTAAAGAATTATCAGGATCTGCCGTATGCGATCCAGGGAGGTCCCGGCGGAACGGCAATCGGGGATGTGGCATTTGTGCCGGGCGTTAACTTAAAGAATCCCAAAGGTGTCCGTGATGTGACAGAATGGTACATTTCTGTGGCGAGCAGGGAAGAATATATACAGGAAGTATTTGAAAAACAGACGGATATCGCTGTGTATAATCTGCAAAAGTACCATGAAGCTGTGGGCGATATGGTGGATGTCATTCAACTTTGCGGAAATGATTTTGGGACACAGATTTCAACGTTTTGCTCACCGGAGAAATTCAGAGAGCTGTACAAGCCATACTACCGCAAAATGACGGACTGGATACACAGCAACACGAACTGGAAAGTCTTTAAACATTCCTGCGGGGCAATTGAGCCGCTGATCGGAGAATTATATGAGGCAGGATTTGATATTATCAACCCGGTACAATGGACGGCAAAAGGTATGGATCCTCAAAAATTAAAAGATAAATATGGTAAATACGTGACGTTCTGGGGCGGCGGGGTCAACACGCAGAAAACACTGCCGTTCGGAAGACCGGAAGAGGTGAGAGATGAAGTGCTGCAGCACCTGGATATTTTCTCAAAAGGCGGCGGATACGTCTTCAACACAATACATAATCTGCAGGCACAGGTTCCGGTCGAAAATGTGATCGCCATGGTAGAAGCAGTACATAAATTTAATGAAGGAAGATAAAAAGATAAAGGAGAAAACCTATGGCAATGCAGATTTGCGGAGCTCCCTGCTGCTGGGGTGTTGAAGATCCCAAAAACCCATATATACCAGCCTGGCAAACCATGCTCAAAGAAGCCCATGAGGCCGGCTACCGTGCCGTTGAGTTAGGGCCCTACGGGTATCTGCCTCTGGATTTGAATGTTGTAACGAGAGAGCTTGAAGAAAATGAGATTTCCATTGTCGCCGGAACGATCTTTCAGGACCTGGTAAGCAAAGAGAATCATGCAAATGTATTGAGGGCAGCCGATGACATCTGCTGGATGCTTACACATTTGCCAAAGCTGCCTTATCATGAGGGACAAAAATATCCCGCTCCATATCTGGTGATCATTGACTGGGGACATGATGAACGTGATTTTACATCCGGTCATTCTGACAGGGCAAAAAGGCTGGACCCGGATCAATGGAATCAGCTGATGGAGCATATCCGGGAGATCTGCGGGCATGCCGCCGGATTTGGCGTGCGGGTGGTCATTCATCCACATGCAGGGGGCTACCTTGAATTCGCGGATGAGATAGATCAGCTGACATCGGATATTCCATATGAAACGGCAGGGCTTTGTCTGGATACCGGCCATTTATACTACGCCGGGATGGACCCTGTGACATGGCTGAAGAAATATGCCGGCCGTCTGGATTATGTGCATTTCAAGGATGTCAACGAGAACATCTATCGTGAAGCCATGAAGCAGGACAGCCTTCGCTTTTTTGAGGGTGTTGCACAGGGGACGATGTGTCCGATCGGAACTGGGGCGTTAGATTATCCGGCAATTCAACGCACATTGGATGAAATCGGCTACAGCGGCTACATCACAATTGAGCAGGAACGTGATCCGCGCGATTCCGGAGCCACGCTTTCCGACGTAAAGGCGAGCGTGGATTATCTAAAATCTGTAGGATACAGGATTTGAGCAAGAGGCAGGTTCATATTCTCTTAATAGAGCAGACAGCTCAGAGATGTCCGTCGGCCCATCCAAAGCAAAGCGCTTTCCCGGTCTTTCAGGTACTGGGTCCGTCTGCCTTGCCAAACAACAGCCAGACTATTGTAACAAAAACCCCAAGAGTTTTGCTATGCCTGCTGCCGGTTATGTTCAATAAACGACCGTCTGTAGTTTTTCAGTGGATACTGCATCCGAGATCGCTTATACTGTAACAAAAGGGGGAATGCTGCATGAAGGTTGAAGTAAAGATTGACGCGTCATGCGCTGAGGTAAGGGTTATTGTGCTGACAGATAAGATAACTGAGGAAGTGCAGGAAGTTGTCAAAAAGCTTCCGGCGGAGAGTATACATTAAAGCGGCGGCTCTATGAGCTGGAAGCGTGTCTTGACCAACATAATTTTGTCCGCATTTCGAATTCTGAAATCGTTAATCTCCAGAAAGTAAAAAGCTTTGATCTGAGTTTTGCCGGAACAATCTGCGTTAGAATGTCTGACGGCACAACTGCTTACGTTTCGAGGCGTTATGTTGCTAAAATCAAAAAAGTGTTAGGGATTTGAGGTGGGAAAATGAAAAGACAGATTATATTAAGAGGACTTTTGGGATTCCCGCTGGGGATTGCGATTGGAAATATCATCTCAGTAGCCATATCTTTTGGCTGGGGAGTGAGATTTATGCGGTGGCACTTCAGACATTGCTTTGCGGGCTGCTCGGAACAGCGTTTGGAATATGTTCCCTGATATGGGAAATTGACAAGTGGAGTATTGCAAAACAGACAGGGATTTACTTTTTGAGTGCATCGTTCATTATGATGCCGATTGCGTATCTTACAAACTGGATGGAACATACATTGGTCGGGTTTGTTATTTATTTTGGTGTATTCGCTGCCATTTTCGTTGTTGTGTGGATCGTACAGTACTTCATTTGGAGGGTTAAAATTAAGAAGATGAACGCCAGAATTAAAGAGCAGTGATTTACAGGCAGTGTTTCTTTGAAGGAGACACTGCCTGCCCCTGTGCAGCCCCTTTAAGGAAGGGTATTTCTGCAGGGCAGCGAAGATATCTTTGAAAAGCAAGAGTTTATCTTCAAAGGTTTTATTGAAGAGACAAACAGCGGAGGATGTACGCCCAGACACTGGCGAGGAAAAAGATTCTGCATCTGTACACAGACATGATGACTGTGCTATAATAAAACCTCAAAAGACAATTGAGAAAAATGTTTTCTTCTGTCCATTGCCGTGGAGCACGGAATCGGGTGAAAATCCCGGCGAGTCGGTCACTGTGAAGCCTTTCATAAGGATAAGTCAGATACGTGAGAAGAAAGCAGTGTTTCTGCCGGGACCGGAAACACGTTTCTATGGGATATCTGTTTTTGTGATATTTTTTTAGATGCGTGTTCTCTTCGGAGAATACGCTTTTCTTTTGTCGGGAGGAGGAAATGAAAATGCAAAAAAGATATTCTTACTTTTCACACAAAAAGTGTGAGTATTTTCCATGCCATGAAGAGGCGGAAAAAGATAATTTTAACTGTCTGTTTTGTTACTGCCCGTTGTATGTACTTGGTGATCGCTGCGGTGGTGATTTTATCTATCTGCCCAATGGGTGCAAAGACTGCAGCAGATGCCTTTATCCGCATCAGCGGGAAAATTATGATAAGATTACAGGACGTTATCACGAAATCCTTGCTGCAGCGTCCCGTGAACAAAAAAGAGACGGATGATACCGTACAGCAGATAAAAGTTGCAATTTAATCAAAAGAAAACTATAATACGTTCATAAGAACGGTAAAGGAACAGTAAGAGATGAGAATTACGATCAGGCAGATTGCGGAAAAGGCCGGAGTATCCAGGGGTACGGTGGACCGGGTGCTGAATAACCGGGGCAAAGTCCGCCCGGAAGTGGAAGACAAAGTAAGGCAGATAGCAGATGAGCTGGGGTATCGGCCGAATCTTCTTGGCCGAGCGCTGGGCATGAGCAAAAATAATATAAAAATTGGTGTCATATCCCAGGCGGCGGAGACACCTTTTATGAAGGCTGCGCTCAAAGGAGTGGAAGCGGCGACTCTTGAAGTGGAAAATTTCGGCGGCAGTGTAATACAACAAAAGATTGCGGGAATCAGCGCAGAAAAGACCCTCAAGGCGATGGATGACATGCTTAAGCAGGAAGTAAATGCGATTGCGATGATGCCCGTGGAGGACGAACGGATCAGAGAGAAAATCAATCTGTTCTCTGAGGAATACCATATACCGATTGTGACGTTTAACTCGGATATCGAAGATACTCAGAGGATCTGCTTTGTCGGACAGAATGCGGTTATGTGCGGGAAAACGGCAGCAGCGCTTATGGGAGAGTTTTTCAGAGAGAATGGAGGAAAGATCGCCGTCATCTCTGGATTTGCTTCCAACACGTCGCTGAGCAACCGGGTACGCGGCTTCCGGGAGGTCATGAAGGAACAGTTTCCAAAGATCCGGCTGCTGGATACCGTTTACTGTGAAGAGGATGAGGATAAGGCGGAGATGCTGATTGACAGCATTCTTAAGGAGCACCCTGATCTTGGAGGCATCTATATGACATGTTACGGTGAACCGGGAGTGTACAGGTGTCTGAAGAGGAAACATAAAGAGCGTGATATCGTGATGGTCGCCAGCGATTTGATGGGGAAAAACTATGAACTTCTGAATAAAGGAGTGATCAATCTCCTGATTGGTCAGGAGGCTGCAGGACAGGGTTATGAGCCGGTTATGATCCTGTATCGGCTGCTCTTTAACGGGGAGTCTCCCAAACAGGAATATCATTATACGGATATCGTAATCAAGACAAGGTATAATATCTAAAGAAAAACCCCCGGGATGGGCAACCGTAAAAATGCACAAAAAAACCATGAAAATTTAGCGGCAATTAACTATTGTGTGCCCGAACACATTGTGTTATAATGTTCTCAACAAATAGATGTGCCCGAACACATACATTTTTTTCAGAAAGGACATGAAAAGATGAAAATTGGATTTAATGAAGCAACTGCACTGAGATGCGAAGGACAGTCCCTGATGGCAGACCTGGAGATGTGTGAAAAATACGGCTTTGATT
>CAZUNG010000039.1:0-8365 GCA_964621905.1 uncultured Ruminococcus sp. | reverse complement strand
GCCGGAGCGGATCCCGAAGATCCGCAAGATGATCCTGTCCGACACCCCGGAGGCGCGGGAGGAGGCGCTCTCAGAGCTAACCCCGTTCCAGAAAGGCGATTTCAAGGCGATGTATGAGGTGCTGGAGGGGCGCCCAATGACGGTGCGCTACCTGGACCCGCCGCTGCATGAGTTCGTGCCGACGGCGGAGGAGGACATCGAGGCGCTGGCGGCGGAGATGGGTCTGACGGCGGAAGAGGTGCGGGAGAAATGCGGGGAACTGCATGAGTTCAACCCGATGATGGGGCACCGGGGGTGCCGGTTGCCGGTGACCTACCCGGAGATTGCCCGGATGCAGACCCGTGCGGTGATGGAGGCTGCGATCGAGGTGAAAGCGGAAAAGGGCTATGATATCGTGCCGGAGATCATGATCCCGCTGGTCGGGGAGAAAAAGGAGCTGAAGTTCGTCAAGGACATCGTGGAGGAGACAGCGGAGCAGGTGAAGGCGGAGAAGGGCTCGGACATCACGTACCACATCGGGACGATGATTGAGATCCCGCGTGCGGCGCTGCTGGCGGATGAGATCGCGGAGGAGGCAGAGTTCTTCTCGTTTGGCACAAATGACCTGACGCAGATGACGTTTGGCTTTTCACGGGATGATGCCGGGAAGTTCCTGGATGCGTACTATAAAGCGAAGATCTATGAATCGGACCCGTTTGCCCGCCTGGATGTGAATGGCGTGGGTCAGCTGGTGGAGATGGCGGCAAAAAAGGGACGGAAAAGCCGCCCGGGGATCAAGCTTGGCATCTGCGGGGAACACGGAGGGGACCCGAGTTCGGTGGAATTCTGCCAGAAGGTGGGTCTGGACTATGTATCCTGCAGCCCGTACCGCGTACCGATTGCACGGCTTGCGGCAGCACAGGCAGCGATCAACAGTAGGGAGGGCAAGTAATTTATACTTTCAATTTAGTATAGATTATGAAAAAACACTGGCTTTCCGTAGGGCTAATGGTGATTACTTGGGAAAAGGTCAGTGGAAAGACCTATATGTTGAAGTCTATATAATTTAAAAATTAGCAGCGCTCTGTTCTTTTGAACAGGGCGTTGTTTTTATACTCCTTTTAAAAAGCCGTTTGTTCTTTTGGTAGAGAGCAGGCGGCTTTTTGCATGCCCATTTTTATACATGGTCATTTCCCGTAAACTGAAATTGTAAAGTAATTGCGATTGCCAGCCAGAGAGGCAGTACAGGCAAGACCACAACACCGTCAATCTAGGGATTGGACTTGCTGGAGAGGGGAAAAAGATGGCTGGAGCAGGACAATCTCCCGTAACCTGATCTATCCTGTCAACGACAAAGGATCAGGTTTGATCTATGATCCGGAGGGAGCGTATGAACCGCTGGTACAGGCGCTGGGCGGAGTGAGCCTGCCGATCTGTGCCGGGAGCGGTTGGCGGAGCTTCTTCATATTTCCGGGGAGCAGATGAAATATATTACCAATGCAGAGAAAGGAAAGGAACGGATGCCCACGCCCTATGAACTGTTTGACTGTGGGGATGCCCTGTATTTCTTTGAGGCAATCCGTCTGAAATAGTCGGACTATTGCCGCAGGATTCCGGCTTTGAATCCAAAGACAGCGCAGATGGAGACAGCAGAGTTATTCCGGGTGACGGAAGGGAACGGACTGACAAAGGAACAGCATCAGGTGCTACGGGAACTGGGCGAGGTGAAAGAACAGCTTGATCAGATACGGGATGGCGTTGTGAGAGCGTCTGCCATGCGGGCGCAAAGCAGGCCGGAGAAGCAGTACAGGAAGCAGGCGCACAGAAAGCGGAGGATGATTTTTTCCCGGATGGCAGATAATGTGGCACAGGCAGATAAGCATATGCAGGAATTGGCCGTACAATGTCTGTAGACTTGAGAATTGATAAGGGATTGTTTAAGTATTGTTTATAAAATCTATGCCAAGTTATTAGAATTATCGTTTAGTCTGTATACCAGAAAGTAAAGAAAGAAGGGATAAGATGAATCAGATTGTAATGATACCTGCATTAAACCCGGATGAAAGACTCCGGAACATTGTAGACCGAAACTGGGAACTTGAAAATCAGGTTATTCTTGTAGACGATGGAAGTGATGAAAGCTATACGCAGTTTTTCTGGGAACTTGGTGAAAAGTGTATTGTCCTTCACCATAAAGAAAACAGGGGAAAGGGGGAGGCGATCAAAACAGCGCTCAGATACATAAAAGAGGAATTGTGGGAATACAGCGTCATTGGAATTATGGACGCAGACGGGCAGCATTTGCCCGACGATATGGAAAAGCTTCTGATGAAATCAGTGGCGAATCCGGAGGCATTGATCGTGGGGAGCCGAACCATTGACGAAGAGGTTCCATGGCCGTCCAGAATGGGAAATATCATTACAAGAAAAGTTTTTCAGATCACAACAGGAACAAAGGTATCTGACACACAATCGGGACTTCGTTCTTTTTCATCGAATCTGCTGGACTTTATGCTAAATATGCCGGGAGAAAGATATGAGTATGAAATGAATGTGCTGGTGACCTGTGCGAAAAAAGAAATTCCCATTATAGAGGTTCCCGTCCAGACGATTTACCATGACAGGAACAACAGTTGCTCCCACTTCCGTAAAGTCCGGGATTCTATCCGGATTTACAGGCAGCTTCTGAAATTCTTATTAGTCTCTTCTTCCAGCTTTCTTCTTGATTATATGCTGTTTGTTTTATTGACACTTTTCTTTCCGAAAACAGCAGGGTTTATTGCATCGGCAAATGTGATGTCAAGGATTGTCAGCGGCACGTACAATTATCTGCTGAATTGCCGGTTGGTATTTCACGAAAAAAAGACCGTAAAAACTGCAATGGGTTATCTGGCACTGGCGGCAGGAATTCTGTTTATGAACAATCTGCTGCTCCAGAGTTTCCTGATCATTCTTCACATGCCTGTTTATCCGGCTAAAATATTGACGGAATGTACACTGTTTTGTATAAGTTGGTTCATACAGAAAAAAGTGATATTCAGAAACGAAAGAGAATGTTATATTCCGTTAAAAAGAGAGCGTGGTGGAAACCTATGAAAAAAAGATTGATTGCCGCAAGCGCAGATTTATTGACTGCGGTGCTGCTTCTTGGAGGAATCTATGGAGCCAATTACCTGTTGCCGCAAAAGGGAGTCATGGCGCAGGATATGTCGAAAATATCAGCAAATAGTGAATCTTCCATATCAGACAGCCACGCAGATTTTCCCCAACAGTCGGAGGTGTCTTCCGTGATTCAGGGAAAGCAGGCAGGTAGCAAGGAAACAGAGACAAAACTACAGAATCTCATTGACAACAACGCCGGATGGCTGCAAACCACAAAAGTAAAACTGGATCCCCAGGACTGGCACCAGAAATTTGCCGATAAATTTACAGATCAGATCGTTTCTACCGATACCTCTTACACCAGTCCAAATCTGTCCATACAGTTGACGTATCATTCTTATCAGACGAATAAACTGGATCATACGGAAAATGGAAAACACGAAAAATACGGTTTCAATATTTCCTATGTTCTGGCAGATATTTATGTGGGAGATATTACCTGCCTGCAAACCTGTTTCGCACAGAACACTTATGGTGTAGGATATTCGGAAAAACTTTCTGAGATGTCTGCACGGCTGAAGTCCGTGCTTGCGGTAAATGGGGATTCTTACAGCAACAGCAGGCATAAGGACAACGGCACCATTATCCGAAATGGGGTGGTCTATCGGACACAGCCTACGGATATGGAAACCTGTGTTCTGAACTGGGATGGAACCATGCAGATTTACAGTCCCCAGGAGATGGACATACAGCAGCTCATTGACAGCGGCGCATACCAGAGTTGGATTTTTGGTCCCAGCCTTTTGGATAGTAATGGGGAAGCGAATACCACATTTCAGACATGGTCTTATATCAAAGAGTCACATCCCAGAACAGCGATCGGGTATTACGAACCGGGACACTATTGTCTTTTGGTTGTAGATGGAAGGCAGGATAGTTCCAGAGGAATGTTTCTGGATGAGATGGCAAATCTGTTTGAACAGCTTGGGTGTAAAGCGGCATATAATCTGGACGGCGGGCACTGTTCGTTTATGACCATGCAGAATCAGGTGGTTAATCATCCATATAAGCCGGAGCATACCATCGAAGATGGAATTTTTATCACGGAGGGATTGCAATGAAAATAATGGAGTTAATAAAAATTGTGGCCGGACATGCCTGTATCATATGCGGAATCGCCATTTTGGTCATACAGATCCTGGACTGGTACAACCCGTTTATGGACTTTATGGGACATTCGATGTTTGTTTTATATATTTTATGTATCGCAGCAATTTGTCTTGGTATTTGTGAAGTGTATGTACGAATACCGCAGACGATACGCAAGGTACGACACAGAAGATAGCAGGAAGTGAGGAGGTTCAGGAATGATAGAGGTAAATATCAGGATCTTTTTTCAGAAAAGGGAGCCAGAGCTTTTTCCCGATTATCACCGCCATATAGACATGATGCAGGAACAGTTACCCGGAAAAGTCAAGGTATATCTGGATGAGACGGAGGATATACCGATTTATCAATAGTATTCTCTTTCCTTATTGGCTGCATTGAAACCCATTCTCTGCGGCGTATGCAGATTAGGGAAAGTGTTATGGCTATTTCAAAGGGGCTTAAAGAATTTATCCGAAACAGGCACTTCCCCAAAATCTTTAAGGAGATGATGTACTGTTATCCGAATTCTTTGGATTATATTGTGGTAGCAAATAAAAATCTGGAGCAAAAACTGAGAAACGAGGGAGTAAGGAAACCACAGTTTTATGAAATGCCGAAAGAAAATGAGAGAAACAAAGCAAAGAGAGCGGATCTTTTCGTTCCCGCTTTTTCGTTTCTGAAATCGAAGAGTTTAAGAAATGTTTAACTATTTCAACCAGAATCTTTAGCCTGCTTTGCTAATCTTTTCTATAAAGAAAAAACAGGAGGCTCCAAAAGGATACTACTGTAGCCATTCATAATACCGAAGGAGGATAAACGAAATGGAAGAAAAATTATCAGGCTTATCTGCCTGTGAGGTTATGGAACGCCGGGAGAGCGGGCAGGGAGGCAATCGAACAGGACAGATTACGAAAAGTAAAGGGAAGATCATACAGGATAATCTGTTCACGTTGTTTAATTTTCTGAATTTTCTTATAGCAGGAGTTCTCTTCGCCGTGGGCGCTTATTCCAATATGCTGTTTATTGGAATTATTATTCTGAATATTATCATTGGAATTGCACAGGAACTGAAGGCGAAAAAACTGGTGGATGCGTTGTCTATTCTGAACCGCCCCGGTGTATGTGTCCGCAGAGAAAATCAGGAAATGCAGGTAGAGATAGAAGAGATCGTAAAAGATGACCTTATGGTATTGGAAAGCGGGAACCAGATCTGTAATGACGCTGTTGTAGTTGACGGTACACTGGAAGTTAATGAATCCCTGCTGACGGGGGAGAGCGATGCGCTTGTAAAGGAAAAGGGAGCAAAACTGTTTTCAGGAAGCTCCGTCATCTCCGGAAAGGCTTATGCGAAAGTTGTTCATGTAGGGGACAGTAACTATGCGACGAAATTGGCCAATGAAGTAAAAAAAGAAAAGCAGGTGCAGTCAGAACTTTTGGGATCTATGCGGAAAGTCACACGATTTACCAGCTTTTTGATTATCCCGTTGGGGATGTTACTGTTTGTTGAGGCGTTTGTCCTGAGAAAGGCTCTGGTAAATGAAGCTGTGGTATCTTCCGCAGCAGCACTTCTGGGAATGCTGCCGAAAGGACTGGTGCTGTTGATCTCTGTATCTTTAGCAGCGGGCGTCATCCGGCTGGCAAAGATGAAGATCCTTGTACAGAACATGTATTCTCTGGAAACCCTTGCCCATGTAGATACTCTTTGCCTGGATAAGACAGGAACCATCACGGATGGAAATCTGAGGGTACATTCTGTCATTCCTATGACAGCTTTTCCGGAGAGCGAGGTGGATATGCTGGTGGCGTCTTATATGGCAGGCAGCGATGACAATAATGCGACGTTTCGGGCACTGAAAGAAAAATTCCAGTCAAACCCGGTTTACCAGCCGGAATATAAAATTCCCTTTTCTTCCAAACGGAAATGGGGCAGTATTAGCTTTCTGGGAGCAGGAACCATATTTGTAGGAGCGCCGGAAAAACTGATGGGAAAACTGCCGGAAAATCTGGAACGTGAGATGGAGAGAGGGCGCAGACTGGTATTGATCGGCTATACAGGAAGAAACTGGGAGAACGACCAGGCGCTTCCGGCACAGATTCAGCCTCTGTGCGCTGTGGTTTTGGAGGATACGATACGTCCCCATACAAAAAAGACGTTAGATTTTTTCCGAAAAGAAGGGGTGGATGTGAAAGTGATTTCCGGCGATCATATTGTGACGGTGTCAAGGACTGCAAAGCGGGCAGGTCTTGCCAGATGGCGGGATGCCGTGGATATGTCAGCAATAGAAGGGGAACCGGATTATGACAGTCTTTGCCAGAGCAATGCGGTATTTGCAAGAGTTACGCCAAAACAGAAACAGGAACTGGTAAAAGCGTTGAAACGGCTGGGACATCATGTGGCTATGACCGGGGACGGTGTCAATGATCTGTTGGCACTTCGGGAGGCAGACTGTTCTATTGCAGTGGCGGACGGCAGCGATGCCAGTCGTCAGATTTCTCAGGTCGTATTGTTAAATTCTGATTTCACTAATCTGCCCCAGGTGGTCATGGAGGGAAGAAGGGTGATTCACAATGTGACGAGAACGGCTCAGGTGTTTTTTATCAAAACCATATATTCTGTACTGGTGTCCCTGTTTTGTCTGTTCACAAATCAGGCGTTTCCATTTATTCCGATTCAGATCACGCTGATTGATGCCTGCGTTGAGGCCTATCCGTCATTTCTGACAATCATGGAATCAGAGATAAGCCGGATTAAGGGAAAATTTCTTTCCACTGCGCTTACCCATGCAGTGCCTTTTGGAATTACGGTTACAGGAATGATTGCGCTCATCAGCGTGCTTGCTCCGTTTACTTTGCAGGAAAGACAGACAGTTATGTACCTTCTGCTGATTTTGATTTCTATGTCGGCAGTCATAAAGAGCTGTATTCCGTTTAATCCTTTGAGAATTTTTATTTGTATCTCAATGGCAGTGGGAACCTTTGGAGCACTTACTGTTTTACCGTCACTTTTTCAGATCAGCAGTGTATCGGCAGAAATGTTGGGTTACATGGGGATGGGAGCTGCTATATCCTTTGCAATCTTATTGATTTTGCTTCAGATACAGCGTATCTGTGGAAGGAAAGTTCCAGAGACAGGGGGTGTCAGGGCGTGAAGATACTAATTACAACGGACTGGTATGAACCAGTAGTCGATGCAGTGGTGACTTCCGTAAAAACGCTGACGAAGGAGCTGCAAAAGGCAGGGCACGATATGAGAATCCTGACATTATCGAGAAACTTTCAGTCATACAAAAGGGATCAGGTTTTTTATATAGGTTCTGTCAGTATGGGTAAAATTTATCCGCAGGCAAGGATTAAGCTGCCGATTTCAGGAAAATATATACGGGAATTATTGGAATGAAAATCGGATATTATTCATTCTCAGTGTGAGTTTTCCACGTTTTTTCTGGCAAAGAAAACGAGTGTCTGTGTGGCGTTGTTGAGAATGGTAAGAATGGCTGGCAGTATGAAAACAGAGAACAATTTCTGGATAATCTAGTACAGTGGCGTAGGAAAAGTGAGGGAGAAAAAGATCTGTTCCGTCAAAACGCAAAGGCTTTCGCAAAGCAGCTTTCGGCAGAACAGTTTTAACGGAGAGTGGTGCAGGTTTATGAGGAGAGACTTGATTTTCTGTGCGGCCGCAGCAATCTGGACAAGGTAGCTTTTGGAAAGAAATTCTCACAGGCACAGATCCGAAATTTTGAATCATGGACAGGACAGAACAGCAGGTTTCCAAAGCTATTTGCGGCAGCAATTTTCTTTCCAGTCGCACCGGATGATTTTCTTTGCCATCTGGCAGGAACTACTTTCAACTATTTTTCCCGGCAGGGTAAAAGGAAAGGCAGTATATGAGAGGGAGTATATAATGAAAATTTACATCGATAAAGGCGCTTTGGCTGTTGTTAAAAAAGTGGGATAGGGAGCGCCATTCACCATCAGGAGCAAATGCGTGGTCCGGCTGACCATGACGACTTATGACACTTTTTGATCTGTAAAACGCGTTTTTTCCTATTATAAAGTGATACAATAATAGTTTGCAATTTACCATATTATGGTATATAATAAAAAAGTATTTTCAGTTGTGTCAAAAGGTACACCT
>CAZUNG010000038.1:0-8600 GCA_964621905.1 uncultured Ruminococcus sp. | reverse complement strand
GGTAATTGAAATCCTCATTGCTATCAGTCAGGTATCCGCACGAATGGCAAGACGAGTCTCCTCGAAAACACAAAACAGAAAGAGGTACAAAACTACAAAAATGAAGCAAAACCGCTGTTAGAAGAGAAAACGGCAAAAAACAGCATAGCAAAGCAAACCCACCGCTGGCAGATTTAAAAAAGGCTATTTCAACGATGAGTCAGACAGTGGTTTGAAGTCCAAAAATCGAATGGAAATCAAACGAGCCGGAAGCTTTCATTTTTAGGGTAGACTCCTTGCAATATCCATATCATCTATTGAAAACCCTTGATATTACGGCATTTTTCAATGTTCCTCTTATCTTCTTCCAACCCAATTCCATGTTCAAAATGTACTTATCACTATTCTCTTACCTCTATCCGAAACGAAAAAATCCATGTTTTTCGCCCCATCCATTTCATGTAAAAATGCTCACCTACACTCCATAGCCCGTGAGAAAATCTTCTCCATTTCATTTGAAAATGTACTTATCACTATTCCCAGACCTGTACCCTAAACATCATTTTTCTTGGTATTACGTGGTTTTTTCATGATTTTTACGGTCATCATAGCCTACGAAAACTCGACTGAAAATTTAGGGTAGACATTCCGCTTTACTTTCTTTCGCTTTATAATGGCGGCATCGACGCGCAAAATACTCATTTTCAGAGCAATAAATCGCAGAATGAGCTTCATTTTCTGAAATATTCATCAATTTTCTCATTTTGGGCAAAAATAAAAAGACCGTCAGTTTTACAACCAACGGTCAAACAGGTCTATGGAACTGAAAAGTTCATTTTTTCCATCAGAAATGATATTATCATTCTTTTCGCTTTATAATGCGAATGATAATATCATCCTCAGACGGGAGACTTTATCCCCGACAGAAATGTTCAATTCATAGTAAAATGATTCAGGAAGATAAGTTACCCACAGCCATGCCATTCTTCCCGCACTCATTTTTCGTTTATCTCAAAAGCTTTATGCAGGTCAAAGGACACAGCAAAGGAGTCAGGATAACCCATTCCCGGTATTCTGTAAGTCATATCAGGATTCCATCGACAGCTTCGATACAGAAGCCTGACAAGATCCTTGCTGCTCACATCGCAGGTTTCCCGTTTGATGATCCTCGGCAGTTTATGCGCTCCCGGATCATCGATCCCGCAGCGCTGGATAGCCAGCATCTTTTTCCCCGGATTAAACAGGAACCGGTAGAACTCTGGATATCCCATGATTTCCAGCGTGGCCCGGTAAAGCGCAATCCGCCCACTGCCAAGATTGAACGAAATTCCCGGCTGTTTTATATCCCAGTATGTGTGCTTCTCATCACTCATTCTACCGCCTCCCCAAAAGGGCGCACTTGTCCCCTGGATAATCATACTGCTTCACAACAACATTTAATCACCTGCATCCGACATGACAAGGGAACCCTGCTTTTGCCTTTCTCCCAGCCTGCCAGCCGATCCTGTCAGCACCCCCACGGAAACATAGCCGTCCATACGATGGAATACCGTTTCCTCCCTATGCTGCTCTACCGATACGCCAAATGTACTGGCAATGTCATCCGGGTAATATCCTTTGCGGGTATTTACTTCCGGCTGCTCCTCCACCTGGTTGGTTACTGGTTCTGAAGGTTCTATATCATCGTCCGTTTTCTTTTTCCTCTTTTTCTCAAGAAATACCTCTGGAACATTCAAGTCAAAAACATAAAGTGTTTTCCCTTCAAACTGGATCCGATATCCCAGGATTTTATACCGGCAGCCCTCTTCCCACCCCATTTCACGGTAGACCAGCTCTGAGAAGGGGCGGCCCATCATTTTTCTGCTTTTGCGCTTATCCGGCTTTGCCACACACCAACGGAGCGCATCCTTGTCGTTTTCGTCACACCCCTCCACGACAATGCGCTTTAATTCCTTATTAAACATCATATGGATATAAACGACATCCTCCAAACCGTTAATGCAGGCTGTGTTAAAAGTCACACTGTCCTTGCGGATGACAATCGCCGGATCTCTAAGATGGGCGAATAATTCTTTGCGCACAACCTGATACCCATCGTAGGAGAACTCCTTTTCCAGTTCAGCAGTCCGTTGTGCTACAGCGGATTCGTGGCCTGTATCCATATTTTGAAGCTCATTCATTCATCGTCCATCCTTCCATTATTTTTTCCGTTTCCTGCATCATCGCCTGCAGCTTATCCGCAGTTAATGAATCGTCACCGCCCAATTCCCTGGCAGGGCGTAGCACGTCCCAATCTTCCGCGTAATGCCTCTGCGTGAAAATTCGTATATTGGAAAGAGAAGTTGCCGGCCTTCCAAAGGAATTCTCCCATTCTTCAGGGAAGATCAGCATCCTCTTTTTGATTACAATCTCCGAAACTTCTTCATTTTCTTCCGGTTCCTCAGACTCCTGTGGGGGAAGGACGATCTCTTCCTCCTTGATCATTTCCGGTTCGTCAAGCTGGAACAGCATCAGTTTATCCTCCCCGTTTTGGATAAACTCTCCCCGAAAACGGTATTTTACCCCATTCTCCCAGTTCATAATGTCAAACAAGGTCTTGGCAAGCCCTCTGCAGGAAATCTGACTGACAAACCATCTGGATTCCCTTAAGCGGCCCCAATGGATCGCGTTCGGATTTTCTTTTTCACACGGCCGGATGGCAATGCAGCGGTTCACGGAGTTAAGCAGCAATTCTACATATTCCACATCCTTAAATTTTTTCAGGCAGGCCGTATTGAAACGCATTTTTCCATTTGAGATAGTCAGAGCAGGATTCTGCATGGTTGAAAAGAACTGTGCCCGGACAATCTCATAACCGGAAAGGTCAAGCTGTGCAGCTTCAGCCGTTTCCTGCTCTATCTCCGGTTTTGTTTCCATACAGCTTTTAGATGCTGAGCGGTATTCTTCCGGAGAGAATCCAGTCCAGTCCTTATCGATTGGTACATACCCTTTGAGGATGCCGTCATCTACAACACTCATGACCGGGAGAGGCCGGTTCTTGGCGCAATACCACCGGAAAGCCTGCAGGCGATTTGCCGCATGGAACACATCCCTGGAGACGATTGCTTCATGATGATCACGAAGCCGGTACTGATTGCGGTCATTGTTATTTTTCTTGGATTTATGGTCCAGAAAGCTGGGCGTCCAGGTTTTTCTGGCCAGGACATCCCCACAATGGCGCTCATTTTGAAGGACACCCCGGATGGAGGACGCTGTCCACCTCGTATTCCCAAGTTTCGTCTTTCGTCCATACTCCGTTAAAAGACCCGCGATTTCATTACAGGAGAAACCATTCAGGTAAAGATAGAAAATCACCTTTACGGTTTCTGCCTCCTCTCGATTGACCACTAGGTTTCCATCCTCATCCTTGTCAAAGCCCAGCAGCTCCGGGGTGAGGAAAATACCTCTTGAAAAACGGTGTTCTATGGAGATATTCATAATCTCGCTCTTGGTATGGGATTCTTCCTGGGCAGCCGCCGAAAGGACGGTCAGAATCATCTCACTGGTCTGATTTAGAGTGTAAAGGTTTTCTGTCTCAAAAAGTACACCAACCGGTGGATTCTGCCGTGCCAGTTTCCGTACTGTGCTGATCGCATCCACCGTATTTCTTGCAAATCGGGAAATGGATTTTGTAACAATCAGGTCGATCTTCCCTGCATAACAGTCTTCCAGCATCCGATTGAATTCTTCCCGATGTGCCAGGGACGTGCCAGAAATGCCTTCGTCCGCATAAATACCGACAAATTCCCATCCTGGGTGTTCTTTGATATATTCCTCATAATGGTTTTTCTGAAGTTCATAGGAAGACGTCTGGTTTGGATCATCCGTAGAAACACGGCAGTACGCCGCCACACGCTTAAAAGATGTATCCTCATTGAAGCTGACAATCTCCCTTGCCGGGATCAGCTCCAAAGCGTCCCGGTCAACACCTTTATACCGCTCCCGGATTTTCCGTTTGCGCTCCTCATTACTGAGCTGTTTCTCATGGTCCGTCATCCTATTTCACCTTCCCCGGTTTGTAAGCTCCAATACCACTGCCGCATCTTTCGATAGCAATGGATCCCGATCTCTTTTTTGGTATCCTCTGCAGTTCTGTGACTGATCCCTTCTCTGCTCAGCATGGCGTACATTTCCTTTGATCTTACATCGCCCTGAGAAAGGATTTCTTTGATAAGAAATGCAGCTTTCTCTGTTTTGGTTTTAAACACCGGACGTTCCATCTGCACTGGCTGCTGGATATTGTCTTCGCATGACAGCCAACGAAAACCTGTTTCCGGACGGATCTCAAAGCGGATATCCTCCCCTGTAGGAGCCAGACTGTTCTTGATCTGGCGTACAATGCGGATATCAGGATCCTCCGGATCCCGCTCCATCTGAAGGACACTCCTGGCGGCTGCAATCAGGTCGATGCTTCCGAGACTTCTGTATAAATCCTTGGAGCCTTCTTTTTTATTTAAGTGGCCGATCAGGACCACCGCACAGTCATACACGGAAGCCCACATGCCCAGCCGTTGCATCAGCTTTCTCGCCCTCCCCGCGATCTGCAGGTCAGAATCACTGCCAAGATACGCCTGTATTGGGTCAATCACCACCAAACTCGGGCGGAAGTCAATAATGACCTGCCGGATCCTTTCATCATCCAGAGTCAGGCCGTTATGCGTTTCCTCATTAATAAACGCCACATTGCGGCAGTCAGCGCCGCAGCCCTCCAGCCTCGGTTTGATTGTATCCGCGGTATCATCCTCGGAACATTGATAGATGACCCGCTGCGGACACCCCAGTTCCTTTCCATCCGGTGTACTTCCACCCTTTGAAATCTCAGCAATCAGGTTCAGGATCATGGTGGACTTCCCGTCACCGGGATCCCCCTGCAGGAGCGTAATCTTTCCCACAGCAATGTACGGATACCATAACCATTTCACTGGCATCGCCCGGACATCGCTGTACAGTGTCAAAAGATTTTGAGAACTGCTTTCCTGCATGATCCTTCCCCCTGAAATTTGATTTCTGTTCTTATGTTCATTATATCGACACAGTGATTCGCTCACATCCATGTGCCAGATAGAATCCCCTTTCAGATTCCATCTGCCAGATAGAAAAAATGGCCTTAGACCACAGACCTGCTGGGAGGGTGAGGAATGTGATCTAAGGTTTTCAAAGGTTTTTAGTTAGAGAAAACTCTTTTTGATATTCCGTTGCTATGTGTTTTTCTTTGAGGTAATAATGTCATGTCTTATGTGGGCGCCTGGAAAGCGAGGTACACAATGGCCATCAATTATCATGAACTTGGAAAACGCATCAGCTATTTCCGCGCCAGGAAAGGGCTCTCCCAGGAAACCCTCGGAGAAAAGATCGGCGTGAACAATAAACATATCAGCAACATCGAAATAGGAAAGAGCCGGCCCAGCCTGGATTCCCTAATTGAAATTGCGAATGCGCTCGGCATCTCTGCAGACGATCTTCTTGTAGACAGCCTGGAACATTCCGTTTCTACCGCGGACTCAGATCTGCACCAGCTTATCCTTGAATGCAATGAGATTGAGGAAAAAATTCTCACAAGGACTGTCAAGGAACTGAAAGCAATCCTTTACAGCTTAGGCATCTAAAAAACGACAAATCACTGCCCGCGTAAGCCGCAGCCGGCACCCCAGACCTTTCCGGGGTGCTGTCTGTGGTATTCTTCAGCAGTGGGAAAGGAGTGGAGAGGGTATGGGTATAAAAAGCCCCCGATGGTCACTCTCCCGCTTACTAAATCCTGAGTAAGTTGGACGGTAACCACGGGGGCACACTCATATAATGGGATGATATGTGTCTCTTATGGAAACTCTTATCCTTTAAGCTCTTTTGGAGGGCCTGAAAAGTTTCGTTATATAATCATGAATCTGCGTTTTTAATCTCTCAGTTCCTTGTAGCAGTCGGTAATGAAGCATAAAAACTCCGGCGAAACATTCTCCACGATGTCGGCTCCGCTAAGACTTTCCAAAGCCTTGATAGCTATCGTCCAAACATCATATGCTTCCCCTTCTTCAATTACGTTTCTCTGTTCTTTCATATCTGCAGTTTTCTCACGAACTGCTGTGTCAATAAGAACGGCCAGCTTTTCCCCTTTTATCGTAGCCTTCAAAAGTTCCGGCTTTGCATGAAGCGGCGGGATTTTTAATACTGTATTCTTCATCACAGACCTCAACTGCTCCCGGGCCTCCTGCCATGTAAAATCAATCAAATACGCCTTTACTGCGGCGGCTGCCACCGCTTCTTCCGATTCCAAATGATATTCTTCGACGTCAACTCCCCTCAATTTCTCCACCGTTCTCTCAAAATCATCCATCCTTCTCATGTGCAATACCTCCTCATTAGTGCCAGAACATTCCCAGCGTTTTCCTTTGCAATTTCTATGCAACTTCTTTAGCACCAGAAGATATAGGAAAACTCTGCACATAGCAATCAGGAGACTCTTTTTTCTGCGATAGCACTAAATCCCGCACCGGACTTTTGTGGAAATCTCATAGGGACGGGTGAGCACATCATTGATTTACTCTTTCGGCACCTTTATCAAAAGGTCAAATACAAATTCAATAACGAGGAGTTCCCCTTCCGGACGCATCCATACATCATCCGCATTCTTTATCAGGTTTGATAAAATTTTCCGCGCAGCTGGAGGACACATTTCATTTATAAGGAAACAATCCGTTGATAACCGTATCCTACCCAGTGTTCCGTCTGTCCGCACTATGATGTCCAGTGTCAGGATTTCCGCCATCCGGATAGCTTCTGTAGAAAGCTCCGAAAAACATTTGATCCTTTCATTATTAATGATATGAAGGCTGTCCCTGTCCATTTTCTCTGCTTTTCGAATGATTGTGTCCGCCTCCCGGTGCAGGTGTTCCTGTTCATTAAGCCGTTCTTCCTCGGAAAGACTCGCTCTCCTTTTTTCTTCCTCCCGCACCAGTTCATCCCATTCTTTTGCCGCCTGTGTGTGGTATTTTTTCTCGATCCGCATCGTAATCCCTCCTGTTCCTTCCTCCTGCCAATATACCATATAGTGAATATCTCCACAATATTCTTTCGATTCCGGGCACCCTATAATGAAACCCAAAGGCAAGATTTTGTATCCATACAGATTGCCACTGTTAATCAAACGTGGGCGTTATCAGCCATGTGATAGATAGGAGGTGACCGGAATGATCGATTTTAGCCCGCTATGGGTGACTATGAAATGGTGTGGTATAAAAAAAGTTGACAGCTTATTCTCAAGGATTTCATAATAAAACCAAGAGAATAAGGAGGCATTCAAAGTGGCACGTAAATATGACCATGAATACAAAGTACAGGCAGTAAAACTTGCCAAGGAAATCGGCGGCGCTAAGGCTGCTAAAGAATTAGGAATCCCAGAAGGAACCATCCATACCTGGCTGAAAGCTGTTAGAGCCGGTAAGCTGGATATCGGAGAAGGCTCCCATACTCCCACCAGCGCAATGAGCCTGGCAGAAGAAATTACCATGCTGCGCAAACGGGTAAAGGAACAGGATAAGGAAATCCGTCGCCTGAAGGAAGAAAACGAATTCCTGGAGGAAGCCAGTGCTTTTTTCGCCGCCAGCCGTCGGAAGTCGGCAAAAACCAGAGAATGATCTTTCTGGCCCTGAAGACAGAAGACGGCAGGATTACCGGGAAAATCTCGTTTTACTGCAGAATGCTTGGGGTCAGCCGCCAAGGCTTCTATAAATATCTCGCAAATAAAGACCGTCCCTGGAAGTACCAGGATTTGGCAGATGCCATGAAAGAAATCGTCAGTGAAGATGAATGTAACGATACTTATGGTCGAATCCGGATGTACCAGGCATTGTTGCTGAAACAGCCGGAAGGAGTGCATATTCCCAGTGAGAGAACCGTATACCGAGTTATGGATCAGATTGGCCTTAGCCATCGACCTAAGAGAAAACCCAACGGGATCACAAAAGATGATCGTGAAGCCATGAAATCGGATGATCTGCTAAAACGGGATTTCCGTTCTGATACCCCATTAGAAAAATGTATTACGGATATCACGGAGATTCCGGCATCCAATGGGAAACTGTATGTATCTGCGATTTTTGACTGCTTTGATCTTAGTGTCCTCGGTCTGGCAATGGAAACAAATATGAAAGCCGATCTATGTATCCATACATTGGAAAACGCCCTGACTGCCTATCCTGCGTTGGAAGGCGCTGTCATCCACAGTGACCGCGGGACACAGTATACCAGCGAGTCCTACCGTCAGACCATCCGGGAGCATCATATCCATCAAAGCATGAACAGTGCCGGAGGGCGCTGCCATGATAATGCACGCTGCGAGAGCATGTGGGCCAGAATGAAGACGGAGCTTCTTTATGACCGTTATGACACAAAGCAGATGGAAGTAGAAGAACTAAAGGTACTTATCTGGAGATACTTCCTCAGCTACTGGAACAACCGGAGGATCTGCTCTGCCAATGGCGGCCTTCCTCCCATGGTAAAACGCAGGCAGTACTATGAGGCTTTGGAGGTGGCTGCATAGTCAGTGATATCCTTGAGAAAAATGTGTCAACTAATCTTGACAATATCAA
>CAZUNG010000037.1:0-11581 GCA_964621905.1 uncultured Ruminococcus sp. | reverse complement strand
CGGAGCTGACGGATATTCAGAAGATGCAGCTTCCGCTGCTACTCTGGCAAAAGATTTAGTAAAATAATTCAACAGAACAGATCATCATCAAACTTTTAATGCCGTGGCTTCTGATGCCGCGGCATTTTTAGTGTATGACATAGGAAACGCTAAAACTGCAAAAATGAATGTACTTTTTCTTGAAAAAATGAGAAAACATGGTATAATTCAATATATATTCTTATAATGAAGTTAATTTTTGCGGGGGGGGGGTATATTTGGATAAATTTCAGATAAATGTACCGTTAAAGGAGTTTGATGATGAGCGGTGGGTGATGTCTGACCGGGCAGGATATATGAGGTTTATGACGCAGGATTCCAGCAATATATCAGTGACATCCTGGAATCATTTGGCTATTGGTATGCACAGTCATGCATTTTATGAATTTGCGCTGCTGACTCAGGGCAGCTGTGTGCACAGTTATCAGGGTGTTGAAGTCCCGCTGATACCGGGGGATATGTTTTTGATTGCGCCTCATGAATTCCATGGTTACGTGACAAAGATGCCGATAGAAATGATCAACTGCCAGTTTTATGGTGAGAATTTGAACGATGAGTGCAGTCAGATGCTGGAGAAAGTCCATCAGGAACGGAAAAATATGTATGATGAATATGAGCTGAAAAAACGCTGGAATGAGCTGCTGCAAAATGTTTCGGCTTACGCGGAGAGTGCAGGGGAAGGACATGACCAGACGCGGCAGAATGATCTGACAAGGCAGGGGGTTATTCATCTTGAAACGGAAGAACGGCGGGATGTAGAATATCTTCTGCAACGGATGATGCGCGAGCAGCGCAAAAAAGAACAGGGGTTTGAAAATGTAAAACTGGCCTGTCTGCAGATGATTCTGGTGATGCTTCAGAGGATTCAGAAGAGGCGCCTTCAGAAGCTGACACAGCATCAGGATGATAAGAGGGAACAGATCTATCTGGCAATTGATTACATGGAAGAGCATTTGGCTGAAAAAATTGATTTGTCTGCCCTGGCCAGGAAAAGCTATTGGAGTGAAGGTTACTTTCGCTCCATATTTAAGGACGTAACGGGACTGTCGCCGATTGAATACCTAAATCGTCTCAGGATCGTAAAGTCCCTGGAGTATATGGAAAAAGATCATCTGATGATTTCGGAAGCTGCTGAAAAAGTAGGAATTTATGATCCGAGTTATTACAGCAGACTGTTTAAAAAAGTAATTGGGTATTCACCACGTTATTTTAAAAGCATATAGGGAAGGAAGATGGAAGCGGATGCGCGTGAGGCATCGCTTCCATTTTTTGTGCCCCGGATTCATGGGGAATCTAAAGATATTCGTAAAGTCCAAGTTAATCTTCGAAACGTCCTAAGAAAACGATAATTTGGATGATATACTCGTTTTATAAGGCAAATATGCATATTTGACAAAAAAGACAAAATATTTAAGGGGGATAACACAGTTGAAAAGAACAATTGCTTACCTAGTTGAACCTAAAAGATTTGAACTCTTTGATGAGGAACTGCGTCCGATTGCGGATGATGAGATGCTGATTCAGACGATCTCTTCCGGACTCTGCCATTCAGATGTAAATGTATATATGGGAACCGCCAATATTGTATACAACAAATACGGCAACATGTGTATGGGAGATATGGAATATCCGGTGGAGTTCGGACACGAACCTGTCGGCATCGTCGTCGAGACGGGGAAAAATATTAAAAAATTCAAAAAGGGTGATTACGTTTCAGGTCCGACACTTCTTCAGGGCGCTTTTGCAACTTATATCATTGTAAAAGAAATTCAGATGGCAGGGATTCCCAAGGGGACCAGAAACATAGAAAAATGCCTGGTAGAACCCATGCAGTGCTGCGTCAACATCGTGCGGGCAGCAAATCCACAGTTTTATGATACCTGTGCTGTTATTGGATGCGGAATCATGGGACTTATGACAATCGGAGGCCTGAAGAACAGCGGGGCAAAGGAAATTATTGCAATAGATTTTGATGACGTCAGACTTGAGCACGCAAAAAAACTGGGAGCGACACTGTTAATCAATCCAAAGAAACAGGACTTGGATGAGATCATATATGAAGTGACAAAAAATCGTGGGGTAGATGTCGTGATTGAGATTACAGGCAGTCTTGGAGGTTTAAAAACGGCATCTAAGATTGTCCGTAACGCAGAATTTTTTGGAGCACTTTCAGGCGGTAAAATTTTAATACCTTCCATGTATGGGAAAACAGAAATGTGGGATGCTGAGACGGGATATAACCTGATGATCAAATCCGCACAGCTTCATTCGGTCCATCCCTGGTATTCGACGGATCTTGAGAGGGATCGCGAAATTGCAGTTCAGGCTTATATCGATGGTAGGATGCCGATTGATGAGTATGTGACACATGAGTTTAAACTCGAGGATATTAATGAAGCATTTGAGGTGATGACTGGAAAAGATCCGGCGTATATAAAAGGTGTAATTCGATTCTAGTGTTTGAGGAGGGATAAGGTGGAAAAGAAAAAAATAGCTCTGGAGCTAAAGAATATTTCCAAGTCATTCCCAGGCGTAAAAGCGCTTGATGATGTCAGCTTTGCGGTGGAAGAGGGCAGTGTTCATATTTTGGTGGGTGAGAATGGCGCGGGAAAATCTACGCTTATCAAAATCATCAATGGTCTGTATACCGCGGATCAGGGTGAGCTCTATGTGTTTGGAGAAAAAATCACCACACATAATCCTCGTTATATGAAGGAGATCGGTGTTGCAACCATTCATCAGGAACTGAATCCGGTTCCGGATCTGACGATTGCGGAAAATATTTTTCTTGGCCGTGTACCGACTCGTGGTCCTAAGATTGTGGACAAAAAGCACATGGTGAAAGAGGCTCAGAGGCTCATTGATGATCTGGGATTCCACTACGATGCCAGACAGATTATGAGAACTCTTACGGTTTCGGATATGCAGATTATTGAGATTATAAAGGCAATCTCGGTAAATGCCAGGGTAATTATCATGGACGAACCGACCTCTTCCATTACAGAATCAGAGGTTGCAGTTCTGCATGAGCAGATACATAAACTGAAAAAGATGGGAATCAGTATTATCTATATCTCCCACAAATTGGAAGAGATCAAGCAGGTGGGTGACAGGGTGACAGTGATACGGGATGGCAGGGTGATATCTTCACACGGAGTAGATGAACTTACAACGGAAGAGATTATCACCAAAATGGTTGGCCGAAAGATGGACAATGTCTATCCTGTCAAGACGACAGAGGTTGGAGAAACACTGTTTGAAGTTAAACATTTTACGCAGCCAAAAGTCTTTCAGGATGTATCTTTTACACTTCACAGAGGCGAGATTCTGGGAATGGCAGGACTTGTGGGGGCCGGGCGAACAGAGGTGGTGAGGGCAATCTTCGGGCTTGATCCTCATGAATCAGGTGAAGTTTTTATGAACGGTAAACCGGTTGAGATTAAGACAGTATCCGATGCGATCAGAGAGGGGATCATCATGCTGTCGGAGGACAGAAAGCTGGAAGGACTCGTGTTGATCCGTTCCATCGCTGAGAATATTGGTCTTCCAAACCTGAAAAGATACAGGGGATTTCTGCTCAACAAGAAACTTGAGCGGCAGGATGCGGAGGAGATGAAGCGAAGACTGGCGATCAAGACACCGACGATCTATACGGAGGCACAGAGCCTATCCGGCGGAAATCAGCAAAAAGTAGTGATTGCCAAATGGCTCCTTCAAAAACCCCTGGTGTTCATCATGGATGAACCAACACGTGGAATCGATGTTGGTGCCAAATACGAAATTTATAAAATAATGTGTGATCTAGCCGCACAGGGAGCCGGAGTCATCATGATCTCGTCGGAACTTCCCGAAATCATCGGTGTCTGTGACAGAACACTGGTTATGGCAGCGGGAAAGATAACCGGAGAGGTTACAAGAGAAGATTTCTCTCAGGAGAGAATTATGAGTTTTGCGTTAGGAGGAGCGGCGGTTAATGGAAAAGAGTAAAGAAAAAAGACAATTTAGTATCGGTGAATTTTATAACAGATTTGGTATATTTTTGGTGTTTCTGCTGATGTTTATCATATTTTCTGTCTGGAATCAGTCGTTCCTTTCTGGAATGAACGTCAGAAATATATTGAGACAGATTGTTGTTATCACGATCATGGCCTGTGGTGAGCAACTGATGATCATATGCGGTATGATTGATCTCTCTGCATCACGTGTTCTGGCCTGTGCCGGTACGCTGTCGGCATACGTTGTGCTCGTAACAGGAAACTTGTTTCTGGCAATTGCCACAGGTGTTCTGGTGGGACTCTTATTCGGCGTATTTAACGGCTTCGTCATTACAATTTTTGATATCCCGCCGTTTATCGGGACATTGGCATCCATGATGGTTGCGGAAGGTGCGATCATGGCTTTCACCGGAGGTCAGAATTATTCAAATCTGGGGGCTGCTTTTCAGTTTATCGGGCAGGGTTATATCGGACCGATTCCGTTTCCGGTATTTATCATGGCATTTATTCTTCTGATTACCTATTATATTCTGTCCTGGACTCCGATCGGACGTGCCATGTATGCAGTTGGCGGCAACACGGCTGCTGCCAGAGCTTCCGGGATCAATGTACGTTTTACGAAATTTTTTGCGGCTGCGTTTGCAGGCGTCATGTCAGGTATTGCCGGCATCGTATTGATGTCCCGCATGAATTCCGGTCAGCCGGCCGCTGCAGAAAGTTATGAGATGGATGCTATCACCGCTGTTATCATTGGCGGTACCAGTATGTCAGGCGGTACCGGAACCATCATAAATACAATTGTAGGATCCTTGATTATCGGTGTTATCAAAAACTTTATGAACCTTCAAAATATCAACGCCTCATATCAGAAAATTGTGCTTGGGCTTCTGGTGATGCTCGCCGTTATCATTGATATCCAGGTTCGAAAATCACGGTCTAAAGGATAAAGTACGCGGGAATGGTTATTTATTTCATAATAACAACAAATTAAGAAAAAACAGGAGGGAACGTAATGAAGAAACTTTTGGCAGTGCTTGTAACAGTGGGGTTGGTTTTGAGTATGATGGGATGCTCGGGAGGATCAGGCGGTGCGGCAGGTGCTTCTGCTGCGGGTGATGACGCCGCGGGCGATACAACGGAGACATCGGACAGCAGCGGAAAGGTTGAAACGGATATTAAAGTTTCGGAGGACAAAATTCAGGCGGCATCAGAGGAGACACTCGGTGACTGGGAGGTAGCATATACAAAAGAGTACGCGCCCAGCGGTGAAGAGGAGTACACCTGGGGATTTATCGACATGGGATTTGAAGACACATTTACAACGAAGATCCGAAATACTTTTGTAAGCTACTGTAAAAAGAATTTTCCGAATGTGAAAGTTCTGGAAGCAGATGGCGAGCTTGATCCAAACGTTCAGCTTCAGCTTGCCGAAAACTTTATCGCGCAGGGGGTGGACTGTATTATTCTCATCCCGCAGGATGCGGATGGCTGTGTTGGGATTGTGGATACCTGTATGGCGGAGGGGATGCCTCTGGTCTGTCTGAATTCAGTTATTCACAGTGACCACCTGGAAAAAGAAGTCGGCTATGTTGGGTCTTCCAACTATGAAGCGGGCAAACTGCAGGCTGAGTGGCTTATGGAAAATGTTGACGATACAGAGCCGGTTGTCATGTGTTACCAGAAAGGTTCTGACGGTTACGACCATTCTGCTCAGCGCTATAACGGTCTGTTTGAGACGCTTGATGCAGCCGGATACAATTATGATCTGAAAGCCGTTCTCATTTCAGAATACATGAGGGATATCGCAATGACAAACGCGGAAGACTGGATCACTTCGTTCGGTGATGAGATACAGGTAATCCCCTGCTGCAATGACGAGAGTGCGATGGGCACGCTTCAGGCATATCAGGCTGCCGGGCTTGCAGACAATGTGAAGATTCTGGGGATTGATGCCAATCAGGATTGTTTAAAAGAGGTGAAGGCCGGTACGATTTCCTGTACTGTTTTCCAGAACGCAATGGGACAGGCCAAGTGGGGGGCAATCTCCGCATACGACGCCTGCGCAAACGGTAAAAAAGAGACTGTCAGCTTCTCCATCCCCTTTGAAACGGTTGATGCAAAAAATGTTGACCAGTATCTGGATTAATTGCTGGCGGTCGTCCGATTGATTTGGTAAAATAAAAGACACAGCTTCCCTTCGGGGGAGTTGTGTCTTTTAAAAATTACGAGATATGCGGAGTGATGAAGAATGAATAGAAAAGATGAAAACGGCTGGATGGTGCCATGCCATGACGGCTATCTGGAATTTCCAAAGCAGGACAGCAGCGGAATAGCTGTAGCAGTGTGGAACCATATGATTTCCGTCAAGCCGCACCGCCATAGTTTTTTAGAGTTTGCGCTGATTACCAAGGGGTATTGTATCCATGTCTACAAAGGCGTTCAGGTGCCGCTGATTCCCGGGGACGTCTTTCTGATTCGGCCGGGTGAAGAACACAGCTATGAAATACAGGCTCCGATCGAGCTGATCAACTGTCAGTTTTTTCCCGAAGAACTGAACAGGGAATGTAATGAGATGCTGGAGGGCGTGGAGCAGAAGACGGATATTGTATACGGCAAGCAGGAGATTCAGAACAGGTGGAATGAGCTGATTCAGGGGCTGTCGGACACGGAAGAAGACTGGACGTTCCAGTCGCGGCAGAGCAATCTGAACCGGCAGGGGATCATTCATCTGAGTGTGCAGGAGCGCAGGGATATCGAATATCTTTTGAACAGTATGATGGAAGAACAGGAGAACTGTGAAGAGGGAATGGCGTATATTAAAACCGCCTGTCTGCAGATGATCCTTGTGAAGTTTAAGAGAGTTCAGAAGCGTCAGTTTGAGCAGAACAGTCATCACAAGGACTGCAGAAAAGAAAAAATTTATGAGATACTGACTTACATGGAAGCTCATATTGCAGAAGAACCGGATTATCAACAGATGGCGGATAACGCGTACTGGAGTCTTGGATACTTCCGGTCGGTATTCAAAGATGTGACGGGACTGACGCCCACAGAGTATCTCAACAGGCTGAGAATCCTGAAATCTCTGGAATATATGCAGAAAGAGAATCTGAACGTATCAGAGGCGGCAGAGCGTGTCGGATATTATGATCCCGCATACTACAGCAGGCTGTTTAAAAAAATCATGGGGTATTCCCCGAGGTATTTAAAAAAAATACAGGAATGATGTAAATCTGTGTTTTGTCCAAGTTTTAATCCGCGATGTCCTAACATTTCTTCCTGCGGCTGTGCTATGCTTGACGTATAAAAGATGTGGACACAATACAAGGAGGAAATGTATAATGCTGAAAAACGATATCCAGATACTCAGGAATCTGGCAAATGAACTGGCGGAACTGTCTGCGCTTCCCATTATGAAAGAGAGAAAACAGCAGTGGTATCATCTGAATGCCCGCAAGGTGGACAAACCGATGTTTTTAATGGGTGAGTTTCCGTGGAATGAAATGAATGTGAATGATGAGCTGACGCTCAGATGTGAAGATCCCTTTTATCAGGAAATGGAGACGACATTGAGACAGCTCCTGTACCGGCACAAACACATTCAGGATGATTGGGTGTATGAACCATTCATCTACATTCCCAAGGTGATTCGCGGGCTGAATTTCGGACTTGAGATTATTGAAGACAAGCTGACCCGGGATGACGGGAACGTTGTGGAAGCTCATTCATACGTAAGCCAGCTTCAGGACTGGGATGATATTGAAAAGATCAAGGTGCCGGATTTTTATCTGGATGAGGAAGAGACAAAACGCAGAGAAGATATGGCAAATGAAGCGGTCGGTGATATTCTGAAAGTTATCATGGACGGACCGGAATATGAATACCGCCCGTGGGATCATTTCATGGAGTGGTCGGATATCGATACACTGTATGACAAGATGCTGTTTGATGAGGACTGGGTGCATGCGCTGATGCGCAAGACGATTGATGTTCATCTGGCGACGATCAATAAGCTGAAGGATATGGATTGTCTGATGCGCCAGCAGCAAGTGGTGCACTGTACTGGTGCATGGACAGATCTGCTGCCGGAAAACCCGGAAAAACCGGAATTAAAAGATGTGTGGACATATGGTATGGCTCAGATTCTCTATACAGTTTCACCGGAAATGCACAATGAATTTGAGTTCCAGTATGCCAGCGAGTGGTACGATAAGTTTGGTCTGGGTTACTATGGATGTTGTGAGCCGCTCGACGACAGAATGGAATATGTAAAACAGATTAAAGGAATTCACAAGATTTCCGTCAGCGCATGGGTTAAAGATTTTGAACGGATCGCGGAGGAAATGGAAGGAAATTACGTATATTCCAACAAACCGGCGCCGGCGTTTGTGGCTGCACCGAACTGGAATCCGGAAACTGTGGAGGCGGATCTTCGCACACGCCTGAACGCCGCACAGAAATATAACTGTCCGGTTGAGTTCACCTTGAAAGATATCTCGACGATCTGCTATGAACCGCAGCGCCTTACAAAATGGTCTGAGATTATGAGGAAAGTCATCGGATAATCTTCGACATATGTTATAAAAAAGCAGGACAGATTTTATGCATAATTCTGTCCTGCTTTTTTTGTGCGAAATAGAAGATGAGAAAACCTAAAAAAAGTGATAGGTTTTATAAAAAGGCTGTAGTGCATAGCAGTCTGGATTGTGCTATAAATAGTAGTAAGAGCTGAAATCGATTTCGCAAACAGGATGAGAAGACATGAAAGGAGATTATTTGAATGAGTGTAGATACAGAAATATCCGTAACCGGGGGAGAATTATTCAGAGAGCAGTATATGTACAAGCATCCGCCGGTGGCGCAGATACATACGGCGCTGAAATTTTCAGATGAAGATAAGGCTGTGTTGAGAAGACTGGCGGAAAAAGTAGCAGCCATTGCAGAAACTGACGGCATGAAAATCAAAAGAAAATTATGGACAGAAAATCATGATCTCAAAAGCGCATACCCGGTAATCTTCGTGGATCCGGAAAACGGATGGAATGAGATTATGACAGATGATGTCTTTGAGTGTAAAGATCCGTTGGCCAGGACGTGGGAAAACACCCTCCGCAAAGATATCTATTCGGCGGAGATGATCAAGGATGACCGCGTGATCACAAAAGATTTTAATGTACCGTGGTATTATACCGATAATGGATTTGGCATCACGCCAAAAATTGAATATACCGGACAAAAAGGCGGATCCTATCACGTATTGCCTGCTATTGAGGATTACGAAGAAGATTTCCCGAAAATGCATTTTCCCAAGATTACAGTAGACCGGGAGAAAAGCAGCCAGGTGATGGATCTGGCGAAAGATACGTTTGGAGATATTTTAAACTGCAGATTCTCCATGAAATGGCACTGGGCTGATGATTTCTTAAATGAATTTGTTGCGTTCCGGGGGATGGAAGAATTCATGTGTGATTTCGTTGTGGAACCGGAGTGGATCGAACGGATGATGACATTTATGACGGACGGCATCATGAAACGGTTTGATGATCTGGAAGAGCAGGGACTGCTTTCTCTGAATAACGACAGTACGTATCTCGGGACAGGAGGTCAGGGGTATACGACAGATCTTCCGGCTTCCGACTTCAGCGGAAAAGTGCGGACAAAGGATATGTGGGTTACACTGCAGGCGCAGGAAACCGTGTCATGTAATCCGGATATGTTCGGGGAATTTATTCTGCCGCATTTTAAACGTCTGGCAGAACGGTTCGGCCTGGCTCATTACGGATGCTGCGAGCCTTACGATGTACGCTGGAAATACCTGAAAGAAATTCCGCACCTGCGCCATGTATCTGTATCACCGTGGGCAGATTATCAGACGGTTCCGGAATATCTCGGCAAGGATTATATTGCAAGCGTAAAACTGAAACCGACACCTCTTGCAATGCCGAATATGAATGAAGAGCATGTCCGCAGGGAATGCAGAAGGGCGGTAGAAGAGACTTACGGCGGTATCTGTGAATTTGTGATGAAGGACAATCATACAATCGGCAACAACCCGAATAATCTGATCCGGTGGACGCAGATTATGAGAGAAGAAATTGAAAGAAAATACTGATTAAATGTATCGATGAGGACGCGGTGGGAACTGGTGGGGCAGTATTCACCGCGTTTTTTTGCAAAGGGGTTTTACAAATGAAAATGCGGGTTGTAGATAAGGATAATGGATGGGGAATCAGCCACGATGGAGAGTATCTGGATTTTCCGAAACAGGATGATACCGGTATCGCGGTAACGATGTGGGCACATCAAGTGTCGGTAAAACCACACCGCCATCATTTTCACGAGTTTGCGCTGATAACGAAAGGGTCATGTCTTCATGAGTACAGAGGAGTCAGGGTATCTCTTGCGCCGGGAGATATCTTCTTTATTGAGCCGGGAGAGCAGCACGGGTATGAAGTGAGTTCCAGTTTTGAGCTCATTAACTGTCAGTTTTATCCGGAGATGCTGGGGGAAGAATGCAATATGACTCTGGACAGGGCAAAGAACAGTATTGTCAGGCTGTATCAGAATGAAGAACTGGGCAAGCAGTGGAATGATCTGGTACATGAGATGTTCAGTAAAGAAGATGATTTTCAAAATGGAAAGCTGAATCAGATGAAACTGAATAAACAGGGAATCATCCACCTCAATATGCAGGAAAGAAGGGAGATAGAGTACTGGCTGAATAAGATGATGGAGGAACAGGATGATCGGCAGGAAGGGATCGAATGTGTAAAATCTGCCTGTCTGCAGATGCTGCTCGTGTTTTTTCAGAGAATTCACTGTAAAAAAGAAAAAGCAAACGGGATCATAAAGGACACCCGCAAAGATGCAATTTATCGGGCAATCGAGTATATGGAAAACCATCTTGAAGAAAAAATTGATATGGAAGAACTTGCGGCAAGCGTTTACTGGAGCAGCCGCCATTTCCGGTTTGTTTTTAAAGAAGAAACCGGTATGACTCCGGTAGAATATCTGAACAGGATCCGTATCATTAAATCATTGGAATATCTGGAACGAAATCAATGTAATATAGCGGATGCGGCCGCCAGTGTGGGAATCTATGACGCAAATTATTACACCCGCCTATTTAAAAAAATACTGGGTTATTCCCCCAAATATTTTAAAAGTATACGCTGATCAACAACAAAAATACAGGTAAGCCTGACCGTAGGCTCCCCTGTATTTTTTTGTCGGAAAATGTAAGAAGGAAAGGGAAAACCTCTTTTTTGTGCTAATAGATATCCGTATTATCCAGAAGACAAAATAATGATTGTGGTATGATAATAATATGTTCAAAATGCACAAAAAAAGGAGGAAAGAGAGGCTTAAACATCTATAAATGACAAATAAATGGAAAGCAGATTTTAAAATTCTGGGAAAAACATCTAAAAGTCATGAAAAGAGTTAAGCGCAGGAAAGGAATGAAAAAGGATGAAAAGTGAAATGAAATCGGAAGGAGGAGGGAAATGGAGAGAGAAAGGAAACAGAACGTACTGGAACTAAGGCAT
>CAZUNG010000036.1:0-13098 GCA_964621905.1 uncultured Ruminococcus sp. | reverse complement strand
TGACGCATAAATACACAACATATTGTGGTTCTTCATTTCTGAAACAACATCACTCAAAATCCGGACAGGATCCCCTCATTTTCGAGATTCGTTCAAAAGGATTGCGAACATTATTCCATATTCTGCATATAATGTTCGTGTTTTTTGGCATACTGCATGTTGTGGTGCACGACGCATAAGCATACAATATATTGTAGCCTCCCCTTTTCTCAACTAGTTCACTCCTCAACTAATCCAATTGTAAAGCTCAGGTTGCCGGAATATGTGCCGGACTGAGTCGGTTTTGCCGCTGGTTGAACCGTTAAAACAACGAAATCTGCCTTTGTATCAGAGGACACTGCGGACGGCTGGAATCTGTCAATCTCATCTCCGGCTTCTACAATAGTATCACCATATTTTATGGTTAACCCTATTGTCTCCTCACCGTTCGTCAAATCTGTGACACCGGCAAGATTACAATACAACTGCCGATTAACCGGAAAATCCGACCATGACGCGATATTTATATCAAGACTGGTTGCTGAGCCGTCGGAATTCATAGTCAAGCCTGTAGGCACTGAAACAAAATACTGTGTGTTAAAGGCTGGCGTATATGAAAGCGTGACGTTATTTGACGTCTCAGCTGCCGATGCTGATATTGGAATACCCAAAGCTTCGAGTGCTCCGGACAAATCTAACAGGATGAAGCCTGCGATAAAGCATAGGGCTATGTATGCGGTTAAGAACGCATTGATGCAGTGATTAGCTGTGGATCGTTTGCCATCCATGTATCTCACATCCTTTCTATGAAATGTTTATTGTTGAACTTGTGATTACTGTGATTATTCTACGGGTGCCCATTTACCGTCAGATTTCCTTGTCCAGTCCTTGGCAACATGGAGCTTAACGGGCGTGATTAACGAACCGTAGATATTGCCGAAATCGTCAACCGGCGTATAAATTATTGTGGCGTCATAATCGCCTGCCTTTAAACCTCTTACCATGTCAACAATTGTCAACATTCGCCCCGGTTTGATGACACTCGATTTATAGAGAAGTTCAATGCTTTCATCAGCATTCTCAACTGCTTCTGCATTTCCCAAGTACAGCGTAGCTATCAAACCCTTATCATTTGCGGGGTCGTTCCACACGGCGAGTTCCTGAGCCGTTGTGTCTGACTTAAAGTAGAGCTGCGAAAAGCAGTTGTGAATGAAGTAACCTTGTTCAACCGTCTTACAATCATAATTCTGAAACTCTTTCAAAAACACCGCATCGATTTCCACCGCGTTGGGGTCTTCGAGAAAGGCTTTCACCGTTGTGGACGGTATTGGTTTCTGACCTGAGAGGAATACTATTATTGCGACTACGAGAAACAAGAGTGCCACTACAAGGATAATGAGTTTTCTCTTATGCTGTTGTAGTATTACCGTGAAGTTCATAATATAGTTTGGTCGCCATCCTTATAATTCATGCCGTCCATAGCTTATTGCCAAGCCAGTCATCGCGTTACCGCACCTCGAATATGTCAGCCTTTGCTTAGAGAGAACAATTCATCGCCCAATTCAGTTGCAAATACATATTGCCCTGCTGAAATGCGAGAGATCTTTCCAAGGTTACACAGTTTGGATAACATTGCTCTTGAAACGCCGTTTACTCCCGCTTCTTTGGTTGTAATAAGGCCGTTGCTCTGTTTTGAAATTGCTGTAAGAACCTTTAAAATTTCCTCGGACGACATAGGTAGCGACCTCCTTCCGTTTACATATACAACGATATTATACAACGTATCGTGCTGATTGTCAACAAATTATAAATACAAACAGTTCGAAATAATAGAGAATATCGTACCGTTTGCAAACGCGAATGCGAGAACATCCTTTTTTGGGCAGGGATATCTTCGCTTCTTTTATGCTTTTTAGGTGAATATGAAAACCGCAGATATACACTATATATAGAGCTTATTATAAAGCGCCAATCTATATATTGTGCATATGGGTGTCCCAGGTCTCAATTATGAATCTGCAAAACTGATAAAGAATAAGTACCTGGTTCGTAAGAAATTGTTCGAGAATCATGTGGATGATACGGAGCAGACATTTGAAGTGAACAAGGATACTGATATTAAAGAACTTGCTCAAAAACTTACTTATCCAGTGATGGTGAAACCATGCGATGGATCCGGAAGTCGAGGAGCAAGCAGAGTGGATGAATTATCAAGCTTAGAAACAGCATGCCAATATGCCATGGATAGTTCTATAACCAATAGAGCTGAAATCGAATCGTTCATTGTGGGTGAGGAATATGGTGCCGAGTCTTTGGTAGTAAATGGAAAAGTTCATGTTTTGGCAATCATGAAGAAGTGGATGACAAAGCCTCCATACTATGCGGAACTTGGGCATGCGATTCCTTGTGGACTGCCTGTTGAGGTTGAAGCAAGGGCAAAAGAATGTGTTAAGCAAGCAATCAAGGCTCTTGATATAAATCACGGATCTGTCAATATTGATATGCTAATTACTGGTTCTGGTTCAATTCATATTATTGACATTGGCGCTCGCATGGGCGGCAACATGATAGGATCATGTATAATCCCTTATGGTACAGGGATTGATTATATGGGAAATATGCTGAAAGTTGCCGTTGGAGAAGAACCTGATTGGGTTGCCAACGAACACAGGGCAGTAGCCACAAAACTGTTAGCATTAAAACCCGGTATTGTAAAGGAATTACCAATTATTCCCATTGTCGAAGGCGCTAGAGTTGAGCATCACATTCATATAGGTGATGAAATAAGAGAGTATCATACAAATCTCGACGGAATGGGCTATGTAATTGTGTGCAGTAAGAATGTGCAAAAAGCTGAATCAGTAGCAGAAGAAGTAAGAAAGTGGATAGATGATAATATTAGGAGAGAATGACTATGTATAAGGTGATTAAGCGCGTATTTGATTTGTGCTGTTGTGTAATTGCACTCCCTTTTTTTGCAATTCTTGCTGTAATTATTGCAATCGCAATAAAAATTGATGACGGTGGGCCAGTGTTCTATATGGCAGAGAGAATCGGAAAAGATTGTAAGAAGTTAAATATGTATAAGTTCCGTTCTATGAGAGTTAATGCCGAAAACATATTAAATGCGGATGGAAGCACATATAATGCAAAAGATGATCCTAGAGTTACAAAGGTTGGAAAGTTTTTGAGAGAAACTAGTCTTGATGAAACAGCTCAGCTGATAAATATCCTTAAGGGTGAAATGAGTTTAATTGGACCAAGAGCTAGTGGATGGGACGCGCTAGCAACATACAAGGAGGATGAGTTGGATAAAATGAAAGTACTTCCTGGAATTTCAGGTTATACTCAAGCATATTATAGAAATAGTATTTCTGTACGCGAAAAAAGACTTTATGATGCTTGGTATGCAAATCATGCTTCTTTATGGCTCGATGTGAAGATTTTTTTTAAAACTATTGTGGCTGTTTTCAACCATGATAATGTTTATACGAATTAGGAGGTAAATATGGAGAAGATTAAAAATGTATTAATACTTAGTCATGCTGCCCAACAGCCTCCTTATAATACGATGCTCAGATTTCATAATTGGGGAAAAGAACTTGTCAAAAGAGGATATCAAGTTGTAATTATTGCAGCAAGTACTGTTCACAACACTCAAATTGATGTGATTGACGAAATTGGTAGTAATAGTGCGGTGGTTGATGGAATACACTACGAGTACATAAAGGTGCCTAAATATAGTGGAAATGGACTTTCACGTATCAAAAATATGTTTGGGTATTGTCTGGGACTCGGAAAATTCAAAAATTATCCATTAGTTCCAGATGTTATCATATCAACAGCGGCATATATGTGGCAGACAGAAAAGGTCACGATATGAGATATGCCATTGACCCTACGAAAATCCATGAGGAACTTGGATGGCTTCCGGAGACGAAATTTGCAGATGGAATAAAAAAACGATTAATTGGTATCTGGAAAATCGTGAATGGTGGGAAACCATCATTTCAGGAGAATACCAGAATTATTATGAGAAGATGTACGGGAACAGATAAAGAGTTAAAAAATATTGATGTGCTATAAGTGATGTTGCAAATCGATATTGAAAATTAGTATCATTTTATTAAATATATAGTGAGGAGTTATTCGATGAATAAATTATTAACAGTTTCGATTGCTGCATATAATGTAGAACAATATATTGAAAAATGTTTGAATTCTTTTACCTTAGATTTTTTTGACGAATATTTAGAAGTGCTTATTATTGACGATGGGGCTACTGATAATACTTTGAAAATTGCGGAACAGTACGTATCTAGGTATCCGAATATATTTAAGGCAGTTCATAAAAAGAATGGTGGATGGGGTTCAACATTAAACTATGCTTTTAAGAATGCTACCGGTAAGTATCTAAAACAGCTTGATGGTGATGACTACTTTAATCAAGAAAATCTTATTCAGCTTATCGAGTATTTAGGTAGGACAGATGACGATATTATTTATACCCCTTTTGTCTATATAGATGATAAAACAGGGGAGGTTATCAGAACTGCAGGATTTAAGGAAGAATGGGATGAGCAAGTGAGCTATTCGTTAAATGATGTGATAAATAAAATTGATCTCGCTATGCACATGTGTACATTCAAATTGGGATTGCTTAGAGATTGTGAACTATTAGAGCATTGTTTTTATACTGATGTCGAGTTAGTAGTTAAGGGATTTAGTAAAGCAAATTCTATTTCATTCATAAACCGACCAGTATATTATTATCGTATTTCAAGAGATGGTCAAAGTGTAAGTGTATCTGGGTTCAAAAAGCATTATAAAGAGCATTTAAATGTGTTAATAAGATCAATTGAGTACACACGTACGCTGCAATCTAGCAAAATAAAACAGTCAATGATCAAGCGATTAACAGGAATGGCTGGTGAACAGTATTTAGCTTTTTTGTGTTTGGATATTAGTATAGAACATAAAAAAGAACTAATTGAATTTGATAAAATGCTATGTATTAATTATCCTGAACTATATGGGATTGATGCTAAAATTCCTCTGTTTTGTCGAAGAACAAAGTTTGTGTTTTATCCATTGTTAGCTAGAAGAGTTCAGAAAAAGTAGAGAAAATTGAGGTGCATTACATGAAAAAAAAATATGATTATTTAATAGTGGGATCTGGTCTATATGGATCAGTATTTGCGCAACAGGCAAAAGCAGCTGGAAAATCTGTTCTTGTAATAGAAAAGAGACCTAATATTGCAGGAAATATTTATACAGAAAAAGTCGAAGGCATCAATTTTCACAAGTATGGAGCACATATGTTTGTCGGTAATAAGTTTGTAACGTCTTGCCCGTATTCGATTTATTGTATAATAATGCGCATAAATCGCCCGTTTTACGCTGATTTCTGCATATTCTTACCGAGATTACCCGTGCTATTCTTCACCCCCCATTGAATCTATCTCTATAAACACCCTGATGTAAATAAGATAATTACATAACGGCAATCGATTTCTGTTAGGAACTTATCCAAATAAAATTCTCATCGGTATGTTCTTTCTATTTGTGTAGTAATCACACCAAATTGATAAGCTAAAAGAACCTTATATCAGCCGTTTTTATGCCGTTTTCGCCCTATAATGCCCTGTATAAAACTTGTCATCATGTAAAGAGAAATTTGAAAAATCTGCGATTGCACCACACTTGACTCCATTTCTACTAGCACCAAGTGCATGTGCACAATCTGATACAATTGCTATTCTACCAAGTGCTTGATGGATTCTGGCGCTGAGGTCATCTCCCTCTTTAGCCTTGTACAGTCCTCTCTTACTCTCCACGACTTCAAAAATCTTGTCATAGTCACAAACAACACCTCCAAGATCGACCGGGCAGATTGCCTTTGTCTTTTCAGTGATAGCAGTTGCCATTTTTTCATAATCCATCTCAACAGAATCTTCCTGTGAATCAACAAATATAACTGTTGCTCCAACATGGATCACAGCAGATGCAGAAGCTGTATATGTATAAGCTGGTACAATAACTTCATCACCTGGTCCAATGCCCAAGATTCGAAGATTGAGTTCTTCTGCCGCAGTTGCTGAATTTAAGCACACAACTTTACTTGTTCCACAATATTCAGCTAATCTTCTTTCTAATTCTTTTGTTCTCGGTCCCGTGGTAATCCATCCAGATCTAAGAGTTGCTACAACCTCTTCGACTTCTAATTCCGATATATCCGGGGGGGAAAAACCAATATTTCTCAAGGTCATCGTATTATTTGTGTTCTTCTTTTCCATTACTATAACTCCTTGTTTTTTGTTACAACTTATTTCCTTTATAATCTTTTTGTGATATCATTATTTTGGTGGAATATTACCTTTTCTCCAAGAAATCTATATTATTTAAAGGGCAGATCTGCCTCTTGTTGTCTTATCCAATACTGTTTAAAATAATATATATTCACAACAAGTAGCCCCCTACAATCCTTAAATTGTCAGAAGGCTACCCGCTTTCATATCTTGTCGTTTCAGTTTTGGAGCCTGTAAAGACAATCCAGCTTACCACCGTGATAAGCGTTTGTTTTACTCCCTTTAAGAAAAATCAAAATCTATCAAAACAGGAAAGCCCGCAAATCCGCCTATTTCCAGTATCCTTGCTGATTGTCCCTATTATATAATCTTCCCCATACTTTTGACTTAAATGGCTCAAACTTCCCATCCTCCTGATAACTCCTCACCCCACCAACTCCTTCTTCTCCACAATCTCCAGCCCAATCTGAGTCTCTACCAGTCGTCCCATCATCTCAATCCCCAGATATGCAACTCGTTTATGCCTGTCAATCTTTCTGATACAACCTTCCAGTCCTCGCAGCGGTCCCCTGGTAACCACCACATTCCCACCTTCGATAACGCCTTCCGACACTTCCACAACCTGCTCTTCGCATCCCAGTTGTCTCAGAAGGTCAACTTCTTCCTGATTCAGCGGGATCACCTCATTCCCAGCTCCCAGTATCTTCGTCAGGCCGATGACTTTTTTCAGTTCAAAATAAAGCTCCTCAACCTCATCACTCACCATAAACACATATCCCGGAAATAAAATTTTTTTTTCTTTATTCCACTTTCCCTGATATCGCTTCATTACTTCGTAATAAGGAATAAAACATTTCTCCAGCACAGGGGGATGAATCGTATTCTGGCACTGCTGCCTGATATTCTCTTCTGTTCCGCCTTTGACCTGAATCACATACCACACAGTCCGCCACCTCCTGTCAATAAATCCAATTACTTCTATATTTATATTAAATCTCTGCACGAAAAAAAGAGCCTGACCACTCAGACTCTTTTTGGCAATCCCATATAACGTTCTCAAATAATATTTGCTTGTATGCCGGATCTTATGCATCTTCAGCTCAAATTTCCCGGCATAACCACAAAAGGGTATGCTTCGCCATTTCACCCATATTTCGACAGCATATGACAACATATACCTGCCGAAACTGCGTAAATGGCAACACAATATGACCTCCTGCATTTTTAAACGCGGCAATGCGACGATTTAAGCCTGCAATCGTTTTACTTCATTGATTTTAACACGTAATTTCTGTTCTGTCTATTTTGCAGCGAACTTAATATTTGCCAAGTCATCAAAAATTTTACTCCCGGTGATAAGTCGGCACAATCTCAGCCACAATCTCTTTCATATTATCGGCTTCCCGATAACTCGCTTCATCCAGCTGGCGAAGCTTGGTCTTGAACCATTCGTCGTCCATGTCGATCGGCTGGCCGATATGGATCAGTTTGTTTTCCGTTTCCTGCAGACCTTCTTCATCCATCAAAAGCTCCTCGTAGAGCTTTTCGCCAGGCCGCAGGCCAGTATATTCAATCTTGATGTCCACATCCGGAACGTATCCGGACAGGCGGATCAGATTTCGCGCCATATCATCAATTTTTACAGGGTCTCCCATGTCCAGGACAAAGATCTCTCCGCCCTTTGCATAATAGGAAGCCTGCAGCACCAGAGATACCGCCTCCGGGATTGTCATGAAATAACGGATAATCCGCGGATCGGTTACGGTCACCGGACCACCGTCGGCGATCTGTTTTTTGAACAGCGGGATGACACTTCCGTTGCTGCCCAGCACATTGCCGAAGCGAACCGCCACGAAGTCAGTCTGTTTTGCCTTGCGGTTCATCATCTGTACCACCATCTCGCACAGACGCTTGGAAGCTCCCATGATATTTGTGGGATTCACCGCTTTGTCTGTAGAAATCAATACAAATTTCTGAACTCCGTAACGGGCCGCTGCTGTCACCGTCTTGTAGGTTCCCAGCACATTATTTTTAATCGCTTCATTCGGACTGTTTTCCATCAGTGGCACATGTTTATGTGCCGCGGCATGAAAGACAACATCGGGCCGATAGGTTTCCATCACACTGTTGATCCGGTTGGAGTTTCTTACAGAGCCAATCAGGGTCACCAGATGCAGATCCGGATAGGTGCGCAGCAGCTCCTGCTGAATGTCGTAGGCATTGTTCTCATAGATTTCAAAAATGACCAGCTGTTTCGGATTCGCAGATGCAATCTGCCGGCATAACTCGCTGCCGATGGAGCCTCCTCCTCCGGTGACAAGAACAGTCTTGCCGCTGATGACGTTCAGAATCTCATCGTTGTTGACCTTCAGTTGTTCCCGACCGAGCAGGTCCGTGATCTCCACATTCCGCAGTTTGCTGACACTGACCTCTTCATTTACCAGCTGATAGATGCCTGGCACCGTCTGCAGCTTACAGCCGCATTCCTTACAGATATTCAGAATCTCTTTTCTGTCCTGAACGCTGGCTGTCGGTATTGCGAAAATAATCCGGTCGATCTCATGTTTTTTCACCAGGTATGGAATATCGTGACGGTCACCCTCAATCAGAATACCGTCGAGAATCTTTCCCCGTTTATATGGATTGTCGTCTACGATACAGCACACTTTGGAGTGCAGCTGACTGCTTCCAATCAGTTCCCGGATCAGAATCTGACCGGCGGCTCCCGCACCGATGATCATGATATGTTCCATTCGGATGCCTTCGGCTCTCTGACGGTGTTTATTGGTATAACTTCTGAGAAACCGGTAGGAGAATCGAACAGCGGTTGTCAGCCCATAGCTCAGCACGTATCCGATAAAATAGTAAGACCGTGGCATATGTAAATCCATGACCAGTGCCCCGATGACATAGAGCGGCAGTAAAAACAGGTATGCCATGGTCATCCGAATCAATTCTGAGACGCCCGCAAATCTCCAGACACTGTGGTACAGCCGGAAAGCGTAGTAAACCACAATGGTAATAATAATCCAATAGGGAAGAGACCACGCATAGCCCCGGATATATTGTGCCGGTATATGAGAATATGAAAAATCAAACCTCAAAAGCAGGGCCATGAGATAAGAGCCCATAATCAAAATGACATCCAGAAATGCCAGAATCAGTGCCCTGGCCCACCACTGAGCTGCAATTTCTATTTTTCTGGATTTATGTTTTTCCATGTTTCGTTCCTTATCCTATATGTATTTTAAGCTGATTATGTATTTGCCGCATTATTTACCGTTCAGTAAAATATGCTCACTGTTTCTCTCTGCTCTCCAGCTGCGCACCGCAAACACAAACACGCCGGCTAAGACGGCCACAAGTGCCGCGGCTGATGCCATAACCGGATTGACACTGTCTGCCGTCCCTGCAAGACCGCTCACCTGCCGGGCCATAAGCAGTACCGCGAAACCGGCGGCTGCACACAAAGCAACCACTGTGATCAGTGCTCTTTTAACATGTTTTTTCATCTTCTTTTCCTCCCTGCATTTTCCAGAATCAATCTGCTATATAATAAGAAGCTGTTTCTTAACTTTAAGGCTTACAAAAAGACCAGCATCTCCACATTTTTCACGCCAGTCTTCCCTCAAATAGTTTATCGTATGCAAATTTTTAAATCATCGATTTTATTCATTTTTAACTCCTCATAGTTCCCTATCTATGATACCATATTCTCGGGTTATGTCAACACGATTCATCTTGCAAATCTTATTTTACATCATTTTCCCTCAATTATGACATAATTTTCATGTATAGAAATGTTCATGAAATATCACAATTAATATAAGAACATTTCTGATTATTTTCAGAACTTTTATTTCATCTTCTGACCCCTGTCAGTTCATTTCGACTTTTTCCGATACTTTGTATCATGTAGAATGGAGGTGTTATATAATGATAGACTTGGTTGAACTTGGAAATCGTATAAAGAAACAACGTGAATTGCTTGGTTACACGCGGGAACATCTTGCCGAATTAGTAAATGTTACACCTCGGTTCTGTTATGACCTCGAACTTGGGCTAAAGGGAATGTCACTGGAAACTTTATGCAACCTTAGCAGAGCTTTAAATATTTCGACTGATTACCTGCTCTTCGGTCCCAAAAAAGACGAAAACCTTACTTCAATTAATGCATTGATAGCAACGTGTCCGCCTGATAAGCGCACTTTGCTTGACGGCATTGTCAGTAACTTCATTCAGGCTGTGCGGTAAACTGCAAGTTTGCACGTGTATATTTATACCATATTTTCGCCAGAAAAGCAACATCGGTCAGGCAGCATTCACTACCTTAAATGCTGTCCTTTTGTTGTGAATGTATTCTAATTGGAAAAAATACACGTTTACAGCAGCATTCGCCACACATACGTACCGCCTGTCTCAGGACTTCAGGCGGCAGGTTGTCTTTCCCTGGATGGTTTCTGTTACCAGAATCTGTTCATCACACAGTTCCTGAATCAGCTGCAGGGCTCCGTCTGCCCTTATCATCAGCAGCTCTGCGATATCATCGGCTGTGGCTGTGATATTACGCGTTATATAGTCGATGATCGCATCTTTTCTCATTTTGCGCAGCGTCAGTTTCCGCCTTCTGTCCCATTTCGGCGGATCCGGCTTCACATTCAGGTTTTCCTCATCAAACGTAAGAATCAGTGTGATGCGTTCCGGATGGAAGCTCTCACGGATAACAGGCTGCGGCCACCCTTTCTTCTGCCATGTGCTGAAAATTTTAACCAGGCCTCCGCCAAGTCCTTCACACAGGCCGATCAGTTTGAACAGCCGGTTCAAAATCGTATTTCTGGGATCAGATACACCCACGCCTCTTGCCTTCTCCACATCCATACGAAAACTGCCCGGATTGGAAAATACAAATGCCGTCGGTCTTTTCATCACGACAATCCCTCCCTGACCGTTATAGTCCGCATTGACGATACAGTTAGCAAGCGCCTCTTTCAGCGCCATCGCTACCTCAGCTTCCTCCGGCGTATGTTTAAAACGGTATGTAAACAATTCCGACGTCCTGTAACACACCTTGAAATAAAAATCGTAGATATTTCCGCTCCAGCCTTCGTCATCTGACGTAAAGCGGTACACCACCTCATGTTCATATCCCAGTTCTCTGTATTCCAGATGATAATCCGGAAATACGCTGCGGATTGCCTGCCGGTTTCCAAACATCAGCAGACCCGCCTCCGTCGGATGGAGTTCTCCCGCCTCATCCCGTTTCAGTACCCCTGTTCTTAAAAGGAATTCATCATTTTCCAGTGTCTCCCAGAGATGATTTGGCCGGCGGCACATCATCACAAACCGAAAATGGTCGACCGCATCACATTCCATGATATTTGACGGAAGACTTTTGATGATCCGGCTGTCCGAATCTGTTTTTCCTGCATCGCGCAGCATTCGTTCAATCTCTTCTCTGGTACAGTGATAATCACCCTCACCGTCTCTGCGGTAAGTCCCCGTATACAGATCCCCGTCGACAAATACCGGACGGTCCCGCCGGTCTGCCCGCGGCACATTGATGGATACAATCCGGTTGCCGTTTAGTTTATGTATTTCAATATCTTTTCTGGTCATAACATTGACGCTGACTTTATTCACATCATTTACCGTCTTCCAGAATTCATGGATCAGCCTGCCGGGGTCAGGCAGATTGACCGCCCTGAGACTTTTATCCGGCAGCTCTTCCACACCGAGCAGTATCATCCCGCCGATCGTATTGGCAAACGCAGAATATGTCTCCCAGATACTTCTGGGCAGACCGCCCATGGCAAGTTTGGCTTCTATCCTGTTATTTTCCCTGTAATTTTCAAGATTTTTCAGATCAATCATAGCATCCACATCTCCGCTGACCATTTCAAACGCATGGTTTATATACGCCTATCATATCACCGGATCTTAAATTATGCTATATGTTCCTTAAAACAAAATGCGTTTCCAGAATATACCGTATCATTTTCCTGATTTTTTTCTTACAATAGTAATGCTATGATAATATCAGGAGGATTTTCTTATGACTTACGGTTATATCCGCGTTTCTTCAAAGGATCAGAATGAAGAGCGGCAGCTTATTGCAATGCTGGAATTTGGCGTTTCCCGAAACAATATTTTTCTGGACAAGCAATCAGGAAAAGACTTTAATCGTCCGCAGTACCAACGCCTGCTGAACAGGCTGCAGGCGGGTGATCTTCTCGTGATCAAAAGTATCGACCGTCTCGGGCGGAATTACGATGAAATCCTGCGTCAGTGGCGGGTGATTACGAAGGAAAAACGGGCTGCGGTTGTTGTGCTGGATATGCCGCTGCTGGACACACGCCAGGGACGTGACCTCACAGGAACCCTGATCGCAGACATCGTTCTGCAGCTGCTCAGCTACATCGCAGAAACTGAACGCGACAACATCCGCCAGCGGCAGGCAGAGGGCATCGCCGCCGCAAAGGCCCGGGGGGTTCACCTGGGCCGCCCCCGAATGACCATACCGGAATCTTTTTCCAGGGTAAAGCATGACTATCTCGCCGGAAAGATTACCTGCCGGCAGGCTGCCAGACTGCTGGACACCTCCCCTTCTACTTTCTTGCGCTGGCTCAAAAATCCTTTTATCTGATCTTTCCAGTTTGTTCCAGAACGTACACCTAAAAAAACAATGACATAACGGCTCAAAAAGCAAAAAAAATCCGCCATAAGGCAGATTTTTGCTCCTGTTTTGCCTGTACCAAAAGGTGTACCTTTTGACACAACTGAAAATACTTTTTTATTATATACCATAATATGG
>CAZUNG010000035.1:0-13245 GCA_964621905.1 uncultured Ruminococcus sp. | reverse complement strand
ACCGTCTCAACGTGCACCGTATGAACAAATTGATCAACACAAACGCACCGTTCCACCCGATACCCCCATTCCTGAAACATCACCAAGTCGCGCGCCAGACTCGTCGGCTTGCAGGAAATATACACAATCCTGTCCACGCCATAATCAAGGATCTTAGGCAGTGCCTTGGGATGGATTCCGTCCCTTGGAGGATCCAGGATGATAACATCTGGTTTCTCGGTAAGGTCATCCAGCACCTTCAGGACATCACCGGCCACAAATTCACAGTTAGAGATTCCATTCAGAGCCGCATTCTCCTTCGCTGCCTCAACAGCCTCCTCCACGATTTCTACCCCAACCACTTTGCGTGCAACTGCGGCCGCAATCTGGGAAATCGTACCGGTTCCGCTGTATAGATCAAAGACCGTCATATCTCTCGTATCCCCGATATACTCACGGACAGTATCATACAGCACCTCGGCGGCCCTGGAGTTTGGCTGGAAGAAAGAAAATGGTGTAATTTTAAATTTCAGTCCCAGCAAATGTTCATAAACATAATCCTGGCCGTACAGGATACGCGTCTCATCACTTCTCACCACATCAGAGAGGGAATCATTGATGATGTGCAGGATGCCCACGATCTTCCCCTGAGTATCAATACCGAGCAGACGCTCTGTGAGCGCCTTTAGTTCATGCTGTTCCTGTGAGGTTGTCACCAGATTCACCAGAATTTCCCCTGTTGTGTCTGCTCTTCTGAGCAGCAGGTGACGCAAATATCCGGTATGCTGCATCTTCTTATAGTAGCTTACATCCCTCTCTTTAAAAAACTCCAGTACACACACAAGAATCTTCGTCATATCCTCGTGGACGAGACGACAGTCTGCCGCTGTCAGTACATCATAAGTGCTTCCTTTTTTGTGCAGTCCAAGCGAAAGCGGACCATCTTTATATTCATCCCCAAAAGAAAACTCCATTTTATTTCTGTATGCAAACTCTTTCGGGCTTCTCTTAATCGGTTCAAAAAGATAGTCATCGCAGATCACATCATCCAGCAGCCTTTTTACCTGAGTCTGTTTCATCTCCAGCTGATCCTCATACTGCATCGTTTGATACATGCACCCTCCGCACGCCGGGAAAATACTACAGACCGGATCCCGCTTTTCAAGCGGAGATTTTTCCAGAACCTGAAGAAGCCGTCCTTCCAGACGGCCTCCGCGTTTTTTATTGATCATAAACTCGATTTTCTGTCCTGGAATTCCATTTTTTACAGTTACTTTATGACCTTCCAGACATACGCTCCCCTTATTTGGGAAATCCACGCCGGAAATCGTTCCCTGGCAGATATCGCCTTTTTTCATAGTTCTTCCTCATTTCTTATTATTCTCGTTCCCTCTTTGCACAAGGGTCCGGTTGATGCTCTCAATTTCCCTGCGGACACTGTCGTCAACCCTGCAGATCTGCTTCGATGGTCTGCCGACATAATAACCCTGCAGATACTCCACACCAAGCGCAATCAGCGTCTCCATCTCCGCTCGTGTCTCAACACCTTCACCAATCACTTTCATCCCACGGGCTTTCGTATAGTTTACAAAGCTAGTGACAAGAGACTGCTTATCTTCGTCTCTGTCGATTTCCCGGACGATGCTGATATCAATTTTAATGTACTGCGGCTGCATGTAAAGCAGTGTGGATTCTGAGCTGTAGCCGGAACCGAAATCATCGATCGCAATCTCAGCCCCCAAACAGCTGGCCATCACATGCTTTTCTCTCATGATTTCACCGTCGGCCTGTTCACTCTCCATAATCTCGATGACCAGACGGCCTTTACATTCCGGATACTGGTTCACCAGATCATTTTCCACTTCCGCACTGATCAGCTGATTTGGTATCGAATTAATAAAGAGCTTACAGTCGCCAAAAGCTTCCCGCTGTCTGCTGTACTCATACAATGCCTGGGTAAATGTCAGTTCCTCAATATCAGGCAGTCTGGACTGATCACTCGCAAGACGCATGACATCGGCCGGAGAAGCCAGCTCCATGATGGTTGGGCGCATCAATGCCTCATAGGCAAAGACACTTCCGTCGGACGTATCCACAATGGGCTGAAATACATATGTAATGGCCCTGTCCTCGATCAGTTTATTCAGCTTTTCTCTTCCCTGAATAAGCAGGTAATCCTTTTCATAAGATTTTCTGTCAAATTCTTTCACAGCTCCCTTGTAGCTGTTTTTCGTATCATACATTGCAAAATCTGCATACCGCTTCAGCTCGTCATATGTAACACCGTCATCGGGATACCACGCAATTCCGCCTGAGGCGCGAAGTGCAATTTCCTCTTTATCCGGCATAATGAGCTTCGTAGTATTCAGGCGTGCTTTAATCCGATATATACTGTCGAGCAATTCTTCCCTAGACCCGCATTCCGGCACAAATGCCAGGAATTCGTCGCCCGAGATTCTTCCCACAAGTGTATGTTCTCCGTTCAGACTTCCAAATATCTGCGCAGCACGCTGGATATATTTGTCTCCATAATCATGTCCGTATGCGTCATTGACATATTTCAGATTATCCAGATCCCACATAATCATAGCACCAAGTTCGTGCCTGCCTTTCGATCGGTTCAGCACCTCATTCACTTTTCGCTTAAACGCTCTGCGGTTCAAAAGATGTGTCAAGATATCGTAATCTCTTTCATACTCAATTTTCTGCTTTTCATATACATCCTGAGTAATATCCATCACCGTAATCAGCACTCTTCCGGTCTCTGCCAGGGATTTAAAATGAATCCACTGCGGGGAAGTTTCATTTGGTACACAGAAGTCTGTTTCGGCGCTGAATCGCAGCAGACTGTCCAGTTTGTTGGTTCTGAGATAATTTTCAAAATATTTTTTATCAATCAGCTGATTTTCACAGTGCCTTTTATTGAATTTCAGCATCGCAAGCACTTTTTTGGTACAGAACACCTTATCAGAATCCATCCGATACTCAATAGCTCCGAGCGGAAGATCCACTAACTCGATGATCTGTGAAAGTTTCGATGCATTTTCGCGCACCGTTTCATTTAAAAATACCATGGCATTTCCAAGCGCCTCAATTTCACGGACATCGGAATGTTCAAATTCCAGCTCTTCTTCTGCATCCTTGGACTTCAGCACACGTACCATGCGCTTAATAGGTTTCGTGAAAAAATAACTTCCGAGCACGGCGCCTGCGATGCCCAGTATGATGGAAACCACAAAGGCCATAGCAATCGCCAGCTGCAGATGACTGGATGTTTCAAACAAAACATCCTTCGGCTGTATTCCGATTAGATTCCATTTTATGGCATAGAACGGGGACGTTCTGTTATAAAGATTAATCTGATGAATGCTGCCGCAGTTTTTACTGTCCTCCACCGCATATATCTTTCGTTCAATCGGCATCCGTGAAAATGACAGTGTGCTCTCCCCGTTAATTTCATTCTGAATCAGGCCTATGGAAAGAACGGGTGTGTACGACTCCTGATTTCTGCTTGTGGTAGCAATCATATAAGAGGCTTTCCCTCCCTGTTCCAGCTCTTTTGCAGGCAGAATAGACTCTATATAATCGCTTGAGACAGATATCCCCATCACTCCGTAGACCTCACCGTCCTGCACCAGGGGTATGGAATACGTCATAACTTTCATATCATTATCTTTCCAGCGAAAGAAGGCAGACCAATATCCAAGTTCCTGTGGCTTCCTGTCGTCATAAAGCCTGGCCACATCCACTGGTTTGCGGAAGACATCATCATTGGCCGCTTCTTTACTCAGCGTAAATTTTGCCGTCCAGTAAGAATCCAGCGCAAGCCCGAGTTCTTTTGCCACACTGACAGAACCCACCTCAAGCAGAAGATCTTCTGTCCCCGAATAGGTGTCCGGATCCAAATCGCGCACAAGAAGTCCACAGTGCTCTTCACTGTCGCCATATCCATTCAAAATGATAAAGGACTCTGTGATCATATTTCTGCGAAGGAGGTCCATAATATTTTTCGACACTGCGAGAATGATCTCATTATTCAAATTTTTATCGGAATCCAGGTCCTGTATGCTTCTCCCTCTGTTTTCCAGTTCCGCTTTTATTGTCTCCTGAATCCGGTCAGGATAATCACCCAAATCAGACCAGCCCTTCACCATCAGGTTTTCCAGCGTATTTTTTCTGGCCCGGGCAGTACTGCTGAAATTTTCACAGGCATTTTCTTTAAGGTAGTAAAATCCGCCGTTAATATAAAGCACGGAAAGAAACAGTACTCCCTGAAGAATCACCACAGCCATCATTGAAGCCAGCAGTTTTTTAAAAATCGAAATGTTTTTCGGTTTTTTGAATTTCATGGAAGTAACCTCAGTGATTGATTTACAAGTTCTCTTTCAGTTGCTGTTCAAACTCCTCGCACCAGGTGTCAAACTGCTCATCTGTATCAAATTCACCCACAATTTCTTTCAGCGGCTGGTTGCCTTCCGCCAGACGGGTTTTGACCTGTTCCCTGTCAGCGGCCGCTTTTTCCCGGAGTGAATTCCCAATCACCGTTCTGCATGTGTCACTTCCCTTGAACACAGGCATGGTATACAGTTCATACTGTGTGCTCTCTTCAAAGGATACTTCCATAGTTCTGCGGATCTCTTCATTCCATTCCAAATCTTCTTTTTCTACAACATCTTCGATAAATGATATTTTATTCGCCTCTTTTTTGACCGGAAGGTAGGAAGACTGTATACAAAACCGTGTATTCACATAGGAATCTGTAAACCATTTCAAAAAGGTAACCGCAGCCTCTTCCCGCACGGCATCCGATTTGCTGACTACCATGCCGGCTCCCTGCTGAACAGCAACGGGATCCGCTCCCTCAAATCTAGGTACCGCCAGTTCTTCTGTCTCAATCGCATACGGTTCTGCATCACCAACGGTGACTTCCGTCGGCATGTATGATGCCCCTGAAGAGGAGCCAACAGAAGCGATCAGATCACCGGTTTTCATATCATCCGAACGAAATCTCCCGTACTCTGCATAATATCCGCTGATATAAGGCACATAATACATATCCCATATTCTGCGCAGCGCCTCTTTATCCATATTCAGTTCCGCCGTTCCGTCATCTTTAACCTCAAACAGGTCCGCTCCCAGCTGATGAGTCCCGGTCAGCACGAAGTTTGCAAACGCATCCATGCCAAACATTGCTTTTCCATCATTGGGGGTATCTGTCTTTGCGTCTGTCCACTCATAATACGTTTCCGCGGTCGCTGCCACACCTTCCCAGGTGGAGAGGTCTTTAAGCGCCGCCCCTGTATCACTGGCAAAAGATTCCCAGTCGGTTGTATTGACGGTCAGTACTTCCGTTGATTTTGCAGTCGGGAATAACGTCAGCGACTGTTCACTGCCCATCCGTCCCTCTTCGATGTAGGCATCCAGATATTTTGACAGTTCCTCTTCACTGAACCATTCATCCAGATCGACCAGCAGATCCTGTTCCTCAAATTTCTGTGCCGTCGCTGAATAACAGCAGAAAAGATCGGAGAGTTCTCTCTCATCTTCCGGCTTACTCAGTTCGAATTCCAGATTTCCCAGCAGTTCATTGAGATCTCCGCTGCTGATATGTTTTACGAAGATTCCTTTTTCACTTCCCACAGTATTGTTAAACTCTGTCACCAGTTCATCAAATGCGATTTTATGTGCGCCGTTATAGTATGTATGTACTTCGATCGTAACCGGATTCTCAGAATCCAGACCACCCTTTTCTTTCCCGCACCCGCCAAGCAGCAGCTGCTGCTGCAGCCGAAATCATTACCTTTCTTCTTTTCATACTAATCTCCCCGATTCTATAATTCTACGCAGACAGCTTCGTGTCCAACAGCAGGCAGAAACTTTTCCAGCAGATCCTGAACAGACAGCTTAATACTGGATGTATTTACACAGGGATGACATGCGATTGTACTGTGCTTAAGCACCTCCTGATCGATCACAAGCTGTACCCTGTTCTCTTTGTCGTTCATCAAGCCCATCACACTGACTGATCCCGGTGTGATGTCCAGATACATTTCCATAAATTCAGGCCTGGCAAATGACAGCCTGGATACACCAAGCCTTGAAGACAGATCCTTTGTCTTAAACTGTTTGCCGCCCGGAAGCATCAGCAGATAAAAGTCTGTCTGCTGCCTGTTGCACAAAAACAGATTTTTACAGATTTCCACCCCCAGAACACTGTCCACTTCTTTGCAGGCATCGATCGTTGCCAGTGCTTCATGATCAACTCTTTCAAACGGTATGTTCAGATGGTCCAGCAAATCGTATGTGCGTATTTCTTTATCAAGGCGTCCCTCTGTATTCAGCGGACGTCCTGCTACTAATTCTTTCATCTCTGTCTGTTGTCCTTTCATGTTTTTCAGCCCTTCACACAATCATACTCTAAAATGTGGTAATCCGCAATCCAAATCAGTTTCTGCACAAATGAAAATTCCCGATACCATCCGGCATCGGGAATACTTTTTGACTATCATTATTCCTCTGTTTCTTCATCCTCGAAATAATCATCAAAATCATCATCGAAATCATCTTCAAAATCTTCCAGATAATCCGGCGTAAAGAAACGATAGACTGCATACGCAATACCTGCCACTGCAGCAACAGCACCTACGATTGCCAAAACCCATAACAGTGTATTCTTACTCTTGTCTTCTTTTTCTTTTTTTTGCAGCATTGCCATCAGTTCATCAATTTTATTCATTTTAATAACACCGTCCTCTCTATTAATTAGAAATATTATAACACTATCTTCAATATATTACCACAAAAATCTGAATTTTAAGCTTTTGGAATTTTTTTCAGCTTAGCAAAAGCAGCAAACATTTTTTTTGTGCCGTATTTTTCAAAATTAACAGTCACCTCAAAATCTTTTCCGCCTTCTACAACCGACTCCACAACGCCCGTACCAAATTTCACATGCCGCACCGTATCACCTGCTGTATAATCCAGACGCTCTGCTTTCTTCACTTTAAACTGCTGCGGCTGGAAAACCTGGGCTCTGAATGCTTCTTTCATCTGCCGGTAACCGCTGCTTGCCAGCATCTGATCCGTTTTGCTCTCACGCTCTTTCACCTCATGTCCCACATCTACGAGTTCCCGCGGAATCTCCCGGATAAAGCGGGAGACTTTGTTGTACTGCGTTTCCCCCCGAATCATCCGCTGCTGTGCACTTGTCAGCGTCAGCCCCTTCATCGCCCGTGTGATACCGACATAACACAGCCTCCGCTCTTCCTCAATCTCCGAAGGATCATCTGAAGTGATCGTCATATAACTCGGAAAAATGCCGTCTTCCATCCCGGACATATAGACGTATGGAAATTCCAGCCCTTTCGCACTGTGGAGCGTCATCAACAGCACTCTGTCATCACCGGCCTCCACAGTATCTATGTCAGCAATCAGTGCAACCTCCTCCAGAAAACCATCCAGCGTCGGCGTCTCATTTTCTTTCTCATATGTCACTGCTTTTGTGAGCAGCTCATCAATGTTCTCAATCCGGGCACGCGACTCATCCGTCTCTTCTGCTTCCAGTTCTTTCACATACCCCGTCTCTTCAATCACCTGAGTCAGAAGCTCTGAGACGGACAGAAACTTAAGCTGAGACCGCATCCGCTGAATCAGACTGACAAACGGAATCAGCTTACTGCCGCTGCGCCCTACCGCCGCGCTGATTCCTTCGTCCTCCAGCGCCTCATAAAAGCTTATATCTCGCTCCGTCGCAAAGTTCTGTACCTTCGTGAGCGTTGCAGCTCCGATTCCCCGTTTTGGTACATTAATGATTCTTCTCACTGCCAGATCATCCTGCGCATTATCTATTGTTTTCAGGTAAGCCAGAAGATCTTTAATCTCCCTGCGCGCATAGAAATTCACCCCGCCGACCAGACGGTACGGGATATTCGCCATCAGAAATTTTTCTTCAAACAGACGGGACTGAGCATTCGTCCGGTACAAGATGGCAAAATCTCGGTAGCTGGCCGTTCCTTCCTCCGCCTGCTTTCTGATGTCTCCGGCGATAAATTCCGCTTCCTCAAATGCATTCAGAAACTGCCTGAACCGTACCGGATATCCCTTTTCATTATCTGTCCAGAGCGTCTTTTCCTTACGCTCGACATTATTTTTAATGACTTCATTTGCCGCATCCAGAATATTCTGCGTAGAACGGTAATTCTGTTCCAGCCGAATTACCTTTGCATCAGGGAATACCTTCTCAAATCCAAGAATGTTCCCGATATCGGCACCCCTGAATTTATAAATAGACTGGTCGTCATCTCCAACCACACAGAGATTTCTGTATTTTCCTGCGAGCAGGCTGACAAAACGGAACTGAACCGTGTTGGTATCCTGATACTCATCAACCATCAGATAGCGAAAACGGTCCTGATAATATTCCAGAACATCCGGACAGCTTTCAAAAAGCTCTACAGTCTTCACCAGCAAGTCATCAAAATCAAGGGCATTACTCTTTTTCAGACGGTTCTGGTACTCTCTGTACGCGCGCGCGATTGTCTTTTTGTTCCACTCACCGTCAATATTGCGCTCATATTCTTCGGGAGATATCATCTCATTTTTGGCGGAGGATACCGCGGAAAGCAGCATACGTTCCTTATAAAGCTTGGTATCGATATTCAGTGTTTTACAGACTTCCTTCATCACCGATTTCGCATCATCCGAATCGTAGATGGTAAAGCTTGTCCCGTAACCGATCCGGTCAATATAACGGCGCAGAATCCGGACACAGCTGGAATGGAACGTACTCACCCAGACACTGTCCGCTCCAAATGAAACCGTTTGCTCAACCCGCTCTTTCATCTCTCCTGCAGCTTTATTCGTAAATGTGATCGCCATGATATTCCATGGATTTACGCCTTTTTCTTCTATCAAATAGGAGATCCGCTGTGTCAGAACACGTGTTTTCCCGGATCCCGCCCCCGCCAGAATCAGCAGCGGTCCTTCCGTATGATACACAGCTTCCTGCTGCTGTGGATTCAAACTGTCATAAATATTCATAAACTATGTAACTCCATCTCATTCTCATTATAAACCAGTATCAGCACGTTCTATTATATTACCTGGACAGTATTTATGCAAACAGTTTAGCGGACCGACTAAAATACACTTGCCATCTAGTATTAAAAACTATATAATATAATTCATAGACTATCAGATATTTTTATGAGGTGACACATCCATGACTATTGACACAAATGATATTATTAACAGCATCCTGGAAAGCATTTCACGCATCGATTATATCAAACCGGAAGACGTACCGAACATTCCGTTATATATGGATCAGGTGACTACATTCATGGATGCTCAGCTGGCTGCTTCCAAACGGTATGAGAGTGACAAAATTCTTACAAAAACGATGATCAACAATTATACCAAAAATAACCTGCTTCCGCCTCCGGAAAAGAAAAAATATTCGACAGAACATATCCTGCTGCTGATATTTATCTATTATTTTAAAAGTATTCTTTCCATCAATGACATCCAGTCACTGCTGAAACCAATCACCGATAAATATTTTCAGAAAGGGGACAGCATCAATCTGACAGATATCTACAATGAAGTATTCAGTCTGGAAAAATCTGAAATCGAATCCATAAAAGAAGATCTCCGGAAATACTATCAGACTTCCGCTGAGACCTTTTCTGATGTACCGGGAGATGAACAAGGTTTTCTTCAGTTGTTTTCCTTTATCTGTCTGCTCAGTTTTGACGTCTACGTGAAAAAGCAGATTATTGAGAATCTGATTGATCTTTTTCCCTGCGAAAAAAAGTAAAAACAGAATCTTTGCTGCTGCACACGTATTATTTTCGTTTTGCAGCAGTTTTTTATTCTCCTCTTCTTTACACCAAAATTTTAAAGTGTTAAAATATGCAGGTAGGCACATCATATTTGTGTAAGGAGTATTCTTATGAGCAAAACGATTCATACAGAAGCTGTCGATCAGCTTTTTGACGCAATTCTAAGTTTAAAAACCAAAGAAGAATGTTATACTTTTTTTGAAGACGTATGTACGATCAATGAGCTGTTGTCACTGTCGCAGCGCTTTGAAGTGGCAAAGATGTTGCAGCAGAAAAAGACTTATCTGGAAATTTCTGAAAAGACAGGAGCGTCCACTGCGACGATCAGCCGTGTTAACCGTTCCCTCACTTACGGGAATGACGGATACGAGATGGTCTTTGAGCGTTTAAACATCAAATGACGCGGGGACAGAATTGATATGAGATGGCTGGATAAACCTTATCACTCTTTTCATTTCATGCTGGAACAGCAGTTTCATGAAAAAGTATATAAGCTTGCATTAAACGGCGGGATGTCATGTCCCAACAGAGACGGTACCCTGGATACACGCGGATGTATTTTCTGCAGTGCGGGAGGCTCCGGCGATTTCGCAGCAGACAAAGAACTTCCGATTACTCAGCAGATCGAGGAACAGAAAGCATTGCTGGCCGGCAAACGCCCCGTCCGCAAATATATCGCTTATTTTCAGGCATACACGAATACGTATGCCCCTGTTTCATATCTGGAGTCTGTTTTCACGGAAGCGATCTCCCACCCCGACATCGCCGCACTGTCTGTCGGTACAAGGCCTGACTGTCTGGATGATGACATTATCAGTCTTCTGGATTCCCTGAACCGGATCAAACCGGTCTGGGTTGAGCTTGGTCTTCAGACTATACATGAAAAAACTGCCCGGTATATCAGAAGAGGCTATGACCTTTCCTGCTTTGAAAAGGCTGTGGCAAATCTTCATTCTCACAATCTCGATGTCATTGTGCATACGATTCTTGGCCTTCCGGGTGAAACAGACTGTGACGTTTTGGATACCATCCATTATTTAAACAACTGTTCCATCCAGGGAATTAAACTGCAGCTGCTTCACGTCCTGAAAGGCACCGACCTGGCCCGGGATTATGAAGCAGGTCTTTTTCTGACTTTGAGTATGGATGAATATCTGACGCTTCTCATCTCATGTCTGGAGCACCTGTCTCCGGATATTGTGATTCACAGACTGACGGGCGACGGCCCAAAAGATCTGCTGATCGCTCCTAAATGGAGCAGTGCAAAGCGCACAGTCCTCAATGAACTGCACCGCCGTATGAAAGCAGCAGATACGTGGCAGGGCAGACTTTATCAAAACCAGAAAGGAGATTTACAATGGCAGAAGCATTGACTCTCTATAAACTGATCATTTTATATATGCTGCGCAAAGTCAGTTTTCCTTTGACGAATGCACAGATTTCCGACTTTATTCTTGGTCAGGAATATACAAGCTATTTCCACCTGCAGCAGGCCATTTCCGAAATGCTGGAAGCTGATCTTGTGACTGCTGAAGTCATTCGGAACACTTCTTATTACCGCATGACAGAAGAGGGCAAAAAGACCATCACATATTTTGATAACCAGATACCCGATCCGATCAAAGAAGATATCGACCGGTATCTCGATGAAAATTCATATGAACTGCGCAATGAAGTTTCTGTTTTGGCAGATTACTACAAGACTCCAGAACAGGATTACACCGTTCGCTGCCAGGTCCGCGAAGGATCCAGTACCTTGATTGAATTAAACCTGACCGTTCCCGAAGAGTCCAATGCAAAAGCCATCTGCGGCAGCTGGTCAAAAAAAAGCCAGGAAATTTACGCTCACCTGATGAAAGAACTAATGATGTGATCCTTATCGTCGTATTTATGGATGCTCAGACGGCTGTCCTGATGCTCTGCGGTAGATCAGATAGGCAGCAAGCGCAGTGAGAGCCTCTGCGATCCAGAACGCATGCCATACACCGGAGGCACCCGATATGCGGCTCAGCGAAAATGATGCCGGTATGATGATGATCACATAGCGCAAAAGTGAAATCATCAGCGATGGGATGCCTTTTCCAATGCCTTCCAGTGCACCCGCCGATGTCACGGATACGGCCGAGACAACAAATCCGGCACTGATCGTTCTGAGCGCTGCAGTTCCCGTTTCTAAAGTCTGCTGATTTTCCGTAAACATTCCCATCAGATATTCCGGGATCAGGAGACACACCAGCATTCCTGCACCCATGATCACTGCGATCAGTGTCAGTGCGATTCTGTAAATCTTTTTTACACGCCCATCTTCCCTGGCCCCGTAATTATAACCGATCAAAGGCCTCATCCCCTGTACGATACCGTTTGCCGGCATATAAAGAAACGTCTGAAGCTTATAGTAAATCCCGAGTACAACCACATAAGTCTGAGAAAATGCTGAGAGGATTCCATTCAGTGCAGAGATAAGCAGCGACGGCAGAGCCATATTCATGGCTGCCGGGATTCCAACCGCATACAGACTGCCGCAGACAGAACGATCCCCTTTCAGATTTTTCCAACATACTTTGACGTGAATCGGTCTTACAATATAGACTGTCACATAAATCACAAGCGTAACCGTCTGTCCAATTCCTGTCGCCCAGGCCGCCCCCCTGATTCCCATTGGCGGAACAGGTCCAAGGCCAAATATCATAATGGGATCCAGTATGATATTTACAACACATCCGCAAAGCATTCCGATCATCGTTATCTTCATTTTTCCTACAGACTGAAAGATTTTTTCAAACGTGATTCCCGCCATAATCACCACAGAAAAACCGAGTACGATCGACGAATAGCTCCATCCTTCCCGGATAATATCCGCATTTTCCGTAAACATCTTCAGAAAATGACGCATTCCAAAAAGCCATACGCCCGTCAGGATAACGCCATGCAGGACGGCAAACAACATTCCCTGTGATGCGGCCGTATCAGCCTGTTTCTGTTTTCCAGCTCCCAGACAGATTGCAATCACAGCACTTATCCCGACTCCAAATCCAACAGCTATGGAATTGACCAGATTCTGCACGGGAAACACCAGCGACAGTGCCGTCATCGCATTCTCACTGATCTTTGCTACAAATATGCTGTCAACGATATTATACAGTGAATTTACCAGCATGGAAATCACCATCGGGACCGACAACGACAAAAGCAGCGGCAGAACCGGCCGTTCTTTCATATAAGTCTGTTCCATTTTTCACATCCTCCTCATTTCCAGATCAATCTCCCTGTCAGGCAAATGAAAAGGCTACAGATTCACTGTTTGATAACTCAGAAACAGTAAAATCTATAGCCTCCATAGCCGGGACAGGCATCTATGATTATTGGTGCATAATATCATGTCAATACATTTTTGTCAAATTCTCTCACTGCGCATGTTTCTTCA
>CAZUNG010000034.1:0-14225 GCA_964621905.1 uncultured Ruminococcus sp. | reverse complement strand
TAGTAATTATTCAATTATCAAACAACAATTATATTGTTTAAAAACATTATACAAGAGAGGGTTGAATATGAAAAGAAAAATAATTGCATTATTAATGGCAGGAGTCATGGTTTTGGCAATGGCAGCGTGCGGTGGCGGATCGAAAGAGGAATCACAGTCTGCGGAAAATGAAAGTTCTGCGGAGGGAACAACCGAGGAAGCCGCAAAGGAAACCTCTTCTGGCGATACGATTAAAGTTGGAATGTCTTTCAATGCATTGATGAATGATGTATTCGTAAAAACAGATGAATACACGAAACAATTCGGATCGGAAAGCAACCCAAAAGTTGAATTTATTGTCACGTCTGCTGATAACGATGTCAGTAAACAGATCTCAGATGTAAAGGATTTGATCAGTCAGAATGTAGATGTTATGTGCATTTGTCCGGAGGACGTAGCGGCAACGGATACGATGATTAAAGAATGTCAGGATGCCGGAATTCCGGTCATGATTCAAAACAGACCGTATAATCCCGATGGACAGTATCAACCGGATACTTTCGTAGGGGTTGATGCAGAAGATCAGGGCTATGCTTCCGTAAAATCTATCTTTGATCAGATGATTGCAGCAGGGGAGACAGAAATGAACCTGGTTGTCTGCAGTGGTTCTACTTCGGATCAGAACTCTGTTGACCGCATCAATGGTGTAAAGCGGGCAGTGGAGGAATATGCGGATAAAGGTGCGAAAATTGTCACAGATCTTGATACAGATTGGGATCCGGACTGGCTGGAATCAAATCTTCCAAGTACAATGAGAGCAAATCCCGATGCGAACTGTATCTATATTGCTTCTGATTTCCTTCTTCCGGCGGCAAAAGCGGCTCTGCAGTCAACAAATCAGTGGATCAAAAACGGAGAAGAAGGTCATATCTGGTTTGCGGCGACTGACGTATATAAAGAAGGTCTGGACGCGATTGGGGAAGGATACGTTGATGCAGATTCACTGATGGACATTGTGAGTATGTCCCAGACGATCGTGGATCAGTGTATCGCGCTGGCAAAGGGTGAAAAAGTGGAAGAAACTTACGTAAAAGGTCCGGTATATACGCGTGAAAATTATCAGGACGAAGAGCTGACGAAACTGCTCTGGGGCTGATCATCAGGAACAAAAGGATTGTGAGGAAACAATATGAGTAGTCAGGCGGTTAAAACGGTTCATAATTGGGTGCAGACAGTGTTGTCAGACAGAAAGAAAGCCATTGATCTGGCAACGGCAGCAGCGGCAGTGATCTTTGTGATGATACTTTCTGCAGCAGTACCAAATTTTTTAAGTCTGAATAATATTATTAATGTTTTGGAGCAGCTCACAACCGTTGGCATGTTATGTTTGGGAATGACGTTTATCTTAATCATCGGCGGCATTGATTTATCAATGCCTGCCGTACTGATGGCGGCGACAATACCGGGGGCGCTGTTCATGTCAAAGACAGGAAATGTATTTATCGGCATCCTGATCATTTTTGGCGTCGGCGCGGTATTCGGAATGATCAATGGTGTGGCGGTCGCAAAAGCCAGGATGATTCCATTTATTGTTACGCTGTCTACGCAGATTATTGCCAATGGTTTCGCTGTTATGATAACAAATTCAAAAAGTGTTTTCGGACTTCCGGATGTATTTCTGTTTCTTGGGATTAAGATAGGTATTGTACCCATCTCGATTCCAATCTTCTTTATCATGGCAGTTATCAGTCACATTATTCTTAAGAAAACAAAGTATGGAAGAATTTTCTATATGATCGGCCAGAATGAGGAAACAGCCCGGGTATCCGGTATCAGAACAGATCGGTATATCTTCTGCACATATATTATAGCAGGCATCTATGCATGTATGGCAGGAATTCTGCTTGCGGCGCGTACGAATATGGCAGGGGCTACAATGGTCGGAAATACCATGCTGACTGATACGATCAGTGCTGCAGTCATCGGAGGTGCAAGTTTATCCGGTGGAAAAGGAAATATATTGGGGTCTGTACTGGGAGCACTGTTTATCACAGTGATCAGTAACTTTATTAATTTGATGGGATATACCTATTATGTTGGATTGATCATCAAAGGGGTTCTGATTGTGATTATTATTGCATTAGACCGTTTAAGAAACAGAGATTGAGAGGGACAATTATGCTGGAGATGAATCATATAACCAAGCAATTTCCTGGCGTTTTAGCCCTTGATGACGTTACTTTAAAGGCTGAATCCGGAAAAGTACTGGCATTGATTGGAATCAACGGTGCAGGAAAGTCAACACTGATGAATATTCTCGGTGGAATTTTAAAACAGGACGAGGGCGATATTCTGATCGATGGGAAAAGTATTACGCTGAATTCGCCGAAGGATGCAGAAAAAAATGGAATTGCATTTATCCATCAGGAACCGTTGTTTTTTGCGTCAATGAGCGTTGCGCAGAATGTCTTTATCGGAAATTTGTTTCAGGGTGCCGTACCTGTTCTGACTGACAATGCAAAAGCGGAAAAAGAGGCAAAAAAATATCTGGAACTTCTCGGGGCAAATGATATCAACCCCCACTCTGCGATGGAAGACATCACTATCGGCGCCAGACAAATGGTGGAGATTGCCCGGGCACTGGCTATGGGTGCTAATATCATTATTTTTGATGAACCGACTTCTTCCTTAAGTCTGCATGAGAAAAATAAACTCTTTAAGGTGATTAACAGGCTGAAGAATGAAGGTAAAATTATCATCTATATTTCACATTTTCTGGATGAAATCACAGTATTATGTGATGATTACCTGGTACTTCGCGACGGGGTTAGGAGTGGTGCCGGTGTTGTGGAGGGGCTTCAAAAAGCGGACCTGGTTACCATGATCATTGGGCAGAAGCCGGCTGCAGCTGAGAAAAAAGCTGCGGTTCACTGGTCCGATGAGGTGATTTTAAAGGTTAATCAGATCATCAGCGGAAATCTGCTGAGAGGGGTAAGTTTTGAATTAAGAAAAGGGGAGATTCTGGGAATCTGGGGCCTGATGGGATCCGGACGTACGGAACTGGTACGGGCGATGCTGGGACTGGATCGTGCCGATGCAGGGGAGATCTTTTTTAAGGAGGAAGGGGGGACTTTGACAAAAATCAGGAAAAATACCCTTCTTAAAAAGATTGGCTATGTAACAGAGAGCAGACATTATGACGGTCTGTTTTTGAATATGGATATTACGAATAACTGTACTGCGGCTAAGCTGGACAGCTACTGTTCCAAACGGCTAAAATTTCTTAATGTAAATAAGGAAGCAGAAGAGACCAGGGAGCTGATCAGGAAGCTGAATATTAAAGTACCGGACGAGAAGACCCGTGCGTCTCAGCTCTCCGGAGGAAATCAGCAGAAAGTAGTGTTTGCAAAATGGCTGAACAAGGGAGCGCCAGTGCTGGTTCTGGATGAGCCGACGAGGGGCGTTGATGTCGGTTCCAAAATGGAAATCTACAAAACAATCAAAAAAATAGCGGCAGATGGGACTTCTGTCCTGCTGATCTCATCGGAGGTTGATGAGATGGTGGATTTATCGGATCGTGTCATTGTTCTTCAGGGCGGCAGAATTATTGAAAGTGTCGAGGGTTCTGACATTAATAATAGTAACCTGATGGAATTAGCACTTGGTGGAGGAGATGCACATGAATGAAGCAGCGATTACAGTGAAAAAGAAGTTTGATATCTCAAATTTCCTGCTTTCCTATGGGTTTTATATTTTATTTGTTGTCATGTTCATCGTCTGTGGAATTATTTCTCCGTACTTTCTGACCAGAGATAATCTGATGCAGATTATGTGGGGGGCAACGACTTTGCTGGTAGTTGCCGCCGGCGGAACGTTTGTGATCGTCACAGGCAATATGGATATGAGTGTGGGCTCGGTGGCGCTCTGCAGCTCTGCGATTGCGGTATATGCAATGAATCATGGTGCAGGTTTTGCCCAGATGGTGATCCTGATCTTTGTGGTGGGGGCCGTCATTGGTGCGGTCAACGGGATCCTGGTCACTTACTGCAAGCTGAATTCCATGCTGGCGACATTGGGAATGATGATACTGTTGCGGGGAATTGCCCTTAATATTACGAACGGCGGTGCACAGACCAGCCTTCCGCCGGAGTTTAAGATGATTGCAGATTCCAGGATCGGCGGGATTTCTGTACTGATTCTTGTGTCACTCATCATACTGCTGGTGTTCCAGTGTGTGCTGAGAAAAACCAGATTTGGGGCATACTGCTATGCAATTGGGTGCAGTGAGGAATCGGCAAAGCGTATCGGTCTTCCCTTAAAGAGAGTGAAGATGGCGGTTTATATTCTGTCAGGGATATGTGCAGCCTTTGTGGGTTTTGTCGCCTGCAGTAAGGTTGGTACCTACAGTGGAACCATTGGAAATGAGATGGAATTCGATGTTGTCACGGTGTGTGTGATGGGAGGGACCAGTCTTCTCGGAGGGCGTGGGAATATCTTTCCGGGAACCTTTATCGGAGTTGTGTTATTGTATCTGATCAATAACATTCTGGCATTGACAGGCGCATCACCGTATATTTATCCGTTTGCAAAAGGTCTGGTAATCTTTGCGGCAATGTATGTGGACGCATTAAAGAATTTCAGGAAGAAAAGGATTTAAATTACATAGGCTGAAAGAAAGCGTAAGCGATGAATGGACAGCTCATCGCTTACGCTTTCTAAGTTAAGTCTTTTACGGACTCTCTCTCTACAAAGACAGGAGAGATCGTACTTTTCACGATCGGAAGGTCCGGCTGATCCATTAACCGGAACAGGCGTTGTACGGCTTCAGCTGCCATTCCCCGAAAATCCAGAGAGATTGTGGTCAGATTCGGCTTCAGCAGGGTTGAAATGTCAGCATTATCAAAACCGATGATGGAAAAATCGTCCGGAATGGAGTAGCCGGCCTGCTGCATGCCTGCCATTGCGGAGATAGCCATGTAATCATTGTCTGCAAAAAAAACAGTGGGAAGATCCGTGTTCTCCTTCAGATACTTCTGTAGATCTTCCTGCAGAAACTCAGACTGCATCCTTACCTCTGCCAGATAGTTTTTTGAAAAAGGCATTCCAAAGTAATCCAGAATTTCGTAAAAGCAGCGCCAGCGGTCCGGCAGGCATCCATAGGGCATGTTGCTTTTAATGTGTCCGATCTTCCGATGCCCTTTTTTATAAAGGTAATCGACTGCCTGATACAGACCAATATAGTTATCCACATTGATACTGTCGATGGGGGATTCCGGAAAATAACCGTCGAGAAGGACGAAGGGTTTAGGACACAAAGACCGGTTGAAAATCACTCTTTCGTAGAGTTCGATTCCCAAAAGTATCACGCCGTCGATACCATCCGTGTTTGTCAGCGTGTCGTCCAGAGAATCGCTAATTACGCTTTTGGTTATGACATTACAGTTCTGTCGGTTACAGATTTCTTCGATGGCATTCAGATAGAGTGTTAATACATTGTTGTTTCTGAGAAACAGATAGCGCTCACTGATATAGTATAAGAACAAAATGGTCCGCTGCCCTGACAGGTCGGGGCTTTTTTTGGAATCTGCGGTGGAATTCTCTTTAATAGAATAACCATTTTGAATTAAAATCGCAGTGATCTGCTCCCGGAGTTCTTTTCGAACGCCGGGTTTGTTGTTCAGTACATAAGAGACAGCAGTAGGAGATATGTTCAGCTCTGCTGCGATTTCCCTGATTGTCATGATGGCCTCCTCGTATTATATTTTTCTCACAGATTCCCGTTCAACAAATTCAGGCGTGACGGTAAGTTTTGTTACTGGAAAATCCGGGTCCTCGATAAGATTCATAAGATGACTGACCGCCACCCTGGCCATGGCACCAAAGTCTACTCTTGAAGTGGTAAGGTGTGGTTTTAATAAAGTACAAATATCCAGATCGTCGAAACCAACAATCGAGACATCATCCGGAACGGTATATCCTAACCGCATGATCGCCTGTATGGAAGAAACTGCAAGGAAGTCATTGTCTGCAAAAAAGACGGTAGGCAGATCTTCTGCCGCTGAGAAAAAGTGAGTGACTTCGTCTTGAATTAACCCGGACTCAGCGCTTACTTCCAGAATGTCTTTCTTATCAAGCGTCACACCGAATTGCGCCAGTGCAGCATAGAGACTGTTTGTTCTGTCGCGAAGACAGCCGAAGGGCATGCGGCTTTTAATATAACCCGCCCGTCTGTGACCCATGTGGCAGATATGTTCCACCAGCTTACACACTCCGAAGAGATTGTCAATGTTGACGGTGCTGATGGGATCTTCAGGACATAATCCATCTAATATGACGATGGGCTTTCCGCAGGAATAGAATGCGGGAGACGGTTTATGATAATATTCTGTTCCCAGCATCAGTATGCCGTCTGTTTCCGTCAGATTCTGTCTGTCCAGCATAGAATCAAGGGTATGGTAAGTTGCCTGCTTGAAAATAAAACGATGACCGCCGGCCTGACAGTACTGTTCTATCTGGTGAAGCGTAAGAGGAAGAATATCATTGTTCCTCAGGGACTGATAATTTGCGCTTTGGTAATAGATAAATAAAAGATTCCGCGGCCTTGAAGAAACAAGTGTTGGATTATGTTTTATGATATAACCGTTTTTAAGCAGAACAGCCATGATTTCTTCTCTTAATTCATCGCTCACCCCGTTTTTATTGTTCAGCACATTGGAAACGGTAGAGGGGGATACTCCGAATTGTGCCGCGATTTCACGAATGGTAATAGGTCGTCACCTCTTTTTTTGTTTTTTTCATTATATCGTAGGAAGCAGGGATAGTCAATGCATTGTTAAGAGTTTAGTAAACAAAAAGCAGGCGAAATATAGGGATTATGGGATGATAAGTGAGGAAAGGGAAAATGCAGTAAAGAAACAGAAAAGTGTTGACAAAACTAAATGTTAAGCATATAATGAGCTTAACATAAGAAAAGAACAAGAAAAACAAATAACTTAACAAAAGTGAACGCTGATGAAAATGGATAACCGGGGATTCCAAAACTAATTTAACAGGAGGAGAAAGATGAGCTTTTCGTATTTTGATGTACAGAGTATTTTTGAAGAAACTGAGAGAGAACAGAAAGGGGATTTCACTGAGTGCCTGGAGACATATGAGACGACGGGGTTCAGCCACAGATGGATCCAGCCGCCGGTAGCCTGCTATTTTGTTACGACGATGGACAAAAAGGGCAATGTAAACTGTACGCCGGTGTCCATGGGAACAGCCTTTCAGTCTGCACCGCCGGGCATGAGATGGTGCTATGCCTTTGCGATGAACAATGACCGTGACGGGAGAAAAAATCTGGATGAGACGGGAGAGTGTGTGATCAGTTATTACCCCTATGAACTGCTTCGGGAGAGTGAGATCGTCGGGCTGCCGATGCCAAAAGGGATCAATGAGATTGATGTGGCCGGTCTGACCCCGCTGCCATCCCGAAAAGTAAAACCGTATGGCATCGCGGAGTGCGTGTCCAACCTGGAGGCAAAGGTAATCGAGACCGTCCGGGTAGACGGGTCCACCTTATATGTATTTGAGATTGTGGCGGTCAGTGTTAAGAAAGAATACATAGAGAGAGATAAAGCAGCACCGCATGAGCCGGGCCTGGGAGGGGCTGATCTTCTGTTTGAGGTGTCCATCAAGGGGAACCCGCCGCGTCTGAATTATATGCGTTTGGATCAACAGGTCTACCCGACGCCGGATGACATCGGTTGTGATGAGCGCTGGATCGGTACGTTTGAGGAATGGATGGATTCTGAGGAAAGGCGTGGGAAGATCGATGCCGAAACCAAGAAAAAAATCCTGAAGTTGAATGATAAATGGAAACGGGATCCGGATCCGGTTTCAAATGCAAAGGTAAAAAAGAAATTGACGAAACATCTGAAGAAAATCTGCGGGAATACGACAGAACTTAAGAAACAATCAAAAAAAAGCAAAACAAAAGTGGTAAGTGAGCAGCAGAAGGATCATGAGGCAATTCGGAATAAAGTGGGATATTATGATTTCACGCATAAACTGCTGAAAGTGACAGGCAGTGATGCGGCCGCGTTTTTGGATCAGATGTTTGTTGCCAATATATCCGGTGCAGGTGTAGGAACCGCAACATATACGACAATGCTGAATGAGGGCGGAGAGATCATTGACGATGTGATTGTGTTCCATATCGATGCGAATACATACTGGGTATCAACACTGTATATTGATGAATTGACCGCATGGTTTGACCGGCACCGCACTTATGAAGCCGTGTCTTACAAAGAAATCACAGATACTACGACCATGTATGCAGTGCAGGGACCAAACTCCAGGGAAGTGATGAACCAGATCCTGGAAAATCCGATTGATGAACTGAAACACTTTCACATCGAAGATCATCAGATTGGTGCTATGAAAGTCAAGATTGCCCGCAGCGGATATACGGGAGAACTGGGATATGAGATCTATTGTGCGCCGTCAGATGCGGCACGCATTGAGCGGGCACTGGAGGAATATGGTCAGGATTATGGCATCCGAAGGATTGATACGGATATTATTGTGACAAGCATCCCGCGCGAAAAGGGTTATGTTCTGATGAGTGATCTGGCGGGAACAAATCCTCTGGAAACAGGGTTTGCCTGGACGGTTGACTGGAATAAAGAGTTTGTCGGAAAAGAAGCACTTCGGCAGGCAAAGAAAAAGGGAGTGAAACGTTCCCTGGTTGGTTTTCTGGTCCCGAAAGTTTCTGCGGATGTTCGGGTCGGCGATGAAGTAAAAGTAGATGGTATGAACGTGGGTAAGGTTACGATGTTTACTTATGGATATACCATAGGTCAGAACATAGGATTTGCTTTGATCGATACAGATAAGGCGGAGATTGGGGATGTGGCCATGATTGGCAGTTCCGGTGCGGGAGCGGTTTTGACGGAACGCTGCTTCTACGACAGATCAAATTCCAGGCTCAGGGGATGATGCAGGGGTTTAAGCTTTTCGAGACTTTCAAAAGGGGTGCAATCAGTGAGGAAGGCTGGTTGTGCTCCTCCTTCCTTTTATTCGGACTTGTGCTTTGTAAAGTAAAATTATACCAAAGTTGAGTTGATTGTGTTTACTGGATTGATATGATAATATAAAACAAGATTGGTAAACAGTGCTTTTGTGATCTGTTTGCGGTCTGTTCTTGCATGATTTGGGAGGAGAAAATATGCAGAAGCTTTTGATCGTTGAAGATGAAAAAAGTATCTTTTTCTTGTTAAACAGTTGTATTTTATATGATGAACTGGGATTGGAACTGGTAGGTTATGCGGAAAACGGACAAACGGCATACGACATGATCATGGAAAAACGACCGGACATTGTCATCACAGACATTTCAATGCCAATCATAGATGGTCTGGAGCTGATCGAAAAGGTTCAGAAACAGCGCGTCAATCCTAAGTTTATCATTGTATCAGGATATGCACAGTTTGAATTTGCAAAAAAAGCGGTCAGGCTGGGTGTGAGGGATTATCTGCTGAAACCGATTAATTCCAATGAATTGAATAAATCCTTGGCGCAGCTGATCCAGGAAATATCTGAGAATGGAAGTGACGGGACGCTGCTGCGAAGTGCGGATCATCATAAAGAAAAAGTCCGGACATCATTTGTTATGAGTATTTTATACAGAGATATCGATTTTCATGATGTTTCTGTAGAACAGGTCAATCGGGATTATTTTTACTCTTTTCAAAGGGGCTGTTTCTGTTCGCTGGCAGTGAGAGTAGATTATTATTCGGATATTGTCATTGGCATTAAAAATCACATTACAGATCATCTTATGATTATCATCAGAAACTGTTTTTCGGATGTCTGCTACGATATCGGTGTAACGGAACATCAGGAAAACATTTATGTAATATTAAACCTGGAAAAAAACAAACAGAAAATAGATGAAATAAAGGCTCTGTGCAAGCGGCTGTTAGCGGGCGGGAAAAAACTGACGGAGGCCTATGCCGATACTGGGATTACCGTATGTCTTGGAAAAATAGTCCCGGACATTGATGCGTTGTCTGACTCGTTTGATGCGGCGCTCCATTTATTGGATATGCGGATCGTAAAAGGTGTTGACCGGGTTCTGGATTTCTATGAGTCTGGTTATAAAGAGAGTACGGAAGGGCGTAAATATGTTTTAACTGACTCGCTTCTTCACGGGCTGGTTGAGAAAGTGGAATGTAATGAGCTCACAGAAGTCAAGGGGAACATATCGGCTATTTTCCAGGATGTATTGAACTTTTGCAAACGGGAAGACGTTTCAGTGTATAAAACGCTCCGGGGAGTGATATTAAATGTGCTGTCTGTTGTAAAGCAAAAAGGGAATTTTCCAAATGAGCTTATGGATCTCTATCAGGAATTATTAGTGGAACTCAGTAGATGTTCGAGATATAGCGATATTGTAAGTTCGTTACCTGAGAAGATGACTGCGGGTATTTTGAAATTTAGAAAAGACGAACAGTCAGAGGGGTCGCTGATCATGAAACGTGTTCTGGAGTATATTTCTCAAAATTATGATAAACAGCTGAAGCTTGAGGAGGCTGCTGAGCAGGTATTTATCACTCCGGCATATCTGGGGATTATCTTTAAAAAAGAGACCGGGAAAAATTTTACAGCGTATCTTACAGAGCTGCGTATGGAAAAGGCTAAAGAACTTCTGCTCGATGTCAGAATCAATATCAATGAAATTACCTATAAGGTAGGTTATCATAACGTGAGATATTTTAGCAGAACATTCAAAGAATATGTTGGTATAACACCAAAAGAATATAGAAGAATTCATGCCGACAGAATCTATTAGGGGAGAGAAATGTGAAAAGACCAAGAACCAGATTTCCAATAAGATACTTATTTATATTGCCATATATATGCCTTCTGGCAATCGGAATATATTATTATAACGGTATACTTTTACTGAGTATTCTAGGGTTATGTCTCAGTGGACTCTATATTTACAGGCAATTATTTCATAAGGTTGTAGTTAAAATCGACGGGATAAAGGAACATTATTCTTTGAGCGTACCGGAACAGACGGATAAAGACTATATTGAGTACCTTTGTTTCGTTCTTGATATGGTAGATCACACGTTGGATACGGAGTATTCCAATCAGTTAATGAGAAAACAGGCTGAATTTGACAGTATGAAAAGCCAGATCAATCCTCATTTTCTCTATAATACGCTGGATTCGATTCGCGGGTATGCACTGCAGGAAAAGGCCCCGATTGCAGCGGATATGATCGAAATATTGTCAAGAATATTTCGTTATACGATCAGCCAGAAAAATGACATTATTATGATAAGAGAAGAACTGGCGATGGCCAGCGATTATCTGGCAATACAAAAATACCGTTTGAGTAATCAGGTTATTCTGAATGTAACGATTCAAAAGGATGAAGAAACATTGTTGGATTACCGCGTTCCCAAACTGATCATTCAGCCGTTTATTGAAAATGCAGTAAAGCATGGAATGAAAGATAATATTCAGGATTTTCACATTGATATTGATGTAAACGTCATCGGAGACAGAATGATCATTTCTGTTACGGATGATGGATGCGGAATGACGACGGAACAGTTGGCGTCATTAAATGATAAGCTGTATTCCAACGAGTATGGGAAGAGTGGTTCAAGTGTGAAGTCTCAAAAGGGGAGCGGCATTGCAATTGTTAATGTGAACGCAAGAATCAAACTGCTTTATGGAGATAAGTATGGAGTTACAGCGTACAGCACGCAGGGAATCGGGAGTTGCTTTGAGATTACCATGCCATATGACGGGGAGCATTAGATATGCAGAGTGAAATTTTGAGAATTGAGCACTTAAGCAAAAATAATCATGCCCAGAACGTCTTGCGATCGGTATCTTTTCAGGTACTGTCCGGTAAAAAAGTGGCGCTGCTTTCTAATCCGCTGGAAAAGCAATGTCTGATCGATATCCTTTTTGGAGGCGACAATCCGGATACCGGAAAGATCTATGTAAATGACGTATTATGTGGAAAAAGTATTTCTGAGAATCTTGAAAATGGCGGAATCTTTTATATTGCATCCAGAATGGATCTGATTCCGAATATGACAGTGGCAAGGAATATGTTTCTCAGTCTCCCAAAGCTGATTCCCGGCATCTGGATCAGGGACAGGGGATTGAGCGGGAAAATATCCAGCCTGTTAAATGATTATGGTATGCAGGAGATATCTCCGAAAGCGCGCGTAAAATCGTTGTCGTACTGTCAAATACTATGTCTGGAAATTATCATAGCAGTTCAAAAGGGAGCAAAATTAATTGTTCTCGATGATGTGTTTAATCGGGTCGGTGAAAATGATTTCAAAGATATTGAGAAAATGATTGACTTTTTATATGAAAAGAATGTCAGTGTACTGCTTTTTTCTAACCGTTACCACACACTGTTTGCCTCTTTTGATTCGCTGATCATTCTGCAGAATGGAGTGACAACCGGAATTCTGAAACGGGACAAAATTACATTTCATAATTTTGTGCGGTATTATTCTCCGGCGGTGACACAAAAATCGACGGGTAAGATTTTAAAAGAATCTGTTTTGACTATTAAAAATAAAGAGTTGGAATTTTCAATGGACAGAGGGGGTATCTTGGGGGTCTGGAGTCTGGATGGCGAATACCTGATGCGGGTTGGAAAACAAAGATGGGAACTGCTGTCTGGAAAAGGTGAAGAAGGAACCGATATAGCCGTTTCGATGAACGGTTACAGACCGGATAAAATCTATAAGGATATGAGTCTGATCGACAATATTACATATCTGGCGAATGATAAAGTCAGCAATGCACTGGGAATTATCAATAAAAGGCTGCAGCGCCATATGGCGCATTATTCACTGGGATTAATCCATTCAGAATATCTTATGGATCAATATAAAAACAGACAGAATCTAAAAGGAATTACCCTGATCGATCAGCTAAAGGTGATCACTGCGAAATGGTTGTGCGTCACGCCACAGGTGTTCATTTATATTAATCCGTTTGTCATATTGGATGAATCGACGATTCAGGAATTCCGGGAAATCCTGGAGGATTTATCAAGATTAAAAATTTCGGTCATCATTATGTCGGTGAACCATGCCTGGCTGGAGTTAACGTGTGATGCGGTGGTTTCGATTGGCGAAAGACAGTAGCGTAATCCCAACATCCTTACGAAACTGTAAGTTAAAGAAAATTTGATACTCCTTGATTTTGCGGTGTTCTCAGGGGATTTTAATTTAATAAGAAGTTTATATTTTACCCCTTTGAAAAAAGCCCTGACATGATACCAAAAACTGAATATTCAGATATTAGCATAAGCCTATTATTGACTCTTGATTGAGCAGATAGTGGGCTTATTTTAATACAAAGTTACACCCACTGCATTTAAATGGCTCTACGGGGCAAATACGAAATCACAGGGGCATTCTACGACGGCAAATACAGTAAAATGAAACATGATTTTATGACAAAATTTTAGATATTGATCTAAAGGCAGTAACTCATAAGGAAACATTGCAAAAACTATGAGTTATGCCAGGTAAACGGAAAAGTGAAAAACTCTATGTGATTGTGATATGCTCCCTTTTAGGTAGACAAGTGAAATAATAAAAACTTGTTTTTTGAAAGGGGGGTATTTTTTGAGTAGAAAAGATAAGTACAGCATAGAAGAAAAACTAAATGCTGTACAAAAATATTTAGATGGTAAAGATAGTATGTGTTCCATTGCTAACAGATGAGGTATTGATCCATGCGCTGTTAAGTTGTGGGTAAAATAATGGTCATGAAGAGCTGAAAGCTTCCGGAACAGGAGGGACTGTCATCATGACCAAAGGAAGAAAAACCACATTTGAAGAACGCATAGAAATCGCTTCATATTGTATTTCGCATGATCATAATTACGCTGAAACTGCTGAAAAATTTTCTGTTTCCTATCAACAAGCACGAAACTATACCGTTAAATATGAAAATGGTGGAATTGATGCATTGCAGGATAATCGTGATAAACGCAAGCCAGAAGATACGCTTACTGAAATAGAATGACTTTGTGCTGAATTAAAATTGGAAAAAGCCAAGCGACAAAAAGCTGAAATGGAGGTATCATTCCTAAAAAAACTCGACGAAATACAGAGGAGGCGGGGCTAAGCCTGTTACGGCACAAGCATATGTGGAAGCATGTCTGGATATGAAGCAGAAATCATGGATTAATGCCCATG
>CAZUNG010000033.1:0-17882 GCA_964621905.1 uncultured Ruminococcus sp. | reverse complement strand
ATTCTGGATGAATGGCTTCTGTTGAAACCAACAGATTCAGAACAAAGGGATATCTGGATATTTTATAACCGCCAACGCATCCATGAAGCCAACGGATATCTGACACCGGAAGAATACTATGTGAAACATCAAACGGATCTGAAAGCAGCATAGCTGTTTCACGATGAATCATCGCACCGGTATAAGGGAAGGGGAAATTCCCCTCCTATGAGCCTGACCGGATGAAAAAGTGAGGAAAATCAAGCAAAACTAAGCATCGGATAGAATTCTTTCGTTTTAGCTGTCTATACTGGTGGGGACGGTTCAAACCACACATATCAGAAATTTTGTGAACAGGATGTGAGCTTGTCACCAAAAGCATTTTGGCATGTGCTAATCGAAGATTCATAAAATATTCCCCGGGCGAGGAGTTGGTATATGATTTAAAAATACGATGCAGATAATACGGGCTTAAATGAATCTGCTCCGCGACATCTTTCAGATGAATCTGTTCATTTATATGGTCTTTCATAAACTGTATGCTTTGAGCGATACGTTTTGCATTTTCGGTGGCAAATTTTTCTCTGCTGCTTAATGCAAAGCTTAACAGTTCATGAAGATATGCAGAGATCAAATGTTCATCCGGAATGCTTTGCTCTGTCTCTTCTGCAATGCGGGCGAAACATGAGGAGAGTGCCTTCGGATTCCTTGCTTTAAACAAGGCCATGTCATTAGCACAAAGTTTATTAAAGTAATATTCGCTCTGATTTCCGCCGAATCTGACGTACTGAAAAGAAGCTGTTGTTTTGGTATAATAGGAGTGTGGTTTATTGCTGTCGAAGAAAAGACAGTCATTGGCAGTTGCTTCAAAGTGTTGTCCCGCGTAATCCAACTGCAACTTTTGGTTTCCCCTTTTTTGACCGTGGGGTTATGGGCGAATACATAGAGTTACATAGAAACGGCAATTGAAAAAAGCCCGAAAAATGGGCATTTGCGGGAATACGAGCAGTTATATATACCCGAAAAACCTTACAAAACTGTAAGTTTAAAAAGGAGAATGTAAGCCAAAACTAAGGCGAAGCTTCCTCCTTTTTGCTATACTTCAAACATGAAAGGGATAAAAAAGGTTCCGTGAGATAAAACTGGAGGTAACTGACATATGGCATTATTAGAAGTGCAAAATCTAAAGAAAGTATATACAACACGTTTTGGGGGTAATCCGGTGCAGGCGTTATCGAATGTTTCTTTTTCTGTGGAAGAAGGAGAATTCGTGGCGATCATGGGGGAATCGGGTTCCGGAAAAACGACGCTGCTGAACATTCTGGCGCTGCTGGATTCGCCAACCAGCGGAGAGGTTCTTTTGAATGGAAAGAGCAGTAAGTCTATCAAAGAGACAGAGATTTCCGCGTACCGCAGAGATCATCTGGGCTTTGTGTTCCAGGACTTTAACCTGCTGGACACCTTCTCGCTTCGGGACAATATTTTTCTGCCGCTCGTTTTGGCGGGGAAAAATTATAAGGAGATGGAAAAGCGCATGGAGCCGATTGCAAAGGAATTGGGTATCGAAGCGCTGCTTTCCAAATTTCCGTATGAAGTTTCCGGTGGGGAGAAACAGCGAGCGGCTGTGGCAAGGGCACTGATCACCAGGCCGCAGCTGATTCTGGCTGATGAACCAACCGGAGCTCTTGATTCAAAGGCAAGCCGCGGACTGCTGAAGACATTCCGGAGTATTAACCAATCCGGTCAGACAATTTTGATGGTGACGCACTCTGTCCGTGCTGCGAGCAATGCATCACGCGTACTTTTTATCAAAGACGGAGAAGTGTTCCATCAGATCTATAAGGCGTCCAGTACGTCGGAAGAGATGTATCAGAAAATTTCAGATGCACAGTCAGTGATCATGACAGGCGGTGATGATGGGGAACTGAGAAGTTCTTCCGCACCTGATCTGGTCCTCAGCGATTGCGGGATGGGAGGCAAGCATGAATAAGCGCGGATTATACAGGAAACTGGCCCGTACCAATATCAAAAAGAATACAAGAACCTATCTTCCATATATAGCGGCCTGTATTATGACGGTTGCGATGTTCTACAACATGTATTTTCTGGCAGGCAATCAGGCATCCAAAAATGGAAGCCTGCGGTCCATGCTGGAGATGGGGAAGTGGCTGGTGGGAATCTTTTCTCTGTTCTTTTTGTTTTACACCAACAGTTTTTTGGTCAAGCGGAGAAAAAAGGAATTCGGTCTTTATAATATTCTGGGGCTGGAAAAACGTCATATTGCAAAAGTCATGCTCTGGGAGACATTGTATACAGCGCTGACAGGAATTGTTCTGGGGCTGGTATTCGGTATTCTGTTCAGTAAGCTTATGATTCTGTTGCTGTATCGGATTCTGCATTTTGACATTGCCTATGGATTCTCCATATCTGGGCGGGGAGTGGCAGTGACCGTTGTCTTTTTTTTGATTCTTTTCTTGCTGATTCTTTTAAACAGCCTGCGCCAGGTGCATATGGCAAGTCCGATTGAACTGCTTCATGGAACCGAGGCGGGCGAGAAAGAACCAAAGACAAAATGGCTGTTGACGATGATCGGTGTACTGTGTCTGGGCGGCGGTTATTACATTGCGATTGCGACAAAGAATCCGCTGGCTGCCATCACATGGTTTTTCCTGGCGGTACTCCTTGTTATTATCGGAACCTACTGTCTGTTTACCGCCGGAAGCATCGCAATATTGAAAATGATGCGCAGGAATAAAGCGTACTATTATAAGACCAGCCACTTTGTGTCAGTGTCAGGAATGATTTACCGGATGAAGCAAAATGCGGCAGGTCTTGCGACAATCTGTATCCTGTGTACCATGGTACTCGTTATGATTTCCTCGACAGTGTCTTTGTACAGTGGGATGGACGACCTGCTGGATACGCGGTTTGCATATGATTTGACAGTTACGGCTGATTATCAGCCGGGCGGCGGGTTTGACAAAGAACAGCAGCTGCAGGATGTGAAGGATGCGGTCAGCCAGTCACCGTGTACGGATATCCGTATACAGGCTTATAGGGAACTTTATGTTCCCCTGATTAAAACAGATGACGGGTATACAGCAGCTTCTGATGATCTGTCCAATAATTTGAATATGATATCTTTCTATGTTGTCACACAGGCGGACTATAACCGGATGGCTGATGAGCCGCTGGACCTGACGGATGGCATCGCGGTGTTTGATTCGACTGGAACAGTGCAGGATACATTAAGGATTCTGGGACAGGAATTTCCAGTGGAAAAGATACTTTGGACTCTGCCGCAGGGCGGAGAGCTCCAGGAGGACATTATCCAGACAGTCTGTGTTGTGGTGCCGGACGAAGAGACGCTGGAGATATTTTATGATTTGAAAGTGCAGGCATCCGGTGACAATTACAGTACCGGCATGAACTACATCATCGGGGTGGATATGGACGGCAGCAAAGAAGAGAAAATAGTCTGCGCTGATCTGGTGAGAATGGCAGTAAGTGCAGAGGAAGATCAGGTTTATTCCTCCTATGTGGAATCGAAACAGCAGTCAGAGGACAGCTTTTACGAGACGTATGGGGGACTGTTTTTCCTTGGAATCTTTCTGGGGGCATTGTTCGTGATGGCGACGGTCCTGATCATTTATTATAAGCAGATATCAGAAGGGTATGACGATGCCGGAAAATATGAGATCATGCAGAAGGTGGGGATGAGCCGGCAGGAAGTCAAGGCTTCCATCCGTTCCCAGGTTTTGAGTGTCTTTTTCCTGCCGCTTTTGATGGCGGGCGTGCATATTGCTTTTGCATTTCCGATAATTTCACGTCTGCTGGCGGTTATGAATCTGACGAACACGGCGCTGTTCGCACTGTGTACGGTTGTCACACTTGTAATCTTTGCGGTCTTTTATGCCATCGTCTATGCGCTGACGGCCAAAACTTATTATCGGATTGTGAAGTCATAGAAAGGCTGTTCATCGCCCGGAAGTTGTGATAGAATGAATCACATCAACGGTCGAGGAGGACAAATGGACGATGAACAAAAAACTTATGCGCCTTGCCGCATATTATAAACCATATAAAGGTCTGTTTTTTTCAGACTTGCTGTTCGCAGTTACAGGAGCGGGAATTACCTTGGTAATTCCCCTTCTTGTGCGTTATATTACATCGAACGTGACGGCGATGGAGCTGGCGGATGCGAAACAGATGATCCTGAAACTGGGTATCTTGATGATTGCCATGGTGCTGGTTGAGGCAGGCTGCAATTATTTTATCACGTATTTCGGGCATATGATGGGGGTGTTTATCGAGCGGGATATGCGAAATGAAATCTTTGGGCATTACCAGAAGCTTTCGTTTGCGTTTTATGACAATCAGAAAGTGGGTCACCTGTTGTCACGCATCACAAGTGATTTGTTTGACATCAGTGAACTGCTGCACCATGGGCCGGAAGACCTGGTGATTTCACTGATTAAACTGGTGGGCGCTTTTATCATTCTGCTGAATGTCAATCGTTCACTGGCTCTGGTAGCGATCGTCATCGTGGCTGTTATGATGGTCTATGCTGTCTACTTTAACAGGGCGATGAAGAATGCTTTTAAGGAAAACAGGGCCCGTATCGCAGACATTAACAGTCAGATTGAAGACAGCCTGGCGGGTATCCGGGTTGTGAAATCTTTTGGAAATGAGAAAAAGGAACTTTCAAAATTTCAGAGTGGGAACGAACGCTTTGTAAATTCAAAACGGAGGAGTTACCGGTACATGGCGGGATATCATTCCGGCATGGGAGCGTTTACAACCCTGATCACGGTGGGGTCACTGATCGCCGGAGCGCTTCTGATGGCGGACGGAATGCTGTTGGTTGCGGACCTTGTCACGTTTTTGCTCTACATCAACAATTTTACGGAACCGGTGAAAAAACTGGTCAACTTTACAGAACAGTTTCAGAATGGATACAGCGGTTATGATAGATTCCTGGAAATCATGGAGATAGCGCCGGATATCAAAGACAGACCGGATGCAGTTTCTGTGGACAGCGTAAAGGGAGATGTGGAGTTTGATCAGGTATCTTTTCACTATGAAGATCACAGCCAGAATGTTCTCTCGCACGTGAATCTGAAGGTGAATGCAGGGGAATACGTGGCGCTGGTGGGAAGTTCCGGAGCCGGAAAGACGACATTGTGCAGTTTGATCCCCCGGTTTTATGATGTGAGCAGCGGCGCTGTGAAGATTGACGGGATTGATGTGCGCGGCATCAAACTGAAAGACCTGAGGCGGCAGATCGGAATTGTACAGCAGGAGGTTTATCTGTTTGCGGGGACTGTCATGGACAATATCCGCTACGGAAAGCCGGATGCGTCAGATGAAGAAGTGATCCGGGCGGCGAGAGCGGCCAATGCCCATGACTTTATCAGTGAGCTGGCGGACGGCTATGACACGGACATCGGACAGCGCGGAATCAAGCTGTCCGGGGGACAGAAACAGCGTCTTGCCCTTGCACGGGTATTTCTCAAGAATCCTCCGATCCTCATCTTCGATGAGGCAACGTCGGCTCTGGATAATGAGAGTGAAAAGGTGGTTCAGAAATCTCTCGAAGAGCTGGCCAGGAACAGGACGACGTTCGTCATCGCGCATCGCCTTTCAACGATACGCAATGCAAAACGTATTCTTGTCCTGACGCAGGATGGTATTGCAGAGGAAGGTACACATGAGGAGCTGCTGCGTAAAGACGGCATCTATGCAGGACTTTACCAGATTCAGTTCTGAGACATTGTCACTGCAGCTACTCAGAATTCAGTCGGATGCGGAACTGCCCCGGTGTTATCTTATATTTTTTTCGGAACGAAGCGATGTAGGAGGAGGTAGTGGCAAATCCTACCCTGGAAGCAATCTGTTCAACTGAATAAGTGGAGCTGGTCAAAAGCTGGCGCGAGGCGTGGAGCCGGGTATTTATAATATATTGATATGGTGAATACCCGGTTTCTTTTTTGAACATGGTACAGAAACAGGAGACGCTTAATTGGGCTTTCCTTGCCAGCAGTTCCAACGTGAGCGGCTCCATATAATGGCGGTTGATATGTTGAATAATCATGTCGATATAGTCAAGATCTGTATTTTTCGCCGGCAGAAGGCAGAGGATCTCATAAAGTTTTGCGGAAACCATGATCTCTGGATACTGTCTGGAGGAACGAAAAGAATGAACCAGATCCTGAAGCTTTAAAGGGAATTCGATGTTGTTCTGCAGATCAAATACGTACTGATTGCGGTTGGAGGCTATTAAATGTGTAAAAAACGGCTGGAAACTTTTTCCGTTAAAGTGAATCCACAACATTTCCAGTTGTCCAATAGCCCCATAGATATGGGGTTTTTGTGTTTCCAAGAGAACTGCCTGGCCGGCACCGGCTTCTCCGGTCTGTCCGTCTGTGGAAAATACGATCGTTCCTTTTAAGACATACATCAACAGATAGTGACAGTATCGATTCCGGATCGCACAGTACTCCGGTGAGCAGAAAGCATGTCCAATATACTCTACGTACAGCATAAGCTCACGTGCATGCTGTGTGGGATTATGGGAGTATTCAAAAGAATCCGGCAGTGTGCCGGGGGTTAAATGAGAGCTTAAGGTCATACGGGAACCCTCCTTTTTTCAATATTATAAGGAGTTTCTCTGAAAAAACAATAGGCATGGATTATATTTTGACTGAAAATAAGAATTCGACATTTTTGCAAAAGTATTTGTGATGTAATTTCAAAACGACAGGAGTATGATGGACCCATAGAAAACAAAGGTGAGGCCTCATCGAAAATGCATAAGGAGAATAATGATGACAGGGAAAGAGAGAATACAGACAACATTGAACCATAAGCAGCCGGATAAGGTTGCTGTTGACTTTGGCGGAACTTGCGATTCAACCATGCATGTCAGCTGCATTGCGGGGCTTCGGGAGTATTATGGACTGAAGAAACAGCCCGTGACAGTTCAGGACGTATTCACTATGGCGGGCACCATGGAAGAAGATTTGCTGGATGCCATGGGAGTGGATACGGTTCCTGCCTATCCTCTGGGCACACATTTTGGTCTCAGAAGAGACAACGTTAAGGAGTGGACAAATCTGCAGGGGCAGACGATACTTGTTCCGGAAGAGTTTGACCCTCAGCCGGATGGAAAAGGTGGCTATTACGTGTATACAAAAGGAGATTTAAGTCTTTCGCCGTCCGGACATATGCCGGCTAAATCATTTTATTTTGATGCTGTTCTGCGCCAGGAACCCTTTGAAGAAGAGGAATTAAAACCGACAGACAATCTGATGGAATGGACGTTATTCAATGATGAAAATCTGCAGTATCTGAAAAAGCAGGCGGAGGAGGGATGCGCCAGTGGAAGAGCTGTGGTATTTGCAGCACCGGGCATGGGCCTTGGGGATGCGGGCGACATTCCGGGTGATACACTGAAGCATCCAAGAGGAATTCGGAATTATACGGACTGGTATATGTCGGCTCTGGTAAGAGGAGATTTTGTAAAAGAGCTGTTTGAGCGGCAGACGGACATTGCAATTGAAAATTTAAGAAGAGTAAATGACGTGTGCGGAGATATGATCGATGTGGCATTTACGTGCGCGACAGATTTATCACACCAGCACAGTCTGTTCGTATCACCGGAGGTGTTTCGGGAATTTTATCTTCCCTGTTATCAGAGAGCGAATGACTGGATACACAACAATACGAACTGGAAGATTCTGAAACACAACTGCGGTGCGGTCAGACCGCTGATTCCGCTTCTGATTGAATCGGGATTTGATGCGCTCAATCCCGTCCAGACATCGGCAGACAATATGGACCCTCAGGAACTTAAAAACGAATTCGGAAGAGATATTTCTTTCTGGGGAGGCGGCGTGGATACCCAAAAAGAACTGCCGTTTGGAACGCCGGAAGAGGTTCGCGAACAAGTGCTGAGAAGATGCGAAATTTTCTCAAAAGACGGCGGATTTGTATTTAATGCGATTCATATCATTCAGGCAAACACACCGATTGAAAATATTGTAGCAATGATTGATGCGGTAAAAGAATTCAATGGTGATAAATAGCAGTCGGGAGGCAGACATATGAAGAAAAAAATATTGGCGATTATTATGGCCGCAGCAGTTACGGCGATGATGCTGGCGGGCTGTGCTGCTAATGCAAAGGAGACGGCACCGGCAGAGACATCCTTTAAGATCGGCATGGTTGTAAATAATGCCGGACAGGATCCTTATCAGACTTCTTATTATGACACGATGGTTGACTATGCGAAGGAAAAAGGTGTGGAGCTTCAGATACTGGATCCGAAAGGTGATGCGACGTTGCAGGCAAACCAGGTTCAGGATCTGATTAATATGAAATGTGACAGTATCATCATCTGGCCGGTCAACAGTGAGGCGGCTGTTGCATCTGCAAGGGCTGCAAAGAAAGCGGGGATTCCCTGTATGACGGCAAATACCAGGATTGCGGATAACGGCAAAGAGTTTATTGAATGCCATGTCGGTCCGTCCTGCGTGGAGGAAAGTAAGATTACCGCGCAGGAGATGGTGAAACAGCTTGGCGGGGATATCAAAATTGTTGAGATTGCCGGTCCGGCAGGGTATTCATCCGCACTTGAGCGCACTGAGGGCATGAAGCTTGGAATCGAAGGAACGAATACAGAGCTTCTGGACAGTCAGACGGGTGAAGGAAACCGTGAAAAATGTCAGCAGATTGCAGAAAATTATCTTGTCAAATATGGGCCGGGAGAACTGGATGCAATTTTCGTATATGATGACAATGGTGCTTACGGTGTCTGGAATGCTGTGGAAGCGGCGGGCAGACAGGATGATGTGAAAATCTATGCAGGGGCATCCGGAAGCTATGGCACACTTGACTATGTGAAAGAAGGAAAAATTGCCGCGACCGTTATGCAATCGCCTTATTATGATGCTGAGACGGCACTGGATATGGCAGTCAGACTTGCAAAAGGGGAAAAGCCGGAGGATTTTGACAACAATATTGAGACCCCGCTGGCAACCCGGGAAACTGTTGACACGCTGGATATGAAGGAATGGTAAAGGCGGCAGTGTTGTGACGGCGCCGTTTATCTTAACTGCTGCAGATACGGGCAATCGTCAGAGGAAAACAGATTTTGTGTTTTCGCTGACGGTTGCTTTTTGCTGTGAAACCGGGTATACTGTTGTTCTGAATAAATGTCCCTTTTATGCGGTGGCAGGCAGGCTGCAGGGACTGAATGAAACATACAGAGAGGAAAACTGATGAAGACTTGGAAAGATAATGTAAGAAGCGTCGTTCCTTATGTGCCGGGTGAGCAGCCGGATGAACCGGATATGATAAAATTAAATACCAATGAAAATCCATACCCGCCGTCGCCGCTGGTGGAACAGGCGCTTGAGAAGATGAAGACAGATACATTTCGGCTGTATCCGGATCCCACGGCGCATAAGCTGGTAAAAGCAATTGCTGATTATCATGGTCTGAAGGAAACGGAAGTATTCGCCGGCGTTGGATCTGACGATGTTCTGGCTATGGTTTTTATGACATTTTTTAACGGGAAAGATCCCATATTATTTCCCGATATCACATATTCTTTTTACGATGTATGGGCAGAGCTTTTGCGGATTCCGTATGAAAGGATTCCTTTAAATGATGAGTTTGATATTGTCGGAGATGATTATAAAAAGGTGAACGGGGGAATCATTTTTCCCAATCCCAATGCACCCACCGGGGCGGAGCTTTCACAGGATGCAGTGAGAGCTGTCATTGAAGATAACCCGGATTCTGTGGTAGTGGTGGATGAAGCTTATGTGGATTTTGGCGCGGAAACGGTACTGCCGCTGATACATGAGTACGATAATCTGCTGGTTGTGCGCACATTTTCAAAATCCCGGTCTATGGCGGGAGTGCGCATCGGCTATGCCTGCGGCAATGAAGAGATGATTCGTTTCCTGAATGATGTAAAGTATTCTTTTAATTCCTATACGATGGATACCATGGTACTGTATCTGGGCGAGGCATCGATTAAGGACGAATCCTATTTCCGGGAAACGATAAAAAAGATCACCGAGACGAGGGAATGGACCCAGAAGCAGCTTGCGCGGCTGGGATTTTCGTTTAAAGATTCAAAGGCGAATTTTGTGTTTGCAAAACATGAAAGCTGTCCGGCTTCGGAATTGTTTGAACGGCTTCGTGAGGAACATATTTATGTCCGTCATTTTGATAAACCACGAATCAGCAATTACCTGAGGATCACCATCGGAACGCCGGAAGAGATGAGAAAACTGACAGAATTTCTCGAGCATTACTTAGCGCAGAGAAATGGAAAGGGAGAAGCATAACATGGATTCACTGGTACAATGGTTTACCGCCAACCTGACACCTTATATATCGGAAACAGCTGTGGTTTTTATCATTTCACTGCTGCCGATTCTGGAGCTGAGAGGGGGGCTTTTGGCCGCGTCCCTGTTGCAGGTGCCGTATCTGACGGCGCTGCCTCTTTGTATCATTGGAAATATTCTTCCGATTCCGTTCATCCTGCTGTTCATCAAGCAGATTTTTAAATGGATGAAGAAAACCAGGCTGTTTCGGCCAATGATCGAATGGCTTGAGCGAAAGGCAATGGGGAAGAGTGATAGAATCGAGAAATATGAGTTCTGGGGACTGGTACTGTTTGTCGGGATTCCGCTTCCTGGGACGGGAGCATGGACGGGTGCACTGATTGCATCACTTCTGGATATTGATATCAAGAAATCATCCCTGGCGATTCTGCTTGGAGTTTTCCTTGCGTCTGTGATTATGAGTATCGTATCATACGGAGTGCTCGGAAGCATCATCAGATAACAGGTGTCGTTTATAAGAAACTGTGTTCGATATCAGAGCACAGTTTTTTCTTTTTGCAGAAAAACATAATTATCTGGAAATTCAATGAAATTAATACAAGTAACAGTGTATATTGATTGGAGAACAATGTTGTGAAAATAATAGAAAAAAATTTAAAAAATGTGTTGACAAATATTGAGACATCTGTTATTATAAATACATCAAAAGAAACCAGTCAACAAACACAAAACACAGTTCATAATTTCTACATATAAATTTATATAAAGAATTATGAAGAAGGAGGTTAGTCCATTGGGAGAGGTAAATCATAACAATCAATATGAAAGTGGTATGGCATAGCAATTCCCCGCACGAAGACCTTTTAATAAGATGAAAAATAGACTTCCATATTTTCGAAAAGAAAAAACTAAGGAAAAAGCTAAAAGGTATATATAGAGCTAGCCTTCATATTGAACATATACCACAAAAAATAATTCAAAGATTATGATATGTAAAGAAATATGATAATCACTATTTTGAATTATTTCTCAAAAGCAGAAGATGAGATAGTGAAAGTTTTATAAGGGAATCTGAAACAAATCTTAGGATTCATAGATCGAAATTGAAAGATAAAAGTTAAGGACAAAATCGGAAGAAGAAATATAGTAAGGAACAAAAGAAAATCTTTATCCCAATATCAGGTATGCGAGACGAGAAATCGGGTATTTGAAGGTGGAATTGAACGAATCCGAACATGAAACCGGCAAATATAAAAATGATTTTAAATGATCAGTAATGAGATTTAAAGAGCCATCAATATATTTGACAGAAATCATCATGAGGATAGAATCAAAAAAGATGATCTTAAATTCCTGAAAAAGAATTCAGAAGATAGAAGTGAGAAGCTATAATCCAAAAGGAAGAGAAATTAAATCCAAAGATTTTAAGTAAGAAGAGTTTATAAAAGAATCACATTTCAATTGTAAGCAGATGAGAAACAGTATTAAATGATTTCATTGTCTGAAAGAATTTAATACCAGATAATATATATAACTTCTAAGTAAGATGAGAACTTACGAGCAGGGAATATCAAATATTTAAATTTATATAGATAATTGAATATGGAACTATCGGTGTTTCGTAAGAAGTAAATTTGACATATTAAATTTAAGAGAGAGAGAAGAAAAATTGAATAACGAAGATTCATAAGCAGCCGTTATATCGAAAAAATGATATAGCGGTTGCTTGTTTTTGTACTTTTATATATAATGGATCTTAGATTTGCGCGGGCGTTGAGGTAAAATGGAGATTGAGGATGGACAGTACCGAATGAAAAATCTGAAAGAAAACATAATATACGAGGACAGCGAGATCCTTGTGATGAGTAAGCCGGCAGGCATCGCAGTACAGAGTGCCCGATTTGGTCAAATGGATCTGGAGAGTGCTGTGAAAAATTATCTGGCGGAGAAAAACAGCGGTGCACCACATAAAATTCCCTATCTTGGAATGATTCATCGGCTGGATCAGCCAGTTGAGGGACTGGTCATCTTCGGAAAGACGAAGAAAGCAGCAAAAGAACTGAGCAGGCAGATAACAGATGGAACATTCGAAAAGTATTATCTGGCGGTTGTTGAGAGCGAGAATGTACCGGAGGAAGGAACCCTTGAGCATTACCTTGAGAAATGTGGAAGAGAAAATTGTACCAGAGTTGTTGAACAGTCAGAAAAGAATGCAAAAAGGGCGATCTTGCATTATCGTCTGATTGAACAGCATGGCAGCAGGGCTTTGGTGGAAATCCGGCTGGTGACCGGCAGGCACCATCAAATTCGTGTCCAGATGTCCTGTGAGGGAATGCCTCTTGCAGGAGACAAAAAATATAATGCAGGGGCTGGGGAAGAACCTTTAGCTTTGTGCGCTTATAAATTGCAGTGCATACATCCGTCCACGGGGAAAAGAATATGTTTTCAGATACCAAAAGAGAAACTGAAACGGTATTATCAGGATTAGCGAAGGCTGAATAAGAAGGGAGAGCAACATGGGTAAAAAATGTCTGAGCCTTTTACTGGCCGGTTCATTGCTGGCAGTTATGATGGGGTGCGGGAAAGACACTTCCGCAAAATTAAGCGAGGGGGAGGAGCAGACAGAAGAAAAGAATCGTGAAGCAGAGGAAGAGCAAAAGAATCAGCCAAAAGAACAGGGAGTGGAGATTGAATTGCCGGATCAGCAGAAGCTGAAGACGGATTATACTACGGTCAAAGGGCTGGAGCTTACCGCTGCATCACATATTGCGGTTGTCGTGAAAGGGAAAAAGAGCAACTATTGGAAGGCTGTGCAGACGGGTATGCAGCAGGCGATTAATGATCTGAACGAGGAGGCCGGGTTTGTCGACGATGATAAGATCTATATGACATTTGAGGCGCCTGAAGACGAAAGTGATGCGGAAGGCCAGATCAATATTGTGGATGCCGTGCTGTCGGAAAATCCGCAGGTACTCTGTCTGGCTGCCATTGATATGGGTTCCTGTGAGGCACAGCTGGAGTCTGCGGAGGAAAATGGAATACCGGTTATCATCCTGGACTCCGGGGTAATGACGGATGAGCTTGTCTATACCGTCTGTAAAACGGACAACAGAGAAGCGGGTAAGGAAGCAGCGCGCAGATTATGTCAGGGAATGAGTGAATCGGGAGAAGTTCTGATTGTCGCGTCGCAGCAGAAGGGGGAATCCATATTAGAACGTGTGCAGGGATTCCTGGATGAAGTACAGGGTTCTCATGAATCGGTGGTTGTTGCCGATGTTATCTATGCGGACCATGCAGACGACGACAGAAGTGTGAAAGAACGTGTGCAGTCGGTACTGGAAGAAAATCCGAATATCAAAGGTTTTTTTGCGACAGATGAATCGATGGCCTCAGAAGTATTGGATATAATGGAGGCGGAAGAGAATGCAGAACTCCTGATGGTGGGATTTGATTCTGGCTCCAGGCAGCAGGAAGCCATCCGGAATCAGGAGGAGTATGGGACAGTGTGCCAGAATCCGTATGGAATGGGTTATGCGACAATAACTTCGGCCGCCAGGGCGATCCTGGGGCTGGAAAATGATAAAGTAATCGATGCGGGTTATCAGTGGATAGACAGCACCAATATAGATCTGGAAGAAAATCAGAAATTTTTATACGAGTGAGAGCAGGGGGAAAATGGCTGGAACAATCAGACAGATAGCGCAGATTGCAGGAGTCTCAAGAGGGACGGTTGACCGGGCGCTCAATCACAGGGGCCGGATCAGTCCGGAGGTAGCTGAGAGGATCTGGGAGATCGCAGAAGAACTGGATTATCATCCCCGTAAAAGAGCTGAAAAGCTTGAATGTAGGGAGGGGGAGCTCCGCATCGGAGTGATTACGCAGATGTCGGAGTCCTCCTTTATGATTCCGGTGCATCAGGGCATTGCAGAAGTTGAAAAAGAATTAAAGGAACGAAATGTTGTACTCTATATCCGCAATATTGTCTCGGTGGACGAGCAGGAACAGTTAAAAGCAATTGATGAGCTGGAAGGACTTCATGTTGCAGGGCTTGCAATTATGCCTGTGGAATGTGACTGTGTCAGAAGCCGTTTAAACCGGCTGATAGAAGAGCAGCATATTCCGGTTGTGACATTCAATTCAGATATTGTGGGTACAAAGCGCAGCTGCTTTGTAGGACTTGACAACAGAAAAAGCGGACGAGCGGCAGCGGGACTGATGGGAATGCTGACGCGGGGGCTCGGGAAAATACTGATCATTACCGGCTTTTTTACGAACAGTGTCAACAGTCTGAGGGTAGAGGGCTTTATCGAAGAGGTAAAACAGTCCTTTCCGGATATGGAACTGCTTGGAGTTCAGAGCAGCTCCGGGGATGCCAAAGAGGTGGAGCAGATCATCGTCAATACGATGCATATGATACCGGATCTTTCGGGGATTTTTGTTGCATCCCGGGGGCAGGAGGGGGTGTGCTGTGCGTTTGATAAAATCAGGCCGAAGCAAAGACCTTATGTGATCGTTTACGATATGACGCCAAAAAATGTTCAGGCACTGGAAGAAGATTACTTTGACTTTCTGATTGATCAGGAGGGGTATGCGCAGGGCTACCGGGCAATTCATCTTCTTTATGATTCTCTGGTCAAAGGCAGAGAGCTGGGTCAGGATATGATGTTTACAGATATCAAAATTCTTACAAAATATAATATTTGACATGATTTGGCACGCAATGCGTGCCAAATGCGTGCTAAAGTTTTTGTGCAATCCCCCCAACAAAGGGATTTTTTTTTGTGAATAATATAAAATAGGCTAATATACCGAAAAAATGCTTGCACGAAAGAAGTACAGGTGTTAGAATAAGTGCATAAAAGGTAAGTAAATTGCGTGTCAAAAAGGCACGCAAGCAGGTGAGGCATCTCGTGGTGCCGCGTAGAATAGGAGGATATTGAGCAATGGAAAAAACAACCAGAATGACAGTTGCCCAGGCAATTGTAAAATTCCTTGACAATCAGTATGTAAGCCTTGACGGTCAGGAGACAAAATTTGTTGAAGGATTCTTTACCATCTTCGGCCACGGTATCGCTGTTGGTCTTGGGGAAGCGCTGGATACAAATCCTGGACAGTTAAAAGTTATGCAGGGAAGAAATGAGCAGGGTATGTGCCATACTGCAATTGCATTTGCAAAGCAGAACAACAGAAGAAAAATTATTCCTTGTGCATCTTCTGTAGGACCTGGAGCTGCCAATATGGTTACCGCATGTGCGACTGCAACCGTTAATAATATTCCGCTGCTGGTATTCCCGGCAGATACATTTGCATCCAGACAGCCGGATCCGGTTCTGCAGCAGCTGGAGCAGAGTGACAGCCTTGCTGTTACGACAAACGACGCATTTAAACCGGTTTGTAAATACTGGGATCGTATCACACGTCCGGAACATATCATGACAGCACTGATCAATGCAATGCGTGTGCTGACTGATCCGGCTGAGGCAGGTGCATGCTGCATCGGACTGTGTCAGGACGTTGAGGGCGAATCCTATGATTTCCCGGATTACTTCTTCCAGAAGAGAGTACATAGAATCACAAGACCAGTTGCAGTTGATGAAGAGCTGGAAGATGTTGCAGCAGTGATCGCAGCAGCTAAAAAACCGATTGTTGTTGTCGGCGGCGGTGTGAAATACTCAGAAGCAGGGGAAACTGTTGAAAAATTCTGTGAAGAATTCAAGATTCCGTTCGGCGAAAGCCAGGCTGGTAAGAGCGCTTGTAAATCAAGTCATCCATACTGCCTCGGCGGTATCGGCGTAACCGGTACGCTGGCATCTAACGTTATCGCAAAAGATGCGGATGTTGTGATCGCAATCGGAAGCAGACTGTCTGACTTTACAACAAGCTCCAAGAGACTGTTTAAGAATCCTGGCGCAACATTTGTAACGATCAACAACAACAAGTATCATGCATATAAGATGGACGCTGTGAAAGCTGTCGGCGATGCGAAGGTTACGATCGAGGCACTGGCAGAAAAACTGAGAGCAAAAGGTTATGTTTCCGGCTATAACGGAGAAATCGAAGCAGCTAAAAAAGCATGGGATGAAGAAATGGTTCGTCTGGCAGGAATCGAATATACAGGCGATGACTTTGAGCCAATCATCAAAAACAGAGATCCCCGGACAGTTCCTGAGTTTGTAAAAATGACAGGCGGCGTGATCACACAGACAGCAGCACTTGCAGCTATCCGTGAAGTGATCGACAAAGACGCGAACTATATTACAGCGGGCGGAAGTCTTCCGAGCTGTTCACAGAGAATGTGGACAACGGATAAACGCTGTGGATATCATGCGGAATACGGATACTCCTGTATGGGATATGAAGTTGCAGCGACACTTGGCGTAAAGATGGCTGATCCGGACAACGAAGTATATGCAGTTGTCGGAGATGCAAGCTTCCAGATGCTTCACAGTGAGATTATGACAATTATGCAGGAAAGACAGAAAGTCAACATCCTGGTATTTGATAACTGTGGATTTGGCTGTATCAACAACCTGCAGATGGGTCATGGAATCGGCAGTTTGGCAACGGAATTCCGTTACAGAGACGGCCAGAAGCCATGCGGTGACCTGATCCCTGTTGATTATGCAAAAGTTGGAGAAGGTTACGGTCTGAAAACATATACATGTAAGACGATCAAAGAGCTGAAAGATGCGCTGGAAGATGCTAAGAAACAGACAGTTGCCTGCCTGTTCGATCTGAAAGTTATTCCGAAAACGATGACTGACGGATATGAGTCATGGTGGAATGTAGGTATTGCTACCACTTCTGAGAAAGAAAGTGTACGTGAGGCCTGCAAGGGTGTGATGGAAGGCAGAGCAGAAGCAAGGAAATATTAATTTTGTTGATTATTTGGTGGAAGGCTTTTGCCTTCCACCAAACTTGTATCTGAAGAGATTTTGAAGATGAACTGGAGACTAACTATATGAAGTCAAGTAAAAATTGATGACTTTTTTACAGTTTATTTAATGGACTAAAAATGCATGACAAATAAGGCAACGTGGGTTGCCTTCATAAAAGGATATATTAGAACGTTACATTTGTGGTATAAATGCAGTATTGTTTTTTAGAAGTGAGTAGATTACTCGTATGAGCTTCTTGCCTACATGACTTTGGGCCACATTAAAGTGCTTTCCCTCGGAGCGTTTCTTCGCCATATAAGCAACAAATGTAGCATCACGCATAGAAACTAACCTTGCGGCTTGCATAATAGCCCAACGTAAATATGTGGATCCTCTTTTAACCATAGGGGTCTTAGAAGCGCTGTACTTCCCCGACTGATATGTAGATGGTTCCATTCCAGCAAAGGCAAGCCACTTCGCTGGTGATGAAAAGTTATTGATATCACCTATTTCGGCCAGAATAATCGCAGCAATGGTATAACCGATACCTGGGATTGTCATAAGAGGCGTATTGAGTTCATTAACAACCAGTTTGATTTATTTATCAATTTCATCTGTCTCAGATTGGACAGATTGAATTAAGCAGATGGTTTGTTGCAACTCG
>CAZUNG010000032.1:0-18168 GCA_964621905.1 uncultured Ruminococcus sp. | reverse complement strand
CAACTGCCATTGCATCGATCATACCGCCGTTAAGGATATCTGTAGGATCACATCCTGCTTCTAACGCTGCCTGTACGGCCGGTCCAACTAATTTCGCTTTTCCCTTTGCTACTAAATCTGCAACTTCCTGAATCTGTGGTGCCATGTTAAATTCCTCCGCTTCTTTTTTGTTTTTTTTGATATTTAAACCAGAGGATAAGTCTTCCTCAAAACCTACCCTCCGGTACATCATCATTGACGTCTTATCAGTTTTTCTGTACAGGTCCGATCAGGCCTTCTCTGTAGGCTCCGATGTATTCCATACAGTAATCATCCAGTCCAAGCAAGGCTTCTGTCGCATAGATCAGCCCCATCATATCCCTGTTCAGCGGATCCAGGATCGCGCTGTCCAGTCCTGCGTTCATCGCAAGTACGGTAAAGCCCAGGTTTACCAGTTTTCTTGCCGGCAGGTTAAAGGAAATATTGCTGACTGCCGCTGTAATATGTATCGTCGGATACTGTGCGCGGATCGTGCTGATCACTTCTGTAATCATGGAAATCCCATCTTCTGATGTACACAGCATCTCGATCAACGGATCAATATGGATTCTGCTCGGGTCAATATTGTACTCTTTCGCTTTCTCCATGATTCTTCCGAATACTTCCAGTCTCTTCTCCGCTGTCTGCGGGATACCGGTGTCATCGCAAAGCAGTGCAACCACTTCCCATCCCGGGTTCGCTGCCACGACTGGGAACAGCTGGTCGATCTTATCACCTTCCATGGATACGGAGTTGATGATACCCGGTCTGCTGCAGCATTTGTATGCTTCGCTTAACACTTTCGCACTCGGGCTGTCCACTGCGATCGGAAGATCTGTCACACTCTCCACAAGGCCGATCATCCATTTCAGTGTCTCCACTTCTACTTCTTCGTCGACAGATGCACACACATCGATAAAGGTTGCGCCTGCTTCCGCTTCTTTTTTTGCGATATCTTTGATCCACTCTTCATCACGTGCAGCGATTGCTTTTGCCATGGACGGAATAGAGCCATTAATCTTTTCACCAATAATAATCATGTTGGGTAAACCCTCCTAAAAGTATTTTTCAGCTTTGCCTTTGGCACAGCCAGTTTTATTTCGTTTTACGTGAAATTGCCTTTTTCACTTTTCTAACAATATGATCAGATGTCAGGTCAAATCTTTCTCTCAGATAATCCTGCGGACCAACTTCCCCGTATACATCTTCAACCGCAACATATTCAACCGGAACTTCAATCTCTGTTGCCAGAGCTTCCGTAACTGCACTGAACAATCCGCCGATTTTGTTATGGTTCTCAGCGGTTACAACTGCACCTGTCTCTTTTGCATATTTCAGTGCACACTCTTTATCCAGAGGTTTCACTGTGAACATATCCACAATTGCAATTTCAATGCCCTCTTTTGCCAGCTCTTCTGCTGCCATGAAAGCTTCGTGAATCATGATGCCTGTGGCAAATACAACTGCATCTTTTCCCTCTCTTAAAGTAACACCTTTTCCAACCGTTACGGTTTCATTGTCAGCATATACTTTTGCAGCATTTTTACGGCTGCAGCGAATATATTTAACACCCTTGATGTCAGCTACCTGATGCAGAACGCTTTCCAGCTGGTTAGCATCCGCAATATCAATAACAGTAGCAGTCGGAATTGCACGATACAGTGCCATATCTTCAAAAGGCATATGAGTACCGCCATTGAATGCCGCACAGATACCGGCATCCGTTCCGATTACAGTAATATCGTTTCCAGTATATCCTGCAGCCAGAAATACCTGGTCAAAACAACGGCGGGATGCAAACGGACCAAATGTGTGTGCGATCGGTTTAAATCCCTGAGAAGCCAGTCCAGCTGCGACTCCCATCATATTGCTTTCTGCAATACCGCAGTTGATAGCTCTGTCAGGATTGGCAGCGCCCCATTTAGCGGTACCGATACAGCTCATAAGATCAGCATCCAGGTAGATAACGTCAGGATCTTTTTCTGCCAGTTCCGGGATTGTTTTTCCAAGAACATCTTTGAATGCACGGGAATCCATTTCTCCATTATATACTATATTCATCTCTTTCCCTCCGCTTATTCCATAGCAGCAAGTTTGTCATTCAACTCGCTTAACCATTCGTCAAACTTCTCTGCACCTACTGTCATGCTATGGTTGCCCATAGTCTCTTCAATCTCTTTTACGCCTGCACCTTTAACGGTATCCATTACGATTGCGTACGGTTTGTCGCCGCCTTTTTTCGTGTTTTCCAGTGCGTCGTAGAGTGCTTCGACATCATTCCCGTTAACTTTAACCGTCTCAAATCCAAATGCCGCCATTTTAGCATCCAGGTTTTCATTAGGCAGGACGTCTTTTGTATAACCATCCAGCTGTTTTTTGTTCCAGTCAATAAGAACAACCAGATTGGACAATTTTTTAGCCGCTGCAAACATAAACGCTTCCCAGCACTGGCCTTCATTGATCTCACCATCACCTACGATCAGGAATGTACGGCAGTCATGTTTTCTCAGTTTATCTGCCAGAGCAATCCCGCATGCAGTGGAAGTTCCCTGACCCAGAGAACCGGTTGTCATATCAACACCTGGAGTCTTGTTTGTATCGCAATGGCTTGGGAAGTTTGTTCCTGGCTGATTCAGAGTTTTAATCTCATCGTAAGGATAAAATCCTTTTAATGCCAGTGTTGCGTAAATCGCGGGACCCGCATGACCTTTGGAGCAAACCAGTTTATCTCTTTCCGGCATTTTCGGGTTTTTCGGATCTACAGTCATCTGTGATCCGTACAGTACAGACAATGCGTCGCATACACTCAAAGCTCCGCCGATATGACCAAATCCACGGGATTTGATAGACTCAACGGTGCCGATACGAATCTCGGTTGCAAACTTCTGTAAGCTTTTCTTTAATTCAGCATCCATGTTCTTTTCTCCTCAACTATTATTAATTTATTTGTATTCGCTGCTGCGCGTTCATACCTGGTGGAACCGGATTGCCCAAAGAGACAATCCGCAGCAAAATTATTCGCTGCTACGCGCTCATACCTGGTGGAACCGGATTGCCCAAAGAGACAATCCGTAGCAAAATTATTCGCTGCTACGCGCTCATAATTTTTATATCCTTGCTACTCCTGATTTTCTGGCTGCTTCTGCGACCGCTGCCGCTACTTCCTTGCCAACGCGCGGATCAAACGGAGCCGGAAGAATATATTCTTCATTCAGCTCTTCATCACTGATCAGTCCTGCGATCGCATCAGCTGCAGCAATTTTCATCTCATCATTGATATCTTTCGCACGGACATCAAATGTTCCGCGGAAGATACCCGGGAATGCAAGTACGTTGTTACACTGATTCGGGAAATCACTTCTTCCGGTAGCGATCACTCTTGCACCGCCTGCTTTTGCATCATCCGGGAAGATTTCCGGTGTCGGGTTTGCGCACGCAAAGATAATCGCATCCTTATTCATGGTCTTAACCATTTCCGTTGTAACCATACCAGGTGCACTTACACCGATAAACAGATCCGCACCAACCAGCATATCTGCCAGCGATCCGGCTTTTTTCTCTGTATTTGTAATCTTAGCCATCTCTTCTTTGACCGGATTCATGCCTTCCGCTCTGCCTTCGTAGATTGCCCCTTTTCTGTCGCACAGAACCGCATGCTTAACGCCTGCTGAGAGCAGCAGTTTTGTGATGGAAATCGCGGCTGCACCTGCACCGTTAACGACAACATTGATCTCATCAATCTTCTTGCCAACCAGTTTCAGTGCGTTTTTAACGCCTGCAAGCGTAATAACAGCTGTACCATGCTGATCATCATGGAAGATCGGAATATCACATTTTTCTTTCAGCTTTTTCTCAATTTCAAAACATCTCGGAGCTGCGATATCTTCCAGATTGACTCCGCCAAAACTTCCTGAAATCATGTAAATGGTATTTACAATTTCGTCAACATCTTTACTCTTGATACACAGAGGAAATGCATCGACATCGCCAAACGCTTTGAACAGTACACATTTACCTTCCATAACCGGCATACCGGCTTCCGGTCCGATATCTCCCAGACCTAAAACAGCAGTACCGTCCGTAACAACGAGACACATATTATTACGTCTCGTATAGTCATAACTTTTATCCACATCCTTCTGAATCTCCAGGCATGGCTCGGCAACACCCGGTGTATATGCCAGGGACAGGTCATCCTTGGTAGCTACCGGTACTCTTGATACTACTTCAATCTTACCCTTCCACTCACCATGAAGTCTCAGGGACTCTTTTGCATAATCCATAATTGTATACGCTCCTATTTTTATTTTTATTCTACTCCGCTACAAAAGGGAGAGTAGAACCCCCATACGGCATTGCCAGTACTTTGGCGTCTTTTCCAAGTTTTTCAAAAGCACAGTCAAGTGCCTCCTGTGCGGATGCTTTTGGTTCCAGGAAAATCCCGCGCACAAAATCATCCTCCAGATCGGATACAAGATAAATGTCTGCGTTCTCCAATACCATGGCAATTGCAGCCGCCTTATGTCCTCCCAGCTGGAAGTCTTCCTGAATCCTGGAAATCATAGACTGAGCAGTTTTGGACTGTGTCATCCACTCCTCAAATACATGTTCCCCCAGGCCTTCTTTGCATGATCCGATCAATATAATAATTCCGCCCTTTTTGACGGCATGTTTTGCATTATCCAGCGCTTTCTGCGTCTGATACAGGTTCAGATCCTTCGGAGCCCCGCCCTGTGACACCAGTACGATATCTGCCTTCTCAGGAATCTCTTTTCTGTATATCCGATCCAGAAATCTGCAGGCTTCCCTGTGAGCTTTCACAGCATCGCCGGCAGCCGCCATAATTACTTTTTTATGTTCGTCGAGCACAACATTCACGATATAGTCAATACCACAGATCTGGCCCGCCTCTTCTATGTCTTCACGAACCGGGTTCCCTTCCAGTCTGCCTGCACAAGCTTCCGGTTTTACCATCTGGCTGTGATTGGACTGAATTGCATCCCGAGTGGACACACCCGGCATAATAGCCTTGGCGCCTCCGCTGTATCCGGCAAAGTAATGATATTCAATATTTCCCAGACAGATTCTTCTGTCCGCCGTTGCAACCACGCGCACCACATCAACCGGGGTGCCGTGTGAAGTCGTTCCCATATGTACGCAGTCTGAAGCATCCCCGTCCATGCAGGTGATCTCTTCATATGCCCGCTCGCCCGCCAGTTTCTTCATCTCCTCAGGAGTATGCATTCTATGGCTTCCAAGCGCAAATACCAGTGTAATATCTTCTTTTTTAATCCCTGCATCATACAATGCATCCAAAAGCGGAGGCATCACAACATAGGTAGGCATTGGACGTGTGATATCACTGGTAACAATCGCAATTTTTTCACCAGGCTTCACCACTTCAGACAGAAGCGGCGCACCAATAGGCTGAGAAAGTGCTCGGCGCACTTCCTCTTCACCCATCAGCTCATGTTCAACCTGGTTTGCGTGCAGCACATCCATGACATTCTCGTCAGGAAGCTCCACTGTCTGAACCGTAGTTCCAAAACCAAATTCTAACTTCATACTATTCTCCTAAGCAAATGTCTTGGCAGCATGACGCAGTGCCTTTACAACCGGAAGTTCTTCTCCCGAAAGGAATCTGATCAATGCGCCTCCCGCTGTACAGATATAGGACATCTGATCTTTCAGATCATATTTTTCTGTTGCGGTCACGCTGTCACCACCGCCGATCAGAGTATAACCTTCTGTTTTTGCCAGAGCTTCCCAAACCATCTTTGTACCGTACTCGGTAATCTCTTCTTCAAAGATTCCCATCGGTCCGTTAACGCATATCGTTTTCGCACCGAGAATGATCTTCTGATATTCATCGGATGCTTTATGTCCGATATCCACAAGCCCGGCTTCAGCCGGTATCGAACCGACACTTGCTTCTTTTCTTTCCCCGTCTTCTACGTAGGCGAGATCGCACGGAAGCACAATTTTATCTTTATACTGTTCATAAAGAGGCTTCGCTTTTTCGATCCAGTCTGCATAGTTAGACTTGACGATAAAGTCCATACTGCCTTTACCGATTTCTTCGCCTGCCGCTGCCAGCAGAATATTTGCAACAAGCCCGCCTGTCAGCACCTTGTCAGCAATCCCACGTCCCAGAACGGTTTCCATCATCATAAATGCATCAGAAATCTTAGCGCCGCCCAGCACAAACACGCAGGGGCGTTCCGGAGTTTCCATAACCTGAGAGACCGCACAGTATTCTTCCTCAAACAGCCTTCCCATTGCTGACGGCATAACCTGTTCAAAACCACACAGCGACGGCTGATCGCGATGTGCGGCCGCAAATGCGTCACACACATAAAGATCACCCAGAGGAGCGAGCTTGCGTACCATAAGGGTTTGCGCCTGCTCCTCATGAGACAGATTCAATTTCAGTTCAAACAACGTCTGTTCTTCAGATACAAAACGAACGTTGTCCAGCAGAAGGATCTCCCCTTCCTGCAAATCGGCAATTGCTTTGCGGGCAGCCGGTCCGCATACGTCATCAATAAATTTGACCTGCTGACCTAAAAGTTCGGTCAAAACCTTTGCATGAGGTTCCGTGGTATAAAAGTTTTTATACTCGATATCACTTCCCTGGTGAGCCATCAGTACGACTTTCGCACCCTTGTCCACCATTTCTTTAATAGTAGGAACACAAGCTTTGATGCGGTTGATGCTCTTCAGCGTATTAGTCGTTTTATCAACCGGCTGGTTCATATCAACACGGCAAAGCACTGTTTTCCCTTTTAAATCATATTCATCTAATGTTTTTATTCCGAAACGCATTCAATTTTCCCCCGCAAATTCAAACTATTCTGATTAAAGGTTTTTAAAAGCACCGATGTTCAGATATTTGTTTGTTTCTGCGGTACCTTCTTCACGTGTTGCCTGCATTCCGCATGCTGCACGGATACCATCCATTGTTTCCGGAATAGTTACTGATTCCTGAGGAATATGAATTCCGTACATAATATCATTTCCGCTTTCTACGATGCTGTCAGCCCACAGACCGATTTCATACATATCGCCTCTTGTGTGTCCAAGATCACGAGCGTATTTGAAGAATGATGCATTACCCATGAATCCTTCGTCCAGTGTTACGACACGGATACGCGGATGTTTCTCAAATGCTTCCAGAGCCATCTCTTTTGTGATCTTTTCTTTACCTGTCGCTACAACTGTAATGAAATGTCCGTGCGTTACCGGCGTATGTACAAGAATACCTGTCGCATTTACGTGCGGCATGATCGTCATAAGGTCAACTGCCTGATGAGTGGGAGCTTTGTCTACCTGAAGTGCATTTGTCAGTCCGCGGTTATAATCACCCGGGTCAGCAACACGACGTACGATTGTGATCGCAACTTTCTCAACACCATACGCACGGTCCAGACAGTCTACAGTACGAATCAGACCTGTTGTATTACAGGATGTCAGTTTCAGGTAATCTTTGTTAATACCTTTTTCAAAGTTAGCATAACCATGGAAGAAAACGTCGGCAACTTCATTTTTCTCGCCGCCCTGGAAAATAGCTTTTACGCCTTTTGCAGCATAGATTTCTTTGTTCTTTGCCCCAACACCCGCCGGTGAAGAGTCAAGCATGATATCTACTTTGTCTACTAAATCATTAAAGCTTCCAGCCACCGGGATATTATATTTGTCGAAAGCTGCTTTATCAGCGCCATCCACCAGATATAAATCGTATGGCATACCTTTTTCTTTCAGAGCACGTACAGCTAATGTCGGCGCAAAATCCGCAACACCTACCAACTCCATATCGCCCTGAAGTGCAACACCGTCAGCGAGACGCTGTCCGATGGTACCATAACCTGCTACTCCAACTTTAACTTTTCCCATTTTAAAAACTTCCTCCTTAAAATAATTTACAACAATATCCGTACTGCATTACCAGCAAAATCAGGCGTAAATCCTAGCGCTTTCCACCTGTTCTCCGACTGATAATACTCCGATTTTCAATCGTTGTACGCTATTAATATTATATTCTGTCCCCCTTTCCATGTCAACAGTTTATTTGGCTGAATTCCACAAGCAAACATGCCGAAAAATGGTGAATTTTACTGCATGTTTTACAATATTCGACCGCTAACCGGTTATAATTGTTTGTGACTTTTTTTGATTTTTTTTGCCTTATTTTGGTTCCTTTTTCACAAGGAAAGGTCCGCCCCGTCAGACCCCTGACTCATGCAGACCTTTTCTACTTATTTCATGCCTTCTTTTCTGAACAGCATCATATAACAGCTTATATAAAATATATTTCCTTCATATTAATGCATCCCGTTCGGAATGATTTCTTTCTTTTAAATTCTCCCCTGTGCCTCGCGCTCCGAAAGTTCACTCATCATGCGGCTATAGTCCCGGTCGAGACTATAGAAACATGCAATCACCAGCATGATAACCCAAACTGCTATCGGCACATACAGATAAGCATTGGAGATGGCCGCATTCGCGGCGGCTCCCTGAACCGCCATGGTTCCATCGTAGCCTGCTTTTGCAAAATACATCCCCAATACAGCACTTGTGATACCAGAACCAAACTTCTGTCCAACAGACATCGACGCAAACATCAGTCCTTCAACTCTGGCTCCCAGCTTCCACTGACCATATTCGATGGCATCACTGGGCAGCGAAAAACTTACGCCGTAAAAGAAAGACATGCCAATGCCCCTCATGGCGGCAGTGATAATAGCAAGCGGCACGCTCGTATAATTTCCAATAAAAATCAGCTGCCCGATAATGCCCAGGATACAGCCGCCGACTATCAGATTTCTTTTTCCAAACCTCGGAAGCAAAACCGGCAGACACAGAATCACGACAACCATCGGAATCTTTTCAGCAAGTGAGATCGGCATTACCAGATCAACGTTCCCCAGAATATACTGGCAGTAATAGGTAAGATCTGTCCCTATGATAATCTGATAAACGGTATAGAACAGCATCAGTCCCAGGGAAATCAGGAAGTAGCGGTTTTTCACAAGAAGCTTCAGCGCCTTGACCGCAGATATCTTCTCTTCCGACTTTTCCGAAATGCGTACACGCTCACGCGTGCTCGAAAATGTATTAAACAAAATCAGAACAGACACCAGTGCATATGCGGCAGTCACTAAAATCCAGGCCATCTGTTCATTGCCAGTCAAGGCAGCCACCTTATTGATCAGCGGCAGCGTCAGTGCTGTGATGATCATACTTCCCGTAATAGACAGCGCCATACGGATATTGCAGATCGTCTCACGCTCATTCCTGTTTCTGGTCATGTTGGATCCAAGCGTATGGAATGGCTGGCTGATTCCTGTATATATCACCGTATTCATCAGATTATAAGTCAGAAAAATATAGATTGTCTGACCCACCACTCCAACTGGCGGCACTGTAAATAACAGAACTGCCATGATTGCATAAGGAATCGCAAGCCGCAGGATCCAGATCCTTGCCTTCCCGTATTCAGAATGTGTACGGTCAATGATCATACCCATAATAAAATCTGAAAAGCCATCAAAAATGCGCGAAACTAACATAATAATGCCGACGATTCCTGCAGAAATTCCAATAACATTCGTGTAATAATAAATCAATAACGTTGTAGTCAACGTGTAAACTATCGTTAATGCAGGGTCACCAAAACAGAAAGACAATTTTTCTTTCCACGAAACCTCTGCATACTCATCATCCTCATTTGCAAAGTGTTTTTTTCCAAAACCCACTTTCATCATATCTCTCTTCATAATAATTCTCCTCAATTCTTATGAGGCATATGCCCTTTTCCTACAAACGTCATATGATTTACGCTATTCAATTTTAAAATTCAGATTATGAAATAAGTTCCTCCTTTTTTACACCATACGGCATTATTCTAAAGCAAACTCTTACAACATGCAATATAAAATTATGATATTTTTTGTGGATTTTCCAAAACCAATGCTTTATAATGACTTTATAATCCACAGAAAGGATGGAACGTCATGATACAATGTTTTGCCAAAAATTCTTTTACCCCTTCATTCAAAGACGGAAAAATGCCGCGCCTTTTATCGGCCAGTCATATCACCATTGGTTTCAGTCAACATTCCCGGATTCTGCATAATCATAAAGACAGACTGGAACTTCTGTTCATCAGAACGGGCTCTGGTTCATATGTTGTGGACGATGAATATTATGACGTAAAAGCAGGAAATATCATCATCTGTAATGCAGGTGTTTTGCACGATGAAGTTCCTCAGTATAATCGTGAGCTTTCCATGCTCTCCATCGCCATTGACAACCTGCAGCTGGAAGGACTCCCGGAGAACCATTTGATTTCAGCGGATATCAAACCTGTCCTGAAAGTTGAAAAGCATTTCGTACTGCTGGATGCGATATTTCAGACAATTTTTGACTCTGTTGCGTTCGACAGTGAAGAGCAGCAGGAAACCAATCAGTATCTGACACAGGCTCTTCTGTCTCTGCTGATCCATGCCTTCAAACAGTACGGGCAGCCGAACCCGGAGCATTCCAAAGAAGATCCACTTTTAAAGGATATAAAACAGTATATCGATGAGAATTATCCGGAAGATCTGACACTTCAGAAAATCAGCGACCAGTTTTTTATCAGTCCGTCCTACCTGTCACATCTGTTCAAGCGGAAGCTGGGTTATTCACCAATTCATTATATTGTCAGACGCCGGATTGGAGAAGCACAGTCGCTTCTTATCATGTCCCAGAAGTCGATAACAGAAATTGCATCCATGGTTGGATTTGACAACTTAAGTCACTTTAATGTTCAATTCAAAAAATACGTTGGACTTTCCCCGCTGTCCTACCGAAAAAAATATACGCTGCGGGACCCTTCGGATGAGATCACTGATTGATACTCTCATATACATAAAGCAGGAAACAGACGGCTCCACTTTTTGGCCGCTGTTCCCTGCTTCGGAGTGGAGACTGAAGGAATGAGCTCACAGCTCCACCCAGACATTTCCGTTCGCATTGCTCTCTATGCATGCATCCACAAAGCGTACTCCCTGAATACCGAAATCAATATCCGGATATGTATACCGCATATCTGAAGCACCGTTTTTACGAGCAATAACATCTTTACAGAACAGTTCATAGATATTCCCAAAAGCTTCGTAGTATCCCTCCGGGTGTCCCGCCGGCAAATGAGACATAGAAAGACTTTCTCGTCCATTGTAGTCCCGGTTCATCGCCAGATACTGCACCGGCTTCCCAAGACGTGCAAATTTCAGCAGACCCGGTTTCCCGTGATACCATTCCAGGCTGCCTTCCGTTCCATAGATACGGATCCTCACATCCGCACCATGTCCCACAGCCACAATGGAGGACCATAGATTCCCTGATGCCCCGTTACTAAGCTGCAGCATTACGTTGCTGTTTGTCTCGAGCGGAAGCCTCTCCACCGTATTATCAAATCGTGCGAGCACTTTTCTGATTTTCAGTCCGGTCGCCGCGTGGAGCAGCGCTTCCAGGTGCGTTCCGATATCCACGGTGCAGAGAGATCCATTCGCACGGTCTGGATTGATTCTCCACATTTTCTTTCTCGTTTCCTCATCACGCAAGTTTAAAAGCAGCCAATCCTGCGGATACTCCGTTGTAACATATACAATTTCACCGATCTCGCCCGCATCGATGAGCTTCCTCGCCTGATGAACCATGGCATATCCGAAATAAGAGTATGTCACCCCAAAACAAAGATTACCTGCCGCCGCGATCTGTTTCAGATCTCTCGCCTGCTCTACCGTCGAGGTCACCGGTTTATCACAGATGACATGGATTCCATGCTCTAAAAAAGTCTTCGCGATCACATAGTGAGTATCATTCGGTGTTGTGATGGAAACGAAGTCAATACCGTCTTCCCTGGCGGCCTCTTTTTCCGCCATTTCCACATAGTTGGAATATACGCGCGTTCCATCCGCCACATTCCAAAGCTCTGCCGTCTCCCTGTTTTTCTCAGAGTTTCTCGTAAAACAGCCGCACACCAGATCCGCATATCCGCCCAGAAATGCTCCTCTCCTGTGCACATCACCGATAAAAGCCCCATTTCCTCCGCCGATCATTCCATAACTAAGCTTCATTGCGCGTCCCCCCCAACCAGATAGTTCTCATTGTTTTTTTCAGAACAGCAACATCCTCACGCAGCAAATCAAATGGATTTTCTGCACTCAAGCGCAGCGGAAGCTGATCATAATAATTCTCCAGCAGAATATATCCCGTGTAATCATGCCTCCCCAGCCACTTCATGGTCTCATCAAATCCCGAATCCCCCTTGCCCAATATCATGCCGCTCATGGCATTCAAACCATCTTTTACATGCAGCTGATCACACATATACGGGTACAGTGCATTCAGAATATCGATCTGGCTGTATCCCCGGAACAGATGGTAATTCTGGCTGTCATAGTAGAGATAAAAATTTTTTCGCTCTACACATTCATAAAATGTTCTAAACTCCTGCGGGTTCATCAGATTTTCACTGGCAACACTGATGCCATATTCACCAGCAGCATCACACAGGTATCGGAAAGCCGCCGCACTGTGCACCATATCTTCCTCTGACTTTACTTCACTTTCTCCAAATCCCGGCACTTGTATCATCCGTACACCGAGTACTCTCGCCGTAACCACAGCACGCCTGAGCAATTCCCACACAATATCGTACTCTCTCGTGCCCTTGCGCGCATGCATAGGAATATTATCAAAATCATTCAACGCAATCGCACAGTATTCGATTCCATATCTTTGTTGTTCTTCCAGGTAAATTTTTTGCATGTCAGGCTGTGTGAGCGGATAATCATTTTCATACAATCCGATTCTTAAAGACAATGCCTCCAGTCCAACAGAGGCTGCAATTGCCGTGGCGTAAAGTCCTGCACCCGGAAGTCCCCAGTCACATGCTCCGATTTTAATCTGCTTCATCATATCATCCTCGCTGCGCCGCCGAACCCGGCGGCATTCTAGTATTATTTACTGTGTTTATCATTCAGAGTGGTTGTCAATTCTATTTTAGCTGAAAAATCAATCGGGCAGTTAGATAAATCGTGTCATATTTTTACAGATATTTCAGCGTTTCCCAACTGTAATTTTTTTCAATATGTATTTTCTTGCTCCCGGACACTACTGCATCAGTAAATGTATGTTTGCTATACTGTGGTATTCTTGAAATACTGTCGATATTCTGTCGGTGACAGACCGGTATACTTTTTAAACATCACATTAAAATGACTGTTATCACTAAAACCCAGCTCTTCACTGATCGAACCAATTGACTTTTCGGTATTCATCAACAGTTTCTGCGCCTCTCCTATCTTAAGCTGTACCACATATTTCATGGGAGAGTAGCCTGTCTGTTCTTTAAAAATATGCGACAGATAATAATGGCTGACATGAAACCGATTCCCCAAATCACTTAACGTGATTGGTTCTTTATAGTACGTTTCCAGATATTTTATTACCAGATCGATAAAATCATCTACGTTGTTATGGAGAACCGTATCTTCCTGATGCCGCTGCAAAAGTTTTTCACACACAATAATAAGGATTGTTTCCGCAAGCAGATCCCGTGTCTTTGAAAAAGCCGCCGCCTCCGGATTCAGTGATGCCAGCGCAAGAATGAGATGTTCCACACACTGGCGCTCCTCCACGAAATTCAAAATGGGATTTTGGGTCAGTCTCTGAAAATCATTTCCCGGCATCCCTCCAATGGATATATTGTCCAGAACACAGCAATACGTTTCCATGTTGTTTGCAGAAAAATATGTTTCCCCATGAAGGACTCCGGCATTGCAGATGACAAGATTTCCACTGTGCACAGGCCATTGCCTTCCACCGACAATGTACTGCCCCTCTCCGCTCATAATATACAACAGCTCCAGACAATCCTCGTGACTGTGAAGCAGCTGAGAATGATTGGAATGGTAATCCTGATCAACATAATGAAGCCTGGAAAACCGGGCCCGAATTGACAAATCTTTTTTATCCATAGTTTCCTCCCGTGCCGCTCATGCCGCGGCTCATACAATCGAAAGCTGCACTGCGTTTTCAATTGTCAAGAATCAGGGATGGGTAAAAGTTTATTTTTAAGCTTATAACCGGCAAAATAAACAGCAAATACAAGCGCATCACCTTCAAGTGTATTATATCTTAATTTTCCTGATTTTTAAATCATTCAATTTTCTTTTTCAGCAAGAATACACAAAAAACAGCATCAAGCGCCAGGATATCGCCCAAAATTATTGCAAAAATACTTAAATTTTTAACAAGAAAACTATAACTGTCACATAGGAACTTTGATTAAAATATAATTGTAACATTCAGGGGTGGTTGCAAAAACTATATTCAATGCGAAGGAGAGATCTCTATGAAAAGAAAAATGATTAGTGCAATGTTAGTGATCACAATGACATTTTCGATGATAGCCTGCGGTTCCAGTGATAAGGATATCAAAACCGCTGACAGCCCATCGGCAGCAGAAGACACTACGGCTTCTGATGATTCCTCAGCTTCGGAAGGTTCAGCTGCCGATGTTTCCGATTTAAAAGTCGGAATTGTGATGAAATCATCCGATGAATTTCAGAATGCAGTCGTCAGGGGGGCTACCGAAGCCGCCGTCGAAGCCGGTGTTTCGGAATCTAATATTAAAGCGGTAGCTTCAACAAGTGAATCCGATTCTATGCAGCAGGTCACAGCAATTGAAGATATGATCTCAAACGGAACCAATATTCTGCTGTGTGCATGCCAGGAGGAGAATGCCTTGAAAGGTGTGTTGGGCCAGGCTGCAGATGCGGGAATAAAAGTCGTCATGGTCGATACTGATTGTGCTTCGTTTGAAAATAAAGTGACTTTTATCGGTACCGACAACTACCAGGCAGCATATGATGGTGCATTAGAATTTGCCAAGAGACTGGAGAAAGGCTCTAACGTTGTCATACTGCGCGGAAAACTCGGGGACGTGAACCACGAGAGCAGAACCGAAGGTCTTAAAACTGCACTGGAAGAATCCGGAATGAATGTTCTGGAAGTCCAGGATGCCAACTGCGAAACCGATAAGGCTGCAAATACCATGGAGTCATTTCTCTCCAAATATCCGGACCAGATAAATGCTGTCATGGTCACTTCGGATTCTATGGCGGTCGGAGCTGCTCAGGCCATCGAGAGCGCGGGCGCAGGCGGCATAAAGATCTGTGGTTTTGACGGGTTTCAATCCGCGATAGAATTGATAGAATCCGGCGAAATCGAAATGATCATCGGACAGAAACCGTATGAGATGGGCATTGAAGGATTTGCATGCGGGCTCGGCGCACTGAACGGCGAAACTTATGACTCGTACATTAATCCCGGTATTCAGGTCATCGACAGCGAAAATTATAAAAATTTTCTCGGCTAATAACGAGCCGGGTATTGTATTCCGTCAAAAGCACAATACCCGGTCTCCATCGAAAGGAGGAGGGGCTTAATTGGACAATGTCATAGTTGAATTAAAACATATCCGTAAGGAATTCCCCGGCGTTGTGGCTCTGGATGATATGTCACTTCAGTTAAAAAGAGGTGAGGTCCATGGCCTTATAGGAGAAAATGGCGCCGGAAAATCCACTCTGATCAAAACAATTACAGGTGTGAATCTTCCAGAACAGGGGGAAATCTTTGTAAACGGCCAGAAGACAGTTTTTCAGGGACCCGCAGATTCCAAAGCCAGAGGTATCGCCTGCGTGTACCAGGAATTGAATATCATCAAAGAACTGCCCATCGTCGACAATCTGTTTCTGGGAAGTCATGTTAAAAATAAATCCGGTTTTCTGGATTATACCTATATGAACAAAAAAACCGAGGAGATCATGGAATCCATGGGGCAGAAAATCTCTGCCGGCGAAATATGCGGCAGACTCGGCATGGGCCAGCAGCAAATGGTGGAAATCGGCCGCGCGATCCTTCAGGATGCCCAGGTGATCATTTTAGACGAACCCACATCCAGTTTAGGAGAGCGGGAATCCGAGGAACTGTTTAAGACTGTTGAAATTTTAAAAAAGAAAAATATCGCTGTATTGTTTATCTCCCACAAATTAGAAGAAATTTTTGAAATCTGCGATATCGTCACGGTTATGCGGGACGGAAAACATATTTCAACAAAACCTTCCAAGAATATGACAAAAGATTCTTTGATCGCCGATATGGTCGGACGTACACTGGACAACCTTTATCCAAAGCTTGAGCACGAACCGGGCGCAGTTGCCCTTGAGGTCTCCCGCCTCACTAAGACGGGCCAGTATTATAATGTCAGTTTTAAAGCGAAACGCGGAGAGATACTTGGATTTTCAGGTCTGGTGGGCGCAGGCAGAACAGAACTTATGCATGGTATATTCGGCTCTGCGATACCGGATGCCGGAGAGATCAAAATCAACGGCGATACAGTTGTCATCAAGTCGCCGCAGGATGCGATCAAAAAAGGCATTGCTTTTCTGACAGAAGATCGGAAACAGGAGGGTCTGGTTTTAACAGAGTCCATCGCCAGAAACCTGTCCCTGGTAAATCTCAAGCAAATACGCAGAGGCATTTTTATTGATTTTTCAAAAATGAGGGAGCAGGCCGATGCCTGTGTTGCAAAGTTAAAAATTGCAACGCCGTCCATACAGAAAAAAGCCGGCGAACTGTCCGGCGGAAACCAGCAAAAAGTCGTGATCGGAAAATGGATGAACCAGGATGCTGATATCTACATATTTGACGAACCGACCCGCGGCATTGATGTCGGTGCAAAAATTGAAGTTTATAATCTGATGAACGAACTCCTTGCGGCAGGCAAATGCGTGATCATGGTATCTTCCGATCTCCAGGAAGTGCTGGGTATGTGTGACCGTATCATCATTATGAGGGAGGGGAAAATCAGAGGGGAAATGTCATCGAAGGATGATCATTTCAATCAGGAAGACATTATGAAGTTAGCATGGGGAGGGAAATTAGATGACTAGGAAAAAAATGCCGTCTTTTATGGGACCGCTTATCGCAGCTATATTACTTTCAATTGTTTTGGCAATCATTTCATCCACCTTTTTGAGTATCAACAACCTGATGAATATCCTCAGGCAGGCATCGATCAATGCAATGGTTTCGCTGGGCATGCTGCTGGTTTTATTGACCGGCGGAATTGATATTTCCGTAGGACCAATGGTGGCTTTATCCTCCTGTGTCATGGGTGTATTGCTGAAGAACGGAATTACAAATCCCTTTATACTGATCTTTTCCTGCCTGCTTGTAGGTGCACTTTGCGGTGAAGTCAACGGTTTTATCTTCACCAAGCTGAAGCTGCCGCATCCCTTTGTGTCGACCATGGGCTCCAGACAGGTATTCCGGGGGCTTGCGCTGCTTATTACTGCGGCCGCCCCGATTGGGGGATTTCCGGATTCCGTTACCTTTATCGGTTCTGCAAATATCGGAGTATTTCCCGTCTGTTTCGTAGTCGTTATTGTGATCTTTGCCCTCATCGGTATTTTCTTATCCAAAACCGCATTGGGGCGTAATATTTATTCCGTCGGCGGCAACAAAGAAGCATCAAGACTGGCAGGTATCAATGTACCGCGCACACTGAACTTTGTGTATGTGATGTCAGGATTAATGTGTGCCGTTGCAGGTATTATTATGATGGGCCGTGTGGGCAGCGCAACCCCTCTTGCAGGTGAAACATTTGATATGGACGCAATCGCATCCTGCGTCATTGGCGGGGCCTCTTTCAGCGGCGGCAAAGGCACTGTCAGCGGAACTCTGATCGGAGCGTTGCTCATTGCCATCATCAGAAACGGTCTAAACCTGATGGGTGCTCAGACAGATGTACAGTACATCGTGATCGGTATCGTGATCATCGCCGCGGTATTTGTCGATGTGGTTCGCGGAAACGCAGATATAAAATCAAGAATGAAGACAAGGGCAAAAGTACAGGCAAATGCATAAAAATTTCCTGTAAAGCACGTGCAAAAAGGCCGGTTTACAAGGGGTCACCTCACCCCCCGTAAACCGGCCTTTTTATGTACTGGAATTAAGCTTTTCTTGCGTTCTTTCTCATATCCATCGCAACTGCCCCGACGATGATGAGGCCTTTGATGATATTACTGAAGTTAT
>CAZUNG010000031.1:0-18246 GCA_964621905.1 uncultured Ruminococcus sp. | reverse complement strand
AGTCCGGTCCCATGTACTCTTTGCCATACATGGTGGTACGAGAGAAGAAATCTTCGTAATTAACGGTACAAATATCTACTTTCATGGCTTCAGCCAGTGCTTTTTCTTCCTCCCAGAAGACCGCCTGCACTTCTGCAATCGCAGGACACAGCGCAAATCCATACAGAGAGTAATTCTTTTTATCCTGTCCCAATACCGTATCAAAGTTCTGCATCACTGCAGCGCCAAGAACGGTTCCCGGAACATGGATTACCGGATTTACGTTGGACAGGTTAATATCCACAACGGTTGTACCTTTTACGAATCCATCGCCGGTGCGGATCGCATCCAGAGCCGGTATGTACTGTGCCGATTCGATAAATGCATCGGTATCTGCCTGAGGCAGAGCCGCACCGCGAATGGTCGTGATACGGTCTTCAATCTTACATTCATTCGTCACAACGCCACCGCGTTTTACGATGCGGACACCGTAAGGAGCCGTATACCAGGCGCCAACGATTACTTTTTTCGTGCAATTCAGTTCACGCATAATCTTTCTGCATACGAAGGTACCGCAGTTGTCCGGAAGGATGTGGATCACCTGGCCATCTTCCAGCAGAGGAACTAACTGACGGAAAATAGCTTCATGCGCCATCGCAACCGTGGCTACGATGATGATGCCGGCACCCTTGACTGCCTCTGCCATGTCGGTGGTCACCATATCCACATGCCCTACGCCGCGTCTTTCAAATCCATAGTAGCTGAACTGGTTACCCGTAAGCTTAATTCCCGTTCTCGTCAGGTTTTTCAGATTATGCTTAAAATTTTCCTGTTCCCAAAGTCTCACTGTTGATCCGGCCAGTGCACAATCCCCCGCCATTGTCTTTCCTACCGCACCACAGCCTAAGATCGCAATCGGCATGTCCTTTAAATAACTCATATCTGCTGACACTCTCATTTCCTCCTTTTTGTGCAACTTTCGTTGGTTCTTATTCATTGATTCGTATTCAATATGTTGATTTAATTGTAACAGTAATCACACTTTGTGTAAATATAGTAAATACCATAATATTTTAATAGATTTTTTGTGCAAATTATCCATATTTTTTTGACAGTAAGTCATATGGCATTATTGTTGTGTCAGCTTCATGTAAGACTCATACCGCTCTTTCGCATCTGCTTCCGCCTTGGCATACAGATCTTCGGCTTTCTCCGGGAAGGCAATCTTTAAGGACGCATACCGGTTTTCTCCCATCAGGAAGTCACGGAAATTCCCCTTAGGCTCTTTGGAATCCATCTGGAAAGGATTCTTGCCTTCCTTTTTCAGATCCGGATTGTAACGGTACAGATGCCAGTAACCTGCCTCGACGGCATTCTTCTCTTCTGTTATGCTCATGCCCATGGCAGCCTTCATATGGTGCTCAATACACGGACAGTAGCAGATCACCAGAGACGGTCCGTCGTACGCCTCCGCTTCACGGATCGCTTTCAGAGTCTGCGCCGGATCGGATCCCAGAGCCACCTGTGCCACATAGACGTAACCATAGCTCATGGCCATCATGCCCAGGTCTTTCTTCTTGGTCTCTTTTCCGCCTGCCGCAAATTTGGCAATGGCGCTGGCAGCCGTAGACTTCGACGCCTGTCCTCCTGTGTTGGAATATACTTCCGTATCCAGTACCAGAATATTGATATCACGGCCGCTGGCCAGTACATGATCCAGACCGCCATAACCGATATCATAGGCCCATCCGTCGCCGCCGAAAGCCCACACACTCTTCTTTGTGAGAAATTCCCTGTTATCCCGGATAAAAGCTGCCTCTTGGTTCTCGATACCTTCGATCGCTGTCAGAAGGGCGTCACTGACCTCACGAGTCACCTCAGGGTCTTTTCCTTTTTCCAGATAAGCTGTGCATGCTTCTTTTGCGATACCGTTTTCTTCCAGTATCCGCACTTTATCAATCAGCTGTTTCTTGATGGTATCCTGTCCCAGCAGATACCCATACGCATACTCTGCATTGTCTTCAAAGAGCGACATCGCCCAGCTGGGTCCGTATCCTCTCTTGTCAGTACAGTATGGCGATGCAGGAGTAGAGCCGCCATATGCCGAAGAGCATCCGGATGCATTGGTGATATACATCCTTTCCCCAAACAGCTGCGTGACCAGCTTGATATACGGCGTCTCGCCGCATCCGGCGCAGGCACCCGAGAACTCAAAGTATGGTTTTGCAAACTGTACATTTTTAATGCTTTTATTGTTAATGGCATCTTTTTTGATCTCAACTTCATCCACACCATAATTCCAGTTGGCAGCCTCTTTGATCTGGCTCTCCAGAGGTTTCATAGACAGTGCCTTTTCTTTGGACGGACATACATTTACACAGCTTCCGCACCCGGTACAGTCATAAGGGGAGACCTGCATACGGTATTCGTATTTCTCGAGGCCCTTTCCTTTGGTCTGTACCGTTTCAAAACCGGCGGGAGCCGCTTCCTTTTCTTTTCCGGTAACCAGAATCGGACGGATAGCCGCGTGCGGGCAGACCAGCGCACACTGGTTACACTGAATACATTTCGCGGCATCCCATTTTGGAACTTCCACTGCCGCACCGCGTTTTTCATATTTTGTCGTACCGGACGGCCAGGTTCCGTCCTCCAGTCCGTACTTGGTCATCTGGCTGACTTTCAGAACGTCACCCTGCTGACGGTTCATCACATCAACAACCTCCGTGATAAATTCCGGCACGTCACGGTTATCCGGCGCATCCTCAGCCGTCGCCCAGCTGTCAGGAATCTGAATTTCCTTGAGCTCATTGATTCCGTAGTCGATGGCATTGTTATTCATATCCACAATCTCCTGACCTTTTTTCTTAAAGTAGGATTTGTAGTTGGCATTTTTCATCTCCGTTACAGCCTGATCAAGAGGAATCACCTCCGCAAGTTTGAAGAAGGACGCCTGCAAAATGGTATTGGTTCGATTCCTGAGACCGATCTCCCTGGCGATGCGGATGGCATCTATGGTATACAGTCTGGCATGTTTTTCTGCCAGTGCACGTTTCATCGATGCGGGCAGATGTTTTTCCAGTTCTTCCTGATCCCAGCCGCAGTTCAGCAGGAAGATACCGCCGTCTTTCAGATTTGCGGCCATATCGTACTTATTCACATAGGACGGATTGGAGCACTGTACAAAGTCCGCCGCCTGGATCAGATAAGGCGCACGGATGGGGTCCTTGCCAAATCTCAGATGAGACTGTGTCAATCCTCCGGATTTCTTGGAATCATATACAAAGTATGCCTGGCAGTACAGATCCGTTGCATTCCCGATGATCTTGATGGAGTTTTTATTCGCTCCCACGGTACCGTCCGAACCCAATCCCCAGAATTCTGCATTTGTCACGCCTTCCGGTGACGTATTGATCTCTTCGCTCACGGGCAGAGAAGTAAAGGTGACATCGTCCACAATACCAATGGTAAAGTTATCCTTCGGATGATCTGCTTTCAGGTTCTCAAATACACTTACCAGCTGTGCCGGTGTGGTATCCTTGGAACTCAGACCGTAGCGTCCGCCTACGATCTCCACGTCAGAGGACTTTCCTTTATAGACAGCACAGATGTCCTGATACAGCGGCTCTCCCATGGCCCCCGGCTCTTTGGTGCGGTCCAGCACTGCGATCTTCTTCGCCGTCTCCGGAACCGCCTTCAGGAAACACTCTGCCGGGAAGGGGCGGTACAGATGTATGTTCAGCATTCCAACTTTTTCACCTTTTGCCACCAGGTAGTCGATGGTTTCTTTGGCCGTCTCCGCCGCGGACCCCATGAGCACAATCACACGCTCTGCGTCCGGCGCCCCGTAATAGTTCACCAGATGATAATCCCGGCCGGTCAGTTTATTGATTTCCCCCATGTAACGCTCTACAGACTCCTGAATCTGGCTGTATCTTTCATTCAAAGCTTCACGGCACTGGAAAAAGATATCCGGATTCACAGTGGTTCCTCTGGTAGCCGGATGTTCCGGATTCAGTGAATTCGCGCGAAACGAACGAACAGCATCCATATCCAGCAGCGGTCTGAGATCTTCATAATCCAATGCATCAATTTTCTGTATCTCGTGTGACGTACGGAATCCATCAAAGAAATGCAGGATCGGCATTCTTCCGTGAATCGCCGCCAGATGTGCTACCGCCCCCAGATCCATGACTTCCTGAGGAGAAGAAGACGCGAGCATTCCAAAGCCTGTACTCCTGACCCCCATAACATCAGAGTGATCCCCGAATATCGAAAGGGCATGCGCTGAGAGGGTTCTCGCCGATACATGGAAGACACCCGGAAGCATCTCACCCGCGATCTTATACATATTTGGAATCATCAGCAGTAATCCCTGTGAAGCTGTATAAGTGGTGGTCAATGCTCCAGCCTGCAGTGCTCCGTGAACGGTACCTGCGGCGCCGCCTTCCGACTGCATCTCTACTACTTCCACCGGCTGACCAAACAAATTCTTCTTACCGTTTGCCGCCCACTCATCCACATGTTCTGCCATGGGTGATGAAGGGGTGATCGGGAAAATTCCAGCAACCTCCGTAAACGCATACGAGATATATGCAGCTGCTTCGTTTCCGTCCATGATTACCTTTTTACTGGACATTCTTAACTACCTCCTTAATTCTTTGATCATTTTTCATTACATGCCCCTCACAATAATTGCATGCTCACTTCTAAATTGCATGCAATTATTATAGTTACATTCAATATATGTTTTTCCATGCAAAAAGTCAATGAACAATACCGAAGAAGTTTTGGCTGTTTTTTTGTGTAAATTGTTCTAAGAATTCATTTGCAATATGCACTTTCTTAGGGTATAATAACTACAATTGGAGAAAAATGGTGGCGTTTTATCAGATTAAAAGAACATAAAAAGGAGCATAATCCATGCGTTCTCAAAGTAGCATTGCTTATGAAACACTTAAAGATCAAATCTTTCATATGGAGTTACTGCCGGGCGAGAAGATATCAGAGCTACAGATTTCTTCCCAGTTAAACATCAGCCGTACGCCCGTACACGACGCAATCCGACGTCTGGCATCAGAAGAGCTGGTTACCATTAAGTCAAACCGCAGCGCTGTTGTCGCAGAGTTTACAGACAAGGAGATCCGTGATATCGGTTCCATACGCCTCGTGCAGGACATCCTTTCCGCGGAACTGGCATCCTATTACGGGAGTGCGGCCAATTTTGAGGAATTGAAGCAACTGGCTGCCGCATGCGAAAAAGCTGCTGAACAGGGAAATATCTACGAACGAATACGCGCAGACGGAGATTTCCATCTAAAGATTGCGGAGATTTCCGGAAATACCAGTCTATATCAACATCAAAAAGCTATCTATCAACAGATTCATCTGATTCAAATCTCCAAGTATACCAGTATTGAAGACAGTTTGCAGCAGATCCATCACCATCTGCCTATCATTGAAGCCATCTGTAACAGTGAGCTTATCAAACTTCGAAAACTGATCTGTATGCACATTCAAGACTTTTATAAGATCGACCCATACCTTCTGAAGTGCTACGTAACAGATGAGTAATCAGAAATTTTTAGGATCGAGGGTCATATATGCAGGATAACAATTCAACCAGATTAACTAGGCGCCAGCAACAGGCATTAGAGACGAAAGACAGGATCTTTCAGGCTGCCATGGAAGTTATCAACGAGAAGGGATTCAACAATACTACCATCGAAGACATCACCAGCAGAGCCGGCGTAGCCAACGGCAGTTTTTATACTTATTTCAAGTCAAAGGAGACCATCGTATTAGATACGTTCCGGCGTTCGGATGTAATCTATGAATGGGCCTATCAGCAGATAGAGCAGGAAACATTTTTGCCGATGATCACTAACTTCATCCGCCTCTCTTATACGGAGTATGAGAAGCGCGGCAAAGGTATCATCAAAGCGATCATCTCAAACTATTTTTCGTTTCCAAATTACAATTTCTACCAGCCTAACCGCGCTCTGCTTCGCTGTCTGAGGAAGATCGTCGAAAAGGGCATCGCCAACGGGGAAGTCCGCAATGACCAGACTGCGGATGAATATGTGACACAGTTGCTCTCTGCCATGGCGGGCGGGGAAGTCCTGTGGTGTTTTGATGAAACCGGACAAAGTCTGGCCGATATGATGGGCGTGATCCTTCACACCATGGCGCTTGGTATGATTGTGAAATAAATATGGAGATGGAAATTGTGAAGGATGAAAAGAGCAGTATGACCAAAAGAAAACAGATGGCTTTAAAAACCCGGGAAAAAATCTATGAATCCGCGCTGAAGGTCATCAATGAAAAAGGCTACAACAATGTCAATATCGAAGATATTACCAACGAAGCAAATGTGGCAAAGGGAAGTTTTTACACGTATTTTGATTCGAAAGCAGATATTATTTTTTATAATCTTCAGATGGCGGACGAACAGTACGAACAGATCTATCAGCAGGTGGAAAAAGAATGTTTTTCGGATATGCTGAAGGATTTTGTCCGGATCGCATATACGAAACTCGAAAACAATGGGAAGGGAATCATAAAGGCATTGATTTCTAATTTCTTTTCGTTTCCCGAATACAATTTTATCAGCAAAGACAGAGCGCTTCTTTGCGTACTGAAAAAAATTGTAGAGAAAGGCAAGCAGGAAAACCAGCTGCGTGATGACATACCAAGCGAACACTATGTAGAAGAATTAATGATCGCTCTGCTTGGCGCCGAGACATTGTGGTGTTTTGATGAAACCGGAAGAAGCCTGGTAGATATCGTTAACAACGCAGTACTTCTGACCATGAAAGGCATTTCAAAAGACTGAATCACCAAACAGGACCCGGCAGATTTATGATATCTGCCGGGTCCTGTATCCTATCCCCGATCGGGATTTATTCCCCTAACCGCACTAACATCTGCCCCGCCTTCACCTGGTCTCCTTCCGATACGTAGATTCGCTCTGCCTGGCCGGAGGCTGCGGCAAGGATATTGCTCTCCATTTTCATAGCCTCAATCAGCGCCACGGGCTGGCCTTCGGTTACGCTTTCCCCTTCTTTTACAAAAACTTTCACAATATTTCCGGGAATGTGAGCTCCGATCTCTTTTGCGTTCGTCGGATCTGCATACAACAGTGCATTATGAGCATTTTCCGCCACATCCAGATCTTTGATCCGGATACTCCGGCGATTTCCATTCACTTCGAATACAGTATCCCGGCAGCTTTCAGCATCGACAGGTCTCACCTCGCATAGTTTTACCATCAAAAAATTTCCTTCACCCAGTTTTACTTCACAGGTCTCCCCTTCTTCCAGTCCGTGAAAAAAGATATCAGAACCCATATACCGAAAATTGCCGTTCTGACGCTGGCTCTTTATATAATCCTCAAATACTTTCGGATAGAGCGCATAGCTGATCACTTCCCTGTCCGTGCCTTCAAGTTCCAGTTCCGACTTCAGATACTGCCTGATACCATCCAGGTCCTCAGGCGGCAGCAGTTCTCCCGGGCGAACCGTAACCGGAGTTCTTCCTTTCAGCACAATTCTCTGCAGCTCTTTGGGGAATCCTCCTTCCGGCTGTCCCATCATCCCCTCAAAATATGAGGTAACGGAATCCGGGAAGTCCATGCCGATTCCTTTCTCACAGATATTTTCCGGAGTCAGATCATTTTGTACCATAAAAATTGCCAGATCTCCCACGGCTTTCGAGGTGGGTGTCACCTTCACGATATCGCCCAGCATCTCATTAACCTGCCGGTACATTTCCTTCACTTCTTCAAAACGGTGCCCCAGCCCAAAACTCTCCACCTGAGGCTTCAAATTGGAATATTGCCCGCCGGGAATCTCATACTTATAGATTTCTGCAGTGGAAGTCACAAGCTCCGATTCAAATCCGGCATACACTGGTCTTACATCCTGCCAGTAATCCGAGATTTTCTGCAGACCATCGATATTCAGGCCTGTACTTCTCTGACTGTTCTCCAGGGCCGCCGCCACAGAATTCAGTGCTGGCTGAGATGTCAGACCGCTCATGGAGTTGACCGCGGCGTCTGCGATATCCACCCCCGCCTGAGCCGCCATCAGAACCGTGGCCACTCCATTTCCAGAAGTATCATGAGTATGTAAATGTATCGGGATTCCGATCTCCTGTTTCAGTGTACCGACAAGCTTCGCAGCCGCCATAGGTTTTAACAGCCCTGACATATCCTTGATTCCCAGGATATGCGCGCCGCGTTTTTCCAGTTCTTTTGCCATCCTCACATAATAAGACAGATTGTATTTTGTCCTGGATTCATCCAGAATATCCCCTGTATAGCAGATGCAGGCCTCAGCCAGCTTACCCTGATTCAATGTTTCATCCAGGGCAACCTCCATACCTGGAATCCAGTTGAGCGAATCGAAGATACGGAACAGATCAATCCCTCCCGCCGCAGACTGCCGCACAAAGTCCCGGATGACATTGTCCGGATAGTTTTTATATCCCACACCGTTAGCACCACGGATCAGCATCTGAAACAGCAAATTTGGTATCTTCCTGCGCAGTGTGTCCAGTCTTTCCCATGGGGATTCTGATAGAAATCGGAAGGATGTATCAAAGGTAGCACCTCCCCACATCTCCAGCGAGAAAAGATCTTTCCCATAGACCGAAACTGCCGGCGCTATCTTCTCCATATCCACGGTTCTCACCCGCGTAGCCATCAGTGACTGCTGTGCATCGCGCATAGTGGTGTCTGTGATCAAGAGGCGCTTCTCATTCAGGATCCAGTCACAGAACCCTTCGGCACCCATCTGCTCAAAAAGCTGTCGGGTCCCCCGTATTCCAGACAGCTCCTTTTCCTGGAATCTCGGAAATACCGGTACGTTAAAATACGGTTTCTTTCCCTTGCTCTCATTGACGTACTTATTCCCCAGAAATGCCAGCACTTTCTGCTCCTTATCCTGAGTCTTCTGAATGTCCAGCAGATCCGGATTCTTGGCGATAAATCCTGTGTCACAATTTCCCGCAGCAAATGTCGGATGATTCAGCACATTCAGCAGAAACGGGATATTCGTCTCCACTCCCTTAATCTGTGTTTCCTGAAGTGCGCGCATGGCTTTTCGCCGGACATCCTCAAATTTTCTGCCATAGGCAATGACTTTAAGCAGCAGACTGTCATAGAAGGGGGTGATCTCCGCGCCCTGAAAGCTGTTTCCGCCATCGATGCGGATCCCGATTCCTCCAGGACTCCGGTAAGTCTCAATTACTCCGGTATCGGGCATAAAATCATTGACCGGATTTTCCGTGGTGATCCTGCACTGAATCGAATAGCCCTGGCAGCCGACGTTTTCCTGCCCCGTAATCCCTATCTTATCCGAATCCAGTGTATATCCCTGTGCGATGAACAACTGCGCCTGAACGATATCAATGCCTGTTACCATTTCGGACACCGTATGCTCGACCTGAATTCTGGGGTTCATTTCAATGAAATAATGATCGCCTTTCTGATCCACCAGAAATTCAACCGTCCCAGCACTCTGGTATGAGACTGCTCTGGCAATCTTCAGCGTGTCCTCACATATGGCCTGCCGCTGCTTTTCTGTCAGGCACAGGGCAGGAGTAAACTCAATCACTTTCTGATGCCGCCTCTGGATCGAACAGTCTCTCTCATACAGATGTACAATGTTCCCGGCTTTATCTCCCAGAATCTGCACCTCAATATGCTTGGGGTTTTCCAGATATTTTTCAATGAAAATATCATCAATGCCGAACGCTTTCTCGGCCTCGCTGCGGGCACTGCGAAACTGCGGCAGGAGCTCTTCCTCTGAATTTACAATCCGCATGCCTCTTCCGCCCCCACCGGCAGCCGCTTTCAGCATCACGGGAAATCCACAGATTCTGGCGGCTTCCAGCGCTTCTTCTTCCGTCTCGATTACTTTTTCAATGCCGGGAATCGTCGGTACCCCCACAGAATGAGCCACAAGTTTTGACTTCACTTTGTCGCCCATTTTCTCCATCATATCCGCTGTCGGACCGATAAACTCAATCCCCGCATCGGCACACGCTCTGGCAAAATCAGCATTCTCCGCCAGAAAACCGTATCCGGGGTGGATTGCATCCACCCCTTTTGCCCTGGCCAGGCCAATGATCTCATCGACCCCCAGATAAGCTCCCACCGGAGTCTTTCCCTTGCCGACCCGATAGGCTTCATCCGCCTTGCTTCGGAATAAGGTATTTTTATCCTCCTCCGAATAGACAGCCACTGTCCGGATTCCCAGTTCATGGCAGGCCCGGAAAATGCGGATGGCGATCTCCCCCCGGTTGGCAACCAGCACACGCTTGAACTTTTTAATCTTCTCCACTTTTGCTTCCCTCCCCACTTTATCTTTCTTTCACTGACCGCATTTTTTGTATCTCACATCAAATTGTAACGCAATCTGCTCCCTGCATTTATCACATTTCCTTATCCTTTTATCTGAAAATCAGGTTTGTATGATTCCTGCATTTGCTTGTTTTTAGAGTTTTGGGTAGGATGGCCGAACGGCCATAGAAAAGTTAAACGGATCATTTTTGAATTTCCAGGTGTTCTGCGGGTGAGTCCCCGCAGATACACAAACATATTTTTTATTTTGTCCAGACGGCGTATTCTGCCGCAATGTCAGCTGTTCTCTGTTATCTTCCAGTCAGCCGCCAGCTCTTTTGCCCGTTTTACAGTATCTGCAACGATCGCATCCGTTCTCATATAGTATTCATCCAGACCGTCGGCAGCAAGACAGGACACCTCATCAATCCCGTACATCCCGGATACCGCCTGCAGATACCGTTCGCCCATCTCATACTCTTTCATCGGTCCTTCTGCAAAATCCGCCCCTCTGCTCGTGATAAACAAAAGCTTACTGGCTCTGCACATTCCCACACTCCCGCTATCCGTATACCTGAACGTGATGCCGGCCACAGATATATTCTCAATATAAGCGCGAAGCACCGCCGGAAAGCTGAATTCCCACATTGGAGCAGCGATCACCACAGCGTCTGCCTGCGCGAATTCATGCGCCAGCTCAAACATGGGATGTGTATACTCTTTTTTCTCAATGAGTTCATTTCTCTTTTTCAGGCTTTCCCGTGTCAGATAGGGCGGATTCAAATCCATCAGATTCTTCTCCGTGATCACAGGCTGATGACTGCCTGATTTCAATTCCTCCAAAAAGGCCTGTGCGATCTTCAGCGTTCTGGACTGCTCCTCACGCATACAGCTGTTGATAAATAAAACGTTCATATGCATTCTCCTTCTCCCATGGAAAAATCCACGGACTCTCAGGCGAGAAATCCATGGATTTGTCATGCTTATGTTATTGGATGATTGTCCCTGTTTTTCCGAGAAATCCTTCTCTCGCTTTGTCAATGGAGGTAATAACTGCCCTTCTGCCATTCTTCTTCTCCACGAATTCTACCGACGCCTCCATTTTGGGAAGCATGGTATTCGGCTCAAACTGATCCTGTCCCATGTATTCTTTTGCTTCCGCAACAGAAATCTCTCCCAGAAGCCTTTCATTTTCTGTCTGATATCCGAGGGAAACCTTCTCAACACTTGTCAGGATCAACAGTTCATCAGCATCCAGGGCCTCAGCTATCTTTCCGCTCGCATAATCCTTTTCAATCACCGCACTGGCCCCCCGAAGCTGTGTTCCCTGCTGCAGCACCGGGATCCCGCCTCCGCCTCCGGCGATCACGATCTGCCCCGCATCCAGGAGGGCTTTGATCGAATCCATCTCGATCACCTCCTGTGGTCTCGGAGCCGCAACGATCCTTCTGTATCCCTGCTCCTCCTTTACCACGTAATTCCCCTTCTCTTCTTCTTCCTCAGCCTCCGCTTCAGTCATATATCTTCCAATGACCTTGACCGGCTTATGGAACGCATCATCGTACGGATCCACCGTCACCTGTGTCAATACTGTACATACCGGTTTATAGATCCCCCGGTTGAGCAGCTCCTCGCGGATCGAATTCTGCAGGTCATAACCGATATACCCCTGGCTCATCGCAGAACATACTGACATCGGCGCCTGCGTGTAATTGGGATGTGCCTTTCCAAATTCATTCATTGCCGTATGGATCATCCCGACCTGCGGCGCATTGCTGTGGGAAATCACGATGTCAGCCCCGGCTTCCGCCAGATCAGCAATGACTTTTGCCGTTCTTCTTGTTGCCTCCTTCTGCTCCGGAAGCGTGGCGCCGAGGGCCCTGTGCCCGAGAGCCACCACTATCTTTTTCTTACCCATTTAAAAACCTCCCATAAATTATGCAAACAGCGTCTTGCCTGCAAAATATCCCAAAATCAAAATACCAAGTACAATCCGATACCATCCAAATACTTTGAAATCATGTTTTCTGATATAGCTCATCAGGAACTTAATACAGAAAATCGAAACCACAAATGCGACAAACATACCCACAAGCAGATAAACGATCTCCGGTCCCGTAAAACTGAATCCGAATTTTACGATCTTCAGCAGGCTCGCTCCGAACATCACAGGAACCGCAAGAAAGAACGTATACTCAGCAGCCAGTTTCCGGGATGTTCCCAGCAAGATTCCGCCAATGATGGTAGCTCCGGAGCGTGACGTTCCCGGAACGATAGAGAGAACCTGAAAAATACCAATCAGCAGGGCTGTCGTCCAGGTGATTTCACTGATTTTCCGCATTTTCGGCCTGCGCCTTTTATTAAAGTTCTCGATTACGATAAACAGTATACCATAAACGATCAGCATAATCGCAACTACGACATAATTGTTCAGCTTCTTTTCTATAAAATCATTGAATGGTATCGCAATAATCATTGCCGGCAGACAGGATACCGCGATCTTCAGCCACATAATGATCTTATTCATCGATACATGGTTGTCGGCAAACTGCTGAAGAGCGCCGACCACTTTGTTCTCACTGTGGCTCTGCCAGTAGCTCTCCTTCCCTTCTGCCGGCTTCCTGTGGAACGGCCAAAGCTTGTTCCAATAAATCAGCACTACCGCCAGAATCGCACCCAGCTGAATGACAACCAGAAACATCTGCAAAAATTCATCGCTGACTTTCAGACTGATAAACTCGTCTACCAATATCATATGTCCCGTGCTGCTCACCGGCAGCCATTCTGTAATTCCTTCCACAATTCCCAGGAAGATGACTTTTAACAATTCTATAAAACTCACAGCTACTCCAATCTGCATTTTTGCCTTTTATCAATTGTATGTGTGTCCGACTTCGACTATTATCCTATTCTATGGTAGCAATGTCAATCAGGGTCAGTTTATTCTTATCTGTATTTTCCAGACTCGTCACGAGCGCAGTCGCGGTATCAAGCGATGTCAGAACATTCACCCCTGTCTCAATTGCATTTCGCCGGATAATAAATCCGTCTTTCGCCTTCTCAACACCCTGCGTCGGCGTATCAATAACAAGATCGATTTTATGCCCGAGAATCAGATCCATCAGATTCGGTGACGGCTGCTCAAGCTTATTTGTTCTGATCGCCTCCACGCCATTTGCATTCAGCACCTTGGCTGTACTTCTGGTCGCATAAATACGGTAGCCAAGCGCCTGAAATCTTCTTGCAATATCGATCACATCTTCTTTATCCTCATCTTTTACGGTGATGATCATATTTTTATGCTTCGGCAAATTGATTCCAGCACCGAGAAACGCTTTGTAAAGAGCCTCGTTAAAAGTAGTTGCTATACCGAGACATTCACCCGTTGATTTCATCTCCGGTCCGAGACTGATATCCGCACCGCGAATCTTTTCAAATGAGAATACCGGCATTTTAATTGCGATGTGCTTTGCCTCCGGCTGAAGTCCCGGAGTGTAACCGAGATCTTTTAATTTGTATCCCAGGATCACCTTCGTAGCCAGCGGAACGATCGGTATCCCGGTCACTTTACTGATGTACGGCACGGTACGGCTGGAACGTGGATTGACTTCAATGACATATACCTCTTCATGACACACGATAAACTGAATATTGATCATACCGATGACATGAAGGGATCTTGCCAGTCTTCTCGTGTACTCTTCAATCGTCTCCTTTGCCTTGTCACTGATACTCTGTGCCGGGTAAACAGAGATGCTGTCACCCGAATGAATCCCCGCACGTTCAATGTGCTCCATGATTCCCGGAATCACTATGTCCTCGCCGTCACATACGGCATCGACTTCTATTTCTTTTCCGACAAGATACTTGTCAACCAGAATCGGATGTTCCTGTGCGATCCGGTTGATAATACCGATAAATTCATCGATATCATTGTCGCTGATCGCAATCTGCATCCCCTGTCCGCCAAGTACATAGGAAGGTCTTACGAGAACGGGATACCCAAGTTCATTTGCCGCCTTTTTGGCTTCCTGCGCTGTAAATACTGTGTGTCCCTGTGGTCTTGGAATCTGGCATTCCTCAAGGATCTTATCAAAGAGCTCTCTGTCTTCTGCCGCATCTACGTTCTCTGCAGAGGTTCCGAGGATCCTGACACCCATTTTGATCAGCGCTTCCGTCAGTTTGATCGCTGTCTGACCGCCGAACTGGACGACTGCGCCGTCCGGTTTTTCAATCTTTACAATATTTTCAACATCTTCGGGAGTCAGCGGTTCAAAATACAGTTTGTCGGCGATATCAAAATCCGTACTCACGGTTTCCGGATTGTTGTTGACGATGATCGTCTCGTATCCCTCTTTTGCAAATGCCCAGGTACAGTGTACGGAACAGAAATCAAATTCAATCCCCTGACCGATACGGATCGGCCCGGAGCCAAGGACAAGAACCTTTTTCTTCCCTTCTGTGCGGAAAGCTTCATTTTCACCGCCATGTACGGAATAATAATATGGCGTCGCCGCTGCAAATTCAGCTGCACACGTGTCTACCATTTTAAAAGCTGCCGTGATGTCATTCACTGTGCGCATCGCTTTTATATCCTCTGCGGATTTCCCTGTCAGCCTGCCGATCACATGATCCGGAAACTCCAGGCGTTTTGCTTCCCTTAACAGCTCCGGTGTCAGTTCTTTCTCTTTCAGATCCTGTTCCATCTCAACCAGGACAGAGATCTTATCGATAAACCAGAGGTCTATTTTGGTAATGTTATGGATCATCTCCGGCTCCATTGACCGCCTGATGGCCTCAGCGATTCTCCAGATCCTCATATCATCCACTGTCTCCAGTTCTTCCATGAGCATTTCATCTGACAGATCTGTGAAATCATAGGACATCAGGCTGTCCACGTGCTGTTCCAGAGAACGGATCGCCTTCATCAGAGCGCCCTCAAAGTTGCTGCAGATGCTCATGACCTCGCCCGTTGCTTTCATCTGAGTCGTAAGTGTCCGCTTCGCACTGATGAATTTATCAAACGGAAGACGCGGCATCTTCACAACACAGTAATCCAGCATCGGCTCGAAGCTCGCATACGTCTTTCCGGTAATCGCATTTGGTATTTCATTCAGCGTATATCCCAGTGCGATCTTAGCCGCAACCTTTGCAATCGGATATCCGGTTGCCTTGGATGCCAGTGCGGAAGAACGGCTCACCCTTGGATTGACTTCGATGACGCAGTACTCAAAACTTTCCGGATGCAGTGCGTACTGCACATTGCATCCCCCGGTGATATTTAATTCACTGATAATATTCAGCGCTGATGTACGGAGCATCTGGTATTCCTTATCTCCCAGCGTCTGTGATGGTGCGACAACGATACTGTCTCCTGTGTGTACGCCTACCGGATCAATATTTTCCATGTTGCAGACCGTAATACAGTTTCCTTGTCCGTCACGCATCACTTCATATTCTATTTCCTTCCAGCCTGCAATACAGCGCTCCACAAGAACCTGTCCCACACGTGACAGCCGGAGACCATTCTGAAGGATTTCAACCAGCTCTTCTTCATTGTGAGCAATTCCGCCCCCGCTTCCTCCCAGCGTATACGCCGGGCGCAGCACGACCGGATACCCGATGGTATTGGTAAAGGCAATGCCATCTTCCACCGTCTCTACAACCTGGGAAGCAGCGATCGGTTCCTTGATCTTTTCCATCGTCATCTTAAACTCAAGGCGATCCTCTGCTTTTTTAATCGTCTGAGCCGTTGTGCCGATCAGCCTGACACCGTGTTCCTCTAAAAATCCTTTTTCGTCCAGCGCCATAGCCAGGTTAAGTCCAGCCTGTCCTCCAAGCGTCGGAAGGATGCTGTCCGGCTGTTCCTTCATGATCAGCTGTTCCACGACTTCCACCGTCAGCGGTTCAATATATACTTTGTCCGCAATATCCTTATCTGTCATGATGGTTGCGGGGTTGGAATTCAAAAGCACAACCTCGATACCTTCTTCCTTCAAAGAACGGCAGGCCTGTGTACCCGCATAATCAAATTCCGCAGCCTGCCCGATGATAATCGGGCCGGAGCCAAGCACCAATACTTTTTTGATATCTGGATTCTTCGGCATTATCGTGCACCTCCCATCATTTCCATAAATCGATCAAACAGGTAACCGGAATCCTGGGGTCCCGGGCAGGCTTCCGGATGAAACTGAACCGTAAAAATCTTTTTGCCGGTGTACGAAAGCCCTTCGTTTGTGCCATCATTAACATTGATAAACGCAGGTACGGCAATGGAAGGATCTAATCGATCCGTGTCCACCACATAGCCATGGTTCTGTGATGAAATATAAACACGGCCTGTGTTCAGATCTTTGACCGGATGGTTTCCCCCCCTGTGTCCGTATTTCATCTTATGTGTATCCGCCCCTGCCGCAAGTGCCATCAGCTGATGTCCCAGACAGATTGCAAAGACAGGTATGTCAGAATCGTATAATTTTTTGATTTCGGTAATAATGGATGTGCATTCTTTGGGGTCGCCAGGACCGTTAGAGAGCATGATGCCGTCCGGATCTCCGGAAAGGATCTCCTCCGCTGTCGTAAGTGCCGGATAGACCGTTACCTGACAGCCTCGCTGATTCAGGGATGATGGAATATTGTTTTTCGCACCGAGGTCGAGAAGAGCGACCCTGGGACCATTTCCCTTTAACACAGATTTTTCAGAACAGGTTACTTTTTCCACAACTTTGCCGGTTGTGTACGCTTTTAATATAGGAATGATTTCATCTGCCTTATAATTTTCATTCGTCGTGATCATGCCGTTCATGGTACCTTTTTCCCTGAGAATCTTCGTCAGGGCACGTGTATCGATTCCGGCAATTCCAGGGATATCAAACTTTTTCAGAAAGTTCTGAATCGTATCTTCACTCCTGAAGTTACTCGGTATTCTGGATAGTTCTCTTACAATATACCCATCCGGCCATGGACGCAGCGATTCACTGTCTTCATAACAGATACCATAATTTCCGATCAGCGGATATGTCATACAGACGGCCTGCCCCGCATAGGAAGGGTCTGTCAGCACCTCTAAATATCCGGTCATCGACGTATTAAATACAATTTCACTGATCACTTCTTTCCTGGACCCGATACTGGTTCCAGAAAAAACATGTCCGTCCTCTAAAATCAGAAAAGCTTTCATCATTCCACCGTATTCCTTTCTTTAAAAAACACAAACATCCGTGCATATGTGCAAAAAAAAAGAGTTTGCGCGCTCTTTTATATCTAAAAGAGTTTATCATATTATATCACTCATTTCAACCTTTTTCATCGGGTTCGCACTGAAAAACGTAGAAAAGCACCAGAAAACGACGATATTAAATAAATTAGGGATTGACTTTTTCATGCAAACCAGATACAATATATCTTGCGAGTCGGACAGACAAGCATGATAAGAGTTATGCAGGAGTGGCGGAATTGGCAGACGCGCAGGCTTCAGGTGCCTGTGGCAGCAATGTCGTGTGGGTTCAAGTCCCATCTCCTGCATCTTTTTATTTTATCCCTGTGCACACACAGGGATTATTTTATTGTCGGAATCTGTTGATCCAGCAATTGATAAAAATCTGTAATATCAACATTCACCGTCAATCCAACATACGGATACGACAGACTGTTAAAATACTCAAAATTTATGTTTTCTCTTATACCTTTCCATATCCAGGTATTTGTAATTCATCAAGGTCCCTTTTTCTTTAACATATTATGACCGGGCCCAATACAGCTGTTGTAATTTCTTATGATGTCAAAAAACTGTAAAATAGGGATTGACATTTCCAGGCAAACCAGATACAATATACCTTGCGAGTCGGTTCAGACGAGCAATCATAAGAGTTATGCAGGAGTGGCGGAATTGGCAGACGCGCAGGCTTCAGGTGCCTGTGGCAGCA
>CAZUNG010000030.1:0-20116 GCA_964621905.1 uncultured Ruminococcus sp. | reverse complement strand
GACGACGGCGTTTCGGGCGTTACGTTTGACAGACCGGGTTGGAATGAAATGATAAGGCTTTCGGAAGCCGGAAAGGTCAAGACGGTTATCGTCAAGGATATGTCCCGCATGGGGCGCGATTATCTGAAAGTCGGTTACTACACCGAAAGTTTCTTTGCCGAGCGTGATATTCGCTATATCGCAATCAATGACGGAGTAGACAGTGACAAGGGCGACAACGATTTTACCCCTTTCCGTAATCTGTTCAATGATTTTTACGCACGCGATACAAGCAAGAAAATCCGCGCGGTCATGCGAGCAAAGGGTAACGCCGGAGAACATCTTTGTACTAATCCGCCCTATGGGTATATGAAAGCCCCAGACGACAAAAAGAAATGGATTGTAGACGAGGAAGCTGCCGCCGTGGTAAAGAGGATTTTTGATTTGTGTATTGCCGGAAAAGGACCTATGCAGATAGCAAAAGTGCTGACAGCGGACAAGGTGTTGACAGTCAAAGCCTACTATGCAAAGCGTGATGGAAAGGCTATGCCCGATAATCTCTATCGTTGGGATTTCAAAACCATAGCGGGGATTTTGGAACGTCCGGAATATACAGGGTGTACGGTCAATTTCAAAACCTATTCCAAATCCCACAAACTGAAAAAACGTCTGCAAAATGCCCCGGAAAATTACCGTATCTTCTTCAACACGCAACCTGCGATTGTTGAAGAAAAAGTATTTGAGAGGGTGCAGGAATTGAGGGCAAACAAACGCCGTCCTACAAAGACAGGACGGCAAGGCTTATTCTCCGGCTTGCTTTATTGCGCTGACTGCGGCGAAAAGCTGTACTTTTGCACAACAAACAGTTTTACGCCCAAACAAGAGCATTATGTCTGCTCCAACTACAAGAGCAATACAGGTACTTGTTCCGCGCATTTTATCAGAGAAGAAACCTTAAAGCTGTTCGTCTTACAAAGGATATTTGATGTAACGGCTATGTTCTTTGACGATATACAGAGCTTTCAAAACATGGTCTATCAGCAGAGGTTTGAGGAAGCAGAAAAGGCAGTAAAGCGGCAGAAAAAAGAACTTGAACAGGCAAGGAAACGGATAGCCGAACTTGACCGTATTTTCAAGCGGATTTACGAAGACGACATAAGCGGCACAATCAGCCATGAGCGATTTTTGAAGCTGTCAGCCGAGTATGAAGCGGAGCAAAAGGAACTGACAGAGTTTGTTAAGGCAGAGCAAGCCGCCGTTGATACTTACGAACAGGACAGGACGGATTTTGACAGCTTCGCCGCCGTTATCCGAAAGTATGTAGGAATACGGGAATTAACACCTGCTATCGTCAATGAGTTTGTAAAGAAAATCGTTGTCCACGCGCCGGACAAGTCCAGCGGACACCGCAGACAGAAGATTGAAATTGTCTGGAACTTTATCGGGGAACTGGAACAGGACGAGGATAAGCAGACTATTGAACGGCAGAGAAAAAGCAGAACGGCATAGCCTTTTGACTATGCCGCCCTGCAACAAAATTAAATTACTTCCTTATGGGTGTGCCGCTTTGGTGAGCTCCTTTATGATTGCAGGAACAGTTTGTATTCCTAATTCCCGGCAGGCGGCAACTCTCCGGTGACCGCTGATGATCTCATATTTACGTTCCGAAAAGGGACGACAAGCAATGGCTCCGGCAATCCGCCGGAACGGATACTGTCTATCAGCTCCGCCTGTTCCATTCCATTTCTATTCTTGAATGGGTGATTTTTAAACGGGATAAGGGATTCAATATTTATGGTTTCCATTCTTTCTGACATTTTTAACCTCCAGTACTCTTTCTTTTTCGGGAAGTAAGCAGTCTTACTCTCTTAGTCTTAATAGCTTCTGATTTTTGAAAGTTTAGAAATCCGAAAACCGGAAGTCAGAACTTTTTTACATAGATCAGGCTGGGCTTGCCCTGGCCCTGTCTTTTCCGGACAATCAGGTCTGCCTGTTCCAATTCTGAAAACAGTCTGCATATCTTTTCATGCCCGAAACGCAGCTTTTCCTGTGCTTCTCTGACGGTAAAGAATTGATATATTCTGTTCTGCTTATCCACCCAACCGTTTTTCAAAGACAGGTGCATACGGTCAAGCAGCAGGCCATAGAGCATTTTTGCTTCGGTAGAAACCGGACGGTATTTCTCCTCTGTGAACAAAGCCTTTGGCAGCTTGTAGAACACATAGGTTTCTGCTTCGGATCGCTTGAAATATCGATTCAGATCATCACCTTCTTTCTGTCATGGTTATGAACCTTGTTTTTGTGGGTTCAGGTATTACGGTATTCATCAGGGAATTTCCGCATTGAAAAAGCCTTGATTGATGCGGCTTTGCAGACGCAAAAAGCGTGACAGTGGATACCGCCCTTTCCGCCTGTTTCAATCAGCGGAATATTTCTCCTTTAAATTCCTGTACTGGCAGAGCGAGCAGACTGTTTATACTCCTACAGTCGTAAAACAGGTACACTCGTCAGGACTCCGTCCTGAAACCTGAAGAAGAATGCGCCGCCCGTTTTTTGCGCTGGCGTTCCGCCGCTTTGATTCGTCTTTGAACAGCAGCACAGGACGGGCAATACCGCTGATTGTTCGCCTTGGGGACAAAGCCTGCCTTACAGACTTGACACCGCTTTTGATTGATAGGCTGTATAATGCCGGCAGACAATTCCTTGTCGGCGGGAAGCACGGCATTTTTGAAATAGCTGCAGTAGATTCCATAGCGGCTGATACACTGCACGCAGAAATGTTCTTCTCCGTCGTCCAGCAAAAGGCAGTTGCCGCTCACATAATTGCAGCAGAGCTTTTTGATGAGGGCATTAATCTGCCTGCTCTGTGACAGGCTGATTGGGATAGCCATATTTGACCCTCCTTTGAGTTGAAATTTTTGCCGCTTCACCCGAATGTCGTTCTTGCCCCTGCTAAACGGCGTCGCTTCGCTCGGCTCTTCAGGAGAGTTGTCATCGCAAAGTCCTATCCCATCCGGACGGTCATTCAGTTTTCAAAGGCCACGAAAGGAACCCTTCACTTATTAGGAAGGGGAGAGGCCGTTTGACAACCCCTCACTGCAATATTTTTTAATTCCTTTTCTTATTTTTGCAGGGAGAAAGATTTAGAGATCGTAATTCTCAAAAAAGGCAAAAAAATATAGCCGTCTGCGTTTGACAGACGGCATCAAATAGAGGTCTAACATTTGTGTGGGGCTTGTTCAACCGTATGTCTGAAATACAGCCGGCAGGCCATATCACAATCTCATGAAAAAGCCAAGGACAAAATCAGGAAGTTTACAAAGAAAGCATTGAAAAAACTGCATGGAGTGGTATCATTTTTAATAGATATATTTACCTCCGAGGGCTAACTACGGCTAAAACTCGGAGGATGAAAATCATTCATGGATTGAGGTCAAATGATTTCCCGCTATATAAAGCCGGTGATCGGAATGGCCGCAAGTGTTTGCCTGCTATTCAATCAAGGCGGTACAGTCGCTTGGGTGTTTGTTGTAACCGGCATTATTTTTGTGATCGAGGGAATTCTTAATTCTCATGGATTGTATAAAGAAATAAAACTCGACAAAAAACCGTTTTTGCTCACTCTAACTGAGAGAGTAAATAAAAACGGTTTTTATCAACATACATCTTAAATTTCTAATTCATTTCATTATAGTTTCCTTACAACACTCTTCACCCTTATGATCTCCTTAATCGTTACTCTGTGGGAATACATATCTCGGCAGTCCTTTGCTATGCTTTCCATACTCAATCGCTTCGGTGGGGCATTTGCTTATACACGCCATACAATGTGTGCAGTCTTTTTCCCATACCGGTTTTCCATTTTCAAGTCGGACATTATTCAACGGACAAACCTTGACACATTTCCCACAGGAGATACATGCGTCGGTAGCATAAAACTTCTTGGCATGGACGAACATTGGATAGAAAAGATCGTTGACAATCCCGCTGTTCATTTTATCCCCGAAGGAAATTTCAGATTGCGGAAAGTTATCGTCATTTTTGATATACTGTGCGGTGCGGTCTATTACGCTTTCTGCCTGCTCAATAATTTTCCGTGCCTTTTCTTTAGTCGGTGTGGAGAACAGAGCAATATAGTTTTCCGGCATGGTAATTCCCATGCAACCACGGTAGTTCATTTTCTTTTCAGTGCAGAACTTTTCAAGATATTTTCCTGCGTTTCCGATGCTTCCCCCACAGGTCATCACGAAATAAACATCGTCATTTCCAGTGAGCTGTATTTTTGTCAGCCACGCCTGCACAATACGAGGAATGCGCCACGCATAGGTGGGAACAACCACCACCCACGAACGCTCCGAATGTATTTGAGAAAAATCGTTGTTTTGAATTTTATTGAAAAGGTTTAAAGCTTCATCGTCTATCGTTTTGCCAATCCTCTTTGCGACATACTCACTGTTGCCTGTTGCTGAAAAATATAAAATCATATAAATTCTCCTTTCACTCTGTACGCTAATGTGCCGAATGCTTGACGTCGATCTTTCTCTTGCGTAGAGTTTATTTATTTGCCGCATCTATTTGAGCAAGCCGACGCTTGATTTCATCCCTTATCGTTGTATATTTTTTCTCGGGGATACTGATACGGGTTCCATCCTGCAACTTCACAAAAAAACGCCCTATTTCTGCAACATACAGCGGATTGACAACAAAGCTTGCGTGTACTTTGCAGAGCGTGTCAGCGTATTTATTTGCAACAATCGCAAGCTTTTCTGTGGATTCGTAAACCTTATCTACCGTATGAATGATGGTATGGATTCCTTGGCTTTCCATCCACATAATAGAGTTGCTCGCTAAAAAGAAATAGGAACCTTCAATTCCTTTCAGAGAGAATTTGCTTGAATTCCGTTTGCTCGCATATAATTGTGCAATATCCATCTCGATGAAATGATTGGGATAAAGCATATCCCGTTTGTCGTAGGGTGTTTCATTGGAAACATGGCAAAACCGAATGGCATACTCCTTTTTGGTATTGCCTTCGACATCCTTGACTTTTCTTTCCACCCATAAAATCTCCTGCCTTTGCCGGAAGGTGATGGTTTCCCCATTGGGGTAATACAGGAAAGACAGATAGGTCAGCACCACGTTTAGGCTGGTAGTGTTGATCGGAACCGGGATGACCTGTAAATTCTGCACGGAGTAAGTAAGATGAGGTACTTCACTTTCAAAGAAAGCAATCAATTCTTTCTTGCTGCGTATAATCGGCGCATGCGATGGGCCGATCCATATACACTTCTCCATGAAAGCGTCAATATATGGCTGCAAATTGTTTTTGCAGCTTTCCATTATCATATATACCGAATAGTCCGGAAGCTCGTTTCTGTTCATCGGGGCACTCTCCTTCTTTGTATAAAAACAGGATATTACATATCGCCTCAAAATGCAAGTCATTTTTATGAATAATCAAGTCATTTTTGATAAAACGATTGACAAAGCCTCAAGAATCGCCATAATCTTATAATGTATGTATGTGGACAACCCTCCGAGGGTTATCTGTGCTCAAACTCGGAGAACGATATGTTGGGCAATAAAACCTTCTTCGAGTTCGAAAAGACTTGAGGAAGGTCTTTTTTGTAGCGTGACTTGAAATAACAAACTAATCCAAAGTAAGAGAATATACATGAAGATGAATAAAAGCAAGCAATACAATAAAAAGATAATTTGGACGAGCGCCATTATTATTATTATGGCGGCCGTCCTGTGCGGCGTGTATGCTCTTGTGAATAATCATACAAATGACATAGTTATATCCAATATTGACCAAATGGCGGAACACGATATGAAAAACATCCAGCAGTTTATCGAAACCCGCTGGAGAAGAATGGACTTGTTTCTTGAAGCTTTGAATGATCGTGGAGTGCAAACGACAGAAGATATTCAACAGGAGTTGCATATTAAAACCGGAACCAAGGAGAATGAGCACATATTCCTCATTGATGAAGAAGGCCGATTGTACTCAGACCAGTTTGATACGTACACGGCGGAGGAAAATGATTTTTTACGCTATTTTGAGAGTGAAGATGGCGAGCATTTTGTTTTCCGTTACGTGGGAACAGACCCGTCTCACAAAAATCCTCTGCCACATATACTTTATGGGTATAACTTTGACGAAGATCCGCTTCAACTGGATGGAGATGGGCCGAAATTCGTAAAAATGGTACTTCTGGAGGATCTTTCCTCGATTCAGAATACAATGCGGATCACCAGCTTTAATGGGCATGGGTTCTCGAGCGTCATCGGCAGAAAGGGCAATTATGTTGTAACGGATAGCGAATATACCGGCAGCCAGAGAGACGCCAGCTTTTTTGACAGAGTAACGAACAGCAAGATTGAAAACGGAAACGCCGAAGAAATCATTGAGGCGATCCAAAACAGAGAGCCTGTTCAGTTTTGGTGTACGACAGCAGAGGACGTTCAAAAATTCGTGTCTGTCCGTCCCTTGAATGACTATGGCTGGAGTTTTATCCTTTCTGTAGAGAAGGAAGTTTTTCTCGATCAAACCAAAGAACATGTAACCATTATTACTTCGATTGTTTTGATATTGATGCTGCTCCTATTGCTTCTATTTTTTGTCATACACATCATGCGTCGTAATAATAAAAAGCTGTACTTTGACGCATCCGGTCAGGTGTTCAATAAGCTGTATTATACCGAAAATCTATCCAACACAACAATATCGGCATTGGCCATCATTGATATCGACCATTTGAAGCAGATTAACGATACATACGGTCATTTGGTAGGAGATTGGGTCATTCGTGAATGTGCGGCGGTTTTACATCGGGATGTCAATAATATTGGTCTGACGATTCGATTTGGCGGAGATGAATTTCTTGTCCTGGTAAAAGACCCTATCGAAGAGGAAGATTTTAAGAGCCTTCTTTCGAATATCCTTACGGATATCCGAAAAGTTCGGCATGAGAATAACCCAAATCTGCGAATCACCTTCAGCATTGGCGGGTATTACGGGACAAGTATTGCCAGCGAACTGCTACAACGGGCTGATTTGCTCCTGTATCGTGCCAAACAGCAGCGGGACAGATTACTTACCAATCTGGATGAGGACTATCTTATCCAGGACGAAAATCACGACGAGGCAAGTCTAAGACAAACGAAAGAAAAAATACTCGTCGTTGACGATTCAAAGATGAACCGCAGGACGCTGCAAAAACTTTTGGAAGATGAGTTTGAAATCGTTCAGGTCAACGACGGTCTGGAGGCGCTCAGCCTGCTGAAAGAGCGTGCGAGAGAGTTTTCGTTGATCCTTCTGGACATCGTAATGCCCAAGGTAGATGGATTTAATGTTCTCAAAACACTGAACCAGCTTCATCTGAGCGAGAATCTGCCTGTTATCATCATTTCGGGCGAAACAAATCCAGATTATCTAAAGAAAGCTTATGAATTGGGAGCAACTGATTATATCAACCGACCGTTTGATGCGGTAATAGTTCGCAGCCGAGTGAAAAATGCGGTTAAACTATACGACAGACAAAGAAGAATGGCGCTTCTGGCAGCCAATCAGGTTTATAAGCTGGAAACAACCAGCCATCTCATGGTGAGTATTCTGAGCCATATTGTGGAACAGCGAAACGGCGAAAGCAGCTCCCATGTGCTGAATGTTCAGTTTATAACAGAGATTCTGGCGAATAATTTGACTGAGAGAACAGACCGATATCCCATGTCCCGTGAAGATATAAAGCTCTTATGCAACGCTTCTGCAATTCATGATATCGGAAAGATTGCAATCCCCGAAGAAATGCTCAACAAACCGGGGAAATTGACAAAATCGGAATTTGAAATCATTAAGCAGCACAGTAAATTGGGTGCCGAGATGCTGGAAAGCGTTCCCCACTTTCAAGATGAACCGCTTCTCAAGATGTCCTATGAGATATGCCGGTGGCACCATGAGCGATGGGATGGTCGTGGATATCCAGACGGCTTAAAGGGAGCGCAGATTCCCATTACGGCGCAGATTGTTTCCTTGGCTGACGTCTATGACGCTTTAACCAGTAATCGTGTGTATAAAAAGGCGTATTCCCATGAAACGGCAATTCAAATAATTACCAACGGTGAGTGCGGCCAATTCAACCCGCTTCTCATAGAGTGCCTGACCGCCGTGCAGGATCGGCTCAAACAAACGATAGAAATGAATACACAAAATCTCCAGAAGGGCCGATATATTAAGAGCATGGTGGATGAACTGCTCCGTCAGGATGAATTGCCTGCGACAAATACGGTTATGCAGCTATTGGAACACGAACAGACCAAATTCCAGTTTTTCAATTCGGTTTCCGGTGATATTCAGTTTGAACAGCTCCTTTCCCCCTCCATACTGGTTTTATCCAAGTGGGATGCTGCAAGACTGCACATGAAGTCGGTTACGCTCAATCCTCACCAAGACAAGCGATATGTGCAGATTTTAGGGGAAAAGAATCAGGAAAAATTGGTGGAGCTTGTCCATCAAACCACACCGGAATCGCCGGTAATACAATACGACTGCAAATTGAATTTGACCGGCAAGGAACATTGGTATCGGATTGTTTGCCTCTCTCTTTGGGATAAATACCAGCCAACAACGCCGGTCAGTGTAGTTGGAAAAATAATTGATATTCACGAATATTACTGTGCGGAGAATGAAAACGCAGAAGGATGTCAGGCAGTTCAGGACGAAGGGGGTTCCGGCAATGACCGTTAAAGAATGCTATATGGAATTTGGCGGAGATTATGATGATGTCATGGCAAGAATGCCGGACGAGGAGTTTGTTGCTGAGTTTTTGCAGGAATTTTTAGAGGATGAAAGTTTCTCCATTCTGCAAAAGGCTATGAAAAGTAAAAGCGTCGCTTCTGCTTTTCGGGGCGCTCATTCTCTCAAAGGAATCTGCCAAAATTTTGGATACACCAATCTTTATGAATCCAGCAGTATCTTAACAGAGCTGCTTCGTACAGGCAGTCTTACGGGTACAGAAGAACCTATGCGGCAGGTAAACGAGGATTATCAGTTGATGATTCGTACAATAAAAAAATGGATGAGCACAGATGAGTAAAAAGATTGATGTGAAAACTGCAAAAAAGAAAACTCCCAGAGAGTATATCAGATTCATCATCATGATAGGTGTACTCATCTTGCTTATGGCTTTGATGATCCTGTTTACGATTTTTACGGTTACAAACAGTCTCGAGAAAGAACAAATGCTGACGCTGGAAACCGTTTCTGAAAAAATCACGTCCAGCATATCGAGTTACTTCGATAGCCATTGGGAGAAAGTAAACTCTATGGCGGATACGATGGAGTTTGAATCTTATGCCACTGCGGAGGACGCCCTTAAAATGCTGGGGCGGATTCAGAAAGCCCACGGATTGGAAGAAACCAACAATCTCCTGCTCCTGATGGACAATAAAGGCTATTATTACACCGCTGCGGCGGGAAGGATTGCCCAATGGCAGAGCTTCAATAGTACGATAGGAACCTTGCATGAAAATGAAACGGTGATGCTCGGTGACCTTGCCGAATTGCAAGACCATCAGGAACGGTATATCTGCTTTGTGAAGCAGCTTGAAAAACCGATTATCACCGCAGACGGCAAAATTTTCCCTTATATGGTCATGGCAACGGATGAGTCGGTATTCGATATCGACTTGTCCCTCGGTGATTTTGGAACGGTTGCCGATGCTTTTGTCATGGCAAACAACGGGCGCAAGGTCAGCAATCAAGGCGGTACGCTGGACATCTCCCATTCGCACAATCTTTTGGCAGCTTTGAAAAACGCTGATTTTGTAAAAGGCGACAGTTACGATCAGATGATTGAGACGATTCAAAAAGATGAAAGCGGCGTCTCTCTCGTTCGTTATTTAGGGAACGAGTATTACATCTCCTATCACTCACTGGGAGTACAGGACTGGAATGCGGTTTTTATCGTAGAAACATCCCGTATGGCGGATAGAATCTCCCCTACGGTTTATAGTCTGTTTTTAGTGCTTATTTTGGGTTTTTCCATTCTGACAACTACTATCATACTTATTATCATCAGAAGATATAAAGAGCGCAGGCAAAACGATAAACTTCGGGCTGCTACCCAAATAGCCGAACAGTCGAACAAAGCAAAAAGTGATTTTATGTCCCGTATGTCTCATGATATCCGGACGCCTTTAAGTGGAATCATCAGTTGGACAGAGATTGCGAGAGGCGGCATGGAGGCTCGTGACTGTGAAGCGGTCAGCGAGTGCATGGATAACATCACCGAATCATCCAATTATTTGTTGGATCTGGTCAATGAGATTCTGGATATGTCTCAGGTTGAGCATGGCAATATGAAGGTCAAAAATTCTCCACTCCACCTGAACCACTTTTTGGATTCAGCGACCCGTATGATGCAAGGCCGAATTGCAAAAGAAGAACTGACTTTACAAACAGATTTCTCCGGCATACATCACCCGAATGTTATTGCAGACAGAAGGCTTCTGAACCATATTTTGTTAAATATCCTTGGCAATGCAGTGAAATATACCAAACCGGGCGGTAGGATTCATTTTACAGCATACGATACCCTTTTGAGCGACGAAAGTGCAGAATACCACTTCGTTATTTCCGATACCGGAATCGGTATGAGTCAGGAATTTGTAGAGCATATCTTTGACCGCTTTGCACAAGAAGATTGGGATGACAAAGAAGAGGAAGATTCGGCTCGTACCCGCTATACCGGCGTTGGTCTTGGTATGGCGATTACCAAAGAGTTGGTTGACCTGCTGGGCGGACAAATTACCGTAGAAAGTCAAAAGGATGTGGGAAGCACATTCAAGGTGATCTTGGCTCTTTCCATCTGTGCAGCGGAAGAACAGCCCGCCGAGGATGGGAATCATACAGAAACTGCCCTGCGTCAGTACCATATACTTCTTGCCGAAGATGTTCCCATGAACCGAAAAGCAATGACGAGGTTGCTTGAACGTGCTGGGCTTATCTGTGATGCGGTTGAAGATGGATACCAAGCTGTAGAGACGTTTGAACAGTCACAGCCGGGAGAATATGACGCCATCCTGCTGGATATCATGATGCCGAATATGAACGGGCGCAGTGCCACACGAGCAATTCGTGCGATGTCACGGCCTGACGCCCGGAGTATTCCGGTTTTTGCGTTGAGTGCGAATGCATTACCGGAGGATATACAGAAATCGATTGATGCTGGCATGGATTTGCATTTATCAAAACCACTGGTGATAAATGAAGTGTTGAAAGTACTGAATACTTGGTGTATCAAGGAGGAGTAAAGAGATGAAAACGAAACGAGTTCTTGCTGTTCTGCTTCTATTAGTAATGATGCTATCGCTGTTTACAGGGTGCAGTGATGGAAAGAAGAAAGATGACAACACCCTGACTGTGATCGGACGGGCTGACTATCCGATTGAAGAAGCTTTAAAGGAGAAGTTCCCGGACATTAACTTTGAATTTGTCTACTATGACGGCTGGAATACCACTTCCAACTTGATGATGCAGATTAAAAATCAAGATATTGCTGATATTTATACGGGCACCCTGCCGCTGTCGCAAAAAGATGCCGAAGAAAATTTGGTAGATCTGTCGGGGTATGGATTTTGTGAGAAATTTGAACCCTCTATCCTAAACCAGTATGATTTGAACGGGCATGTCTATCAGCTTCCAGGGTCTGCAACTATCCGCTGTATTCTGTATAACAAGGAGATGTTCGCTGAACATGGCTGGCAGGAGCCGCATACCTTTGTGGAACTGCTTGCCCTCTGCCGTCAGATTCGGGAAGAAACCGACGATATCACCCCGATTGTCTTTGGCGGGGCGGCCAATGGCTACTATTTTACTACGATGACGACCTATTCCCAGGCCGAGTACCTATATACGGTGGAAGGCAAAGAATGGGAAAAAGAATATCTGGCTGGTAACGCCAGTGCAGAAGAAGGGTTTGGGGCTGGAATTCAGATGGTGCAGGAGTTGATTGACGCCGGTGCTTTTGACAACAGCAAGAATTTCGGCTTGTGGGACGCTGCTGTTTTTAAGGAACGGATGCTCACCGGAGAGGCGGCTATGCAGTTTGCATGGGGAGCGCAGAATAAGCTGTTTGCTCTCGTTGAGGAAAACCCCGATAAGTTCCAGGCGATTCCATTTTATAACCGGGCTGGGGACGCCATCATTGGCACAGGCATTTCCTATAATATTGGGCTTGCCAAGCGTTTGGAGGAGCCGGGGAATGAGAAAAAGTTGGAGAACGCCCTGCGTGTCATGGAATGGTTCTCGTCCGAAGAGGGCCAAATCAAGATGAATATCTACAGCGGCAGTGTGATTTACCCTGTAAAGGACGCCGCCAATGAGCAGACGATTCCTTCGTTGCGGAAGTTGTGGTACGGCAATCTGGACGGGATCAAGGCTCCCATGCTCTATAACGGTTATGAGGATATCATTATCCAGGCCGCAGACTATATCATTGAAGCAATCGACGGCAAACACGACCTCAGCGGCTTGGCAGAGCTGATCGACGAGGTTCATCATTCCTATCTTTCTGAAAATGCAGAGGATGGGACGGCCTATGTCGGCACATTCGCCAAGGACTTTACCCATGAAGAAACGGTGCAGATCATCGCTGAGATGATTCACGCCAAAGGCGGCAGCGACATTGCCTTGGTTACGGATGGCCAGCGCATCGGAGAGGTAAAGAACCGTGAGGGTGTTCATTCGAAATATTATGAAGGGCCGCTGCTGTATGACTGGATCACGGTGTCTGTACCCGGTGATTATGAGAAATCCCGAAGTGCCATTATGCAAATGACGCTAACTGGCGCACAGATTCAGGAGCTTTTGGAGAACGGTAAGACGATGGTGCGATATGCGGATGATGTAAATTCTTCCTACCCTGTTGCCAATCCGGAGAAAGAGGTTCTTGAAACAGCCACCTTCCCCTACTATTGGGCAGGCATGACGGTTAAGATGAAGGACGACAAGGTGGCTTCGATGACTCTGGCAGACGGTACGCTCATCGAGCAGGACAAAACCTACACTGTCTCCTTTGCGGTAAATGATTATATGGATACCCTAGCGACAGAAGGCCCCCCCCATGAGCTGGGATATACCGCAATGGACGCCATAACGGAATATTTACAGAAAAACTCGCCGGTAAACCCAGTTGAAGTGAGACCTTAAAATTGTCACTGGATAACACACATGTATTAAAGACGCTACTCAAAATGAGAAGCGTCTTCTTTATTCTTTAGCACAAATATGCGAAAGGTGTGATATCGTATATGCAGCAGAGCAGCCGAGTAACAGGAACACACACAAACAGATCGTCTGATTTAGGAAAAATCCAAACGCAAAAATAGCAAGTCTTTTACGGTATAATACAAGTTATTTTGCGAAAGCCTATTGCGAAATATGATGAAAAGAGATATCAACTGTATGAGCAAACCCTCCGAGGGCTAACTATGCCTAAAACTCGGCGGATGAAAATGAATGTACGACCTCCTTCGAGTTGACAACAAAACTTGAAGGAGGTCAGTTTTTTTATATTCAAAAGGAAATGGCTTTCTGTTCTCTTGGCGATTGTTATGGTTCTGACAATGGTTCCAATGACTGCATTTGCGGCTGGAACAGATTGCACAGGGGGCGATGACTGTACGCAAGTGGCTACCATCGGCACGAAACACTATGCGACGATAACGGATGCGATTGGTGAGGCGGCTGACGGCAGCAACGAGATCAAGTTGCTCCAGGAAACAACCGAAGCCCTTACGATTGCAGAAGGCAAGGATATTGTTCTGGACCTGAACGAAAAGACTCTGACGACGAATATCAAATTAAGAGGCAGACTTGAGGTCAAGGATACGGTGGGCGGTGGCGTGATCGTAAACGACACGGAAACTACAAATCATGCAATAACGGTCAACGCCAATGCTGCGGGAACAGAAGCTGCGTCTTTGACCTTGACAAGCGGTACCATCAAAACCGTAAAAAGCAGCAAAAGTGCGATTTATGTCAATGGCGGGAGCACGAAGGCATCCTGCTGCTTTACTATGAACGGTGGAATGCTGCTTGCTGCCAATAATACAGCCAATTATAAAGGTAAACCGATTGCTAAACTTGCCCATACCTATAAAAACGGCAAATGTACTGTCTGCGGTGCTTTAGATCCAAACTATAGGCCAACTACAAACCCAACGGAACCGACAGAACCTACTCCCTCTCCTACGGTAGACCCGGGTAATGATGATCCCAAGCCTACGGACAAACCTACTTCTTCCCCGCAGCCTGGTGATGACAGCAATATCTGGCTGTGGGTATCACTGCTCTTCGCAGCAGATGCTGGAATTGTAGGCGTTGTCCTGTACGACAGAAGGAAAACGGTAAAACACTAAAAATTGTTTCTATGCAGAAATTTTACCGTCAAAAGTTGTAAATCAGATCTCGCCATAGAATTTACGGGATTTTCTTAGCCGTAATATAATTTATCCTTTCAACCGGAGTGACTATTGGATGAATGGCATACAGCGACTGTAATACTCAAGCATATTGCTGTGAGTCTAACCTATTTCCACCCATTAAGTAAACAAGGGGTATTAGGGGCAACGCCCTAACGAGTTTTACTGTTTTGGACAAACCTGTCCATAAACACTCTGCTCGCTAAGCTAATGCAGAAAAACCGGAGAAAGCGGCTCGCTCTCTCCGGTTCGTTCTATTTTATTCTGATTTTCTTCAGCTTTGCCTTTAAAAACTTAATAATTAAATCGTCTACAGCGTCGGTATATCGTTCTTCCTCACGTAATTTATTTTGAAACCAAACGAGATTTTCGATGATAAATCGTCGCTCTCTGCCCAAAAGATAAAGGTGATATTTCTGCTCTCTCATATGAAAATCACCTCTGCATATACAATTTCTGCGGCTCGGCTGCGGATGTTATTCATTCTCTGTATCCACTCCATAGGGACATTGGCTTTCATCTTTTCTGTTACATTTTCTTTTTCGGAAAGTGATTTTACAAGGGACTGGAACATATTCTCTGCTTGACGGTCTACCTCTGCAATATGTTCGTTCAGTGTCTCGGAAGTTAGCAGATTGTAGTAGAGAATACGATGATTCTGTTTCAAATGCCGTCGATACCGTTGTCCCCACACACCGATAAACTGTTCTTCGGATAGCAATTTCAAACCGGGAAGTTCATAGTCTCCTTGTCTTTGATAGGTTCCACCTATCGTTTCATAAATGCTTGCCATCATCAAAACCTCCTGTGTTTTAGTGTATTTTCATTTTACAGAAGATTTTTCAGGAAAACCAATGTGCCGATTGCAGATTCACTAGACTCATAGAAAAAAGGGGCTGTAAAAAAAGTCCTAAGTTAGGAATCGCCAGAATCGGAAAATGCCGGTTTCTGGTGATTCCTTGTTTGAATCTCTGCTGTTTCGTACGATTCTTGGTTTTGGTAAAAAAAGCGTGCAGTTCATAAGACTAAGCATATAATCTTTCGATTTTAAGCAGTCTCTTCTTTTCGCAGCTTTTTATTATGATATTTGTAAAGGTTCAATCCACAGGAAATCAGTGTGAGTTCGAGTATTACATTTTTCTCGCCTCTCCGAAATAATCTTTTATAAGACTTATCCCATTTTAAGATGCCAAATGTTCCTTCGGCCTGAATACTTCGATTCATCCGCAAAAGTGCTCCGTGTACGGATTCAAGGTTTGAAATTACTTCCTGATTCATCCGAATGGTTCTGTTGCCAGATGCCTTGGGGCAGCATTCTTTTTTATATTGGCAGTCCTCACAAGATTTGCATTCATAGAGTTCTTCGGTTCTGTCATACTTATTCTTATAGATATGCCGTTTATACTTGAAAAGAAATTTCTTTCCATTCGGACAGATCAGGTTTCCGGATTCATCTCTTTCGAAGTTTACAGACCGATATGGATTTTCCTGATACTTTTTATCTGCTGTTTCTTTTTTGAACATGGTAAATTTCATATACTTTTCCATCCCGTGCTCTTCACAATAAAGATAGTTATTGTAGGAACCATACCCTGCATCGGCAACGGAATATTTCGGATAATGTCCGTATATCTCATTAAATTTCTCCATAAGTGGAACAAAACATTCCATATCTGAAGCGTAATGTTTGACATCTACTACCGCGATGTATTCATCACACACGGCAGTCTGGAGATTATATGCCGGAAGCAGCTGGTCATTTCCCATGTAATCTCGTTTTAATCGCATAAATGTGGCATCATGATCCGTTTTGGAATAACTGTTTTTTTCATCTTCGCAGATTTCTGTACGATGTGCATACGTTTTTAAACGTTCAAGATATCCCTGTAATTCCTGGTACTGTTTTTGCGGAATGCTTTTCTTATGACCACAGCCAGAGACAAAAGTGGATTCATCCAGATTTCTTCCTTTCTTGTACATTTCCAGCAGTTCGGAAACATAATCAATCGCATACTCTTCCCGCTTTTCAAGTTTCACACCGAAATATCCTAACACTTCTTGGTTCATGGTATCAATCAGCAAGGAGATTTTTTCAAAGACTTTTCCTCGATTCTTTGTACAGGATTTTTTCCATACCCAGGTATAGCGGTTTGCATTAGCCTCTATTTTAGTACCATCGATATAGGCGTGTTCCAGGTCAACATGCTCTTGGTCAAAGATGAAGACATTTACATCCCGAAAAATTTGTTCCATCGACTCCGTAAGTTCATTTCGGATGAAGTTGCCGAAAGTGGCAAAGGAAGGCGCCTTCATGCCATCAAGAAGATAGATGTATCGAATGTCGTTTCTGCAGAGCTTTTCGATGTACCTAAGAGAACAGACTCCGTATTCCATAAAAGCAAAGAGTATCACTTTGAGAAGTTTCTGTTTATCACATCTTGGACGACCTGTTTTGTATCCTTTCTCTACTACAAAATATTTTGATAGGTCGATGTGCTCCATCACTTCGCAGAAAGTGTATACCGGATCAGAAATATCAATTAATTTTTCAATTTCCAATGGTAATTTTAGCTGTCTTACAGTATAATTATGATTGGTATTTTTATTTAGTCGCATAATTAATTATACCAAAAAATCGCTGAAGTCTCACGACCTCAGCGATTTTTCTTTTAGGGGACTTTTTTTACAGCCCCTTCCTTCTTGCCTTGCAATGCCGATGATTTTGTGCGTTTGTTTCCCTACTGCCTTATATGCACTCAGCATTCTCCGAGAACCGGTTTTTCATTCCGTACTTATCTTACTGAATACGCCTCTGTGTAAAAACACAGAATCGGCACATCTTTCGTTATAATATTATAAATCGCCTGAGCCTTAGAGTATGGCAGGTTGATACAGCCATGCGAACCTCCGTTCTTATAGATTGTCCCTCCAAATGATCCTCTCCAGGATGCGTCATGAAGACCTATTCCCCCGTTAAACGGCATCCAGTAATTCACATGTGACTCATATGAGTAGCTTCCATCCGGCAGTTTATCTCCCCGAAGCACCCTGTCTTTCTGCTTGTAAGTCAGGGTGAAGATTCCCGGCGGCGTATATCTGTCACTTGTCATCTTTCCGGATACAAACGATGATTCAATGACAAGCTGTCCATCCTGATAATAATACAATTCCTGAGCAGTCAGATTAATCTCAATATAAGTATTTCCAAATCCATTATTTTCCGTGGAAACTTCTCTGCTTGCATAGACAGGTTCCCTGGCGATTTGATCATTATTGGCAATATTTTTCGTCAGCTCGGCAATTTCCTGTCTCTGGTCAATCTTCCATCCATAGGATCCTCCGCCTACGGTAATCTCCTGTCCGCTGGTTGTCATAAACGGCCGTTCCTTGCCTACGGTATCAACGCGGGATGCCATATCAGCAACGTATTCCGCAATCTTCTGCTGCATAACAGCATCATCTTTATAATAATGACCATTTTCATCAATGGAAAGCCAGTTACGTATCGTATTTCCATTCAGTACTTCTTCTCCCGTGGGAAGCTGATAGATAATGCTGGCCGTCGTAAGCGAATTCAATTCCTCCACTTGCTGATTGAGCGCCTCGTCATTGCTGCGCACTCCGGGCTGCGCATAGACCCCCTGCTCTTCCGCAGAGAGCTCTGTTTTACTTTGCGATACCGCCTCTTTTACGGCATTAAAAAATGCCTCGGTATCGATCGTTGTTCCTTCCACCTCCGGAACAACCTCAAAATGGCCGTTTTGAAATGCAATATACGCATCAGCAGGCGCCTGCATTGCTCCAGCCTGCATGCAGTCCAGCGCCATTACCTGTTCCCTGAGTGCATTTTCATCATATGTGATGTTTTCCTCCACCTCATAATGAGCCGGTTCAAAATACCCTGTAACCCACAGCAATGGATTCTGCTCTTTTTGTGACTTTTCAACACTTCCATCCGGTGCATAGGCATAGGATATCGACTGTCCTTCAAAGTTCTTTATTTCATCTCCTCTGAATTTCAGATCGATGCGGTAGTCTTCAACCTTTTTCTTTATCAGTTTCTCTGCCTGATCCGCAGTCATGCCTCCACATTCCATATTATTGATCGTCGTACCCGGAAAAAATTTATCGCTGTAATAATGCGCATAATACCCGTAAACTCCGATTCCGGACAACAGTGCCAACACAAAGAGGGCAAGAATAATCTTTCCTGCAGTTCCTTTTTTCTTTTTCGGCATATCTTCCTCTTCCTCGGGTGTGTCCGCAATCCTGTTGTACACCGGAGGTACTTTTATTTCCGGCTTTATTTCCTTTTTCTTCGACTCTTTCACCTTTGGCTCTTTTTTATTTTTCATTTTTGTCTCAGGGTTGTCTATCTGATCCGACACTGGAATATGGCCGATTGTATCCTGAATGATTTTATCCATGGCCAAATCAATCTGTGATTCCAAGTCAGGTAACGTTTTCTTATCTTTCGCTTCGTTCATCGACATTTTTACTCCAATTCCTCTAAAATTCAACAGGTTTTATTATAGCATATAATCCGCCAATCTTACGCATGAATATAAATTTTTTATAATAATTTACATTTCTGTAAAAAATCATATCCTTTTTGCCCCTATCTATTAGAGGTCCGCACGGTCTATTTGGTTGCACTATTTTTTTATATCAGAAATAGCTGGAATTTTTAGATGTAACATATTATAATAATAGATGCCAGTATTCGTACAGAAATGAGGTTTATTATGGATTATACAAAAACTTATGATTACAAATGTCCGACAGACGCCAGCAAAGTAATTCATACTGTAACATTCACCAAGAGCACCTGTGATCGTTTTGATGACTCTGTAACCCGTTTTAAATGCAGCCGTGACTTCAAATGTGCTAAGTGTACAGAAAATTACCGATAGAACAAGCCTGAAATTATATGACTGTCTTACTAATATTTCCAGCCGGTTTGTTCCGCATACATGTTGACGACGGCTTTTCTGTCAAAAATGGCGGCACGTTTATTATACCTGTAAATTTAAAAGCGTACCATTGTTCTTCCTGATTTCATATATATTTCATGTTTTAATTTTTTCTTGACTTCTACATATCCATATGGTATAGTATAGAAGTATTTTTAATAAGTTTTGATTTCGCATATTTTTGTAGGTCATTATTCTATTAATGATTTGCAGGGTATGCATTTTTTTATTTAGTGAAAAATGCAATAAAATTTAAGGAGGTATCTTTCATGAATAAAGGTACAGTAAAATGGTTTAATGCAGAAAAAGGCTATGGTTTTATTACAGGCGAAGACGGATCTGACGTATTTGTTCATTTTTCCGGTCTCGCAATGGATGGTTACAAAACATTAGAAGACGGCCAGTCAGTTGTTTATGATACAACTCAGGGAAACCGCGGTTTACAGGCTGTTAATGTACAGGTTGCCTAACGCCTGCAGGATTACTGTCTGAATAGCATTTAAAGTCTGTGAAAATAAAATATGCTCTTCTTATAAAATCAGTGCAAATTCAGGCTGCTTTATAAGGAGAGCATATTTTTTATACCTTCTCACTCAAACTTCAATCATTAATTTTAAGATTGGATAAGGTACAATAAGTTGCGCAAATTGAAAAAAGGATAAAAAGAGACATGGTTT
>CAZUNG010000029.1:0-21104 GCA_964621905.1 uncultured Ruminococcus sp. | reverse complement strand
AAAATGACCTGAAAATTTAATTATTTCCCTCTTGACATATCACCGCTGGACTTATTCACTCCATAGCCGCCGCCCAGATATCTGCACATCATAATATGCACGGCGCTCGAGAGGCGGTTCAGCTCTTCCAGAATATCTTTTCTCATCACCTGTGTACCCTGCAAAAAGGCGTCTGCCGCTGCAGTCTCTGTCTCTCTCACCGCTGTTCGCAGGCGGTTCAGCAGAGCATGAACTGCTCCAAGACTATAATCCGGCGGAATCATCTGCTTTACTCCGTAAAATTTCATAGGATCATGCGAACGTTCTCTTAACTGTGCATGGGTAAGCCCGATGATCATGTCATTTTTAAACGGCTCATCCAGCACGTCACACTTCATCATTTCTCTCAGAACCCTCATGATGTCTGAAAGATCAGCAATCAGTTCTTTTGGTCCTCCGACTTCTTCCAGCTGAATCTGGGTAAGCACAACGGCGGCTCCCAGCGTGTCAAGTTTTCCCCGGAATACAATGCGCGGATGATTTTTCGGTACCAGCCGGTTTCCCGCCAGATGTGTCATGTGTTCTGGCTTTGTCTCATAAAGCATTCCCGTCTCATAATCCGAGTATCCCGTCGGCGCAGCAGTCTTGACAGCAGTCATTTCATCTTTTTGATATCGGATTTCAACTTTCTGCTGCTGCAGGTATTCTTTTGCCGCCGGAGAGAGAATCTTTCCCTCCGGCACCTGAAATACAGGATCGCGGGATGTTTTCAGAATATCCCGGACCATTGTCTCTGTGAATACTTTCACATTTAACACCTCCCTTTTTTATTTCGGAAGGATACTCTCCACTTCCTCGTGTGGTCTTGGGATTACATGCAGAGAGACCAGTTCTCCCACACGTTCTGCTGCCGCTGCACCTGCATCTGTAGCTGCTTTAACAGCCCCCACATCTCCGCGCACCATAACTGTCACCAGTCCGCCGCCAACATGTTCTTTCCCGATCAACATAACATTTGCTGCTTTCACCATCGCATCCGCCGCCTCGATCGCTGCGACAAGTCCTTTTGTCTCAATCATTCCCAACGCCTGCATTGCTGCCATAATAATTCCTCCTTATCAAACCGCCTGAAGTTTTTCTATAATTTTTTTCACAATTGCATCTACTGATTCCCGTGATACTCCGGAATCATTACAAATTCCTTCCGGACAACTCGGTGCCTCAGCCCTGATCTCATCAATTTCCCTGGTTCCGTACGCCACATAACGCAGATTATAAAGATGCATCGGTCCTACGTTCTCTGAAGTAGCGCTTCCTCCGATGGCTCCGCATCCAAGTGTCAGTGCAGGCGCAAGGTTTGTAGATCCTCCAATACCGCCGATAGCACTCGAAGTATTGACCAAAAGCCGGGAAACCGGAATACGCCTGGAAAAATAGTCAACAATTTTTTCATCCTCTGTATGGATGGAAAATGTGTGCCCGGCTCCTTCATAGTACAGAATCTCCCGGCAGAGATCACATACTTCCACATAATCACCGGCAGTATAAAATCCCAGGATCGGAGCCAGCTTTTCATTTGAGTACGGATGGCCCCGTCCGACGCCGTCTTCTTTCGCCACGATTACTCTTGTTTTTTCCGGAATCGTAAGCCCTGCAAGCTTTGCAATGTGCCGTGCATCACGTCCGACAATCATCGGATTCATCGTCCCGTTTGCACGCAGAATGAATTCCCCAAGTTTTTTTCGTTCCTGATCATTCAGAAAATAGGCTCCCTGACGCTGCATTTCTTCTTTAACTGCAGCTTCCATCTCAAAAGTACATACCACCGACTGCTCCGACGCACAGATTGTCCCATTGTCGAATGTCTTCGACTCTATGATCCGGCGCACAGCATTTTTCAGATTCGCCGTCTTTTCAATGAATGCCGGTCCGTTTCCTGGCCCCACACCGATTGCCGGTGTTCCGGATGAATAAGCCGCTCTCACCATCGCAGAACCGCCGGTTGCCAAAATCATTGAAATATCCGGATGTTTCATCAGATTGTCTGTCGCCTGCATCGTGGGGATTGTGATACAGGATACCAGATCTTCATTGCCGCCCGCTTCCGCAAGTGCCTGCCGGATAACTTTCACCGTCTCTAGAATACATTCCAGTGCATTCGGATGCGGTGAAAATACAATGGCATTGCCGGATTTCACTGAAATCAGCGCCTTGTAAAGAGCTGTTGAGGTAGGATTCGTAGACGGTATCAATCCAGCGATCACTCCCACCGGCACCGCCAGTGTCCGAAGTTTCTTTTCATTATCCCTGGACAGTTCTCCGATGGTTTTCATATCCTTGATATAGTCATAGACGCCTTTGCTTGCAAATACATTTTTGATTACCTTATCCGCCGTCACGCCGAAACCGGTCTCTTCATGTGCCATCTCTGCGAGCCTCTGTGCATTGCGCACTCCGGCATGTGCAATGGATTTCACCAGCCGGTCCACATCATGCTGGTCTTTTTTGCTCAGCTCTTCCTGCGCAGCCCTGGCCCTCTCCACCAATTCCCGGACTTCCTGTACCGACAAAAGGTCTTTGTCATATAACTGCATACGCTATCACTCCTGTTCTTTTGCCTGTGCCGGCTTTGTTCTCACTGTTTTGCTCTTTGCTGTCTTTTCCTCCGGCTGCAAGATTGTTTCTGTTGCCTGAAGCGCATCTGCCGGCTGTGCTTTTTCCGGCTGCTGCTCTTTTGCGGCCGGCTGTGTCTTAACTTCCGGCTGTGAATCTTCGGCCGACGGCTTTTCCTGAGCCGGCTCCGGCACAGAAGTTTCTGATCCCAGAATCTTTTCAAGCCCTCCTGCCGGTCTGGCAATCACGTGCACGGCATTCACTGTCCCCGTGCGCTCTGCGGCTGCCTGGGCCGCATCCACAGCCGCTTTGACAGCTCCCACATCACCGTTTATCATAACCGTCACTAGACCTCCTTTGACAGGTTTTACTTCTGTCACATGCACATCTGCCGCTTTCAAGGCTGCATCCAGTGCTTCCACAGCCGGGACCATTCCATATACTTCTATCATGCCTAATGCTTTCATCTTCTACCTCCGCCAGCTATCGGATTGGATTATCAGCTATTGATTCCACCGCCTGTGCAAACGCCTCACATGCAGACTTGCAGGCAGACTGTGTCCCCGTCAGAAGTCCGCCGCCGAAATTTGTCTCCGACGGGGGCGCATACAGGACACACAGACGTACATCCGCTGCCTTCAGTGCTGCATCCAGCCCATACATCGATTCCAGGGGCGGCGCAATCAAATACGCCAGCGCTTCTCCTTTGCGGATTCCGGCTCCTTCTGACAGATAAGAACCTGTGCTTGAGACACAGTGTGCATAATATGCGATACTGTCATCTTCGTTGGCCGACACAAATGCCGCTTCATGTTCGATGGTATACACCGCCTGCTCCAGACCACTTTTCACTTCATCCGGTGTCGGCCCGGCGAGAATGCCGATCACTTCTCCGGCGAGTTTGGTATTTGCATTGGCGGCTCCCGCATAAAAGCTCTTGGCATATACGACAGAAACATCTGCTTTTTTGGTCGCCTCATCGAGCGCTGTATATGTCACATCATCACAATCACTCGTCAGCAGCGCCAGTGATTTTTGTTCTTCCGTCAATGACAACTGTTTTGCAAGTTCGGGACTTACATTCGGGATCACCCTGGCTGCAAGTACCTTTGCTTTTAAAGAATCACCTTTCATCCGGTTTTCCTCCTTTCTCAGATTCTCAGATCCGTTCCGCTTGCTTTTTTGTCCAGTATCGTCTTGATAATATCGGCGATATGGGCGCCCGCCTCTGCCGGTATCGTACCTTCTTTGTGAATATTGGATACAACGGTTCTTTTAGATTCCGGCATGCCCACCGTTGCTTTGTATGCGATATAAGCCGACATCGATTCTGCCGTCAGAAGACCCGGCCGTTCTCCGATCAGTACACAGGTGACATCGGCTCCTGTCAGCTCTGAGATCTGATCCATCGCTCCAACACGTCCGTATTTCACAAAAAATGGGGTTCCTGTTTCGATCCCGTAACTTTTCAGTCCCTGCAGAATACTGGGCAGTACATCTTTGGTGTTTGCCTCAACCGCGGCCGAACTTAAACCATCCGACACATAAATCTGCACTTTGGGATTTTTCACACACTTTTCTTTGACAGCCTTAACGCCTTCTTCATTCAGCTTTCTGCCAAGATCCGGACGAGTCAAATATACATCTTTATTCTCACATTGGGTCTGAACTGTAAATAGCCCCAGCTGTTCTACGAATTTGGGATCAACATCTGAGAATACGGCATCCTGAGCGGCGGAATGTGCCGCCCGAAACTGCAGGTACGGCAATGTTTTGTAACGTGCCCCTGCCTTTCCGATCCCGAGCCGGCACGGTGCCGCCTGTTTGATTTCATAAAATGCATCTCTGTTCACCGGATGCTCCACAAGATACTGTCTGCGGATATCTGCCTCTGATACGTCTGGTATACTTCCCGCATCCACTTGCTCTTTTACAGCTTCTGTCCGCCTTGTCGCATGCTGTACGCTTGCTTTCCCCTGACTGTCCTTCGTCACCTCCATTTCGCCCAGCACCTGCTGGATGATATCACGCAGCTGTTTTTCATCTACCATGTCACACCCCTCCTTTGTCTGTCAGGAATACGGAAGCATCTCCCGCCAGAGAAGTCAGTCTTCCATCTTTTGAGAATCCCATTTTTTCGAGCCATGCATCAAACTCAGGAATCGGACGCAGTCCGAAGATCTCCCGGAGGGCCGAAGCTTCATGATAGCCGCTGCTCTGATACATCAGCATACAGTCATCGCCCTGCGGTACTCCCATGATATAATTGCAGCCCGCCGCCACAAGAAGCGCTGCCAGATTTTCCAGATCATTCTGATCTGCTTTCATGTGATTCGTATAGCAGGTATCACAGCCCATGGAAATACCGCTTAATTTCCCCATGAAATGATCTTCCAGACCTGCACGAATCACCTGCTTTGAGTTGTAAAGGTATTCCGGACCGATAAAACCGACGACCGTATTGACCAGAAACGGGTGATATTTTTTTGCAAATCCGTAGCACCTTGCCTCCATCGTGACCTGATCCCACCCATGATGTGCCTCGGAGGAGAGTTCTGATCCCTGTCCCGTCTCAAAATACATGACATTCGGTCCGGTCGACGTTCCTTCGCGCATCATCATCTCATAGCCTTCCTGAATCATCGTTCCACTGATCCCGAACGCCTCATTTCCTTTCTGGGAGCCTGCGATCGACTGAAACATCAGATCCATCGGTGCCTGGAATTTCTGAATCGCTTCCATCTGCGTTGTCACATGGGCCAGCACGCAGATCTGTGTGGGAATTTCCCATTGATGCTTAAATTCATCAAATCCCTTTAAAATACGTGCAACACTCTCAGCGGAATCATCCACAGGATTTAATCCGAGCACTGCATCTCCGCAGCCAAGGCTGAATCCTTCCATGACAGAGGCCATGATGCCTTTCGGGTCATCCGTCGTATGATTCGGCTGCAGTCTTGAAGAAAAAGTACCGGGCAGACCGATCGTGGTATTACAGTGTGCGGTAATTCTGATCTTTTTGGCTGCATAGATCAGATCCAGATTTCCCATCAGTTTGCAGACCGCCGCGATCATTTCACTTGTAATACCGCGGGATGCACGTTTTATCATTTCCCCCGATGTACGCTCGTCCAGGATCCATTCTCTGAACTCAGCCACCGTCATATGCTCAAATTCCCGGTAAATGGACTCATTTACTCCGTCCTGGATGATCCTTGTCACCTCGTCCTGTTCATAGGGGACGGCCGGGTGATTCCTAAGGTCTTTCAAGGTGATCTGTGAGAGAACGACTTTAGCAGCGACACGTTCCTCTGCGGACTCTGCCGCAACTCCTGCCAGCTTGTCGCCGGACTTCTCTTCATTGGCTTTCGCCATGACTTCCCTGAGAGACTGAAATTCATACGTATGTCCAAATAATGATGTCTTCAGAATCAAATTGTTCACTCTCCTTTCCTGTCATTCAGGAATTAAATATCAATGTTTTTATCACAACAGGGACCACTCTGCCCCCGGCTGCCGGTTCTCCAATGTCAAGATAGTCTCCGCTTCCGGCGTGAATCCCGTCAATACATAAAACTTTTCTGCTGTTATCCAGCATTACATTCAGCGCATTTCCCAGAACTTTTGCAATATCATTTTCGATTACCAAAATCAGGGGATGTGTTTTCATCTTATCTTTTAATACATCAGCCAGAATCCTGGCCAACTCCTGTATCTGGGCAAAATCCGTATGAAAATTCCCGGAAAATGAGACCGCCGCCAGACCCGGACCCCCATTTTCGCAGAACATCGGGAGCTGTGCCAAAATGGAATCCTGTAAAGTCTTTAGATTCCGTTCGTCCTGAGGTTCAATCCGAAGCACCGGAATATTCTTAAGCGGAAGGCATTCTGATGCATAGGATATGGTACTTCCGCTCACTTCCGTTGTATGAGATCCTGCGCCCACCACCGTTGCCCGGATCGTTTCCCTCGCCGGATACCACGGAATCCGCCCAAGAGCATCGTTGTGCCTGATTGCTTCTGCAAGCAGCACGCCGATATCTCCGTACCGGAAAACATCTCCCTTTTCCTGGCTGCCCATGCATTCAGCCACACCTCCCGAAAACATCAGTGCTTCCGTTTTCGGTGAACTAATCAGCCGGGCACCGCCATTTGTATACATCTGCCGGTGTATGTTATCCGGTTCCGCCAGATGTACCGCCATGGCAAGCTGGTTTGCCATAAGGTCACAGACATTCGACAGCTGACGAATGTCGGCAGTGCTCCCCTCCTGCAGACTGATGCCATGTTCCTTTGCCAAATCCCTGATTTTGGGATAGAGATAGCGGATAACGCCGTCCTCTATCTTAATCAGACGTCCGCCGATATCCAGACATGCTGTTCCGCGCAGGCTTCCTTTTTCAAACAGTGCAATATTGCTGGTTCCTCCGCCAATATCAATATTGGCTGCCACAACACGTTTTTCTTCCGATATCTGATCCAGACCGGCACCTTTGGCTGACAGCACTGATTCCAGATCCGGCCCGGCCACGGCCACAACAAAGTCCCCTGCCAGATCACTCAAAGCCGTCAACACATCATCTGCATTCTTTTTTCTTGCAGTCTCACCCGTAATAATGACAGCTCCGGTCTTCAGATCTGCAGGCGTCATACCGGCTGCCCGGTATTCAAAACGGACAATCTCTTTGAGCTTATCCACGTCGATATCCGACTGCGAGGACAGCGGTGTAAAGTAAATCCTGCTTTTATAAATGACTTCTTTTTCAACAATTCCAATGCGCGGCACCACGTAACTGCTCGCCTGGTTCTCCATCGTAAGTCTGCAGAAGATCAGCTGTGTCGTCGACGTTCCTACATCGATTCCCACACTGTATATCGATTCTCTCACAATACTCACCTCTCCCCGTCTTTCAGAAATGCAGTCAGCTCCTGCAGACCCTGCTCTTTTTTGGCGCTGGTGACAAAGATGTTTCCAGCTCCCGCCATCCGCAGATATTCTTTTGCTTTCTCAATCTGATTCTCCTCAGCTAAATCCGCCTTTGTCACAACTCCGATACAGGGCTTTTGAAAGGAGAAGGCATAGGCCGGAGGAAACATACTTCCATCCTCCGTTGCATCCTGTACAAAAAGAATCAGTTGTGCATCCGCCGCTGTTACGCTGAGCGCTCCGCGCATCCTGGGCCGCTCCAGATACTCTCCCGGTGTATCCAGGAAAGTTTCATTGATCAGCTGCACACTCTGTGTTTTACAGTATTTCATATCCTGGCTGCTCAAACGCTGACAAAGTGATGTCTTGCCTGCCCTGGATTTACCGATTAAAATAACTGTTTTCATGAGCGCGTCACCGGGACCGAGGCAAATCCCATAGATTCACACAAAACGTTCAATACGCCCTCGAGTGCCGCCTCCACCCCTGACACATCACCGCTGATCACCAGCGACCCGTTAAACCGATCAATAAATCCTATGGAAATACCGGCTGCTTTACTGGCAACATCTGCAGCTATGATGGCTGCCTCACTTGGCGTGATTGTAAATATTCCAATCGCGCCCGGAGCATCTGTCATGCCCAACTTCGCATACAGTGTATTTACCGGATGGGCAATAATATGTGCCAGCGTCACCTGTTTCCCCGGAACGAACTCCTGAACAATGCGGGTTTTTCCCTGGTCTGTCATATTGTGATCACCCCTTCTTTCTCAAAGCCTGCCTTCGTAGGCATTCCGGAAAATGTCAATCAGATCCTCTTTCGTGCATCGTCTCGGATTCGTTTTCGTACAGCCGTCTGCATAGGCTGCCTGTGCCATTTCCTTTATATTCTCTTCGAATTCCTCCGGTGTAACTCCTGCCTGGGCGATCGTATTTGGGATATTGAGCTGTTTTCGATACTGCCGGATGAGACGTATCAGATTAAACACACTCTGCCGGATATCCCCGTTTTCAACCCCCATCATCCTGGCAATCAGTGCATACCGCTCAGCAGCTTTCGTAAGCCCTTCCCGGTAACCCGCATTATATGAGATCACATACGGCATCAGTATTCCGTTGACTTTTCCATGAGGCAGATGAAAATGTGCCCCGAGAGTATGTGCCATACTGTGATTGATCCCCAGACCTCCGCTGCTGAATGCAATGCCAGCAAGGCAGGATGCATTGTGCATTTTCTGACGTGCACATCGGTTATCCGGATGCGCGTACACCTCTAAAAGGTTTTCATGCACCATACGGATCGCCTTTTCCGCTGGCGCATCTGTAAAATCATTTGCCGTCTCAGAAACAAACGCTTCCATCGCATGCGTCAGTACATCAATTCCCGTATCAGCCGTCACACCCGGAGGAACACTTAAAGTAAGCGATGCATCCAGAACTGCAACGTCCGCACGCAGTGCATCATCCGTCAGCGGATATTTTGCCTCCTTTAAAGGATCACTGATTACCGCAAACCGACTCACTTCTGATCCCGTACCGCTCGTTGTCGGTATCGCAATAAATCTGTACTCTGCACTCTGCTTTTGTTTCTGTCCAAAGAACACCATCGCCTTTGCCGCATCTATGGGTGATCCGCCGCCAAATGCGATCACAGCCTGCGGTTTCAGCGCCTCCATCTGCTCCATCCCTTTTGCCACCGTAGCGATATCAGGGTCTGCGCGGACTTCGGAGAAAACGCCATACGTGATTCCGGCGTCTTCCAGCGGCTTCGTCACATAAGATACTTTTCCGCTCTCGGCCATAAAGCCGTCTGTCACGATGAATACCCGCTGTATGTCTTTTAACAGTTCTTTAAAATCGGCACTGCCAATGATGATTTCCGTTTTCAGACTAAACTGCTCCATGCCATTTCCCCGCTTTCTTTATCATCCATGAAAGTCGCCTGCTCTCTGCTGCATTTGCGGAACTTTCATACTAAAACATGGGATTAGTATGTCTTTTTCTTTTGATTTTATTCGGCATTCTGCCGCAGTGTCTGAAAAAGAGCACAAAAAAAGAGCTTCGCCTGCGAAACTCTTTTTCTGCACACATTACTGCGTCTTTTCTTTATAATGATGTGCCTCTTCCAGCATCATATCCTTTACCTTCATCAGGCGGATCTGTGTACTGCGTTCATTCTCATCCAGCTTCATTGTGATGTATTTAATATTCCTCTGTGTTTCAGGAATAATCACGTGTTCCAACGCGTTAACCCTGCGTCTTGTCTTTTCTATCTCTGCCGCCATCAGCTGACAGGATTTTTCACACTCCGCAAGCTTGATCATTTCCGGCAGAATATCGGCGAGGGATCTGACTGCATCATCCAGATCGCTGGAAGTAAACGCAAATCCATAAGAGTAAATATCATTGTCATCCGGTGTTCTGGTCCGGTAATCAAAAACGGGAATATCCACACTCATGACATTCTTTTCATCCGGCTCCAGATAGACTTCCTGCTTCGGCGCCATCAGTGCAGTGTGCATTGCTTCCTCCGTCATGCCGGCTTTTGCGATAACGAAATTCTGATTTGCCGACAGAATTCCCTGCTCGACACGCTGTCTGAGCTGCATGTTCTCTCTCACAAGATCCATGAACTGCCGCATCAGCTCATCACGCTTATCTTTCAGCAGTTTGTGGCCTCTCGTCGCCGTGACCAGCTTTTTCTTCAGTCTGGTCAATTCCATACGGGTCGGATTTACCTGTGCCTGTGCCAACTGCCATCACCCCTTTCTGACACACCCAAAGGGTGCTTTTGCGTTATTCCTGCTTCTCATAGTACTGATCCAGGAATTTGTCGTCGATACGTTTCAGTTCACTTCTCGGCAGAATCGACAACAGTTTCCAGCCGATCGCCAAGGTCTCCTCGATATCACGATTTGCCATATAACCCTGAGAAACGTATTCTTTTTCAAACGCATCCGCAAACTTTGCATAGATAAGATCGATATCAGACAAGGCAGCCTCACCCAGAATCACCATCAGCTCTTTTGCTTCTTTACCTCTGGCATAGGCGGCAAACAGCTGATTCATCGTATTGGAATGATCGGCTCTCGTTTTTCCCTCGCCGATCCCCTTATCCTTCAGACGTGACAGTGAGGGCAGTACATCGATCGGTGGCGTTACGCCCTTGCGGTACAGTTCACGGCTTAAGATGATCTGTCCTTCTGTGATATATCCTGTCAGGTCAGGGATCGGATGTGTTTTATCATCCTCCGGCATCGTCAGAATCGGGATCATCGTGATACTGCCGCTCTTTCCGCGCTGACGGCCGGCTCTTTCATAAAGCGAAGCCAGATCCGTGTACATATAGCCCGGATAACCACGGCGTCCGGGAACTTCCTTTCGTGCTGCAGATACCTCACGAAGTGCATCCGCATAGTTTGTGATATCTGTCAATATCACAAGTACATGCATATTTTTCTCAAATGCCAGATATTCCGCCGCTGTCAATGCCATACGAGGTGTCGCGATACGTTCAACCGCCGGATCATTTGCCAGATTGACAAAAAGAACAGTACGGTCTATCGCACCTGTCTCTTTAAAACTTTCAATAAAGAAATTGGATTCCTCGAATGTGATTCCCATCGCTGCAAATACAACGGCGAAGGATTCGTCCGTTCCGCGTACTTTCGCCTGTCTTGCAATCTGTGCGGCCAGATTGGCATGAGGAAGACCGGAGGCAGAGAATATCGGCAGTTTCTGCCCTCTTACCAAGGTATTCAGTCCGTCAATCGCAGAGATACCTGTCTGTATAAATTCCTCAGGATAAGTTCTGGCCGCCGGGTTCATCGGCAGTCCATTGATGTCCATTCTGGCATCCGGCAGTATCTGGGGACCATTGTCAATGGGCCTTCCCAGTCCGTCGAATACCCTGCCCAGCATATCTTCTGATACTCCGAGCTCCATGCTTTTTCCCAGAAAACGCACTTTACTGTTAGAGAGGTTGATACCTGTGGAACTCTCAAACAGCTGTACCAGCGCGTCACTGCCATTGATTTCAAGGACTTTGCATCGCCTGATTTCACCGTTTGCCAGCTCAATCTCGCCAAGTTCATCATATGTTACATGTTCCACGCCGCGAACCAGCATCAAAGGACCGGCGACTTCCTGAATCGTTCTGTATTCTTTTGGCATCAGTCGTCCTCCTTCCTGATCAGCTTGGCGATCTCTTTCGTCAATTCTTCACTGACCACTTCATATTCTTTCTCGATCTCTGCTTCTTTTGTATACTTATACCTCCCGATCCGTTCACGGACCGCCATCTTGATCAGTCCCTGGATCGATGCTCCCTGCTCCAGCGCTTCTCTTGCCTTTTCATAATACCCGATGACAAGCCGCATCATCAAAAGCTGTTTTTCAAGAGACGTATAAGTATCAATTTCATGAAATGAGTTCTGATGCAGAAAATCCTCACGGATCGAACGTGCCGCTTCCATCTTGAGACGGTCTGACGCAGAAAGCGCATCCATACCGACCATTTTTACGATCTCTTCCAGTTCTGCCTCATCCTGCAGAAGACTCATCAGTTTCTGCCGGTCCGCAATCCAGTCACCTGCCACATTGGCGTCAAACCACGGTCCCAGACTGTCCAGATAAAGTGAATAACTCGTCAGCCAGTTAATTGCGGGAAAATGACGTTTGTAGGCAAGTGAGGAATCCAGTCCCCAGAATACTTTTACGATACGCAGTGTCGCCTGAGATACCGGCTCTGAGATATCACCCCCCGGAGGCGATACTGCTCCGATCACAGAAAGCGCACCTTCGCGGCCTTCGCTTCCAAGTGAAATCACCTGGCCCGCACGCTCGTAAAACTGTGCCAGACGGCTTCCCAAATATGCCGGGTAACCTTCTTCACCAGGCATCTCTTCCAGACGCCCCGACATCTCCCGAAGTGCCTCTGCCCAGCGGGATGTGGAGTCTGCCATCAGTGCAACAGAATAACCCATGTCGCGGAAATACTCCGCAATTGTAATCCCTGTATAGATAGAAGCTTCACGCGCCGCCACCGGCATATCGGACGTATTGGCGATCAGAACGGTACGCTCCATCAAAGACTCTCCTGTCTTTGGATCTTTCAGTTCCGGAAACTCATTCAACACGTCCGTCATCTCATTTCCACGTTCACCGCATCCAATGTAGACCACGATATCGGCTTCCGCCCATTTCGCAAGCTGATGCTGTATCACCGTCTTTCCACTGCCAAATGGTCCCGGAACTGCTGCGACACCGCCCTTTGCGATCGGAAAAAAAGTATCGACAACTCGCTGACCTGTCACGAGAGGCATCGTCGGCGGAAGTTTTTTCTGATAGGGACGTCCCCGTCTGACCGGCCATTCCTGCATCATCCTCAGATTTTTATCTCCATCTGCGGAGGCAAGTACAGCCACTGTCTCTTCCACTGTAAACTCTCCTTCACGGATTTCCTTGATGGTTCCTTTCATACCAAGCGGTACCATAATTTTTTGCTGTACGACGACCGTTTCCTGAACCGTTCCAAGGATGTCGCCCTCCTGCACAGTGTCACCCACCTTGACAACAGGTTCAAATTTCCATTTCTTATCCCGTTTCAGCGAAGGAACCTCCACACCGCGCTTTAAGTTGTTGCCCGATACTCTCATAATATCATCAAGTGGTCTTTGAATCCCGTCGTAAATGCTTGAGATCAGACCAGGTCCAAGTTCCACAGACAGTGGAACCTCCATAGATTCTACCGGCTCTCCCGGTCCCAGTCCTGAAGTTTCCTCGTATACCTGAATGGATGCCTGGTCTCCGTGTATTTCAATAATCTCTCCGATCAGTCGCTGATTGCTGACACGCACAACATCAAACATGTTGGCATCCCGCATCCCTTCCGCGATGACCAGAGGTCCTGCTACTTTCTTAATCGTGCCTCTGCTCATGTGCACCGCCACCCGCCTTTCTATCCATTATTCTCATCATCCCCGAACAGGATATCCGAACCAACCGCCTGCTCTACGGATTTTTTTACCCCTTTAACGCCGGCTCCCGTATTTCCCGACACGCCAGGTATCAGGATGATGGCCGGAAGCAGATTTTCTCTGTATTTTTCTATGAGTCCTTCTAGCTCGGCAGCCAACGCCTCCGTGATGTAGATCACGCCATATTTTCCTCCCGCGGCCAGCTGCTTCAATATTTTCTCGCCCTCTTCCTGGGTGGATGCCGGAAATGTCTCAAGGCCGAGCGTTGCGAACCCGAAGATACTGTCGTAAGCACCTATGACTGCTATTCTAAACATACATTTCCCTTATCCTTTCCCGGATTGAATGCTCCGGAAAGTCATTGAGCTTGCCGGTCAGAATAATTCGCACCGTTTTTATTTCATTCTCTCTCGCCAGAATATACGCGATCAATGGTCCGACAGAAAATGACTGATATTTCTGAGGCCGGATCGTTTCGATCAGATGGTTGTCGCACCAGCATTCAAATGCTGACGACGACTGACTCAGTGCCTCTGACGCTTCTTTAAATCCCGCTGATATCAGATACTCACAGATTGCCTCAAAACTCTGGAGTGCCGCTTTGCAGAGCGCTTCGATGTCCAGGCTTTCACACTCGGCCATCGAACGTTTCATAAATTCCAGCGATTTTTTCGTTCTCTGCGAACGCACTGCGATTTTAATATCCGTGACTGCTACCAGTGATTCTGCATATTCTTTTACTATTGTGTCTTTCGACTGCTGTCCCGCATGATAAATCGCGTTTAGTGCTGCCTGATCCAAAATAGCGTCACACAGCTGTCCGTCACGGGAATGCAGTAACGTCTCATATGCCTCCTGTGCAGGCTCCTGCATGAATACAGGAAGACTTAAAAAATCTTTTTCCCGGATAATCCGGAGCATTTCATCCCGTCCTATCGGACATTCTTCATAAAATATATTTTGATTGATCGCTTCCGTGCAGACCTCTTTTATGGCTGCCTTCAGATTATGGAACAGGTTCTGATAAGACAATACGTCAAATGGCTCCATATCAGAAACCATACCTCGAATCGTCTCCCAGGTTTTCTCCCGTTCGCGTTTCAATATCGCGTCCGCGTCAGCCTCTCCCTGAGGGTCACCCCAGCCCCGCTCCTGCAGAAAAGCGATACAGCCCTCATACGAATCGCAGGCTATCAGCTGTTCCAGCGTTGTCGCAGAGAACAGAGAAACTTCCAGGGCACGAATCCGCGCGACCGCGTAGGTGTAATCAATATCAGACATGTATAACCCTCCTCGGTTTTAAGGCGCGTCAGGAAAACAAAAATTCATGAACGCGGTCTATCAGCTGTTCCTGCTTGGTGTCAAACAGTGCCCGGAACGTACAATTTTCTTCAATTCCTCCGTAAATCAGGAGGAAACCGCCTTCAATGTCCCCTGCGTCATCCGAAACCTTCAGGGAACCGCCTTTTTTGGCGGCAAGCATTTTTACTTTCGCCTTGAATCCAAACGGCAGTCTGGCCAGATCTGTTTTCGAAAAACAAAGAATGCCTTCTTCCGGACGGATAAATTCTTCCAGCATCTTCTCGATGTATTCAAAATATGTCGTATCATCGGCGTTTATCATCTCCTGATATGCTTTTTCTATCACCTGAGAGATCAGTGCCTGTTTTGCTTTTAGAATTTCTGTCCGTTTCTGAAAGTCTGCCCGGGATTTTACACGCTCCCGGTAATTCTTACAGTCGGCATCTGACTGATTCAGAACAGCCGCTGCCTGTTTCTCTGCGTCTTCCCTCGCCGCATCCGTGATATTTTTTGCCTCCACTTCAGCTGCTTTGATTTTCTGCTGAGCTACGCTGCTGGCTTCCTCCGCGATTTGCTTGATAATCTTATCCAATCCAGTCATCTATCAGCTCTCCTTTATCATTTATACTGGAATCGCAGTAACTGCCAGAATAGAAATCAGCAATGCGAGGATCGCATATGTCTCTACCATGGCCGGGAACAGCATCGCTTTACCGAATTGTTCCGGTTTTTTTGCAATAATTCCAATAGAAGCAACTGACGTTCTGCCCTGATGTCTCGCGGACACCAGACCTACAATACCGATCGGCAGACATGCCGCAAAAATCATAAGGCCGGTTGCCACATCAATATTGGCCGCCTGGCCGCCGAGCAGTCCGATCTTGGCAAGTGTGATGAAAGCCACCAACAGTCCGTAGATACCCTGTGTACCCGGAAGCAGCTGCAAAATCAGCACCTTTGCAAATTTATCCGGATCTTCCGTTACAACACCTGCCGCAGCCTGACCGGCGACGCCGACACCATAGGCTGACCCCATACCAGCCAGGATGACTGCAATTGATGCTCCTAATAATGCCCAAACAATACCATTCATAGATTTTTCTCCTCCTTGATATCTACATATTTTGTATTTTCTTTAAACGGGTTGAATGCTTTTCCCCCGCCTTCATAGAATTTTCCAAAAAACTCTACATACTGCAGACGGCAGGTATGAACATACGCCCCCAGCAGGTTAATTCCAATGTTAAACGTATGACCGATCAGAAATACCACAAGAAACAATATCGCTCCCAGGATTCCGCCTCCAGCCATACTTCCCATCTGATTGACTACCGAAGCGATAACACCAGTCGCGAGCCCCAGAGCTAAAAGTCTGGAATAAGAAAGTACATCACTCAGCCATCCCGTAATGTTATATAAATCATACGCACCAAGTGCTATCCGAACTCCCGGATTCCTGGTCGACCTGCCGGACATGAAAAGGATCCCAAGCGCTCCGACAATCGCCAGTATCTTTCCCAGCAGGCTGATAAGCGGCGGGAAGTGAAACGTCATCTGAGAGATGGCTGCAAACAGGCTTGTCGGAAGCAGTATGATGATCAATCCGATCAGCAGACAGTACCAGAACAGCACATCGCAGACAAAGTCCACATATTTCTTATCTTTCAGACACATATAGCCTTTCATTCCGAGGCCTGTAAACAGGTGAATGATTCCAAACAGCATCGAATATACCAGCATCCGCATCGGATCGTTAAGCGGTACAAACCACAGGGCGGGAATCGTAACCTCGTGACCGAAAAATGTTCTTGACACAACCGTTACCAAATCTCCAAAATAACCGCCGAACATGATTCCCCAAAATAAAGTAGAGATGCCACACCAAAAAAACAGCCGGACTGATTTTTTCAGGCTGTCCCCCATTCTCGGGAACTTTACCAGCATCGTACCGCATGCAATCATCACGATCAGTCCGTACGCGGCATCTGAAAGCATCAGTCCGAACAGAAAAACGTAAAAGATAGCCATTACCATCGTTGGATCGATTTCACCCTTGCCAGGCAGTCCAAACGATGCAAGCACACCTTCCGCTGACTGTGCAAATTTATTATTCTTCAGCAGAACCGGCGGTTCTTCTTTTTCCGACACTTCTTCCAGTTCAACCATCGCTTCAAAATTACTGCTCAGATCATCGGCAACTGACTGCGCCCTCTCCTGCGGAATATAGCCGCTGATAAAAAACACATTTTCTGTCTGCGGCAATTTCCCCAGAACCTCGTATTTATCCGCACGCATCCGGAAATAATCCGCCGTAAGCTTCAAACTTTGCCTCTCGTCCTGATAGGAGATCACATTCTGTTTCAATTCCTGGATCTCCAGCTCCAGTGCCTGTTTCTCCTCCGCAAGCTTATCCCTGATCTCTTCCGGTTTTTTTCTCGGAAGCTGCGACGGAATTGCAAATCCAATCGTGCGCAGCGCTGTTTCCACCCGGTTTCGGTCCGCTTTGATACACATGACTGCCAGATACGTAAAGTCTTTATCGGCAGAAACAATCTCAAAATCGATGGCTTCAACCTCCGGTGCCTGCCGCGCAAATACCCCGTACAGATCTTCAAGCGTCATCACCTGCGGAACCGTACCAATCAGAACAGAAGTCTGTTTCGTCCCCTTGAAACTCATGGGAATTCCCAACGGCAGCCACGGGACCAGTCCCTCAATCTGCGTATCCAGCTTCTGTATCGCAGCTGTATGTTCAGCGATTCCTTTGTCCAGATCAATCAGTTTCCTGGCGGCAGCAATCCATTGATCCCGCTGTTCGATGATCTCTTCATACTGTTTCTGTCCGATCAGCGGCTTACCAGCCAAACTTGAGAACATTGACTGATTCTCAGGCACGTATTTCTGCAGTACCTCAAGTCCGCGTTCAGCTGTCTGCGCATATTTTAAAAATCCACTTCTGGAGCCGGAAGTATCCATCCTGAAGAGCCCGCTGTCATCTTCCAGACGGATATCCACCTCAACAGCTCCGAGTGACTGCAGCCGTTCCAGAACTGCTTTTCTGTGCTTTTTGATAGCACAGATTGAAATCCGCTGCATTTTCAATACTGCCATACTCGCATCCCTCCTTACTTTTTTAAATTTTCTTAAATCACTTCAGAAATCAGCAGCCGGATAGCTTCTGACTCTTTTTGGGATGCAGTCTGTTTTAAACCATCAATTAACTTTTTGGCTTCCTGCAGTGACTGTTCCTCCAATGCCTTTCCATTTTCCTGTTCAGCAGCAAGCCGGACGGACGCTTCTTCTCTGGCCTGTAACACCCTGGCTTCAACAATCTGTACAGCCTCTTCCCTGGCATGCAGAATCATCGCCTGCGCCTTCTCTTCCGCTTCTTTTACCACTTCACCGGACTTTGTCTCCGCCTCTTTTACCATTTTAATTGTATCTTCTAACAACACCCTCACCACCCTTCTTACTATTACATAAATATACCTGAATGTTAAAAGTTTGTCAATCAATTAGCAAGCTTTTTTTCTTTTTTTTTCAAATTTACTGAATATTATACCAGAATTCCAGTATTTATCATAACCTATTTATGAAATCTTATCCGTAATTTTGTTTGTTACTATTTTATGAAATCATCTCGCCTCTGCAACATCCACTTTATGTAAATACTGCCCATAACAGAACAAAAAATGCATGGATCCAAGAACAGATCCATACATTTTTTATTTACTTATTTATTTACGCTTTAAAGATCAGTGCCTTTACCAAAATACTGACACCGCCCAGGATAAACACAGCATTAATCAGACGATTCGCCGTCTTTTCACTCAGACGCAAATCGATTTTACTCCCAATTAAAATCCCAAACACCGCAGCCGGTATGGACAGTGCGGTAATACCCACAGTGAACATGCTGAACATTCCGTTGATCGCATACATGAACAGGCGGAAAACATTTTCAAAAACAAAAATAAAGCAGACATTGGCACGAAACTGCTGGCGGTTTGCCACCCGGCGTTCCAGGTAAGCCAAAAACAGCATGTTAATACCAAACAGACCGGAAAGAAAGCCCGAAATCACGGAGATCAGTCCCATGATAACCGGATTGTTTTTTGTGGTGATTTGTTTCTCCCTGTTTCTTGTCAGCATCTCCACGCCAAGTCCAATGATCAATACACCGAGCAGCGCCTTGATAATCCATGGTGACCCAACCTTCAGAAACAGAATCCCGGGCACCACACCGACCATGATACAGGCAGCAATCGGAAGGGCAAGTTTCGGCAAAAATGATTTTCTGTTTTTAACCGACATATAAATATTGACACAGGTATCTACCGGAAGTACCCCGGGAGTGATAAACTTATTGTCAATCTGCATTGCCATAATCGGATTTGCGATTAATGGATTTCCAAACCCGACAAGCCCCTTGATAATATAACCGATAAACTGTGCAGCAAAAATCAGGATTCCCAGTTCTAATGTCATTTTCATATTCGTTATTCCCCCAATTCAATTATTACAACAAAAAGATGCCATGCAGCACTATGTCTTCATGGCATCCTCGCTTGCTTGTTCTGTATTAATTTTAACTCTGCATCCCTGCATACGCAAGCGCTTTCCAGGCATTCACTCGAATTGTGCAGAAAATCGAAAGTTTTATCCGATTTCCACATTCTCATTGCGCAGCTCAGCAACCACTTCTTTCAGTCTCCGGCTGTAATACTTGTAGTTCTCAAGCGGTGTATGCGGTGCCGCCTGATGGTCTGTGCAGATGATGCATCCGCCCTGTTTGATCACCGGACGCAGACGGTCCAGTTCTGCTTCAATCGCTTCTTCTCCGTCGATAATACACAGCTTGTTGAAACCGCCAATGAATTTCAATGTCGGGAACTCTTCCCTTACTTTGACGATATCCACACCCGCATTGACATCCACCGGGAGCACTCCGTCCAGTCCGCATTCCAGAATCTTAGGGATCATGATGGTGAAATCTCCGTCTGTGTCCATGATAACATTCTGCACGCCGCGTTCTCTCAGGAATGGAATGATTTCTTTATAATATGGCGTCATGAACTCTTCAAAGATATCCGGTGAAATCATCGGCCCTGTCTTCCCGCTTAAGTCCTCCTCAAAGAACACCAGGCTCGGTGTCACGATCTTCAGAATGCCGTCCAGGTGTTCTTTGTACACATCTGTTACGAAACGGCAGATATCCTGCAGCACTTCCGGTTCATCGTAGTATGCATACAGCTGTTCTTCATTTCCCATCAGGAACCGCGGGGTCCAGAAGAATCCGCTGACACGCAGCCGCACAACGTAGTCTTTGTTTTTGCAGCCCTCACGGAACCGTCCGTATGCTTTTTCCATGTTCTCCGGTGTGAGGTGGATCTTGATCTGCTCCTGAATGTGTGCTTTATATTCCAGCCAGTCTTCCATGCAGGTCACCACTGGTTTTACCGGGGTCACAAGACTTCCATCCTTCGGGTATTTCCTGATCCAGCCGTCGCGGTCCCTCTTGATCACATATTCGTCAGTCTCTTCTCTGATTTCTTCTTCGTAAGAGATAAACGGAATACGGAACGCGATACGGATCACCGGGTCCCAGCCCAGCCCTGTCTCATGGCGGAACACCGGCTCTGCCATCATCGTGTTGTAGTAATCCTGCCACGGCTCATACGGCTCATTGTAAGCATACAGGTTGTCGGTTGGCAGTGTTGCAAAATGTACCTGATCCAGGAATCCGGTATCATACCCCTGCTCCGCCCAGTTGGCCACTGTCTTATCCCAGGGATACATGCTCTCCTCGATACATCCCCGGTCCAGACCTTCATTTGAAAAACTTAAAGTTGCAACTTCTCTCTCCCATGCATTCATTGCTTTTTCTCCTTTTGCTTCTTTTTATCATGTTTTTATTTTTCTTTAAGCACAAAACATAGTCACGGCAAGAAAAACACTTTCAAGAAATCTTATACACCCTCTTCTTCTGCTAACTTCATTGAAAGTCTTTGTTTTCTGCATTTCCTCCTTGTTTCTATACTGAGTATAGCATACTCCCATCTCCCCCCGTGAGCACAATACAACACGATACAAGCACAATACGCAAATAATTAATTTCCCTGATTTTTACCGTCCGGATACAGGAAAGGACCCTGTGATTCATTTATATCACAAGATCCTTCCTTTCTCTGCAGGATTCAATAAACGACGGGAGGATTCCTCTGCAAATAAGTGCCTGAAGACAGAGTATTAAGCTTTTCTTGCGTTCTTTCTCATGTCCATCGCAACTGCCCCGACGATGAT
>CAZUNG010000028.1:0-24515 GCA_964621905.1 uncultured Ruminococcus sp. | reverse complement strand
ATATGTACGGCCGCGCGGAAAGGTACTTCATTATGGACATGACGAACTGGTTCGCCCCGAGATAAAGGTGGGTACACTTCTTAAAAAAGAAGTTGAACTGCACGCAGGTTTTCTCGGAAAATATTATATGAGAAAAGTGGGTCAGATCATCGAGTCAGGCGTGCTTCCGCTCGATAAGATCCTGACACATATTATCCCTGCGTCCCGCTATCAGGAAGCAATTGATCTGGCGGCCAGTTATGAATGCGGCAAGATTTTCGTCTCGATCGATCTTTAGGAAAGGGGATATCAGAACATGGCAGATAAAAAAGAAGTGTTACGTTTGCAGGAGATGGCCCACCGGGCACGGTATGATCTCTGTAAGCTGTGCGGCGAGTACAGCGGCAATATTCATATGGGCGGAGATATGTCGATGCTGGATGTGCTGACCTGTCTGTTTCAGCACACGATGCACATTGATCCAAAGCTTAAGGAAGATCCGGAACGTGACCGTTTTATCCTGAGTAAGGGGCATGGTGCAGTCGGCATGTACATTGTGATGGCGTTGAAAGGTTTTTTTGATTATCGGGAAATTTGTGAAACCTACGGACAGGTAGGCAGTAAATTCGGGCAGCATCCCTGTAAGACGAGGCTTCCGATGTTGGATGCGTCGACCGGTTCACTGGGTCATGGACTGTCAATCAGTGTCGGTCTTGCCGCCTCGGCGAAGCAGAGAGGACAGAAGCATCGTATCTTCTGTCTGATGGGGGATGGCGAAACCTGCGAGGGCTCGGTCTGGGAAGCAGCGATGACAGGCAGAGCGCTGAGACTGGGAAATCTGGTGGCCGTCGTGGACCGCAACAGGCAGCTGATGACCAGCTTTTCCGAAGACTCGGTTATGATGGATCCTTATACAGATAAGTGGCGTGCGTTCGGATGGAAGGTCATTGAGATCAGTGACGGCAATGATATGGGTCAGGTTGTGGATGCGTTTGACGGACTGCCCGGTAGCGGCGGTGATATACCGACTGTGGTGATCGCTGATACAGTAAAGGGGAAAAATGTTTCCTTTATGGAGCGTCAGATCAAATGGCATGCGGGCAGTCTGAATGAAAAAGATTTGAAAACAGCTCTGGCTGACCTTGATGCTGCCTTAAAAGAGCAGAGGAAGGAGTTATAGATGAAGCAATCATATACACTTGACGAATATAATTCAGCAAGATCTGTAGTGGGTGATACCATAACAGAACTCGGTGGAAAAGATAACCGCGTATGGCTGCTGACTCCTGATATCGGTTTTGGGTGTAAGGATTTCCAGGAGGAGTATCCGGACCGGTTTATTGATATCGGTATTGCTGAGCAGAATGTTGTCGGTATTTCAGCGGGTCTGGCATATGACGGGAACATCCCGTTTATCATCGGCATGATGCCGTTCATGAGCATGCGTGCGCTGGAGCAGGTGCGTACAGATCTCTGCTACCCGAATCTTCCGGTGCGGATCATTGCAAATTATGCCGGGCTTACGGGAAATGGAGGTTCTACGCATTATGCAATGGAGGATATGGCACTGTATTCTTCCCTGGTCAATATGACAGTCTGTGCTGCATCAGATCCGGTACAGCTGCGGCAGATCATTGAGAGAAGCCTAAATTATAACGGACCGCTTTCCATCCGCATTGATCCGGGAAAAGAAAACCGCATTTTATATGGGGAAGACGCCATATTCGAGATCGGAAAAGGGTATACGGCGAGAGACGGAAAAGATATTACTGTGATAGCGTGCGGCGAGATGGTTGACTATGCGCTGCGGCTGCATGAAGCGGCCCAAGCAGAAGGAATCAGTGTACGGGTTGTCGATATGTTCACTGTTAAGCCGCTGGATGAGGAACTGGTATTGAAAGCGGCTGATGAGACTGGCAGGATCATCGTCTGGGAGGATCATTTGATGAAAAATGGTCTCGCAAGCGCGGTTGCCGATGTATTGTGTGACCAGGGTGTCAGCGTAAAATCATTTAAGAGATTTGGTATCCCTCAGGTATATCCGGGGTTTGGAAGTGCGGAAGAACTGTATCATTTGTACCAGTATGATATGGAGGCGGTTTTGACTTACCTGAAAAGTTTATTTTAATGGAGGAATTTACAATATGAGTGCGTATATGTGGAATACATTTTGCCCGACGCTTTTTGGAACCGGTGCTTCCAAAGAAGTCGGGAATAAGGCGAGGGAACTTGGAATGCATAAGGTTATGGTCTGTACAGAGCATGCGCTGTGTGAATTCAAGGTGGCAACACAGGTTATTGATGGGTTGGAAGCAGCAGGTCTTGAAGTCTTCGTTTTTGATAAATGCATGGCGGATGCGCCGAGTAATATTTGCGATGAGGGGGCTGCCTTCGTAAGAAAGTATGAGATTGACGGTATCGTGGCAGTCGGCGGAGGCAGTACGATGGATACGGCCAAAGCAATCTGCATCATTATCAGCCAGAACGGAACGACCATCCGCGATTATTACAACATAGGTGAAGCTGAGCATGGGATGAAACTGATCACTCTGAGCACCACGTCCGGGACCGGAAGTGAAATCTCTCAGTGGGCAGTGATCGGTGATGCGGTGACCGGGGTCAAGGAAATGCCGGTGTACAAACCTGACATGGCCATCGTAGATCCCGTACTGACATATTCACTTCCGGCCGGAGCGACAGCTTCAACGGGTATGGATGTGCTTGCGCACTGTGTGGAGGCGCTCACCAACAGGAATTATAATCCTTACGGATACATTTTTGGAAAAGAGGGCATCAGGTTAACCTTTGAGTGGCTGCCTGATGCGGTAAAAGAGCCGGGAAATGAGAAGGCAAGGGAGATGATGTCTCTGGCAGCCAATCTTGGCGGAATGGCGATCTCTGCCTGCGGTTGTCAGATCGGACACAGCTTTGCTCAGACATTCGGTGCCAAATATCACATTCCTCATGGACTTGGCTGTGCGTGGGGGCTTCCGGGCGTTCTGACTTATACGGCGAAATACGGGGAAAGACAGAATCTTGAGGCGGTGGCGGATGCCATGGAAATTGCATACAGTGATAAGATGGATACGATGAAGCTGGCACAGATTCTGTCCGAAAAGGTCATCGGGCTGATGAAAGAGCTTGGAATCAAGCCGATCAGAGAATCTGGTTATACACTTGAGGAGTGTATGAGTGTAGCTGACCGGTTTGAGCATGACGGGGCTTTTGAAAACTCACCGGGAGAGCCAGGGTTCAAGGAGATTGAGGAGTATATTACATATACTTATGAAGTGTATTAAAGCAAAAGACAGGCAGCGCAACGCCGGGTATGGCAATGCGCTGCTTGGCTGTGTGAAAATACATGCGTAAGGGCCATAAAAAGGCTTGCTCGTGACGCGGCGTCATATATTATAATGGTTTCAGACAAAGGGAAGGAGTTCCGTTATGGATGAATGTATTTCCGGCGAATTTTTCCGCAGATAAAGCATCTGTCTGTAATTGCTACAAAACAATACCGAGCCATTCTGTATCTTGAATACGGAAGGAGGAATGCGTACAATGGTGTCAAAGATACAGGAAAAAAGAGGTGACTGCTATGAGCGGTATCATTACCCGCTGAAGAGACGATCACACGATTACTGGAAATCAGGTGGTGGGACTGGCCAAGCGAAAGAATCGGTAAAAATATCAGCGCTATCCAGTCCGGCCGCATGGATGAACTTCAGTAGCAAATAAGAGGAAATGGATTATGTGTACGAGATTTGTTTACAATGGTAATGATACCGTCACTGGCTTTAACTTTGACATTGATCTTGCAGTGTGGGATCATCAGGTGATTGAAGAGAAAGACAGGTTTTACATCGGCATAAGGATGCCGGATCATGAATACCATTCTTTTCATGGCGTCAATGTGAATGGAAATGTGGGGACACTGCTCTATGTGCACGGAAATGAGAAGGGGCAGTATACAGACGGGGAGCACTGCTGTTCCATCGCCGGTCTGACAGAGGCTTTTATCAAAGGGGAGATCTCTTTGGATGATGCGCTTCGCATCGTCAGAACAAAAAGCGTGGTCTATGCCCCGGATGCCACAATGCAGTCAATGCTCTCGGATAAAAGCGGACGGGTGTTGATCATCGAACCGGGTATCGGATACCGGCTGGAGAAAGAAAGGTTCTCGCTCATAACGAATTACTCGCTGCTTTGCCCGGAGGACACACAGCCATATATAGTTCCCGGAGATGACAGATATGAGCGGGCAAAAGATCGGCTGAAACAGTTTGGCAGCGGGTTTTCGGCCGCCGATGCGATGTCAGTACTCGAAGAGGTAAGACAGGAGGGAGAATGGGCAACCCGTGTCTCATTTGTGTATTCGGCGGCAGAGCAAAAGGTCCGCTATGTATTAAACAATGAATTTGACCGCATTTTGGAATACCGGTTTTAAGAGTTTAACGCTGGCTGCATTCTTTCAGTTTATCTGCGATGCTGCGGAAATCCTGTTGAGTTTCTTCTAGCTTTTCGGGGTCACGCAGGATAGCAGATGGATGGTAGACAGCGGTAAGGTCGTAAGTTTTTCGGTGGATCCATTGCCCGTGCTGTCTTGTAATCCGGTAATCGGCAGACAGAATACGCTGGGCGGCAACACGCCCGAGGCAGACGATGATTTTCGGCCGGATCAGGAGAATTTCATATTTCAGGAACGGGATGCAGCTCTCTTTTTCGGTCTCCTGCGGATTGCGGTTGCCGGGAGGATGGCATTTGAGGATATTGGTGATATAAATGGTATCCCGTTCAATGCCGCACCCTTCAAGCAGCTGGTCAAACAGCCGGCCGGCAGGACCGATAAAAGGGATTCCGGCCTTGTCTTCTTCGGCGCCCGGTGCCTCTGCGATAAACATAAGATCAGACTGGAGACTGCCTCTTCCCATTACAGGACGGATTCTGGACCGGGACAGCTGGCAGCGGCTGCAGGACCCGACAAAGTTGTTTAATTCTTCCCAGGTATACATAAAGACTCCTTTCATAGTCTGTGATTGGCAGATCTATGCGTATTATACCAGAATGACAGAGGAAAAACCATTCTCAATACCTTGACACCCGTTGTCTCATAAACTATGATTTAAGGCAAACGTAGAAGAGAAGAGTACGCTATGCAGCGCTCTCAGAGAGGGCCGAGTGGCTCTAATCCGGTCCGGTGATTCCGTTATCATCAAAATTGAGATGTTCCATGGATATTTGCATGGGATAATAAGGGTGGAACCGCGAATGATATCGTTCGCCCCTTGCGTGAGACAGAAAACGCAGGGGGCGTTTTCTATTGGGATGATTTATGAGAGGAGAAAACAGATATGAAAGTGACGTTAAAAGATGGTGCCTGCAGGGAATATGCAAAGCCCAAGAGTATTTTGGACATTGCCCAAGATTTGAGTGAAGGACTCGCCAGAGCCGCATGCGCAGGTGAAGTGGACGGAGAAAGGGTGGATCTGCGCACGGTCATCGATCAGGACTGCTCTGTCAATATTCTGACATTTGAGGACAAAGGAGGAAGAGATGCGTTTCGCCATACCGCGGCGCACATCATGGCACAGGCGGTGAAAAGACTCTATCCGAATGCAAAACTGGTAATCGGACCATCGATCGATGATGGATTCTATTATGACATTGGCAGTGAAGAGACGCTGACCTCGGAGGATTTTTCTGCAATTGAATCAGAAATGAAAAAGAGAGAAGCGATTCAATTTTTTGAAGAGAAAGAGGAACCTTATAAAGTAGAGCTGATCCGCGATCTGCCGGAGGACGCAGTGATCAGTCTGTACCGTCAGGGAGAGTTTACAGACCTCTGTGCGGGTCCGCATCTCATGTCCACAAAGCCGGTGAAAGCTGTTAAGCTGATGAAAATTGCAGGTGCATACTGGCGCGGCAGTGAGAAAAATAAGATGCTGACCAGAATCTATGGGACGGCTTATACGAAGAATGCAGACCTGAAAGCATATGTGACCATGCTTGAGGAGGCGAAGAAAAGAGATCACAGAAAGCTGGGCAAGGAGCTTCACCTGTTCATGTTTGCGGAAGAAGGGCCCGGGTTCCCGTTCTTTTTACCGAAGGGAATGACCTTAAAAAATGCCCTGATGCAATATTGGTGTGAAATTCATGAACGTGAAGGATACGTAGAGCTTTCCACCCCTGTTATGCTGAACCGGCATTTGTGGGAAACGTCCGGACATTGGGATCATTATAAAGAAAACATGTATACAACCGTGATTGACGGGGAAGATTTTGCGATTAAACCGATGAACTGTCCGGGCGGGATGCTGGTCTATCAATCTCAGCCTCATTCCTACCGGGAACTGCCGCTCAGGCTGGCCGAGGTGGGACTGGTGCACCGCCATGAAAAGTCCGGCGCCCTGCACGGACTGATGCGTGTCCGCTGCTTTAATCAGGACGATGCACATATTTTTATGACGCCGGAGCAGATTCGGGATGAGATCAAAGGGGTCGTGAGACTGATCTCTGAGGAATATCAGATGTTTGGATTCATGTATCTGATTGAATTATCCACACGTCCGGAAGACTCCATGGGAAGTGACGAAGACTGGGAGATGGCTACAGATGGTCTTCGCGAGGCGCTGGAGGATATGGGCCTTGCCTATATTGTCAATGAGGGTGACGGCGCTTTTTATGGCCCCAAGATCGATTTTCATCTGGTAGATGCCATCGGAAGGACCTGGCAGTGCGGCACGATCCAGCTGGATTTTCAGCATCCCCAGCGGTTTGAGGCGGAATACATCGGGGCAGATGGAGAGATGCACCGGCCAATTATGATCCATCACGTATGTTTTGGATCGATTGAACGTTTTATCGGTATCCTGACAGAGCATTTTGCCGGGAAGTTCCCGACGTGGCTGGCTCCTGTACAGGTCAGGGTACTGCCGATTTCGGATAAATATACGGAATATGGACATCAGATACTGAATCAGCTGAAAGAAGAAGAGAATGGACTTATCTCAGTCAGAAGCAGGTTTGAAGGGGATGCAGGGCAAAAAGATCTGCATGCTTTTATTGACGCTGTAAAAGCTGAGATTGAGGCGAGAGAGCGCAGAGAAGAGAACGCAGAATAAACGATGAAACAAATAAAAAGAGGTGCCCATCCAAAAGACGCCGCAGAATTTGGTCCACAGGCTATTGAAAAATTGAAAACAGCATCAACACATATCTGCTATCTGCTGAATGCAGGGTACCAGTTAAAGAGTGCGTCTGTTTTCGTGGGGAATCATTTTCTGCTGTCAGAACGCCAGCGTCTGGCGATCGTACGAAGTACGGCCTCGGAAGAACAGATTCGGCAGCGCAGGGAAAAAGAATGCCGTAAAGAGACGATGCGGGGTAAGACGGTTCATATTGATGGGTTTAACAGTATCATTACGCTTGAGATTGCACTGTGTGAATCTTTGCTCTTGCAGTGTATGGACGGGACAATACGGGATCTTGCAGGACTGCGCGGAACTTACCGTGTGATTGAGGAGACTTCGGAGGCTGTGCAGCTGATTGCAGCTGCACTGACTGATTTAGGAGCCGCAAAAGCGGTGTTTTATCTGGATGCTCCGGTGTCTAACTCCGGGCGTCTGAAAAGTCTGATCGCACATGTCTGGGAAAATTTCGAGCCGGAATTAGAGATTCGGGTGATCAATGAGGTGGATCAGGTACTGCAGAACCAGGAGTGTGTGATTACTTCAGACTCTATAATCCTGGACCGGTGTCAGAGCTGGTTCAATCTGGTCGGTTTATGTATAGAGAGAACAAAGGCAGTACCGGTTAAGGTCTGGCAGTAAATGCATAAAACCAAGAAGAAGCCTGTCATCGTTCGTGATTGTTCCACGAAAGCAGTTATGCTGCATCATTCAGTGCGCTGCGCCTCTGGGCAGCCGCACTCATCCAGGATACTGCACGCTGCATCAGGCCATTGAACACAAGGGAGTACAGTGAACCAAATACATTTGCGGCAATTCTTAAGACATTAGCTGCGCTTAAACCGAATACATCGGAAGCAGTTGCCAGTGAACCGAAGGTATTGAACATTGTCTGCCAGGAATATCCTGCAGAATAGCCGACGCCGATTCCTCCGATCAGGCCGATGAAGACGTACATGCTTTTTGGAAGAAACAGATAAAGCAGCAAAAAGATGGTGCATCCCAGAATATTAAAGGGGGCACGGCGCTTTACACGGTACTTCATATCTTCTGCAAAGGGAAGCATAACTGACATAGAAGCGATTCCAACCCACATGACACGTGGAATGTGAAACAGTGAGGCAATCAGCATTGCTGAAGACACGCCAAGTGTCAGGCGGATATACCACTGTGTTCTTGCAGAACGGATGGAGAATTCACGGAACAAATGTGAGAATGTTCTCTTATAAACGCGGCCGCGGTGCCGGATATAGAAAACCAGAGCGCAGATGGAAGCACCCAGGGCAAGGCCAAGGACTCTCATCAGATAGGAGCGGCCGGTTACATCATATCCCTGCAGCAGCAGGTAACCCAGCACAAACGTTGACTGATTGGACATCAGTACATTGTGGCAGCTGAGAATCATAATGCCGAGAATACAGATCACATTGATAAAAAAGGCGAAGACGGGACCAGCTATGTTGGAAAGCCGGGGACCTGCCGCCAGAATTCCAAAGATGAGGAATACAGAGCCAACGCCGTGTGAGGTCATGATCCCGAAATCTACCTGCCGAAGAACCATCAGTGAAAGCAGCACCACAACGCCTGCGACGCTGTTGTCGGAACCAAAGACACTGCTGTAGATGGTGACCACCGCAAAGCAAAATGCTACCACCAGGTAAACTTTGAAATTGTAGATCAGTATATGCCTCCATTTTTCTTTTTTATCCGCTGTCTTTCTGATTAAATCTTTTGAGCCGGTAGCATTTAACTGCAGTTCTTGATAAAATGTCAAAAAAACTCCTCCTTTTTTAATGCCTATTCTTCGATATGGTGGATGATTTCATTGCTTCCGGATGTCTGGGAAATCATGGATTCATTTGCCTTTTGAATCAGACGGAGCAGTTCTGTGTAGTCATCTTTTCCCAGATGCTCCTTAAGGTCGTAAAGTGGTCCCAGATAATAGTAGTACATGGTGTCTAATTCTTTCTTACCCGCCTCCGTGATCTTAAGAAAATAACTTCGTTTATCTTCTGTACTGTAGAGTTTTTCAACCAGGCGTTTTCCAGCAAGATTATCAATCAGACGGCTGACAATGGTTTTGCTGATTCCCATCTGATGACTTACTTCAAGTGGTGTGAGCGTGCCTGCTGCAAGTGCGGTACGAAACAGCAAATCTACTTCCTGTGCGGAAGCAGCTGCCCCTTTTCTGGCTTTTCTGAGATACAGGCTGCAGAACAGACGGATGGCACTAAGATTTTTCATGGATTCCATCCAGTTTTTATCTTTCATAGAAGAACCCTTTCAAGGAAATTAAAAAATAAAGTATGTTTACTTTATGTATTATATACTTTGTAAACTAAACAGGAGCATACTACGCTCTGGATCGAAAGTCAAGGGAAGATTACAATTTATCCACCCATTATTTTCTGATTTCCCATATTTTCAGGACTTTATCCATCTGTTCTTTGATATTATGAAGGATACACTGGAGACGGCAGTGCTGGAAGGTATGGATGCCGTACAGCAGAAAATGCAGCTGCGGCAGGCCTTGTTTTCTTTTGTAGAGGGAGGATATAGCTTGTATATCGATCATATACTTTACGTTGAGAGCAAAAAGCACAAATCGGTATTCTATTATCTGAAGTCCCGGATTGTGAACTATCAGATCTACGATAAACCTGACCATATTGAACAGATATTATCCAGATACGGGTTCCTGGGGATACATAAGAGTTATCTGGTAAATCTGAGGAAGATTACGACAGAACAGGTATAAACAGTCTTATGATAGCAATCGTGCTGGCTGCCAGTGATCTGTCAGGACTTACCCTCAGTGAAGATGACATCGGGATTATCCTTGTTAACCTTTAGACAATGCCATTGAAGCATGTGAGAAGCTGAACGGCGGCAGAAAAGGAAGAAGGTACAAAGCAAACAAAAAATTTGTCAAAATGTTCTTTCTTAGAGTCCCTTATCCATGCGGTTATAGGAAACCTGGACGCGAGTCATTTTTTTGCGGATGTTGAACAGCGTCTGCGTGAACTTGAAGATGAGTATGAACAGAACGTATCCTCGGCTGATACGATATCGATATAAGAACAGAAAAAAGTAAGGACCTGGCGGAAGTGTGTGCTTCCTCCGGGTCCTTTTTGTGGTTTGATTTGTTCTGTTTGCCGTGACTTTTTATTCGCAATATGGCTTATATTGCGTAAAACGCCTGAAAAGTTAATAATTCCATATAAAATGTTACCATCAAACAGGCGATTTGTCAACTTCGGGCAATGGGTCACAGGCATGATACGACAGGATTCCCAATATCCGAAGGCTGTCAGGAACTGATTTTTAAGCCGTCAAATGAGCCGTCACAGACAAGGAGGACTTGCAATGCCGAGAAAGGGAGAAAACATTTATCTGAGAAAAGATGGACGCTGGGAAGGGAGGTATATTAAAGGACGTAAACCGGATGGAAAACCACTGTTTGGTTCTATTTATGGTAAGCAGTATGGTCAGGTAAAAAGACGTCTTGTTTTAATAAAATCTGAAATTTATCAGGAGCGTGCCGCCCTGTCAGTCTATGGTAACGGAAGTTTTCATGACTGGGCGGAATTCTGGTTGGAGGTATCTATTCGTCCTCATGTACGGCCAGGGACATACGCGGGTTACAGGCGCAGTCTGGATAAGCACATCAATCCGGCAATCGGTAGGCTGAGCATTTCCAGAATTACACCGGATCATATACAAGATACCGTTTTTCAGCTGCAGACATGCCTTGCATCCAGCACACTGAGTGGTGTCTGCAGGCTTATGAAGGCTATTTTCGAAGCAGCCCGCGAGAAAGGTCTGATCACTTTCAGCCCATATCAGAATATTAGAGTGCCAAAAGTAAGAAACCGTCCGCCTCGCGTTCTGAGCCGTGGAGAGCAGAGAAGACTGGAGCAGAAGCTTCTGGAGACAAATGAAATTGAATATCTGCTGGGGCTTTATACGGGACTACGCGTGGGGGAAATCTGCGCACTGCGCTGGGAGGACATTGATCTGGAGAACTGCTGCCTTTATGTAAGACACTCCGTTCAGAGGGTGCCCGAAGAATATGGAAATCAAAAAACCAGACTCGTTTTGGGAAACCCCAAATCAGAACATTCCATCCGAGAAATTCCGCTTACACGTTTTTTACTTGATATGCTCAGGGAAAGGCGGCAGACAGAGGGAGGCAGGGAAGACGATTTTTTGTTTTCAGGATCGAACGGAAATTGCGGGGATACGCGTACCATGCAGCTGCGGCTTGCAAGGATCTGTGATGAGCTGAAGATTCAGGGGGTTCATATGCATACGCTGCGGCATACGTTTGCAACCCGCTGTCTGGAAAATAATATCGGACATGAAGTACTGCGTGAAGTGCTGGGGCATTCATCCCTGCAGATTACCCTTCGGCATTATTCTCATTGTACGCCGGAACAGATACGAAAAAGTTTGGAGCGCTTGGAGCTCGCGCAGTAAAAATAAATGATAAGCCGTCAAACATGGTCCTGCCGTTCTTCTGAAAGCTGCCTAAAATAAAGAAAAACTCGCATTTTGAACAATATAAGCCATATTGCGAAAATATCCTGCAGTCGTTTACAAAAATAGTATATCGCAAACAACCTGAAAATATTGATGGGGGAGGTAATTAATGAGGGACGAGAAGACGGTATTTGAAAATCTAAATGGATATCATGCAAAGAAGACGACTGTGACAGTGATATTTCATGAATTAAAAGGGTTTGATTCCAAAAGCGTGATTACCAATGTACATATTCCTTGTGAAGTGCCATTTTCGGGTTATGGGGATCTGCTCTTAAAAGTAGAACGGATCTATGACCTGTTTTAGTACCTGGGAATTTTGAGCCGCTGAAGTACAGTGGTTCAGAAGAAAAATGGAAAAAGACAGTACTAGAGTCAGCAAAAGGCTGGAGCTTAGATGGTAATGCTTGTGAAAGGCCCAATATTTCGTGTGTATGCAGATATCCGTTTGTCTGTGTTCCAATGCTGTATCGCCAGCATTACAGCTGGCAGGGCTATTTGCTTGGCAGAGGAAATAAAGGCAGAATTTATTACCGCAGTGCACTGGAATTACTGCATATCATTGATGATTTTGTAAGACAAGGATACTTTTAGGCTGTGAGGATTTTTTTATGAAAGAAAAAAAACTTCTGGATGATTTATGGGCTTTAGTCGGAAGTCCCTATCTGTCCGACATGAGATACCGTCCGTGGAGACAGATCACACAAATACATATTGCGGAAATAGAAGAGACTTTATATTCTCTTGATGAGTGGAACGATGCGGTATACTATTTAACAGAAAATAAGATACCGTTTACGGATACGGCAGCCGCCAAAGAATACCTGGTGAATATTAAGTAACGCCGTCCAGTGCTGAAGTGATCCCGGAGGTAGTATTAAAAAAGTAAATGTAAAGTGCTTAGACAGACAGCAGGAAATTTGTAATATTCCTGCTGTCTGTTTTTTATATGAATCAATTAGTAATTGGTATGGCACCATTATTATTTTGTTTTGCGGGAACAGAAATTTGATGTGATATTGTGGCAGTATGGTGTGAAAATGCATGAATTTAATGCTGTGAAAAGGAAATTAATTCTAATATTTTATTTTTTTGTAATAAGCATGAACATACATGATTTAAAAAAATTAAGCAATCTTAATAATTTAAATAAAATATGGGATAAACAAAAAGAAAAAGCAGATAAAGATAGAAAAAAGCGTCGATTATTGTTCTAAAACATAAAATATAGAATGAAAACAAAATATATAGGAATTTAAACAGGAATTATAGTGGAATTATGAAATTCAAATCGGTAAACTGAATATATCAGAAAAATAGTGTGCAAATAGACGAAAATTAAAATGTGATTCATGGAGGTTATAGGACATGCAGAAAACAATGAAGGCGTTAGTGAAAGTCCGGAGAGGGTTTGGAAATATGGAGGTGAGAGACGTCCCGGTTCCAAAAGCAGGGGATGACGATGTTTTAATGCGTGTATGGGGATCCGGGATCTGTGGGACAGATGTACATATTTATCAAGATGATTATAAGGCGTACCAAGACGGATTGATTATTGGACATGAATTTTCTGCAGTTGTCGAAGCGGTTGGTAAAAATGTTAAAAGATTAAAACCCAAAGACCGTGTGGTGAGTTGTCTGGAGACCCGACAGGGGACTATGGGAAATGACTGTGTAAACGGATGTCATGCGGAATATGTTGTCATGCCTGAACATCAGGTTTTTCAGATACCGGATGATCTTTCCATGCGGGAAGCTATTTTAATTGAAATCGTGGCGGGTGTTATTTATCAGGGATTGTCTGAGACATTGAATATACAGCCGGGCGATTTTGTCGTAATTTTGGGAAGCGGGCCGATCGGGCTGATGCTTCTGCAGGGCGTGAAGTTATGGTCTCCGGGGGCGGTGGTGATTACAGGACTTAGGGATGACGGCATCAGAGTTGAGATGGCAAAGAAAATTGGACCGACACATTTTTTTTATAACGATGAAGGTGTAGTTGAAAAGGTTATGAAACTTACGAACGGAACGGGAGCGGATGTTGTGATTGAATGTACTGGTTCAGAAGAAGGGATCAACCAGGCAATTGCCATGGCAAAGAAGGGAGGACAGATAGGAAATTTTGCGGTATACAATCAGGAAAGAGTGAAGGCAGACCTTAGTAAAGTAACACTAAAATGTTTATGTATCAAAGGGCTCTGGGGATTTCATGAGTACAGTGATCCGGATCTCAGGCCGTACGGAGGGGTGGTGTCATACAGAAATGCACTGCGAATCGAAGCCTTAAAAAAGATAGATCTGAATGAAATGATAACTCATGAGTTCAGGCTGGAAGAGTTTGAAAAGGCTTTTGAAGTCTGCAGGAACAGACAGGGGATCAAGGTTATATTCAGACATGACTGGACCTACGAAGAAAACGGTTGAAAGTTCCTGGGATAAAACGGTCAATAACAGAAAGGATGTGGGGGTCAGGTGGCAGAAAATGAATGTATTTTAACCATGGAGGATATCACAGTGGAATTTCCGGGGGTGTTGGCTCTGAACAAAGTATTTTTTTCAGCGAACAGGGGGGAGGTGCATGTACTTCTGGGAGAAAATGGAGCTGGTAAATCCACCATCATGAAAGTACTGGTTGGGGTCAACACCAGCTATACGGGTCGTGTGGTGCTGAAAGGTGAGGAGATTACATGCTTGGATATTGAAGAACAGAGGCGGCGAGGTGTAAGTATTGTGTTCCAGGAAATGAATCTGCTTCCCAATATTTCCGTTGCAGAAAATATTTTTCTTGGACGACAGCCAAGGAAAAAGAGCGGAACTATTGACTGGAACAAGATGAACGGTGAGGCGAGACGGCTGCTGAATTCTATCAACTCTGCGATTTCAGAAAAAGCAAGACTTTCAACGCTCAGTGTTGGCGAGATGCAGATGGTTGAAATCGCAAAGGCTGTTTCTTTTGACTCGGATATACTGATTCTGGATGAGCCGACTTCTGCGCTGACAAAAAGAGAGGTAGACAGCCTGTTCCATCTGATCAAAGATCTGAAAGAACGGGGAATGGCGATTATCTACATCTCACATCGGCTGGAAGAAATCATGCGGATCGGAGACAGAATCACGATACTGCGTGACGGCGAGAATGTTACAACGTTAAAGATGAAAAATACCAGTATTAATGAGATTATCAAATTAATGGTTGGACGTGAACTTCCGGAGTATTATCCAAGGATACAGGTGAATCCCAGCGAAAAATTCCTGGAGGTAAAAGATCTCTGTCAGGGAACCCGGTTAAAGCATATTTCATTTTTTGCAAGGGGTGGTGAGATTACAGGGATGTACGGGCTGATGGGAGCCGGCAGGACAGAATTTGTGCGTGCGGTCTTTGGAGCTGATTCTTATGATTCGGGAGAAATTTACGTAAAGGGGGAAAAAGTGCGCCTTGGCAGTTGTAAGCGGGCATGCGACGCAGGCATTGCACTGCTGACGGAGGACAGGAAAAACCAGGGGCTGATACAGTGGTTTGGACTGCGGGAAAATATTGCGCTGGTCAATCTCGATAAAACGATGAACTGGATCGGAATTGACTATAAAAAAGAAAAGCAAAATGCAATAGAGCTGGCAAGGAGTATGCATGTAAAGACACCGTCAATTGAACAAAAGGCACAGAATTTGTCAGGAGGGAACCAGCAAAAGGTTGTTATTGCAAAGTGGCTGAATAAAAATGCTGACATTATTATTTTTGACGAGCCGACGCGCGGCATTGATGTCGGGGCTAAAGTTGAGATTTACAAGATCATGAATGAGCTGAAAAGACAAGGGAAAGCGATCATCATGGTGTCCTCTGAGCTTACGGAATGCATGGGTGTCAGTGACAGGTTGTATGTCATGTATGAAGGAGAACTGACGGCATGTCTTGATAATGTGCCGCAGCTTACCGATGAAGAGATATTAAAATATGCCAGCGGCACCGACGGGAGGTAAACATGAAAAAAACAGAGATTCATAAAAAATTTGATATGAGCCGTTTGTCGACCCTGTTTGTTTTGATTGGAATGTGTGTGATTCTTGCGGTGACATCAAAAGTATTCCTGACAGTTGGCAATGTCGTCAATGTGCTTCAGCAGATCAGTATCAACGCAATTATCGCGATCGGCATGACCTTTGTTATCATAACAGCCGGCGTAGATCTATCGGTAGGTTCCGTTCTGGCACTGTCTTCTACAACGATGGGGGTTGTGTATGTAAGCACAGGCAGCGTATTGCTGAGCATCATGGTCTGTCTGAGTGTGGGGGCACTCTGCGGTATGGTTAACGGGGTGATTATCACGAAAGGCGGACTGCCTCCATTCATTGCAACATTGGGCATGATGAACATGGCAAGAGGTATTGCGTTGACCCTGACTGCGGGAAAAACGATTAACGGCTTTAATGGAACTTTTCGATGGATTGGAACAAAGACAATTACCAGAGCGGGGTTTCCGGTACAAGTTCTGTTCATGCTGCTTTTGATGATAGTCGCATTCTACATATTGCGTTACCGAAAACTTGGACGATATATCTATGCAATTGGCGGAAATGAGGAGGTTACCCGTCTTACAGGGATTCATGTACACCGTTGCAAAATTATTGCTTATGCCATAAGCGGACTGACTGCTGCGATCGCAGGTTATGTATTGACAGCAAAATTAAACGCTGCCCAGCCGATATCCGGTGATGGCTATGAGCTGGATGCGATCGCTGCATGTGTGATCGGAGGTGTCAGCCAGGAGGGAGGTGTCGGATCCGTCTGGGGGACTTTAATTGGGGCAATCATTGTCGGAGTCATTAATAATGGTATGACGCTGCTGAATGTCTCCTCATATTTCCAGGAGTTTGTGATAGGGCTGGTCATCGTCATATCAGTTCTTATTGATGTTCAGAAAAACAGAAAAACAAGGTAACAGGGCCGGAGAGGCTTTCACAAAAACTAAAAGAAAAGGAGAAAATGAATATGAAGAAAACAATTGCACTGCTGCTTACGTTGCTGATGGGAGTCGGCTGTATGGCATGTTCTGCTGAGAATGCTCCATCAGATGATGGTACCGCCAAGGCAGATCAGCAAAATGAAACAACGAAACCTGCAGAGGATGAGAACACTGGTACGGATTCAAAAGATGACAAAAAGCTGACGATTGGTTTTGCAACAAAAGGAATGTTCAGCCCGTTTTTTGGCAAAATGGAAGTTGCTGCAAAAGAATATTGCCAGGAAAAGGGCATCGAGCTGGTTTTTCAGGCACCGGATGTTGAGACAAATGTAACCAGGCAGATCGAGATTCTCGAAAACTTTATTGTCTCTGATGTTGATGCGATCGTTTTTTCACCGTGTGATGACATCATGCTGAATTCTACAATTAAAAAAGCAAATGATGCAGGTATTCCGGTGGTACTGACAAACGATACGCTGAATGACGAAGATCTTGAAGCGCAGGGCGGTTCATATTATTCATATGTTGGTACGGCCCAGTATGACGCGGGTAAATTGGGCGGAGAATGGCTGGCGAAAAAGTTCCCTGAAGGAGGTCAGATTGCAACGCTTGGCCTGGTGGAAGGAGTATCCGCCGGGGTCGACCGTGTCAATGGCTTTATGGATCAGCTGCCGGACACTTTTGAATATGTGTCCCATCAGCCTGCGGATGCGGAACGGTCAAAAGCTTATAATGTGACACAGGATTTCCTTACGGCTTATCCAGACCTGAAGTTTGTGTTTGCAGCCTGCGATGAGATGGCACTGGGAGCGGTAGAGGCGATAGAAGAAGCTGGTAAGAGTGGAGAAATCATTGTCGTCGGACTCGATGGAAATGATGATGCTGTCGAAGCCGTGGAGGCAGGCAGACTCTCTGCAACGATCGTGCAGGATCCTGCAGGAATGGCGACAACGGCTCTTGACACTGTTTTGGCAGTCCTGAACGGCGAAGAAGTGGAAAAGACCATATATACACCTTGTACCATGGCGATCAGTCCTGAGCTTGCAGAGTAATCAAGAAATTACCGTGAAGCTTTCTATAACAGGCTTTACGATAAAATTTAATATAACATAGGAGGAATCATGATGCCTGAAAATGTAAGAGCGATGGTTTTAAAAGAGCCCGGAAAGTATGAAATGTGCAGTTTTCCGTATCCCAGGCCGGAAAAAGGAGCAGCAGTTGTAAAGATGATCATGTCCGGTATCTGTGGGACAGACAAACATTCATACAAAGGTGAGGACACTCAGTACGGAGGAACGAAAAATGAAGTACACGTACCGTATCCTATTATCCAGGGGCATGAAAATGTGGGGATTATTGAAGAAATTGATGAAGAGGGAGCAAAAAATCTTGAATTCAATGGAGAGAGATTAAAAGTTGGTGACAGAGTAACCTGGTCACCCGATGTGATCTGCGGCAAATGTTATGAGTGCAGATATGTATCCGGTTACTCATGGTGTCAGAACATGCAGGGACTTTACGGGAATGGGCTCTCCTGTGAAAACTATCCGCATCTGTTCGGCGGATTTTCAGAATACTGCTATATAATGCCGGGAGCCCATGTATTCAAGGTACCGGATGAACTGTCAGATGAGTGTGCAATGCTGGCGGAAATAATGTCCTGTTCATGGAATGTTGACAAAGCCAAAGAATTTTATTCTTTCAGCGGGGAAGGATTCCAGGTAAATGATACGGTTGTCGTAATCGGTGTCGGGCCTCTCGGAATGTCACATTTGATCAAAGCCCATATTCTGGGGGCCGGAAAGCTTGTAGCCATGGATACGTCAGACTGGAAACTAAATCTGGCAAAAGAATTCGGGGCGACTCATACATTTAATGTATCAGGGACAACGGTGGATGAACGAGTTGAATTTATAGAACAGATTACGAAAGGAAGAGGCGCTGATGTCGTGATAGAATGTGTGGGAAGACCACAGATGTTTGCTGACAGTCTAAAATATGTCCGCAAAGGCGGAATGGTGCTCGAACCTGGTAATTTTGTTGATGCTGGTGACATCTCCATTAGTCCGCACCTGATCTGTGCGAAGAACATCAGGATCATCGGACAGAGCAGTCTTGTTTACAATGCGTTTACGCCGGCTATGGATATGATGGTAAATTTTGCAGACAGAATTCCGTTTGAGAAAATGGTCAGTCATCGATATGGACTGGAACAGACAGAAGAAGCAATTCTGAAATCCATGGCACCGGATTCTATGAAAGTAGTTGTCTGCGGTAATCAATAATCATCTGTATTAAAACTGCTGAAGGCATAGTCTGTGAAATTCAGGGACTATGTCTTCGGTGTCCGTTGAAATACTGGAGGGACGCGAATGATACATATTCCGATGAATCAATACGAGAAATACCAGTATGATTTCAGGTCCTATTCACTTTTTAAAAATGTTGAAGTGCCTAAAGTTGCTTGGGTTTTTATCGCTGATAAGGAATACGGATGGGAACACACATTCCACATGTATGAAAACATTGGGGTTTTGTCTTTTATTCTGGAAGGAGAAAATCACATAAAAATTGAGAATAAGAATTATCGTGCCGGGAAAAATGACCTGACGGTTTTTAACCCCAGAATTGTGAGGGCAGAGCGGCAGAGCAAATCAGCGTTTTCAGAAGTATCGATCGGGCTTACCGATATTTGCCTGACACCTTTTGATAAAGACATTATATTGCCCACTCCGATTACGCCGGTGTTTAACTGTTTTGATTATAGTGAAATGCTGCGCAAATGTTTTGAACTGATAGGGGCAGAAGCGGTTAAAGGAGATTATGAATCTGGAATGCGCTGCTTTGATACTATTATGTTTGTTCTGCGTGTAATCCTGAATTATATATACCCTTTAAATCTGCAGAAATACACCGATGAGAATAAGAACGGTGAAAACAATGAAAATCTGGTCCCCTATATGGTAAAGGACTACATCGATCAACATTATGCAGAAAATATTCGGTTGGAGACGATTGCCGCCGACCTGTATTTCAGTACTCATTACATCTCCCATGAATTTAAGAACTTTTTTGGTATGGCACCGATACAGTATCTGATTTCAAGAAGAATAGGAGAAGCCCATGCGCTGCTTTTACAGACCGATATGTCGGTTAGTGCTGTCGCAAGGAAGGTGGGTTATACCAATATCAACAATTTTTATATTCAGTTTAAAAAAGCTAAAGGGATCTCGCCGAGTGAATTCAGGGTATCGTCAAAGAACAGTGAAGGGGCAGTGATCTATGACAAAACTCTGTGAAGGATTACTCCTCCACAGGGTTTTGCTGCCTTTCGTTTCGTATCCTCTGTCCCGGCCGCTGCATCCGGCCGCTGCCAGATGGTCCACCCATGGTACTTTGGCTGCCATAGATCAGGGTATCCATGGTAACCGCTGTTTCTTCTGTCCCGCAGATCAAAGTATAGCGCGCTCCTTCCGTCAAATTTGGACAGCTGATTAATATACTGTTGTACTCTTTTGGAGGTGTATAGGAAATCAGTGTATGGCCGCCGCTGTCCCGCAGTGTGATGGCTGTCTCTGAGGACTGCGTGGATACGCTGACAAGTATACAGCCCTGTGAGGAACTGCTGCCAAAGTTCTGAGCCATTCCGCTAAAACCGGATGCTGCCAGTATCCCTCCTGTTATTGTCGCTTCTCCGTCATAATCAAGCGCTCCGTTGCCATTGTCTTTTGCGCCGGATACGTATATCTCTCCCCCTGAGATCAGAAGGTTTCCATTTGTGTCAAGGCCGTCTCCGGAAGCGTTTACGTTCAGTGTGCCGCCGGATATGGAGAGATAAATATTCTCATCGATATTGCCGCCGCCTATCCCCGGGTCCCCTTCCCCGGTCTGTGTACTGCCGTCCGTAGCATTCAGTCCGTCATCTGAAGCGGTCACCGTCACAGTTCCGCCGGTAATGTCAATACTTTTTCCTTCAATACCTTCATAACTTTGAGTGACAGTTAAGGTGCCTCCGCTGATGTTCACATTGCCGTCTGCATGAACTCCGTCATCACCAGTCTTAATATTAATGTTTCCGTCCTGAATTATAATATCGGAACTGGAATGGATAGCATCATCGTAGGAGTCAATCACAAATTTACCATCCATAATATAAAATGCTCCATCTGCTTTCAGACCTTTGCAGCTGGAACTCGATGAATCAGAATCCGAAGCGTTGGCATAAGAATCGAAATCCCAGTTCTCTTGTTTTGGTTCCCGCATGGTTTCCATATTGGCGTCTGCTTCTGCACTGCCTCCGGATGTAGTGACAGTAAAGCTGCCGCCTTCTATCTGAAGCGTGCTTCCTGTATCCAGACCGTCCTGGGAGGCATTGATCTGGAAAGTACCGCCTGCAATATAAATGAATCCTTTTGATGTATCCTCTGTGTTTTCGGCATGAATGCCGTCAGAGCCGGTACTCAGTGTGAAGGTTCCGTCTGCAATCCGGACACTGTCTTTCCCGGAAAGTGCATGCTTTTCTGACGTAATGGAATACGTGCCTCCGGTAAATACGAGATCATCTTTAGAGACAATCCCGTGCCCATGCGAAGCGTTTAGCGTTAAGGAACCAGAGCCGTTTAAGGTCAGGTCATCCTTGGAGAAAATGACAGCATCAATATTGTTGTCATCAATTGCCACAAATTCATCTGTCGTGGTCAGCCTGTTCTCGGTATCGGCGGCCAGTGTGATAAATACTTTGTCGGCCTGCTTTACGTAGATAGCGGCGCTGGTACTGCAGCTGATATCTGCGCCGCTCAGGATCAGCTGTATCTTTTCGCTTTCACTGGCGTCAACGATGATCATTCCGTCATCAAGAGAGCCCGACAGAAGATAAGTGCCTTCACCGGAAATTGTAACAGTACTTCCGGAAATGGAAACATTATCAGAGCTGCATTCGGCTGAGGTTTGATTCAGCGTGATCTGGATGCAGTCTGATTCCTCATAGCCGATTTCCTTATCACGGTCTGAAAACATATCGCTGCCGTCTAATGAGGCTGGGGAAGCAGAGGAATCAGCTGCTGTGGAAACACTGGAACCTGGGGTTTCGCTGCAGCCTGCCAGAGCAGTAAGCATAAGTCCTGCCGTAATAAGAAGTATATATATTTTTTTCATGGCGCCGCTCCTTTCTTAGAGTTCATACGCAGACACTTCCTGTTCTGTAATACTGATTTCCAGATTGCCATTCCGGCAGCGAAGCTCATCGATCAACGTCTTTTCTTGTTTCAGAGATTTTAGTTCAATGTCGTAAGTCAGACGGAAGAGGCTGCCCATATTGGTAGTTTTGACGCTGAGCATTTTATGGGAAGTGGTGTATTCCTTTAGCAGGTCGTCAAAAATATTGGTATAATCCAGATTTTCCGGAATCGTGATATGTAGTGTCTTCTTAAGCCTCATCTTTGAAGAATCACCGAAACCAAGGTGCCAATAGAGCAGGCTGATGCCGCCCAGTATCACGGAAAAGAGGACTGCGTAACCAAGGTATCCCATGCCGGATGCAAGTCCCGTTCCCATAGCGAGAAAGATGGCGCCGATTTCTTTCGCGGTTCCGGGGACGGAGCGGAAGCGAACCAGACTAAATGTTCCGGCGACTGCTACGCCTGCCCCCACATTTCCATTGACAAGCATTATGATCATACAGACAACAGCAGGAATCACTGCCAGTGTGATGACGAAACTCTGGGTGTAGCGGCTTTTGTATGTATAGGCAAACGCAAGAAATGCTCCGATCAACAGAGATACGAACATACAAAGCAGAAAACTTTGCACGTCAATGACCTGAGTAGTCTGGCTGTCGAATATACCCGAAAATATTTTTTCTGTCATAAAATCCTCCGTTCTGTATGAGAGAACCGCACAGTATCTGCTGAAAGGCGGTCCCATATTTTGAAAATGATGTCTTATAGATATGATGATTGGTGAGAACAGACACAAGCCAAAGCGGAATCGCTCCTGAAGTCTTAATCTCCATTAAGATACAGCCCGAGTCAAGTAGAGGAGTGCCATAGGCGCCCTGTTCAAGGGACAGATCGTAATCCCGCCAGAGAATATTCTCATCGAAGGTGATGCGAAAGTTCTCATCGCTGACCTGATAGTAGGCTTCACGGTCATAGGAGAGAAATACGGTGGGTTGAAGCGGACCGTAAAAATGAAAAAAGTAATCGATTTCCCGACCAATCTGGGATTGAATTCTGGTATGCTTTTTCTGGCAAAGATACTCCATGGCTTCCTGCTCTGTCATACTGATCCGGCGTTTATAAACTACGGATTTATATTTTTTCTTAAGTTCAACAAAAACGGGGCTGTCAGATCGGGCAACACCGTAGCTTCTCACGCGCAGCTTTTCTTTGTAGACGGGTTTGTCCAGGGAATGGCGGATCAGCAGATAGTTTGATGCGTCAAAATAGATGTTGCAAATGGTGCTTCTTCCATATTCATCTTCTTTCATATGGCTCCTCATTGCATCAACGACAGCAGATTTTTGTTTGCTGTTTATTAAATACTTCAGTTCATATCTTTGAAAGACACTTTGGTTACTCATAATTTTAATACCTCCCTGATATGATCCAGTTTAAATCACTTACTATAATTCAAGTTTAAAATCATACATAAAGATTGTCGACACTTCCCTCCTCTTTTGAAATCATATTGTTGAGATGGCGTATATCTCTGTTACGCAACTTTTCAAAGTGCATAGCTACTATGACACTTTCACGGATACTCCGTGCAAAGATGTCAGTGGGCTCTCCGAGGGGGAGGGCTTGGCCCAGACAACTGCTGTTGTCTCTCCGGCAAAGTCTCTCTTTGAAAAGAGTACCTCTCGGACGGTCATTCAGTTGTAACCGACTGATTTTGGACAACAAAAAAACCGGCACATTTGACGTACCGACTCATCTTCAAAAGGGTAGTATTATTCCTTGGATTTGGTGGTTATCAAATGTACCGGCTACAGATTATAAGATCATCCGATTCTGTTCTTTATCCCGGCCCACTGCCACAGAACTGCCGTAAAGCATTGTGGTCGGAAGCAATATTTTCGTTAGCATATTGCTGCGTTATCGGCTGGGGGCCGTATGAAACGTATAACCGTTTTTAGGTATAAAGTTATCACCCACATAATGAGGTTTTTTTATGAGACAGAATTTTCATCGTCAATGCTTCCTTGTGTCTTTTCCGGGGCGCTCTGCATTATACCCGGTAAGGAATTCTTGAAAATCAATGACAGATATTCCGCAGTCTTATCCGGATCGTGATTGTCTTTGCCTTTGAATTCGTTAATAAGCATTCCCGCTATCGCTTCGGTAAAAAAATTTGAAGCAAATTCCTTGAATGCAGTTTCGATGTGCAAGCCGAGCTGATGTTCTGTACTGTCAATCACGGATTTCACTATGCCGATAAAATCAGTATAGAAAAAGCGTTTCATTTCATCTCTGCCCATGGAATCATATGCACAGCAAAGCAGATGCTTGTTATCCCGCACATAATTCATCACGAAAATGACTGCTTCACGATAATCAAGCAACAGGTCAAATTGTTTCACAACCTCGATGGCTTCTTCTTCGAGCATCCATTTAAGCAAATCATATATGTCGTTAAAATGGTAATAAAAGGTTTTGCGGTTTACGCCGCAGTCGGCAATCATTTCGCTTACGGTAATTTTTGAAAGTGGTTTTTTCTCCATAAACCCTTTTAAGGATGCTGCAAGCGCTTTTTTTGTGTTTAATGTAGTTACTTCGTGTTTCATAGTACACCTCGCTTGTATAATGTTTTTAAACAATATAATTGTTGTTTGATAATTGAATAATTACTA
>CAZUNG010000027.1:0-26786 GCA_964621905.1 uncultured Ruminococcus sp. | reverse complement strand
ATTATTCAATTATCAAACAACAATTATATTGTTTAAAAACATTATACAAGGAGGATAAAATATGAAAAAGCTTGAAATTGTTGTTAAGCCTGAAAAGCTTGAAGATCTGAAGGGAATTTTGGATGAATGCAGTGCAAGCGGGCTTATGATTCACAATATCATGGGCTATGGACAGCAGAAAGGCTACAAGCAGCTATACCGCGGTGCGGAGTATCGTGTGAATCTTCTGCCGAAAACAAAAGTTGAAACAGTGGTAGATGACGATGTATGTGATCGGATTATTGATAAAGTTGTGGAGCAGATCAATACAGGTAATTACGGCGATGGTAAAATTTTTGTATATGATGTCGAAGATGCAGTCCGCATTCGTACAGGAGAACGAGGAAAAGACGCATTATAATCTGCTGACAGAGGGAAATTATTATGAAAATATCTTGTTATCGAAGGGGATAACTGTGGGATTCACTGAAGAATCCGATGGTTATCCCCTTTTTGATTTAACGGATGTTATGAGGAGGAAATAATTATGGACATTACATTATTGATGAATATCCTTTGGACAATGATAGCCGCCTTTTTAGTGTATTTCATGCAGGCGGGGTTCGCCATGTGTGAAGCGGGCTTTACAAGGGCAAAAAACACGGGAAACATACTAATGAAAAATATGCTGGACTTTGTTCTGGGAAGCTTATGTTTCTTTATGATTGGGTTTTCGCTGATGCATGGAACCGACTGGAACGGCATCGTCGGACTGGGCGGATTCTTTCATCCGACTTCTCTTGGAACTGTGGAAGACATCAGCGGCACAAGCGTTAATATGATGAACGGACTTCCGATCGGTGTGTTTATGATCTTTCATACAGTATTTTGTGCAACCTCTGCGACAATTGTATCCGGTGCAATGGCTGAGCGTACAAAGTTTATATCCTATCTGATCTACAGTGCGGCAATCAGTCTCGTGATATACCCGATCACAGGTCACTGGATCTGGGGCGGCGGATGGCTGAGCCAGATGGGATTCCATGATTTTGCAGGATCCACTGCGGTTCATATGGTGGGCGGCATCTGCGCCTGTGTCGGTGCCAAAATTCTTGGCCCGCGTCTTGGAAAATATAACAAAGACGGATCTGTAAATGCTATCCCGGGTCACAATCTTCCGATTGCGACACTTGGCGTTTTTATCCTGTGGTTCTGTTGGTTCGGATTTAACTGCGGCTCCACAACGGCGGCATCAACAAGCCTTGGCGATATCGCGATGACTACCAACCTTGCAGCGGCGGCGGCAACGCTGCTGGCCATGATTGTCACATGGATCCGTTATGGAAAGCCTGATGTGTCCATGACATTCAACGGTGCTCTTGCAGGTCTGGTAGCAATTACAGCGGGCTGTGATACTGTGAGCAACTGGCAGGCTATAGCGATTGGCGCGATTGCCGGTATCCTGGTTGTATTCTCCGTTGAGTTTTTTGATAAGGTCGTCAAGATTGATGATCCTGTAGGTGCGATCAGTGTGCATGGTGTCTGTGGCGCAGCTGGAACGATTCTGACAGGTGTTTTCTCAAAAGAAGTAAATCTGGGAACACAGGTGCTCGGCGTTGCATCCGTATTCGTATACGTAGCGATTGCAGCATTTATCGTTTTTAAATTGATCGATGTGACGATTGGACTGCGTGTGACTGAGCAGGAGGAAATCGATGGTCTGGATGTGCATGAACATGGTGCACCTGCATATGCGAATTTTAATCTCCATCGTGACAGATAACGATGATTCAGACGCTCTTAAAGTCTATGACTTTAAGGGCGTTTTTCTTGACTTGCTTTTTTGGGACATTTCCCATATTATTAGTACTAGATATTGGATTCGCAGATAAAGGAGAACTGAAATTGTGGAAGAATTAAGATTTTTGGAAGAGCAGGGTGTAAATCCTGAGATGATAGAAGAAGTTATGGCATACCGCAAAGAATTTCCGGTAGATGATGCGGTGAAGTACCGGATCGTAAAACCACTGATGCCATTTTATGGAAAGGAAATACTGGAGATGGCGATTGCCGGTCTGTTGCAGGGAGAAAATCTGCTGCTGACAGGTTCCAAGGCTACCGGAAAAAATGTACTGGCAGAAAATCTGGCCTATATTTTTAACAGGCCTTCTTATAATATATCGTTTCATGTCAACACGAACAGCGGTGATCTGATAGGAACAGATACATTTATCGATAACCAGGTACAACTGAGAAAGGGCAGCATTTACCTGTGTGCACAATATGGAGGTTTTGGCATCCTGGACGAGGTGAATATGGCAAAAAATGATGCTGTTTCGGTGCTGCATGCGACGCTGGATTACCGACGCAGCATCGATGTACCGGGATACGATAAGATCAGCCTGCACCCGGCCGCAAGATTTATCGGGACAATGAACTATGGATATGCCGGGACGAAAGAACTGAACGAAGCACTGGTTTCCCGCTTTCTGGTGATTGATATGCCGCCGCAGTCAAAAGACACGCTGAAGCCGATTTTTACTCAGACATTTCCGGATGGAAAACCGGAAGCGATGGAGCAGCTGATTGGGCTGTTTCTGGATCTTCAGCTGAAAGCGGCCAACGGTGAGATTTCGACAAAGGCATTGGACCTGCGCGGGATGCTGGCTGCAGTCAAGACCATTCGCTGCGGACTGTCACCGGCACTGGCGGTTCGGATGGGAATTGTCAATAAGAGTTTTGACGCTTTTGAAAAAGAAATCATCAGTGATGTGGTCATGACGAGGATACCGGAAACCTGGACGGAAGATGATATTTTTCTCATGTAAGAAAATGCAGGGGTGTACCTGGATTAAGGAGCAGAGTATATGACAGATGAAAATATGAGAGAAGAGTATCAGCTGGAAATTGAAAACCGGATCAAGAATCTGATCTGGACGGTGTGCGGGGATTATACGTTGGAAGCCAGACCGGACGTGGAAGCATTTCTGAAATCGAAATATATTGCTCTTTATGACGGCATCAAGCAGGGGGCATTTGCAAAGTATTTCTGCAAAGAAGAATTGAGCCTCTATCTGGTGAAGAAGCTGTATATCCATGCAGATGAGGCATCTCTGATGACGATTGCACAGATGTGCATTGAAGAAGCAGTTGAGAGCAGGATAGCCGGTGAGAGAAGCGGTGTACCGGAGATTCGCAGGCATGCGCTTTCTGATACGCTGGAATATGATTTTCACCGTCTGGTGAAGACGGAGATCGGTCGGCTTAAAGTGGCCTTGTTCCGTGAAAAGATCCAGGGAGAGTACGTAGTGAGCAGTGCGATGCGCAGGAATATGGAGCGGATACATGAGCTGAAAAATGCCAAGACCACTCGGGATGTGATCGAAGCGATCGATGAACTTTACAATCTCTGGGTAGAGCCGGGGTATGAACAGATATACGGGAGTCTTCAGCGTATTCTGGATGTTACCCTGGAAGAACTGACGGAGTACAGCTGGAAGGATTTTCTGACGGAAGAGATGTATGAGGAGAATCTGGAAGCGTATCTTGACAAAGTCAGCAGGGATATGACAGCGACAAGAACACCGGGAACTGAGGAGGAAGAGGAGGAGAATCAGGAAGAAGAGGGTTTGCGCAAAAAGAAGGTTATGGTAGTGGACGAAGAAGCAATGCAGAAAGTTTATTCTTACGTGGAGCTGAATTTTGGCAGAACGTATCTGTCCCCGCTTCAGGAAAAAAGAATGAACTTTCAGCTGTGTAAGGGACTTCATTCGGACTGCAGCCTGTATTTCACTGACGGAATCCTGCGCAGCCCGGTGGCTCGTAACTATCAGTTTGAATATGCAAAGAAGCAAAAGGCAAAGAACAAGTATGCCTATTATGATTATCACCGCGTGGTAAAGCGCAATATTGCATCACTCTCGGACACTCTGAAAAAGGCGCTGGTGATGCGGGATGAGATATCGGAGACGATCAGCGACAGAGGGATTTTGATCCCATCCAGAATGTGGAAGGTTGGTCGGACACAGGACGCAAAGCTGTTTCGCAAAGAAGAAAAGATCAGTACGCAGGACTTTGTGGTAGAGGTACTGATTGATGCCAGCGGATCACAGCGGCCGAGGCAGGAAAAGGTAGTGCTGCAGGCGTATATTATCATGCAGTCACTCAGCAGTGTGGGGATACCGCATCGTGTCACCAGCTTCTGTACTTTCTGGGATTATACGATCATCCAGCGGTATCGGGAATATGATGATCCACAGTCTGAAAATGAACGGATCTTTGAGTTTACCACGTCTTCAAATAACAGAGACGGACTGGCAATCAAGGCAGCGGCACAGGAACTTTTGAACCGCGATGAGGAAAAGAAGATATTGATCGTGCTGAGTGACGGCAGGCCTTATGATGTGATACTGAACAGACCAAATGCGCGCAATCCACAGCCATATCAGGGGGAATATGCGGTCAGGGATACAGGATTTGAAGTGCGCCGCCTCAGAAGTCAGGGGATTTCTGTGCTGGGAGTGTTTGCGGGGGAGGAAAAAGACCTGGAGGCGGAGAAAAAAATCTTCGGAAAAGATTTTGCATATATCCGTGATATTGAAAACTTTTCTAAAATTGTCGGCCGTTATCTGAAAAAACAGCTGGAAGATACTGTATAAAAAAGGGAGAATAACTTCCTTTTTTTGTTGAAATTTTTCAAAATATGTCCTTGATTCAGAAAAATCCAGGTTTGTCAGCCGCGGATGTAATACCTATGAATAGATTTTGGCGAAATACGAATACTCTTATTGTATAGAATATCATGGTAAATCGCATCTGTCAGAAAAACAGCGGGATAGGGTTCAGATGGAGGAAGGTCTATGACAAACAAAAAAGATTATTTACTGATAATTGCAGGAACGGCTGCCATGGCGGTCTCCATCAATTCTGTCTTTGATCCGCTTGGTATGGTGACCGGGGGATTTTCTGGAATTGCAATTTTGATTAAAGAGCTGACAAAACAATGGATACCGGGGGGAATGCCGCTTGGACTCACGACAGCGCTTCTCAATGTTCCGCTGTTCTTGATCGGCATTAAGATAAAAGGATTTCAGTTTTTAAAACGTTCGCTTGTCGGTATGATTAGTCTGTCGGTCTGGCTCTCGATTCTTCCTCAGATTCCAATTATCGAGGGCGATCTGATGCTTGCGGCACTGTGCGGAGGTGCGATTCAGGGAGTTGGAATCGGAATGGCATTTTCCGGACGTGGAACGACGGGCGGAAGTGACATGGCGGCGGCACTGCTCCAGAAAAAATTCCCCTGGTATTCTGTTGCACAAATCATGCAGGTGATTGACTGGGTGATTGTTTTTTTTGGAGCGCTTGTTTTCGGATTTTCCATGGTTTTATATGCGGTTGTGGCTATTTTTGTCATCTCAAAAGTGAGTGATGGTGTAATTGAGGGGTTGAAATTTTCCAAAGCAGCGTTTATTATAACGGAGAAGCATCAGGTGATCGCACAGACACTGATGAAGGAATTAAAACGCGGTACAACAGGGATAACGGTACACGGAATGTATTCCGGGAAAGAAAAAGTCATGCTGTTCTGCGTGGTTCCGAAAAAGCAGATTGTCTATGTAAAAGAGATCGTACACAGGCTGGATGAGCGCGCTTTTGTGATTGTAACGGATGCAAGGGAGGTTCTTGGAGAAGGTTTTTTGCGTTACGAATGACGAAAAAATGAAAAGTTTGTTAAAAAAATTGTATTTTCTCTTTCTTTTTTTGTGTAATTGTATTAAAATATACTCTAAGGGATTTTGTTTTCCTTTAGAAAGCGCAAAAAAGGGGTATCAATATGATTTCAAATCAAATACTTCAAAATACAATCGAAGGCTTAAAAACAATATCCAGAGCGGATCTTTGCATCATGGATATTGAAGGAAAAGTTCTGGTATCAACCTTTGCAGAACAGGTTGCCAGCAGTGCGGAAGTATTGAGCTTCGTTGAGTCACAGGCGGACAGCCAAGTGATCAAAGGATTTCAGTATTTCAAGGTGTATGACGAACATCAGCTGGAGTACGTACTGATCGCAGGCGGCGGAAGTGAAGATATCTATATGATCGGCAAGCTGGCGGCATTCCAGATTGAAAATCTGTTGATTGCCTACAAAGAGCGTTTTGATAAAGATAATTTTATCAAGAATCTTTTGCTGGATAATCTTCTGCTTGTCGACATCTATAACCGTGCCAAAAAGTTACATATCGAAGTGAATGCCAGAAGGGTTGTATTTATACTGGAGACCAATCAGAGCAAAGATTACAATCTGCTGGAATGTATCAAAAATATGTTCCATGGAAAAAATGGTGACTTTATCACAGCAGTCGATGAAAAGAATATCATAATCGTCAAAGAACTTTCAGAGACGGACGGATATGATGAAATGAACAAAATTGCAGTGTCCATTCTGGATACGCTTGGCTACGGTACCGCAGGTGAAACCCACATTGCCTACGGGACAATTGTGAAAGAACTGAAAGAAGTTTCGAGATCCTATAAAGAAGCCAGAATGGCGCTGGATGTCGGAAAGATATTTTTTGGTGACCGCGATGTCATCGCATACAGTTCACTTGGCATCGGCCGACTGATCTATCAGCTGCCGATCCCGCTGTGCAAAATGTTTATCAAAGAAATATTTGCTGATAAATCACCGGACGATTTTGATGAGGAGACTCTGGTGACGATCAATAAGTTTTTTGAAAACAGCCTGAACGTTTCTGAGACATCCAGACAGCTGTATATTCACAGAAACACACTGGTATATCGCCTGGACAAGCTTCAAAAGAGTACCGGACTGGATCTGCGTGTATTTGAGGACGCCATCACGTTTAAGATTGCGTTGATGGTAGTGCGTTACATGCAGTACATGGAAACCTTGGATTACTAGTCAGGAGGACATTATGATTACGTTAAAGGGCGTAAGCAAATCGTACGGGAAAGGCCAGCCGGCCATTGACCGCATGGATTTGCAGATTGATAAGGGGGAATTTGTATTTGTTGTGGGGAACAGTGGATCCGGGAAATCCACATTGATCAAACTGCTTTTAAAGGAGCTGGAGCCCACAGAAGGCACAATTGAAGTTAACGGTCAGATTCTTAATACGATGAAGCGCAGAAAAGTGCCGAAATACCGCCGTGGGGTCGGTGTTGTATTTCAGGACTTCCGTCTGCTCAAGGACAGAAATGTCTTTGAAAACGTGGCATTTGCTCAGCGTGTCATCGAACGCCCCAACCGGGTGATTAAAAAAAGAGTACCGGAGGTTCTCACTCTGGTTGGACTGGCAGAAAAATATAAGTCATATCCCAGGGAACTTTCCGGAGGTGAGCAGCAGAGGGTTGCGCTGGCAAGAGCACTTGTCAACAGACCGAATATTCTGCTTGCAGATGAACCCACCGGAAACCTGGATCCGAAGACTTCGTTTGAAATTATGAAGCTTCTGGAGGAGATCAACGAGCGTGGAACCACTGTTTTGGTCGTTACTCATAACCGTGACATCGTAAACACAATGAAAAAGCGTGTCATTGCGATGAAGAAAGGCGTCATTGTAAGCGACGAACAAGAAGGTGAATACCATGCGAATTAGTACAATCGGATACAGTGCGAAGCAGGGGGTCGTCAATATTGGCAGAAATATTATCTTTTCACTTGCTTCCATAGCCACGATAGCAGCCTGTGTATTCCTATTTGGACTTGTGTTTTCTATTGTTATCAATTTTAATTATATCGTCAAGAACGTGGAAGAAGGTGTGTCCATCACCGTATTTTTTGATGAAGATGCCGATCAGGCCACGATCGATGCAATCGGGGAACAGATCAGGGCCCGTACGGAAGTGAAAGATGTTACTTATGTCTCCGCTCAGCAGGCTTGGGATGAGTTTAAAAAAGATTATTTTAAAGATGCGGAAGAGGCCGCTGAAGGATTTGAAAATGATAATCCGCTCAGCAATGCTGCCAACTATGAAGTTAAGGTTGACAAGATAGAACATCAGGCTGATTTGATTACATATATTGAAGGACTGAATGGTGTCAAGAATGTCAATCATTCAGAAGGGGCGGCGAATACGCTGACAACCTTTAACCGCCTGCTTGGGATGATTTCCATTGCCATTATCGGCATTTTGCTGGCAGTTGCGATTTTCCTGATCAGCAACACCATATCCGTCGGAATCGCTGTCCGCAGGGAAGAGATCGGCATCATGAAGCTGATCGGAGCGACAAACGGATTTGTCCGTGCACCGTTTATCATAGAAGGTCTGATCATTGGTCTTATCGGTGCCGGTATACCGCTTGTAATCCTGTACTTTATGTATAATAAGACAATCGGATATATTTTGGAAAGATTCAATGTGCTCACCAGTATCGTATCATTTCTGGAAGCCCGTCAGGTCTTTGAAGTACTGATTCCGACAGGGCTGATACTCGGGATGGGTATCGGATTGATTGGAAGTGTGATTACTATCAGGAAACATCTCAGAGTATAATATACAAATGATATCATTGAAAAATGAGGGCTTCAAAGGACAGATGTCTTTTGAAGCTCTCCTGTTTGGAGTGAATATGTCGAATAATAGAAGAAACAGCCTGGAATGTTTTATTCTTGGCGTGATGGTTACAATACTGGTACTGTTGATGTGCCACTTTGTGGATACGACATTTCTGCAGGGGAGAGGAGATACGTCTCCTGAGAGCCGGACTGCCAGAGCAAAAGTTGAGGAGATTGACGATCTGATCGAACAGGAATATCTGTTTGAGGCTGACGAGGATGATCTGTCACAGGGCATGTATGCAGGACTTGTAGACGGGATTGGAGATAAATATTCCCGTTACTATACTAAGGAAGAATATGAGTCCGTTCAGCAGAGCAATGAAGGGCATTACGAGGGCATAGGCATTGTGATGATGCAGGATAAGGATTCCGGGATGGTGCAGGTGGCGCACTGTTACGAGGGAAGTCCTGCGGAAGAGGCCGGTATATTGGAAGGTGATATCATCTATAAGGTCGGTGATACAATGGTTGCGGACAAAGAATTATCTGAAGTCTCACAGGTCATCAAGGACAGTGGAGATCGTGTGATCCATTTAACGGTTTACCGACAGTCAGAGAAAAAATATATTGAAGTGGCTCTTGAAAAGGCAGAAATTGAAATACCGGCAGTGTCGTATCAGATACTGGAGGACGGGGTTGGGTATATTGCGATCTATCAGTTTACAGCTGTTGTTCCGGAACAATTCCAGAAAGCCTGTCAGCAGCTGAAAGAACAGGGGATGGACCGGCTGATCGTAGACCTCAGGGATAATCCAGGAGGACTTTTGACCTCCGTGTGTGATACACTGAATTCTTTTATGCCGAAAGGGCTTATGGTCTATACGGAAGACAAAAATGGAAACCGCACAGAGCATTTCAGTGAGGGAGAAACACCACTGGATATACCGCTTGCGGTACTCGTGAACCAGAACAGCGCAAGTTCTTCGGAAATATTTGCCGGGGCAGTGAAGGATTATGGTGTGGGAATGCTTGTCGGTACAACAACATACGGAAAAGGCATTGTGCAGAAGACATTTGGATTAAACGATGGAAGTGTGGTTAAGCTGACCGTTTCCAGCTATTATACGCCGAATGGAATCAATATTCACGGTACCGGAATCGAACCGGATGTCGAGGTAGAGCAGCCGGAAGAAGCCACAGAAGATCTCCAGCTTCAGGCAGCACTGGAGTTGATTCGTAAAGAATAGGCAGTTGTGAATTGAATTTCAGCCGAAAAAGTGGTATGATGGAACAAAAACAGGGAGGGGATTATGCAGAAATTTGTTATTACAACGGACAATATGGCCGACTTACCGGAAACATATTACGCGGAGCATCAGATTCCTTACATGTATCTGCCGTACACAATGGATGGAAAGACTTATCGAAAAGAAAACGAGCTGAAATCCAGTGATTTTTATAACAGGATGAGAAATGGATCTATGCCGACGACCTCACAGGTCAACTCCGAAGATGCGAAGGAATTGTGGACACCATACCTTGAGGATGGATATGATATTTTGCATATTGCATTTTCTTCAGGGCTGAGCGGAAGTTATAACAGCTGCCGGATAGCTGCAAAGGAGATGGCGGAAGAATATCCGGAGAGAAAAGTAACCGTGATTGATTCGCTTTGTGCATCTCTGGGAGAGGGGCTGTTTGTTCATCTTGCGGTTCAGATGAAAGCAGGCGGAAATTCCATGGATGAGATTGTCAAGTGGCTGGAAAGCCATAAGATGAATCTGTGCCATGTGTTTACCGTGGATGATCTGAATCACCTTCACCGCGGAGGACGTGTGTCCAAGATGACAGCGGTCATCGGCACAATGATCAATATCAAGCCCGTTCTTCATGTCGATGAGGAGGGGCATCTGGTTGCAGTCAATAAAGTGAGAGGAAGAAAACGCTCTCTGATTGCATTGGTCAATATGATGGAAGAACGTCTGAAAGATTACGCCGGTGAGAAAAGCAGTGTATTTATCAGTCACGGGGACTGTCTGGAGGATGCGCAGTTTATAGCAAAGCTGGTAAAAGAACGTTTTGGGACAGAGGACATTTTGATTAATCCGGTCGGTTCTACGATTGGAGCACACTCAGGTCCGGGGACAGTCGCGCTCTTTTTCCTGGGAAGTTATCGATAATAATTGTTGAAGACATTTAAAAAGGTCACTGCTATAAAAACAGTGATCTTTTTAAATGTCTTCTTTTTCTTGAAATATAAAGAAATGATGAACTTTTATTCAAATAATTCCGAATTTGGAATGTTTTATAATGTCGAGGATTCTATTTCACTTTTACTTTCTACTATAATTAGTGCATTCTGCAAAATAATTTGAAAAATAAAAGGGGATTATTATGGAAGTTGAGAGTATTGAAGGGGTCAAAACAGGAGAGGTACTGCTGACGCTGACTGAGGATTCATGCAGTACGGATGCTGATCGGGGATACAGACCCTGCTGCTTTACGTGCGGAATACACAGCAGGCAGGGATGCAGTAAAAGAGAGCAGGTGGTGATGGAGAAGGCGGGAGAGCTGATTCGGGAGTTTGGCGTTTCTGTGCAGACGAAGGGATATATATACTTATGTCAGGCAGTCAGTATGGCGGCAGAGAGTCCAAAAGAGACGATATGGGTGACGAAGGAGATCTATCCGGTTATCGCAAAACGTGAGCATGCGACTGCCGCGGGCGTTGAGCGGGCGATACGGTATGCAGTGACAGCGATCTGGGATCACGGGAACTGGAGACTCTACAGCAGCATCACGCAGAACCTGGCAGTCAGTAAGCCAACAAACGGACAATTTATCCTTCAGGTTGCAAAATACATGAACGAGGGTATGAGAATGTGAGGAAAGGGTAAGCCAACAACGTGCTTTTCATGCAGAATAATAGAGATAAATAAAAGCAGGTTTCCATGATTGACGATATCAGGAAATCTGCATTTTATTTGCAGTGATCCGCATATTCATTTGCAAGACGGGCAAACTCAGCTCTTACATTTCGGAAACATTCCAGCAGCTGAGGTGAGAACGTGCCACATTCACCGTTCAGGATCATATAAAATGCCTGTTCTTCGGGGAGTGCTTTTCTGTAAACCCGGTCCATGGTCAGCGCATCATAACAGTCGGCGATACCGACAACCTGTGCACAGACAGGGATCTCGCGGTCTTTCAGCTGGTCGGGATATCCTTTTCCATCCCAGCGCTCGTGATGGTAGCGGCAGATATTATAGGCGTACTGCAGATACTCTTCATCTCCAACACGTTTTAGGGTTTTCAGCATGTCACAGCCTTTTGTGGTATGGGTTTTCATCACTTCAAACTCTTCAGCTGTCAGCCGTCCAGGCTTGTTGAGAATGGAGTCCGGTATGGCAATTTTGCCAATGTCGTGCATGGAAGAGGCACTTGCGATAATGTCGATGGTTTTTGCATTCAGGTCAATATCTGTACAAGGTCCGGATACTTCCTGCAGGAGCGTTCTTGTAAACAGACGGATTCTCTGAATATGCTGCCCGGTCTCAAGACTGCGGTACTCGATGATCGAGGAGAGTGCATCGACCATGACGGTGTTGGATTCACGGAGCTTGGCGGCCTGTTCTTCTATGATCTGTTCCTGATAAAGTTTACGGTGATTCAGCTCGATGACGTTCTGCACCCGGCGTTTTACAACATGTGGTTCGAACGGTTTCATGATGATATCAGAAGCACCCAGATCAAAGGCTTTCACTTCATTTTCGGTGGAATCCTCTGCCGTGATAATGATGACAGGCAGCTCAGACAGAAGAACGTCATCTTTTAATTCTGTTAATACCTGATAACCGTCTTTGACGGGCATATTCAGATCAAGAAGTATGATCGCGATACGTTCGTGATACTTACGGGCGAGTGTTACTGCATGTTCGCCGTTTTCGGCTTCCAGCAGGCAAAAATCCTGTTCAAACAGACTGCAGAGGATCGCGCGGTTAATCCCGATATCATCTACAATTAAAATTATATCTCTGTTTTTCATTGACTAATTCTCCATCGTACGGTTGATCGCGGCAACTGCTGACTCGTATGATTCTTTTATCTGAGAAAGTAATTCCTGTGCCTGCGTCATATTGCCTGCACGCATTTGCAAAACGATCTGGGAACAAAGGTCAAAAAGCTGTGTCAGTCCCAGATTTCCGGTAACTCCCTTCAGCGTGTGTGCGGCGAGAAGTGCGTCTTCGTAGCGTTCTTCTTTCATCGCCAATGAAAACAGTTGCATATTTTCATCCTGAAGAAATTTATGCAGAAAACGGATATAGAGTCTACTGTTTCCGGAAAAGCGTGCAACAGCAGCATCATAATCAATCCCGGCGTTTTCGAGAATCTCATTTAATTTTTCATCCATTTTATCGGTACTCCTTTAAATGGTATGTATAAAGTAATATGTTATTTAGTATTATATCATATATTTTTGTGTATTGTAAACATAATCCGAAGCCATGAAAATATTAATGTTTTTCAGCCGCTTGTATGATAAACTGATAAAAAACGGATAAAAAGATGGCAATATGCAGGAGGATATATGAAACAGAAAGGACTTATGGCAACAATACTGATCATTATGGTCATTTTATTCTACATTTTACTCGTTTGTGTCCCCTACGGGAAACAGGAAGAGGTCACTGAGGCGACAAAAAACAGTTTTAAGATCGCTGATTTTTACAGTGATCATACTGGAGAGGAACGTGCGGCCATTTTGTTCCAGAATGACGAGGCATTAGAAGAACGGATACGGCTGATCTCCAATGCTTCAAAAAGTATCATTTTATCAACGTTCGATTTTAAAGCTGATAACAGCGGAAAGCGGATGCTCTCAGCTCTGTACGATGCCGCTCAAAGAGGGGTTGAAGTCCGTATTCTGGTGGATGGCTTTTCCTATTTTGCTCATGCGATGGGAGATCCTTATTTCCGGGCACTTGGAATGCTGGAAAATGTAACATTAAAAATATATAACCCGATTAACATTCTAAAGCCAACAAAACTGATGGCCCGGATGCACGATAAATATCTGATTGCAGATGACACCGCCTATATTCTGGGAGGCCGAAATACGTTTGACTATTTTTTGGGGGAGGATACGGATTATAAGAATTATGACTGGGATGTTCTGGTATACAATGCGGGCGGTGCGCCGGGTTCTTCACTGGAGCAGGTAAAAGCATATTTTCACTCGGTCTGGGAACTTGAAGAATGTAAAATAGTCATGGATTCAAAACCTGCATTTTCAAAGGGAAAAGTGAAAGCGTGTGCGGACGAACTGAAAGAGCTGTATCAAAACATGCAGTCAGAGCACAGCGGTTGGTTTGAAAAAGCAGATTACACCGGGATGACAACAGAGACGAATCGGATCCGGCTGCTGTCTAATCCGATTCAGGCATCGGTGAAAGAACCGGTTCTGTTTTATAACATGACAGAGCTGATGATGCAGTCTCCCGGCAAGATCGTATTTCATACCCCTTATATACTGTGTAACGATTATATGACAGAACGACTGACGGAGCTTGGCAGTATAAATGACAAGGTATGGATGATGACAAATTCCGTGCCCAATAACGGAAATCCTTTTGGAGCGGTCGATTATCTGATCCATAAGAAAGAAATTGTCAATACCGGTATCAATATTATGGAATATGATGCGGGAGTATCTTATCACGGAAAATGCTTTACGGCAGGGGACAGGCTGACGGGGATCGGATCCTTCAACTGGGATATGAGGAGTGCATATATCGATACAGAGCTGATGCTGGTGATCGACAGTACATCGCTAAACAGGAGTATGCGTGATTATATGGAAACTTATGAGGCCGACTCGCTTCTTGTGAAAGACGAGTTAACGTACAGCTTGACAGAAGGGCAGAGGCTGCAGAAGATCAGTTCCAGCCGACTGGAAAGAATCCGTCTTTTGTGGCCGGTCGATAAATGGTTTCGGCATTTGATGTGATTTTCAGAAATATCTTTGCGGGAAATATTCCAAACTTTTTGATTCGGAACGGGGTGTGATGGAATGCCTCTGGAATAGCGGCAGTTTTCGTGCTAAAGAGTTCGCAAGGCAGTTATCCGAGCAGACGGTGATTTTTCTTGTGCAAATGTAAAGTGTCAAGCGGCGAGATGGTTTTGATTTGAACAGATTCTGGCTTTTATAAATGAAGTTCGGGTAGAGAATGACCGTATAGAGATATTAAGTTTTCCGGGTACGGATTGATCCGCAACAATGGAAGGATTAAAGTCTTACTTATTTGCTCATGAAGGATTCAGCGGTGTGAGTAAAGATGAGTCAAGAAGCGAGGAATATTTAGAACATTCACAGGTTGAAATTGAACTTAATATAAGATAACCCACCACACCGCCTTGTCTTTCGCTTGTTGATTATTTGCGCCTTAGTCTAAGAATACGTTCCGAATATTATCAGGTAAAACTCAGGAGTCACAATAAAAACAGAAGCAAATATAAAGAGTATTTCTATGATACTATGGTTTATTTATATAAATATTTAATGGGATAAGAAATCAGTACATATGCACTCGATTTTCCGGAACTACGTACATTCCATCTCCGGGTTTTACATCAAACGCCGAATAGAATGCTTCAGTAGAGCTGAGGACAGCATTTACCCGTACCTTATTAGGAGAATGCTCATCATTTTTCAGCTGCTCCTTAATATCCTCATCAGAATACTTTCCTCCCCAAGATATGGCATAGCTTTCGAACATTTCCCTCAGCGCCTGACGGTCATCGCCCAGAATGGAGGCTATGGCGGATATGCCGCCCAGATCCGCTATGTTTTCTCCCAAGGTAAGTTTCCCATCAACCTTGAACCCAGGTACTCCCTCGTATTGTTCAAAGTATTCCACAAAAGTTTTCGCTCGCTTTGAGAATACAAGTTTATCCTCACCCGTCCACCAACCGCGCAAATTCCCTTTCTCGTCATACTGCGAACCCATATCATCAAAGGCATGGGTTATTTCATGGCCGATGACAGCACCTATGCCACCCAGGTTTTTGGCATAGCTGGCTTTTTCGTCATAGAAGGGAGCCTGAAGCATGGCTGCCGGAAATACAATTTCATTCGCGGCAGGGTCATAGTAGGCGTTAATGGTGGTTGGAGAGATCTCCCACACATTGCGGTCAACCGGATGAAAATCCTTATCTCTCTCCGATTGAGCCATGAGGCGATGAATCGCTACGGCGTTGTCGATAAAGTTGCCGCCCGATTCAGGGGATTTCACATCTGCCCTTTGAATCCAGAGCCGTCTGATACAGATTGGCAACCGAGCGTTCTGTGGTTCCCTCCTGATAGTTTTCAGGTTTCTCCATCATTTCGGACATCATCTGATTCATTTTTTTACTAGTCTGTTCTGTCAGCTCCTCAGCAGTTCCCCAGGTAGGGACATCCTCAGTTATGTTTTTTTCTTTTAGCAGTTTGGTATTGACATATTCATAGAAATCATCCTGGGGACGAATTTCGCCCACTTGTTTCTCCGAAGCCGACTGAGTCTCCGAGCTATTGAAAACCGGTGTATTTTTTTCAGAACGCACACATCCTGGAAGAATCAGGGAAAGCGTCAATATAATGCTTAAAAGCGGGGTGATTGTTTTTTGTTTCATTTTCCTTTTCCTTTTGGTATTGTCACTGCTTATGAATGTATATTTTACTTTGAAGTAACCGGCAGTCCAATACGAAACATAGTTTTATCCGTCCTCTCTAAAAGGATCGTTCCCTGATGCAGGTGGATATACTCTTGAGCCAAAGCCATGCCAATGCCGCTTTGCCCCTTGATTCCTTTATAAAACCGGTCAAATATATGCTTTTTATCTTGTTCGGATAAAGCTGTACCATCATCCGAAATTTCAATGATGAGCATGTCATCTTTTTTCGCGGCCTCAATCCGTATGGTGGAGTTTGCATACCTCGTACTGTTTGCCAGAATATTAGACACGGCTGAAAACATCATATCCTCATCACATTGAGCCATCAGCGGCTCTGGAAGCTGTAAAACCAAACCAAGATTTTTTTGTTGTACAACAGGCCCGATTACACAGATGGCATCATAGATAATTTCCCTCACATCATTTGTATTTTTGATTGGAACAGCCATGCCACTGTCTACTTTGCTGATTTTCAGGATATCCTCAACCAGGCTACTCATACGTTCTGTTTCTTTCACAATAATCTCACAGCCTTTTTCTTTGGAAACCAACCCTTTTATCATTCCGTCTGCATAACCGCGAATGCCCATAAGTGGTGTCTTTAATTCGTGGGAGGCGTTTTCAAAAAAACACTTCAGGCTGCGTTCTTGATCGTTTATAACTTTTGCCACTTGTCCCGCAACAAAGTAGAGGAGCAGCGCGATAACAACCATAGCGAATGTGAGAATCAAAGTGGTTGTTTTTAGCAAATCGTATTCAAACGAAACGTTCACGAATAGAAGGAGGTCTCCTTTTTCAGAGTCATATTCCTCAAATTCAGGAATTTTTTCTTTCGTTGGCGCAAAATAAAAGCAGTAGCCATCGTACTTAAACTTTTGTATAGTTTCAAACGGTATTCCGACTTTATTGTCAAGGTAATAGGATACCATTTTGAGTTCTGCATCGGGCAAATTCTCCCCTGAAATCTGTTCTGTGTGAACCATGAAAACCTCTGGGAGGATTCTATGGGAATCTTCATTGCTTTTCATTGCATCGTTGAGCACTGCAATTGCACTCTTCTCCATGTGGCTTATTTCCAGCACATAAAACGACACGATAATGAAAACACCGAAAAATATAGAGAGTCCGGTTAAGAAATACAAGGGGCTGTGATTGGTACGCAACATTCAGGCTTCCTCCTTTCTTGTCATCTTAAAACCGTATCCCCACACTGTCTGCACATAGACATTAGCTCCGGCGTTTGTTAACTTTTTTCGTATTCTCCGGTTGGTTTCGTCAGCAACACGCGTCTCAATTTCAAAATTCATGCCCCAAACAGCTTCCAAAAGTTCGTCCCGGCTTACCGCCTCGCCAAACCGCCGCATCATATAAGTTAAAAACTTTGTTTCTGTTGGTGTTACATTTATTATTTGATTATTCACTGAAAACTCATGGCACTTATCGGAATACGACAGATTTCCGCATATAAGTGCGTCACCATGAAGCAGCGGGACTTCCTGTGTTTGAGATTCAAACTCAACGCGGCGCAGAAGAGCCCTGATTTTAGCGGAAAGAAGCATTGGCTTAAAGGGCTTTACGATGTAATCATCACTGCCCAAGGCCAGACCGCTATAGCAATCATTATCAGTATCCTTTGCCGTAACCAAAATGATCGGAACCTTAGAAATTTCCCTTATGGAAGTAAGAATGGTGATTCCGTCCGTTCCCGGCATCATGATGTCAAGCAGAATCAGATCACATGGCGATTGCTTAAAGCTAATCAGTAGCTGATCTCCCGTTTCAAATGCGGTCACATTATGTCCATCGCTTTTCAAAAATGCGGATAAAATTTCCCGAATCTCTTTTTCATCATCTGCTAAATATATGCTTGCCATCATGTACCTCCTCTGTCAGTGCTTTTCATTGCATTATAGCATAACTTTACAGTTTAAAGGGGATACGTCTTTTTTTATAATTTCCGTCATGGTATTATCCAAGTGCAAATAATAACATTACTGTTGAAGATATGTTGTTTACCAGGTGAATAAGAATAGGGTATTTGATGTTGCCTGTTTTTTCGTAGATCAGTGCCAGGGCAATTCCCGCCGGTAAGTACGGAAGCGTCATAATAAGTTGTGTCATATTTCCTGATAAAATTGCAGATGCGGTATGCCAAAAAGCAAATAGAACCGAGGAAACTGCAATCGCTAAAAACACACTTTTCTTTCTCAAATGATTATACAGGAAGAATCGAAAGTACAGTTCTTCTGCTACTGGCGCCAAGATGCACCCTATTAAAATCTGAAACAGTAGGGGAGCGGAAGCTGCCGACTCCTGATTCGAATCCATCACTAGGAAAAAACTTAAAAAGTTACCTAGCGTATTTGTTGCTATGTAGCCTATGAAAAAAATAAGAAAAGACCAGGCTAAACTCCTCCACAAAGCAGTGGGCAGCCTTAACTCCTGAAAGAGTTCTTTTTGGAATATTGCCACGGCAGAAACAAGCATCAGGAAATAGGAAAAAAAGTTTGCGGCATCCATCGGAATAGTGATTCCCAGGTTATCAAGAAAATGTGCAATATTTAAAATGCCAAGTCCATATTCCAGCCATATAAATAGAAAGAAAAGGCCTCCAGCTATCGCGGTTTTTGGCGGAAAAGAAATTATGCGCCGTTCTTCATCTAATTGCAAACGCTTCATTGGTTCACGCTCCTTTCTTGTGCTGAAGTGCATTACTTTCCTGTTTTTTTAGGCAAGCTTTTGCAGTAAATCCGGAAATGATTGCATGGGTGGGGCAGACTGCTTTGCACTTACCACAGCGAATGCATTCTGGGTGATTGATATTCTTTGTAACTTCAACCTGCATGGGACAAGCGCGTTCACATTGCTTACAATCTATACACTTCGTGGGTTCCAGGTGCATCTGATAAAAGCTGAACTTATTAAATAAGGAGTAAAATGCACCTAAGGGACAGAAATATTTGCAAAAAAACCGACTAATAAATATAGATAGTACCAAAATCGATATAAGAAGCATAAATTTCCAGCCAAACAAAAATCCAATGGTTCTGCGGAGACTTTCATTTGTGATTAGAAGAGGAATTCCACCACCTAGGGTACCGGCAGGACATAAAAATTTACAAAAGTAGGGCGGCGCTATACCGTATTTGTTGGTTGCGAAAATAGGAAGCAGGATTACCATTACCACAGCAATTACATACTTGATGTAACGTGCAGGCTTATCCGCTTTTGCGGGCACCTTGATTTTTTTAGTTGGAATCTTGTAAAGAAGATCCTGTACTAGTCCAAAAGGGCATAAGAAACCACAAATAAGGCGTCCGAGCACTGTGCCAAACAGCATAATAAGGCCAATGACATAAAATGAAAAATTGTGCTTTGCGCCTCCCAGCACCGCTTGTAGTGCACCGATGGGACAGGATCCCAATGCACCTGGGCAGGAATAGCAATTCAAAACAGGGACACAACTGATTTTGGTAGGGCCCGTAAAGATTTTGCCCTTTGCAAAACCTATGGCATATCCGTTAATCAGTGCTGTTGCCAGTACCTGCACAAATAGTCGAAATCTTTCCAGTTTTTTTACACTTTCTTTTTCATTTATCCGATTCCGATGCATTCCAAGCATACTTTCACCGCCTTTTGTAATACTTCTAAATGTTCCTGCCGCAAGATACCCGTAAGAATGAAGGCTGCGGACAAAGTCAGCAGCCCCCATTTGGTTAATAAAATTTCAGTTTTTTTCCTTGACTCCATCACTTTACCTCCGGTTTTCCAATGGCCTTTAATGCTTCATTGATTGCAGCCTTATAGGATTCCTCAACCTGATTGGCCGGAGCTCCTTCAAGCGCTGTCCCGACAGAATTACCTTCTGCATCCACGAAAATGGTAGTTGGTGTATAGATGATCTTTTTTGTCATTTCATCCCAGTCCCCATCTCCGGATGTTAAAGTGGGATTACTGAACTTAGCATCTGAAATGATTTTTTTCATAGTTTCCGAATTGGAATCTCCATCAAGGCAGGCTGTAATCATCTTCACATTCTCGGGAAGACTCTTTGCAATGGTGGCCAGTTCAGGCATCTCCTGAATACAGGGTTGGCAGCTGGTGCTCCAAAAGTTGATTACTGTGAGATCTGCTTTTTTTAAATCATCTTGTGTAAAAGTGTTACCATCCAGTGTTTTAGCAGAAAACTTTTTAAAATTACCATAGTTCTCCGCAGCAGCTTCTTCCTGCTGGGGCTGAGTGGAATCTGGTGTAGTTGCTTTTGGTGATCCGCAGCCTGCCAGCAAACCAAGGGCGATAACGGCGGCTAATGCGAGTGTAATCATTTTATTCTTTTTCATTGTAAGACCTCTTTTCATTTTTATTTTTGATTATTCTCCCTAATAGGATTTTATAGTCTCATTATAAAGGATAGGAAACGCAGCTACCCCACAAATAAGAAACTATTTTGCAACAAAAATGCAACAATATTAAAATCTTAAACGGCATTAATATAAAGAGCCTCATTTTATAGGTGCGTTCACGTTCTTTAGTGTGGAAGTAGGTCAATGTTGGTGTGATGGCTTCTGGCAGATGCTGCTCAGGGTATGGTAGCACAGGCTACCGGTATTAATTCAGGAGATACAGCCATCGATATTTCCACGAGGATGTCCGATATGGAAGGGCGTTTGATGGAGATGAGTTTAGGACCGCTGTTTGGTCTGTGGTTCCGGTCACTTTTCATCGGGCTTACCATATGGGCACTGACGATCTGCATTTTCATTGCCATCTATGGTCGAATGATTGAAATTTACCTGGTTATGTTCATTGCACGATTGGCAAAGACAGTGATGAATGTTTCCATGGGATATGCGGTTGATAAAAAGGTGATTGCGGAGAATCATTGATACGAAGAAAGCACGGAACATGATTATATAAACCGGACACTGAGATGACGGGTTCAGCTTGGAAAGAAAATCCGGTCAAAGAAAGAAGATTTTGAACAAAAGATATTTACCAAGCAGGAAGTGAAACTCAAAACACCATCCAGTGAGTGGGACATTCCCATACCGGATGATGTACTTGAAGCGATATTGGAACAGCGGAAGGTTTACAGGAAAAATCGAAGCCGCAGAACCAGCGTATTTGATGACAGAGGATATATTTGCTGCTCTGTCACAGGAAAACCAAGAAGTTTCCGGATATCCGATGGTATGAGAAAATTACCTTATATAATGCCGGAAAGAAACATAATAGTATAGCTGCATGAAAAGAACAAATGTTCCGTTTTGCAGCTATACTTTTTTAATTATCCATGTTATAATTTGACTTGTCAGCAGGAAAGCAAGCGCGATTGCAAAGAGTATTTGCTTTCACCTGACAGGTCAGCGAGGAACGGAAAGTTCCGAGTAATACAAGAACTGCAAAGCAGTCTTGCATTATTTGGTGACCCATAGAAATACTAATTCCACCAGGTTTTATCTGGTGTTACGGAGTCCGCGAACACAGGTTTTAGTGGCCTGCATTCGTAAAATACAAAAAGTTCCAATCTATGCCAGGAGAAAAATAGTGGAAGTATTCAATTGCATGGACATATGAAGTATATCATGATGGGGAAAGAAAGCATTTATATTTTCCTAAAGAGTTGTCTTTGGAAGATAAAAAACAAATGATTCAGAACTATATAAATTCTGATAGTCCTAATTTGAATTATTTGCAAATTATTGAAAACATACAAGATAATCAAAGTGCATTAGTTATTGGAGATAGAATTAGATTGCAGGCTCAAAAAAAGGTGCAAATAGAGCAAGAACGATTGTTTGAAAGAAGCTCTGGAATTACTAGTGAGATAGTTGTGATTTTTGGAGATATGAAAAATGATGAACCAGATTTGAAAGTGGAAGGTAGTAATATTACATGCAAATATAATATAAATTGGATGAAAGAAAATTTAGATGAACCAACATTATTGAATAATTTTATTTATTGGTTTGGCTTTGTCGATTTACAGTGGAGAATCACTTTAGTTGAGAAAAATATACATAAGGGAGTGTTTGAGAGATTTTTATTTATATAATCAAGAATAGAAGTGTTTATTATTTTTATATACTAAGGTGTGTTATATAGTCCTATTAAATGATGTTAGTTTTAGTGACCGACAGTCGTAAAAATTCGAAAGTTCGTCTATAAGCCAGCTTCTGAATACGTGATTTTCAGATTTTTACGAATTTCTGCCTAATAGTCGGACTTTTTTACTGGTCACCAAGGAGGTAAAAATAGCTTATGGCGTTTAAATTACACAGTGAATTTCAGCCCACCGGCGACCAGCCGCAGGCCATCGAGCAGCTGGTCCAGGGCTTCAAAGAAGGCAATCAATGCCAGACTTTACTAGGGGTTACGGGCTCCGGCAAGACCTTTACCATGGCCAATGTCATACAGGCTTTGAACAAGCCGACCCTCATTATCGCCCACAACAAAACCCTCGCCGCACAGCTCTACGGCGAGTTTAAAGAGTTCTTCCCGGAGAACGCAGTGGAGTATTTTGTTTCCTACTATGATTATTACCAGCCGGAAGCCTATGTACCATCCACGGATACTTATATCGCAAAGGATTCTGCCATCAACGAAGAGATAGACAAGCTGCGTCTGTCGGCGACGGCCGCATTGAGTGAGCGCCGGGATGTTATCATCGTGTCCAGTGTGTCCTGCATTTATGGTATTGGTAGCCCGAAGGATTATCAGAACATGATCATTTCCCTGAGACCTGGAATGGAAAAGGACCGCGATGAGGTACTGCGTGAGCTGATCGATATCCAGTATGACAGAAATGATATGGATTTTCACCGCGGTACTTTCAGGGTTCGGGGAGATGTGGTGGAGATTTTTCCGGCGGATGCGACGGACGTCGCCTACCGCGTTGAGTTTTTTGGCGATGAGATTGAACGGATAACGGAAATTGATACACTGACAGGAGAAATCCTGCATGAGATGAACCATGTGGCAATTTTCCCGGCATCTCATTACGTTGTGCCTATGGATAAGATTCTGGCTTCGGCGAGAGAGATTGAAGTGGAGCTGGAAGAACAGGTGCGCTTTTTTAAGAGTGAGGATAAGCTGCTGGAAGCACAGCGTATCCAGGAGCGGACGAATTTCGACCTTGAGATGATGAAGGAGACGGGCTTTTGTTCCGGGATTGAGAATTACTCACGTTATCTGGCAGGGCTCGCGCCGGGAGAGGCTCCGTATACGCTGATGGATTATTTTGAGGACGACTATCTGCTGATCATCGATGAGTCGCACAAGACGGTACCGCAGATTCGGGGTATGTATTCAGGCGATCAGTCCCGGAAATCAACGCTGGTGGATTATGGATTCCGCCTGCCGTCGGCGAAAGATAACCGGCCGCTGAATTTTTCGGAATTTGAAGAACACATCGACCAGGTGATGTTTGTGTCGGCGACACCTGGGGATTATGAGGCCGAACATGAGATGCTGCGGGCTGAACAGATTATCCGGCCGACCGGTCTTCTGGATCCGGATGTGGAAGTGCGGCCGGTTGAAGGTCAGATTGACGATCTGGTATCGGAAGTCTATAAAGAAGTGGATAAACATAATAAAATTCTGATCACCACACTGACAAAGCGTATGGCGGAAGATCTGACCGACTATATGAAGAATCTGGGAATCCGGGTGAAATACCTGCATTCCGATATTGACACGCTGGAACGCACGGAGATTATCCGCGACATGCGTCTTGATGTGTTTGACGTGCTTGTGGGGATCAATCTGCTCAGGGAAGGGCTTGACATTCCGGAGATTACGCTGGTTGCAATACTCGATGCCGACAAAGAAGGATTTCTGCGTTCAGAGACATCACTCATCCAGACCATTGGACGTGCAGCAAGGAATTCGGAAGGGCATGTTATCATGTATGCCGATAACATAACGGATTCTATGAAAGTGGCGATTGAAGAGACGAAACGCCGCCGTGAGATCCAGGAAGCGTATAATAAAGAACACGGCATTACACCGAAGACGATCCAGAAAGCAGTTCGTGATCTGATCAGCATCTCAAAAGAAGTGGCGAAGACAGAAAAGAATCTCCAAAAAGACCCGGAATCCATGACCAAAAAAGAACTGGCACAGCTGATTAAAAATGTGGAGAAGCAGATGAAAGCCGCTGCGGCAGACCTGAATTTTGAGATGGCGGCAGAACTGCGTGATAAGATGGTGGAGCTTAAGAAGAATCTGGAAGATATTGAACAGTAAAGCAAAAAAGAGTTGACAAAGCAGCAGAGACTGTGATAGAGTAATCAAGTATGAAAAACAAAGAAGAGTATCCACTCTCACCCTAGCACAAACGCGTGACTACGGTTAATATTGAAATAATAAGTGATTATTATGCGATATGAATAAGTGGATAGTCTGTCTGTCTACTTATTTTTTTATTTATGGAGGTGCACAACTATTAGCGATTTAATGATTAATGAGCAGATCCGCGACCGGGAAGTAAGACTGGTTGGAGCGGACGGGGAGCAGATGGGAATCATGTCATCCAAAGAGGCATATAACATTGCGGTGGAAGCCGGACTGGATCTGGTGAAGATTGCACCAACAGCAAAACCGCCGGTATGCAAGATTGTGGATTATGGCAAGTACAAATATGAGCTTGCGAGAAAAGAAAAAGATGCCAGAAAGAAACAAAAAACCGTCGACGTTAAAGAAGTTCGCCTGTCTCCAAACATTGATACCAATGATTTAAACACGAAGGTCAATGCAGCCAGAAAGTTTATTTCCAAAGGAGATAAAGTTAAGGTGACTCTGCGTTTCAGAGGACGCGAGATGGCGCATATGCACAGCAGCCGTTATATTCTGGATGATTTTGCGGAGAAGCTGTCTGATATAGCAGTGGTAGAGAAAGCACCAAAAGTAGAAGGCAGAAGTATGACGATGTTCTTAAGCGAAAAGCGTCAGTAAAAACATATATTCAAGGAGGACGACAAAATGCCAAAAATTAAAACAAGCAGAGCAGCTGCAAAGCGTTTCAAAAAAACAGGTACAGGAAAATTAGTGAGAAACAAAGCTTATAAAAGCCATATCTTAACCAAAAAATCGCAGAAGAGAAAAAGAAATCTGAGAAAACCGGCTGTTACAGATGAGACAAATGTAAAGAACATGAAGAAAATTTTACCTTACATTTAAGATAGAGTCGAAGGAGGAATATAAGAATGGCAAGAATTAAAGGCGGATTGAACGCTAAAAAGAGACATAACAGAGTATTAAAATTGGCAAAAGGTTACAGAGGAGCCAGATCAAAACAGTACAGAGTAGCAAAACAGTCTGTGATGAGAGCTCTTACAAGTTCTTATGCAGGCAGAAAGCAGAAAAAACGCCAGTTCAGACAGCTGTGGATCGCACGTATCAATGCTGCAGCCAGAATGAATGGATTATCATACAGCAAATTCATGTACGGTTTAAAATTAGCTGAAGTAGATCTGAACAGAAAAGTTCTGGCAGATATGGCAGTTAATGATGCAGCCGGATTTGCTACCCTGGCAGAGCTTGCTAAATCAAAAATTGCATAATTGTAAATTATCAGAATCCCGGAATGCAGTGTTCCGGGGTTTTTTACACTCCGTTTTAGCATTCTATTCTGAGGGCAGACTTTCATATGATATAAGGAAACCTATGGAGGTATTTCGGGATGAAATTTTGGAATGCATATAAAAAATTACAATGGATACTGCCGGTACTGATGCTGCTGGTAGTATCTGTTCTTTGCCCGGGAAACGCAGAACCAGACGCACAGCAGGCGGCATCTGAGGTGATGGAAAAACCCAAGGTGGCGCTGACTTTTGATGATGGACCGCATAAAGTATATACACCGCAGCTGCTCGACGGGCTGGCAGAGAGAAAGGTAAAAGCCAGTTTCTTTCTTCTTGGACAGCAGATACCCGGAAATGAGGAAATTGTAAAGAGAATGTATGAGGAAGGCCATCTGGTGGGCAATCATGCATATAAGCATGTGCTGCTCACGAAACTGCCGAAAGCGGAAGCGTGTGAACAGATTCAGACAACATGTGACCTGATCCGGCAGGTCACTGGCGAATATCCGGAATATATCCGTCCGCCGTACGGGGAATGGGATGACGAACTGGACTGTGGGATACCGATGATTCCGGTATTCTGGAATATCGATTCCATGGATTGGGAATTAAAAAATACAAACGCAGTTTTGAAACGTGTATTGCCATGCGTGAAAGAGGGGGACATTATTCTGATGCATGACAGTTATGATACGACGGTTAAAGCCGCGCTGCAAATTGTTGACGAATTAACGAAATTGGGATATGAGTTTGTGACAGTTGATGAAATGTTATGTGAATAATGAGGAAACAATCATAATATATTTCTAAAAAAATCGGCAATAGTGTGATATTGTTACTTTACCTGTAAATATCCATATGGTATAATACAAACGACTAATAGCTAGGGGGATAATTTCAATGATTATTATCGGCGAAAAAATAAACGGTTCCATTCCGTCCATGGCAAAAGCAATCGCTGCACGTGATGAAGAGTGGATCAAAGATA
>CAZUNG010000026.1:0-28963 GCA_964621905.1 uncultured Ruminococcus sp. | reverse complement strand
AAAGCGGTACGCGAGCTGGGTTCAGAACGTCGTGAGACAGTTCGGTCCCTATCCGGCGTGGGCGTAGGATATTTGAGAGGAGCTGTCCTTAGTACGAGAGGACCGGGATGGACGGACCGCTGGTGTACCGGTTGGACTGCCAAGTCTACCGCCGGGTAGCCAAGTCTGGAAGGGATAAACGCTGAAGGCATCTAAGCGTGAAGCCCCCCTCAAGATGAGATATCCCATACGAAAGTAGTAAGACCCCTTGAAGACGACGAGGTAGATAGGGCAGAGGTGGAAGTGCAGTAATGTATGGAGCTGACTGCTACTAATCGGTCGAGGGTTTGACCTGAAGACTTGGTGAGGAGGAGACGGAGTCGAAGTCCGAATCATAGTCGAAAGGTCGTTCGATAGAGCAAAGCGAAATCGAATGATCCGAGAGAAGACGGTAGAAGCGTGGATGGATGTAAAAGTGTATGCGGTTTTGAAGGTATTTCCTTCAAAGAAAGCCTGCTGAGAAGCGGGATAAAAGATGTTCCTCGATAGCTCAATGGTAGAGCATTCGGCTGTTAACCGAAGGGTTGTTGGTTCGAGCCCAACTCGGGGAGCTTTTTTCGGCTCCATGGTCAAGCGGTTAAGACACCGCCCTTTCACGGCGGTAACAGGGGTTCAAATCCCCTTGGAGTCATAAAAAAACACTTGCATCATTTTTCAAAAGTGTTAATATAATAATAGAGTAAGGCGCAGTAGCCAAGTGGTAAGGCATAGGTCTGCAACACCTCGATTCACCGGTTCAAATCCGGTCTGCGCCTCTTGAAAAGTACCGTATTTGCGGTGCTTTTTTTATTTGTATGACAGGCATGCCGTGTTCTGCGGTGAAAGTCCACATAGGCGTAGCCACCGATGAACTTGATAGCGATTCTCAAGGTTTGTATCGTGAGGTGCAGGCGAGAAGAAGGGATAGCGAAATCGTAGCCCTACAGACAGGAAACTGATATAAGGCGTACATGGTGGGTAAGTTGGCAAGTGACAGCGAAGACCAAAAAGGTAGCCGTAACCCATGTGCGTAAATCAGGAGGGTAGACGAGGAAAGAACACGGACTTATCCCGTGAGGTCTCACAGGCGCTCTCATTAGCCGTAGTAACAACGAACTGTGAGAAGTCAGCAGACGCCATAGTAGGCAGAAATGTCGAAGGGCTGAACAGCGTAACCGTGTAATCAAATCAATGTCAGAACGGTTGGAAAGGATACTGTCTAAAGATAGCATGAACACCGCTTACAAAAGGGTCTGCGCCAATAAAGGGCCAGGCGGAGTGGACGAAGTGGCGGTTGAGGAACCTGGTGAATACATCAAAGAGAATTGGGACAGTATCAGGAAGCAAATCAGGCATAGGGAATACAGGTCATAAGCCCAAGTGCGAGCCGCTATTCTCGGAATGGAGCTATGGTTTCAGACCGGATATAAGCGGTGAAATGGCAGTCAGGCAGCTACCCATATACCTGAATGAAGATTTGCAGTTAAAAGCAAGAGTTAGAAAAATAAGCAAAAGTTTGAAAATATGCCTAACGGTGGAATATGGACAGGCGCTTGAAATGCTGGAAAAAGTAGTTCAGGGATTCACATGTGCCTATCAATATTGGTCTGCTGAATTTGCAGTAAGAGCTTTTCTGACAAGTGAAGGCTGTCGTCCACAGTTCCCCGGGGGACAGACAATCGTTGGATTTAAAAAGGATCCGGCGCCGGTTATCCCGATTCTGGAACAGTTAAAGAACGATTCTTCTCTCTATGTAAGAAAAGGTATTGCTAAAAAACGGCATGGGGCAACAGCTAATACTGATTGGATGGTAAAGAATGGCTGTGGTGACAGCATAGCTTTTTCATTTACAATTTTAGCAAAGGAGGTATGTAAAAAAACATTCTTTTGTAGATTTGAGTACAAGAGAACAATCCAGGGAAGCATGCTATTGCTGTTATTGTTAATGGAACAGAGCTGGCTCAATGTGATTTTTTATTAGAGAATTAAACGGAGGGGTATTCAATCTGAACACCCCTCAAAGGTTATCTGCTGTTTAGGCTGCAGAAAGCCGATGATCATGTGACACTTACAGATCGTAATACTTCTCGAATTCCACAGGATGAGGGAGCTGTGAGATATGCAGACATTCTTCTCTTTTTCTCTTCAGCCAGATTTCGATCAGGCGTTCCGGGAATACTCCGCCTTCTGTCAGATAGTCATGATCTGATTCAAGAGCATCCAGCGCCTCATCCAGCGTCTTGGGAAGCGATTGAATCTTAGATTTTTCTTCTTCTGATAAATCATACAGATTACAGTCATAAGGTCCCCAGCCGTGCTCGGAAGGGTCCGTCTGACTCTTAATACCATCCAGACCGGCCATTAAAATAGCTGCATATGCATAGTACGGATTAGCTGTTGCATCCGGGTTTCTGAGTTCAAACCGCTTTGCTTTCGGTGATTTTGCGTAAGCAGGAATACGGACCACTGCGCTTCGGTTGGAAGTTGCATATCCGATTGTGACCGGTGCCTCATATCCCGGGACCAGGCGTTTGAATGAGTTGGTTGAGGGATTGGTGAAAGCGCACAGGGAGGCGATATGTTTCAGCAGGCCTCCGATGAAATAGTGTGCAGTCTTGCTAAGCCCTGAGTATCCGTTTTCATTGTAGAAGACGGGTTCTCCGCCCTTCATCAGAAGCATATGTACATGCATTCCGTTGCCTGCCTCTTGATAGATCGGTTTGGGCATAAATGTTGCAGTTTTTCCTTCCCTGGCAGCGGTATTCTTGATAATATACTTGGTGATCATGGTTTTGTCTGCCATATCAACCATGTCGCCCAGTTCTACCTCAATCTCCATCTGTCCGGAGCCGCCCACTTCATGGTGATGGTATTTGACATCAATCCCCCAGTCCTGCATGTACATGCACATCTTGCTCCTTAAACTGTATGCAATGTCATGAGGCGCGGATATATGATAGCCGCCGCTTTTGGGTACCTGATAGCCGGCATTATCCGGGGCTTCTTTTCCACTGTTCCAGGATGCCTGTCTTGTGTCCACCGTAAATGCTGTTTTCTGAGGCTCAACCATATAACTGACATTGTCAAATAAATGAAACTCAAATTCTGGTCCAATCAGCATTTCATCTGCGATGCCTTCTGATCTCATGTATTCCATTGCCCGCAGGCTGACATTCCTGGGATACTGATCAAAGGGTAGATTCTCCTTGCCAATGACACATACATTTCCGCACATCGTCAGCGTCGGAATGTCTGTAAAAGGGTCGACGACTGCAGTGTCCGGGTCGGGGATAAAAACCATATCGCTTTTTTCGACCGGGGCATAGCCATAGTTTGAGCCGTCGAAGCCAATTCCGTACATGAAGATATCATCATTGAAGCGTTCTACGGGAATCGTGATGTGCCGCCATCTCCCGTCCAGATCTGTCATCTTGAAATCAATCATTTTGATCCGGTTATCATCACATAGCTTTCTGATGTCTGTGCTGTTTAACATAATACTTCCTCCTGATTAATGGTTTTTTCTGGGTTTCTTTTGATAGCGAAGTGCGCAGACGGCGTCACCCTTTGCTATGCATTTGTGCAGACTCAGTACACTGCCATAACAGGCACCGATTCCATGGTCACCACACATAGCGATATCACACAGCACTGCAATTTCTTCATCTGTGCAGCCCGCTTTCTGCCATGCTTTGACAAGGGGACAGTAATGGAAGTCAAGGAAGAGCTCTTCGTCCGTGCTTTTTATAACTTTCATCTCGAACACCCACTGTGCAGGCTTTGTAAATAATGTTTTTTTTAGTCCTTTCAGACTTTTTGTCCGGCCTTTTCGAACAAGTTCCCTTCCCTGTGACAGTCCACATCTTTTGATGGCGGCTGCGCCGAAATCCTGCCAGTCAAGTCCCCTCTTTCCTGCTTCGTCACATAATAGATAAAGCCAGAAAGCCCGGTGTTCAAGCTGCTCTCTGATTGCAGTAATGAGTTTGTTTTTGAGCTTTGGTTCATTTGTTATACTGTTCATGTTTCCCCCTCCCGTTTTTCTTTTGTTTCTAGTCATAGTATAGTTATAGTACGCACCCCACCCCTTCGCTATGTTACTTTTTACCAATACTTGCGCAAAAAGGAAAAGTCCTTTTGTTAATTTTACAATAAAAGTCGTCATTTGACAAAACTAAATTGATTTTATATGAAATAAAGTGGGAAATTAATTTGATAGCCAACGGGGCAGCACTGAAAAATTTGACAGATTGGGATCTTCGGGTTAGAGTGTAAGGAACAAATTGATTGGTTATCAGGAGGTGCTGGTAAATGGATATACGGCTTCATTACATAGAACAGGGCAGGGGAGAGCCGCTGATTCTTCTTCATGGAAATGGAGAAAACAGTGAGTATTTTATTCATCAGATCAACTGCTTTTCGAAAATATTTCGGGTAATTGCCATTGACACCCGTGGGCATGGGAAATCGCCAAGGGGCGAAACACCCTTTACGATCCGGCAGTTTGCCGAAGATTTAAGATGTTTTATGGATGAACACCAAATAGAGAAAGCAGATTTACTTGGATTTTCTGATGGGGGAAATATCGCACTTATCTTTGCGTTGAAGTATTCTGAAAGAGTAAAACATCTGATACTCAATGGGGCCAATTTGAATCCGCAGGGAGTGAAGGCTTTCGTTCAGCTTCCGATTGTGGCGGGCTATAAAATAGCCTCACTGTTTGCGGAAAAAAGCATTCAGGCTAAAAGGAATGCCGAGATGCTGGGGCTGATGGTCAACGGCCCTAATATTGAACCGGTGGCGCTGAAAGCGCTTGATATACCGACGTTAGTCATCGTGGGGAAAAAAGATATGATTAAGTACGAACATTCCAAAATGATTTATGCAAATCTGCCAAATGCAGAAATTATTGTCCTTCCCGGTAACCATTTCATAGCGAATAAAAATCCGGAGACTTTTAACAGTGTTGTGCGGGACTATCTGTGTGGCAGATGATTCTGAATGGGTAGAGGCTGTGCAGTAAAAAGATAAATTTTATGACTTTAAGCCGGTATTTACAGGCACGATTTTAAACAGAGTTTTGGGTTAACAAAGCCTTCAAAAACCTGTATAATGAGTTAAGAGTTCAGCGTTATCTGGGGGGCAGATAGTTTATGGAACGATTCCGTAAGATTCTTAACAAGAATATATTTATTTTTTCTGTAAGGCAGGGTCTTTTATTGACCATACCTTTTTTAATGATGGGATCCTTTTCATTAGTCGTTGTGAATTTTCCTGTCAGTGCATGGCAGGAATACCTCTCCTCCGTGGCGGGCGGCACGATTCATATGTTCCTGCTGGGAGTATACCAGGCAACCTTCGGCTCCCTGTCATTTATTTTTGCGCTGATGATATCTTATGCATATGGAGAAGAACAAAGAAGTTATGAGAATACACGTGTGTTTTTCCCTGTTGTCACACTCTGTTCTTTTATTGCATTTTGCTATCCAAGCGGAGGACTGTCAGTCTGGGGGCCGGAGTGGAGTTTTACAGCGATCTGCATTACGCTTTTGAGCTGCTGGCTTCTTACGGTTTTTTACCGTCTGGTTTCTCTGCACCAGCGTCTGTATACGATCGGCGTGGCATATAATTTCAATGCATCCATGCAGAGCCTGATTCCGGCAGTCCTTACGGTTGCCGTGTGCGGTATATTGGGTATCATCCTGTTCTTGCTTTTCGATGACACCAATATTATGAATTTCGGCTCCTATCTGTTTATGCGTCTGTTCGGAAGCATGGGGAACGGTCTGGCATCCATGCTGCTCTATATACTGATCTCACACGTGCTTTGGTTTTTCGGTATTCATGGAACGAATACACTGGAAGCTGTCTCAAGGAGGCTGTTTGAGTCGGAGATACTTATAAACCAGGATCTGCTGGCGCAGGGACTGGTGCCCGACCACATTTTCAGCAAGACATTTTTGGATACGTTTGTGTTTATCGGGGGAAGCGGCAGTACCATTTGCATGGTCCTGGCGCTGTTTCTGGTAGCGAGAAAAAAGAATAACCGGCGTCTGGCGAAGCTTTCACTGCCGGCAGTTGTTTTTAACATTAATGAGCTGGTACTGTTTGGCTTTCCGATTATCTTCAGTGCGGATATGATCATTCCCTTTATCCTGACACCGGCGGTTCTCTCTGTTATAAGCAGTCTGGCCATGTATCTGAAACTGGTTCCCGTTGCAGTGCAAAGTGTGGAATGGACAGTTCCGGTTTTATTCAGCGGATATATGGCAACGGAATCTCTGAGGGGAAGTTTGCTGCAGCTTTTTAATCTGGCAGTGGGCACGCTGATTTATATTCCATTTATTAAAAAAAGTGAGGATATACAGGAAAGAGAATTTTTAGCGAAAATAAAAAATCTGGAGACAGCCATGGATGAGGAGCAGCATTCGGTCTGGGAGCAGAATTTTCACTGGAAGTCGTATGAAAACCGGCAGACGGCAAAGCTGCTTACCTCGGATCTGCAATACGCGCTGGCGAAAGGCGAATTACAGCTTTACTACCAGCCACAGATGTATCATGACGGTACGCTCTATGGGTGTGAAGCGCTGCTGCGCTGGAATTATATGGGGCAGACGTACGTCTACCCGCCGCTGATGATTGCGCTGGCAACGCAGTCGGGCTTTATCGACACATTGGGACTCTCTATTATTCGTACGGCATGCACCGATATGAAACAGGCATGCCGGGAACTTGGTCATCCGGTCATATTTTCGGTTAATATCCTGCCGCTTCAGCTGGAAAACCGTGGCTTCGCCCAGGGGGTAAAGAAAATCATGAAGGAAACAGGAATCGAAGGCAAGTGCATGACGATCGAATTGACAGAGCAGGTTGCGCTGAATCCGGTCCCTGTGCTGGAGGATGAACTGGAACAGTTGAAAGATGCAGGGATCCGCATCAGTATGGACGATTTCGGTATGGGGCACGGGTCACTGAACTATCTGAATACATCTCATTTTGATGAAGTCAAGATAGACGGTGCCCTGATCAAGCGGCTGCCGGAACATGCTCAGACATGTGAGCTGGTAGGGAATATTATGAACATGTCTCATATCCTGCGGGTGGAGACCGTCGCTGAGCGTGTGGAGACAGAGGAACAGGTCAGGATGCTTAACCGGCTGGGCTGTGAAATCCACCAGGGGTATTATTACAGCAGGCCGCTTCCGCTGGAGGAGTTCATACTATATGTGAAGAAATTGAAGAAATCATAAAAGCAGAGTTGACGGCTAGCAAAGAAGGTAATGTATTACCTTTTTGTATTGTAACGCGAGAGTCCAATGGTACTAAGTCAATAGGCTGAGACGAGAAATTTTCAGCTGAAATCAGCCTATTTGACCACATTTAAAGGTGAAATGGGTGCACTAACCAGGGCCCTGGCCGTGATGCTTTTCAAAAACAGGGCCGAATGTGTCGGCGAGTCAAGCTCGCTAACGGATATACAGGCGGTTGTCCTTCAGTAGTCGAAAGATCAACCTGACCAGTTTTCTGGCAGTTAACGCGAGGGCATGTTTGTGCTGGTGCTTGTTGACCTCACTCGTTGCTGTTCCACACAAGACCAGCGAACTTGGCAATAGAAGCCTGGGAGTGGAACCGATTGATGTCGCCGATCCCGGCGATGATGCCAGCGGAGTAGACTTTGCCGATGCCAGGGATGGAGGTAAGGGTATTGGGGATAATTTCGAACTGGTCCTCAATAGCTTTCCCCAAAACCTTAATCTGCTGATCCATGTAACGCATGGTGGATACGGAAACGGACATTGCCTGGTTAACCGAAGCGTTTATGGTTTTCGGAAGGCGATAGAAGCCCCTGGCCGCAGCTTGTACGGTTTTTGCTGTGTTCTCTGGATTCGCAAATCGACCATGCCCAGCCCTGGCTACGAAGTCCGACAGCGTTTCTAAGTCGACGTTTGCAAGATCGTCTACTGTTTCGAACGCTTCAAGTAAAGCAAGGACTGTGGCACTGGTATTCTCGATGTCAGCGTCCTGCGCCAAGCCGGAGCACTTGAGAAACAGGTAATCAGCGAAGCGATTCTTCTCTCTGGTAAGGTTCTGGACGGCGTAAAAGCGAGCGCTGGTGAGGGTTTTCAGGGATTCGTAGCGGTAATCATCCATGTATACCTCCGATTGGATTCTTCCGAATCTGAGACAGTCGGCAACCAGAAATGCATCAACAGGGTCATTCTTAGGCAGATCAGGATAGGATTCCTTGAATTTCCTGACTTGTTTGGGATGGAGCCATGGATCTGGCGCTGGTATCGGCCCAGGCGACCATCTTCCCGTAAATAATGAACCAGATGGTTTCCGCAGACGCCGGTTGCCTCCATGCCGAAGGTTACAGCGGTGAGCCCCGGCGACTCCATGGCGGAGACAACCTCGCGGATCAGAATCATTCCGGAGGAGACCAATGCGATAGCCCTCACTGCTAAAAGGGCGGCCTCGCATCCGGCAAACAGCCAATGAGTATGCAGCCACCTTCCGGTTCAGGGGAACGGACTTCTCGCAGAAGTAACCGTTCGGTTCAACGAGGAGGATTGTTATGAGGTACAGATACAGGGACGATCAGAATAACAGGGTGAATTTTGGTGAGATGGATGACAGCTTTTTTTTGATTGGTCTTTTAAACCAATTTATGAACCGGTTTCAAACGGTAGGAGACCGTTTTTTCAATGAGATCAGCTGGAAGCAGTGCTTTGTTTTGATTTGTATCCGTTTTTTTGATAAGCCCCCACACTTAAGGAAGTGTCAGAGCTGATGGGAAGTTCACATCAGAATATCAAGCAGATGCTGATGAAACTGGAGAACACGGGGTATGTGGCGTTCACTCCGGATCAATCGGATAAAAGAAAGCAGAGGATAGTCTTGATTGAGAAGAAGCAGCGGTTCATGGAAGAAAATGACGCGTCAAGCTCAGCATTTATGGAAAAACTGTTTTGGAACGTTGGGGAAGAAAATCTTAAGATCACAGTACAGACGATTTTGACACTGGATGAACAGCTGAGACGCATAAAAATATGAGGGAGGAGAAAAGCAGATATGAGGAGAATGGTTGTATACCAAAGCAAAACTGGCTTTACCGGACAGTATGCCATGTGGATTGCAAATGGTCTAAACTGTGAAGCCGTGGATATAAAGCAGACGACGGAAAAAATGATAGCAGAGCAGGAACAGGTAATCTTCGGGGGATGGCTCATGGGGAATATGATCCGCGGTCTGGGGAGTATGATTAAAATGAATCCGAGACAATTGTGTGTGTTTGCGGTTGGTTCCACACCTCGGGACATTGCAGATGAGCAGACGATCCGGAAGATGAATCACCTTGAAAAGGTGCCGTTTTTTTACATGCCCGGAGGGTTCCGGTTTGAGCAGCTGAATTTTATGACGAGGACAATGCTGAAAATGTTAAAAAAATCAGCTGCCAAAAAGGAAAACAAAGATCCCCGGGAACAATTTATGGCAATGACTCTGGGAACCTCGTTTGATTACTCAGACAAGAAGTATACAGAACCCTTACTGGATTTCTGTCTGACAGTTGAAGAAGAAGTCTGAATCAGAATAACGATCGCAAATGTGTCCCGCGTGTAATGAATGTCAATTGTTCCATGATATTTTTCAACGATCCGTTTGAAATCTTCCGGAGGTTTCTGTGATATCGTTTTCTTTGGTGTTTACAATCTCGTAGCTGAAATAGTGATTCCAAAACCATGTTTTCAGAGAGAGGGAGCGTCTGGAGTTATCCGGGAGGTCAACCTGAAAATCACATGAAATTCCATGATTCTGTGCCAGGTGTTCCTTGCTGTTCAGCGCGGTATTGACTTTAGAGTTGGGGAAAATCATCGGAATGTGTGCAGCAGCGGGAATCATAGGCTATACGAGAAGTCAGAATATGGGGACCGCCAATGCGCAGATTTTTGAGGATATTAACGGCCGGTATCCTATTGCTGCTGATATATGAGGGGATGGTGCTGTATACGAATGACAAACAATTTTCCGCTGAGAACACAAAACGTATGATGATTCTGGTGGTATTGGGTCTGGCAGCAGCTGCGTACCAATACGTGATATACAGAGTCTCAGCAAAAAAAGCAGGTGCCCTTCTTTAATGAATCTGATCAGCTGCTAAGGGACCCAAATATCATTTTTTACTACGAACCAGTAAGTCCTTTATGAGCATAACTCCAGAAAGTCTAAACAAGGCGGCAGCTGCATATGGTTTAAAAAGCAGCACAAAAATGGGGAGGCAGCATCGGTGATAGAGGAAAACAAAACACTGTTAAAACGTATCTATATGATTGCAGTAACGATTCTGATCAGTTTTTGGTGTGTAGTCGCGGCAGGCAGCATAAAATTACGACAGCTTGCCGGGCGGATGGAAGAAACTCAGGCACAGCTGGAAGACGTGGTGGAGACGGTGCAGGATATCGATGTCGTCAGTTTAAATGATACGATCAGAACATTGAACAAGATTATCGAACCGCTGAAAGCATTGACAGGCAGCTAAAAGGAGGGATTCCCTCCTTTTTTTGTATTCAGATCTGGTCTAACTGCTCCTCTGTTTTTTTGAAAAAATTCTTTGCGAAAAGTCCAATCAGGCATAGCATCAAACCGGCAGGCACAAGTACCAGATAAACGGCGTCTGAAAATATATCGAACAAAATTCCGTAAATAATCTGCCCAAGCGGCTGGGTAGATAAGGAAATCGCTGCAGCATAAGCCATTATTTTATGAGAGGCAACTCATCAAGCGTAAATGTGAAAGCTTTAGAAATTCAAAATAAATCTGATTAAATTAAATTGATAAATTAATAAAATTAATATATAAATTAAAAATATTAATTTCTTTATTGACTTTTACGAAAAAACAGGTTATATTATGATCAAACAGAAAGGAAGTGACAGTATGAAAAAAGTCATCAGTCGTTGTCCGGTATGTGATCATGAGCTGACGGTCGTAAGGCTTAAGTGTGATTCGTGTAATACAGTCATAGAAAATAATTTTTGTCTCGGTAAATTTGACTATCTCTCTGAGGAGGATCTGTATTTTACAGAGACATTTATCCGGTGCAGAGGGAATATCAAAGAAGTGGAAAGGGAACTTGGGATATCTTATCCCACCGTTCGCTCCAAATTGGATGCGGTGATTAAAAAACTTGGTTATGAAGCCGAGCCCGATGGGCAGGCGGCTAAAAAAGAAGAAATTTTAAAAGCGCTGGAAACTGGAGAAATAACAGCAGAGCAGGCGATTGCACAACTAAAATAGGATTCAGAAAAGACGGAGGTTTGTGATGGACGAAAAAATGAGAATTTTAAAAATGGTAGAAGAAGGAACGATAACAGCAGAACAGGCGGCGGAGCTGATGGCTGCCATGAATGTAGAGCTGCCAGTGCAGCAGACGGCGATTGTAAAAAGCGGCTATGATAAAAAGATGCTCCGCGTGATTGTAGACAGTGTGTCAGGTGACAAAGTAAATATTCAATTTCCGGTTGGCGCTGTCAAAAAGATCTTGAAAGTAACAGGCAAACTCCCGATACCTGAAAAAGATCTTGAAGGGATTGACCTTTCCAGTATGATGGATGCGATTTCAGAATGTCTGGATGAGGAGATTGAAGGAGACTTTGTCAATGTTTCGGCAGCAGACGGAACAACCGTGAGAATATTTGTTGATAAATAGAGGGGAAACGTATGAAAGTAAAAATCAGGACCAAAGATGTTCGTTTCTCTATGCCTGTGCCGGTCACTATGATCGGCTTTGTCGTAAAGCTGATGCCCGACAGGGTGTTTGAGGATATGCGTCTTCACACACCGGAGCCTTACAGCTGTCTGATTACTAAAGAGTCGATCAGTATGATACTGGGGGAATGCCTGGATGTCCTGAAAGAAAATAAGGGTCTGGAAATTGTCCATGTGGAGGCGGCAGACGGAACGTTTGTGTCGATCAGATTGTAAAGGGAGCCAAAGGCCCCCTTTTCTATGGTATCTTTTGAAAGGGTATAATATACCCGCCCCTCTCTTTTTTCAACGCTTACCAGCGGGTACGTCAGCAATACGTTCATATGGTGAGAAACTGTCGCAGCTGTCAGATTCAGTGCTTCTGCCAATTCCAGATTGTATTTTGGAGAAGTCATCAGGGAAAGAAGAATGTCGAATTTACTGCCATCGCTCAGGGCTTTCAGTGCGGGAAGAAGAGTTCCCCGAATGTTTTGCGGCTTCTTCATGATTTGATACACAGCGTTCACAAACAGACCGATATAGGCATTGCCGCTGTCTTGGCTTGTATCGATCAGTTCACATGCGGGGCAGATCAGTACAGGTGTCAGCACGGCATCCTCCTTCAGCGAGAAACTCAGATACTCCTCTGTGGGGAAATCTTTCAGGTGCGGATCAAGGGTTCTTTGGACTGCCGTGATAGCTTTTTCGTAAGCGGCTTGATTGTTCATGATAATCTTGAAAAGATTGCCCAGCTTCTTTTTGGGTGACTGCAGGACCAGCATAAGTTTCCAGCAGATATTCGGGGAAAACCGGTGTTCTGAAGTAATGCGATCAATTCATTCACGGTAGGCGGTGCGGTAACCAGTTCGGCTTCGTCTGCTGACAGCCTGTTTGCAAAAGCTAAGATGACAGCGTCGTCCGCCAGACGGTCCAGAACATTATATTTTTCATTGATTTTATTGACGAAAATCGTCTTATAAGCCCTCATAAATATTCGTAATACCATGAGAAAATAGCTTAAAATTAAAGTTTTCTGCATATCTTCATTTCTCTTGCCATGTATTCTTAGTAAGATGGGGCACCATAAACAGGACGATACACATAGGCACAGGACGCTGTTCTCGTGCCCACAAAGGCAGATGATGTGACTATTTTTGGCAACATTATATTACGCATTAGAGGCGCAATAAGCTTTGTAAATAAAGGCTTTGCACACACCAAAACTATGGGGCAAGTGTTTATATATCATCCCTCAAACATGATCTTTCACTGCGTAACATTTTAAAGAGAAATGCTACCCGTTTTAGAGTATCACTTCCCTTCCATTCTTTTGCTAAAAGTTCCGTAGCAAGCATGGGAAAGAGATACCCTTTCCATAAAAATCACATTTTTATCTGCTGTTTATCTCTCGCTTTTTATCTTTGTAAAGAAACTTATCTGCCTGTGCTATTCCGTTTATAATATCTGATTCTGCATTTGAAATCGTATGATATCCGATACTGACTAACAATGAATACTCCTTGTTTGTTCTTTCATCTGTACTTTCTCAAGATTCTTTCTAATACAGCTTTTCACCAAATCGGGTACGATGTCTCTCCCAGACAGTATATAACAAAATTCATCCCCACCATAGCGTGCTATAAATCCTCCAAGCTGTTCTGATGTGATTTTTAGAGCGTTTGCTACAATTTTTAATGCCAAATCTCCCTCAACATGTCCATATTTATCATTAATGTTCTTAAATCTGTCTACATCAATCATAAAAATAGAAATAGGTTTATTTGAAGATATGGAGTTTTTCTTCTCTTGCAAATATAACTCTAATCTTTTGCGATTGTTTAAACCAGTTAATGCGTCATTGTAAATCTGTGAATCCTGAATGGTAGTAAATACAAAGAATATTACAAAAAACATACTCATATAAAGAATGGGTGCAAGCGGAAATACATCTTCGATGATTCCCGATATTAATGGTGGAAGCATATATAGGCTATACGCAATATATTCCTTTCGCTCAACCTTTGAATGAGTCTTTTTGAGTTTTAATAATGCAATTGCAGTTGCAGCTAACAGATATAAATAGGTTCCAATTACCTGTACAAAGAATAAAGGTCCGTATGTATAATGACAATTCTCATCAATTTTGAATACCCACTCTGTAAATATAGACACCAGGTTGAGAGATACCGTAAAATACAAAGGTATTTTTTTCAATATTTGTTTAAACTTAGAATCAAAGCTTACATACTCGGAACGATTCACAACATAATCAAACCAATAATAGCATCCAACAGCAACAGCACTTATACTAACGGCATTTACAGTTGCGTTCAATAATTTGGCTGGGACGATTATTTGTCCTTCCGTAAATGCCCAGAAAATATCTGTAACCAGTACAACCCAAAAAGCAATAATTATATCTTTCAATCTTTTTACTTCATATTCCGAACCAATGTTCATACTAAGATTTTTATAAATGATATATGTAAGCATGATTAGCCATATTTCAATCAATGCATAGGATACATATGCAGAATCCATATTCTCACCACTTCTTTCCTCATCAAATTCAAGATATGTTAATTTGTCTACTCAGATTATAGCACTCATATATAAACTTCTCCATTCTTTCCCTGTTGGCATGGGACGATGTTTTCCAAATATTTGTTGAAACTTTTATTCATTGTCATGTAAGCATACACACTCCTTGGATCAATGTCTCTATTGTAGAGTATCGGGGAAAATTGCGCAAGAGATAACCGGTCGATTATCCGTCTTGGGAAAACACGGTGCTGCTGACCATTCAGACTGTTATTTGATACAATATGGATGAATAATCAAAGCATGGGGAGTCTTGAAAGATGGCGGTACAGGCATCACAAAACGGTGAGAAACAATTTATCATGATACTGGAAGATGACGAAGATCTGGCGGAGGGATCAGCTTATCCCTGAACAGTCCGAAACTGGAATTTGTCCATTGCGGTACGATTGCGGATGCCAGAGATATGCTGAAAAGCAGAAAATTTGACCTGTTGATTTTCGATATCAATCTGCCGGACGGAAGCGGGCTGGAGTGCGGAGCTGATGATTATCTCACAAAACCTTTCAGCCTGATGGTACTTCGTGCCAGAATAAGGGCTTTGCTCAGGCGGAATGTGGGGGAACAGAAATCAGAATACAGAGCAGTGCTGCTTGGCAAAACTGTAATTCCTAGAATTTTGAGTCTGCTCAACACGAGTCTGAAGAAAGGCGAGGTGATACAGGCGCAGCCGTGGGTGTTCCTGACAGCAGCCTTGTTTGCATTTTTGACAAATCTGCAGCAGGAAACCTGCCCGAATGACGGGAGAGTGTTCGCCTGTTGAAGCCATCCGGTTTACCGGCGGGTCGGGAAGCGCCAAAGCGCAAAAAAGAGAGAACGTAGGCCTTGTTTTTATGGCGTTCCAGAATATGTTCCGTGATAAAGAACAGGCATTCGTTATCTTTCTGTCATTGATCATAGCGGTATCGGTGTTTTTGGTTGCCAATGTGTATATAAAAGAAAATGATGCAAAACTCATTCTGGATACGATCTGTTCCGAGGATATCACCTTTAAAAATGAAACGACTATTGAAGACGACAGGCAGCGGCTGTGGTACCGTATCAGAAAGAGGTATATGGGGCCTACCTCAAAGAGTTATATAAGTCGAGATACAGCCCGGGGAACTATGAGGAAGATATGGCATCCTACCAGAAAGATCCGGAGAATTCCCATTTTACGCCTCGTTTCATGGGCATAGATGAGGCTGGATTTGAATGGCTGAATGACTCACTGGGAAATGTGCTGGATAAAGCAGCGTTTGAAAATGGAGAGACGGCTGTCGCAGTCAGTTATTTTGTGGAGGGCGACGGCGGCCTGACAGAAGAGACTGTTCGTTTCCTGCTGCCGAAGGGGCTGGAACCTGATAAGGAGCATTCCATGGACGGAGAATCTTGTATGATTCGCAGTGATCGTGTATGTATGGTGATGCCGCCCTTGATCTGCCATAAGAGCCAAAAAGAAAGCATTATCGAAAGACTGCGCCGGAGTGAGGAGCAGTATAAAGATGCACTCTTTCTTGTCTTTTCTTAAAAAGCAGATATTTGCCAGTGACTTTTCGCATATAATTTCTCAGTATATACTGCGAGCCGGCAGAACAGGGGTGGGGAATGGAAAAAAAGATAAATTTTATGGTAAATGTGGGATATTACCTGACAGTTTCCGTGATTATTATCTGGAGTGTCAAATATCTGATTCCTATGGTAATGCCATTTTTGCTGGCGTTTCTGGTGGCGGCCATGATCAATCATATGCTGAAAAAGACGCTGGAGGGAAAACCTGCAGTACAGAGGCCGGCTGCTGTTCTCCTTACGGCGGCTTTTTACAGTCTCTTTGTTTTTCTGATTTTCGTGATTGGAAGTAAAATTGTAAGTGTATTAGGAGGAATGCTGATAAAACTGCCGGATATCTACCTGAGTGAAATTCTGCCCCGCTTAAACCATGCGATTGATAAGATGATGTCAGTGTTTGGCAGGGGGGACAAGACAACAATCGCCATGCTGAACAAAAGCCTGAATACATTTACACAAAACCTGGGGCAGTGGATTTCCGGATTATCCGTAAATGCACTGCCGCTTGTTTCTGGATATGTGGCTGGCATCCCTGGATTTGTGACAAAAACAACGATAACTGTGGTGGCAACATTCTTTTTTGCGGCAGATTATGATAAGATTGTGGGGGTTTTAAAAGGAATGCTTCCGGAAAAATGGAAAGAGGGATTAAGAAAAATGAAAATCTACAGTATCAATGCGATCGGTGTGTATATCCGGGCATATTCTCTGCTGCTGATGGTTACCTTTGCAGAGTTGACCGTAGGTCTTCTGATAATGAGGGTGCCGCATGCAGTACTCCTCGCACTTGCCATTGCAGTCTTTGACGTGCTGCCGGTTCTCGGAACCGGCGGTATTCTGATTCCGTGGGGGATCGTGATGGCGGTCAGGGGCAACCTGAAGATGGCGGTGGGGATGCTGGTCCTGTATCTCGTCATCGCCGCTGTCAGAAATATTCTGGAACCGGGACTTGTAGGAAAACAGATCGGCCTGCATCCTCTGGCAGCGCTTATCGCCATGTTCCTTGGGTTAAAACTTCTGGGGCTTACAGGTATGATTGGACTGCCGGTTGCACTGTCTGTTGTTGTCATGTCGGTCCGGAAACAGACGCTGAGGGAGGAGGATAACACATATCTGATGGAACACAGGTTCTGACGGTGTGAGATTACGTTTTTTGCTCTTCGCAGATCAGAGTGAGAAAGTCGCGCATGGGAGCGGTGAGGTAGTTATCCTGATGCCAAACAGCAAGCAGTTCGTACAAGTTTGCCGTCTTTGAGTGCCTGCGTCACCGGAACAGCCATTGCGTTGGCTGCACTGACGACTTCCGCCTGCACACTAAGACCGGGGCGTTTCGTGCGGAATTCAGACAAAAGATCAGGCAGCCAAAATGCGGCAAGCGTGATACTGGAGACGATGCGGAGCCGGGCAATACTTCGCCATATCTCCCGGCATCTGCGATGTCTGCCCTTTGCCGTATATCATAAATTCTGTGAACAGATAATAGAAATCTGACTGCCGGTATCCTGGTGAGTAATAATTTTATCTTTGTGCAGGTAATCCCGCAGGTAGATAAGCGGAAGATAGCCTTGCTGGAACAGATCCTGCGAAATCGAAAAGTCAATCTCGCCGCTTAGCAGCAGGGAGCGTGTGCGCTCGGAGATATCATGACAGATCACCCTGGTTTTCTTTGTACATCCGACTGTCTCCACTGCTTTTACACAGGCAGAGACACTGCGGTTTGCCATATAGACAGCGGCGATCTCACTGTTTTCCTGAAAAGCCTGCAGTATTTTTTTAAAAGTAATCTGATAATCATTGTAAGTCTCAATCACTTCAATCTGCTCATCGGCAAAACCAATTTCCTGCATGCGGTCACAAAAACCCTTAAGCCGGGTGCGGTGACCGTCGAATTCCAGATTTCCGACGGCGGCCAGAACCTTTCCCGTGGAAGGGATACATTTTCCCATCAGTTCGGCAGCGATTCGCCCGCTTTTCTGATAATCCTGACCGACAAAACACAGCCGGCGGCTGTCAGGCAGGTCGGAATTAAACGTGATCACCGGAATGCCCTGTGCAAAAAGTTCAGCGATTTTATTCTTAATAGAAAGGTCATTGACAGTACACAGGGCGATGCCCTGCACGTCCTGTCGGATCAGATTTTCCAGTTTTTCAAGATTTTCTTCCGGTATGTCAGTCTGGCACTCCTCGACAATGACGGTTACATTAAAATCCGTCAGTTCCGACTGAGCGGCTTCTATGCCGTCAGAGACTTCCCATTTAAAGTGTCCGGACCAGTTGGGCAGGAGTACTCCGATCTTAAGCGGAGTGAAATTCTGATTCAAAAGCGTTTTCTGATAAGCACCGCGGGGGGACAGATATCCGGTCTTCTGGATGGCTTCCATGACACGCTCATAGACTTCCGGACTGACGTGTGCGCGATTATTCAGAACACGGTCCACGGTACCGCGGGAGACACCCGCCATATCGGCAACCATTTGGATCGTAGGTTTTTTATTCATTATCATATGGGTATTCCTTTCATGCAGCAGTGCACAGATACTGACTATGTGCAAAAGCACACAACAAACAATCAAAGTAATAATTTTTCGATAGTTGGATTTTAACACAGGCGCAGCAGATTTGTAAATAGCGCCTTCGGTAATTTTACTAAACAGAAGTTGAGAAATCCGCGGAAAACAAGGATTTTTTTAATTCAAGATATGCAATATGAACAAAATATCGGATAAAAAAATAACGCCTATTGACATCACGCAAATCAGCAGATATAATCAAAAGTGCAAAAGCACAAATGTTACAAAAGCACATGAGTAACAGAGATCAAGGATTATCAGGAGGATATGCCATGAAAGCGGGAATTATCGGAGCAGGGAGAATTGGTAAGGTACATGCAAAGAATATTGCTATGTTCGTGCCGGAGGTTGAGATTAAGACGGTTGCTGATCCATTTATGAATGAGGAGACAGAAAAATACCTGAAAACAACCTGCAGAGTTTTAAATGTAACAAAAAATGCGGAAGACATTTTAAATGACAAAGAAATCGAGGCAGTGCTGATCTGTTCTTCTACAGACACACATTCCAAATATATTATTGAAGCAGCGAAAGCAGGAAAACACATATTCTGCGAAAAACCGGTTGACTATGATCTGGCAAAAGTACATGAAGCAATTGATACGGCAAAAGAAGCCGGTGTAAAACTGCAGATCGGATTCTGCCGCCGCTTTGATCACAATCACAGAGGCGTATATGATATGGTTCGGGCCGGAAAAGTCGGCGATGTACAGATGATCAAGATCAGTTCAAGAGATCCGGAGCCGCCGTCGATCGACTATGTGAAAGTATCCGGGGGAATCTTCTATGATATGATGATCCATGACTTTGATATGGCACGTTTCCTGGCAGGAGCAGAAGTGACAGAAGTTACTGCGGCAGGCTCCGTGATGATTGATCCGGCGATCGGAGAGGCCGGAGACGTTGATACAGCTGTCGTTATGCTGAAATTTGAAAATGGTATCATCGCAACTATTGACAACAGCCGAAAAGCCGTTTATGGTTATGATCAGAGGGTAGAAGTATTCGGGTCAAAGGGCTGTGTCCGCAACGAAAATGATACACCCAATACGGTAATACTGTCAGATGAGTGCAGGACAAGTTATGAGAATACATATAAGATCATGTGGGATCGCTACACAGGAGCTTTCGTTTCCGAAATCCAGGCTTTTGTTGATGCGATCGTAAATGATAAAGAAACCCCGGTAACCGGTATCGATGGATTATATCCGGTACTGATGGCAGCAGCAGCAACCAAATCTCTCAAAGAGGGAAGACCAGTAAAAATTTCGGAGGTAGAATAAGATGGGTGTAAAAAAATGTGCATGTATTGATACGCTGTATACGGAGCTTCCGTGGGAAGAACGATTCGCAGCGGCGAAAAATGACGGATTTGAAGCGGTAGAGTTCTGGGATTGGAGAATCCGTGATCTGGAAGCTACCAGAAAAGCAGCTGAAGCAGCCGGCATCATGATCAGCGGATTCAACGGAGATGCTGATTATTCACTGGTAGACCCGACACATAAAGAAAAATATATTGATTATCTGAGGCAATCGATTCAGGCAGCAAAGACAGTCGGTGCGAAAAGTGTAACCATCCACTCCAATGCACTGGGTGACGGCGGCGTTGTCGTGAATCACTATGATGACCTGTCAGACACGGTAAAACTTTGCTCCATGTATGACATGCTGCTGGAATGTGCAAAAATCGCAGAGGAAGAAGAGATCAATCTGAATCTGGAAGCGCTGAACATTACAACTGACCATGTCGGAAACTTCCTGAAATACACACAGATGGGCGCTGAGATATGCCGTCTGATTGGTTCTCCGAGACTGAAACTGCTGTATGATGTATACCATATGCAGATCAATGAAGGCTGTATCTGTGATACCATCACAAATTACGGTGATCAGTTCGGACATATCCACGTGGCAGATGCACCGGGACGTCATGAGCCGGGAACGGGCGAGATCAATTACAAAAAAGTGCTCAGACATCTGGAAGCCTGCGGTTATCAGGGACTGGTGGGATACGAGTTGTTCCCGCTGACTGATACGAAGACGGCAGTAAAAGCAATTATGGAAGAGTGCTGATAAAATAATCAGTATTATATAATCGATAAAGGAGCTCCCCCTGCGGCGGTTGAGAAATCAACGGCCGCAGGGGGGAGCTCCTTTCAGTTTTAGAAAAAGGAGGGCCGGGGCAAAACCCCGGCAGGTATGAAAAAGAAACTATATGATGAAAGTAAAATGATTTTACTGTTAAGAACAGTATAACCGGTAAATGTGTGCAGAGTGTGACAGAGAAATAAAGGATTTCTGAAGAGATTTTGAAGAAAAAAGAAAGAATTTGGCGTTATTTATGATACAATGAATACAGTGTTAACAATACAGAAAATAAGGGGAGAAGATAAGATGTTGTCCAGAAAGGATATGAAAAAAAGAGGAAGACATTCTTTAAAAAAACACTATCTGATGTTTGTCGCAGTCTGTTTGATTGCCGGATTTTTAGGGGCTGAATTTACGAATTCTCTGAATATGATCAAGTCCTACTCGGAAGAAAATATACAAGTGTCTGTAAATGAAGCCGCCGTCTCCACTGGTGCGCTAAGCGGGGGAAAAGGAATGACAGATGTACTGGAGGAGCTTATAAGCGGCAGAGAGGAAGAGGGGAAAAAGCTGTCGGATGAGATTACCCGAAGGGAAATCGAACAGTCCCAAAAAGGCAACCCTGCGCTTGGAAGAAGCAGGGGTGTGCTTGCACAGGTGGTCAATGCGGTCAGCTCCGGTTCTATTTTTGTCACGCTTCTTTCTGCGCTGAATTCCCTGATTGGTTCTAAGAGTATCGCGATTGGAATTCTGATCTTTGCGAGCCTCCTGCTCTCATTTGCAGTGTGGTTTTTGCTGAACAACGTATATACTGTCATATCCAGAAGAATATTTCTGGAAGGACAGTGCTATGAAAAAGTTCCGGCACAGCGCTTTTTGTTCCTGATGCGGATCAAAAAATGGGTCAGGGCATCCTGGACAATGTTGGTCACCTATGTATTTTATACGCTGTGGTGTCTGACGATCGCAGGAGCGATTATCAAACACTACTCATATTTTCTGGTGCCGTATATTGTTGCAGAAAATCCGGATACTCCGGCTCTTCAGGCGATCACCCTCTCCAGAAAAATGATGAAGGGACATAAATGGGAATGTTTTGTGTTTGAGATGTCATTTATCGGATGGTATTTTCTGGATGCCGTTTCTTTCGGGCTGTGCGGGATTCTTTACTCTAATCCATATAAAGTGGCTGCGTTCAGTGAATATTATGTACAACTGCGAAGTCTGGCAAAAGAGTCGAAGCTTGAGGGAAGTACATACCTGAATGACGTGTATCTGTATCAGAAGCCGGATGAGAAAGTGTTAGGAGAAAGCTATGCGGATGTGCTTGCTGTGATCAGGGAGCCGGTGGGTGAGATGGAGAAGCCTCGCGGAATTCGCGGATTTTTTGTCAATTACCTCGGTATTATACTATTGAATACGAGGGAAGAAAAAGAGTATGAGGAATACCAGGCTCACAGAATTCGGTTCCATGCACTGACATACGCGGTGGAGGGAAAAGTCTATCCCGGAAGACTCTCACCGATTCCCGAGCATGAGAAACGAAGCCGCGTGGAAACACTGAACTATATGCGCCATTATTCCGTCTGGTCACTGGTCATGTTGTTTTTCAGCTTTTCCTTTGTGGGGTGGCTCTGGGAGGTCAGCCTGCATCTGATCTCGGATGGAGAATTTGTAAACCGCGGCGTGCTCCACGGCCCATGGCTCCCGATCTATGGCTCGGGAGCAGTCCTGATTCTGGTGCTGCTCAATAAAGTGAGACGGTATCCGGCAGTGGAATTTTTATGCGCCGTAATGTTGTGCGGGATCGTAGAGTATGGAACATCATATTATCTGGAAGTTACCCATAACGGCAAGAAGTGGTGGGATTACAGTGGGTATTTCCTGAATCTGCACGGAAGGATCTGTGCAGAGGGTCTTCTGGTGTTTGGCATCGGGGGAATTGCGTTTGTGTATATCCTGGCGCCTCTGCTGGACAACATATTCAAGAAGATACAATACAGGATCCTGATACCTGTATGCGCGGTGCTTTTGGGCGCATTTATCACAGATCAGGTATATTCCTCAAAGTACCCGAACACTGGCAGGGGAATCACAGATTATGAAGCATCCAGTGATGCAGAACAGGTCCCGGGGGATAACCGGGCAGTCAGGTAGGAAGAAGGAAGATGACATATGCTGGCAATCTATTTATCGCCGTTATATATTCTGGTAAATCTGTATATTGGAAGATGGCTGATCCGGTGGATGAGTGCCTGCAGCAGGCACTTTAAGAAAAAATGGGTGCGCGCGGTGGTGATTGCAGTTTATTTGTTTTTTGCCTGCTCACTGGTTGCAGGATTTTTGCTTCCGGCAGGAAAACCACAACGTTTCATGAAGCTGATTGGGAATTACTGGCTGGGCGTGCTGCTCTATGTAATCCTTACAGTCATCGTAGCAGATATTCTCCGCCTGATACTGCGCAGAGTAAAAAGTATCAATCAGGAAAAGCTGCGGTCCCGAAAGACATTTGTGTTTAATGGAACCTTCTGTATTGTGCTGATTGCCGCGGTCAGCCTCTGGGGGGCTGCAAACGCCAGGATTGTCAGGACAACCAGGTACGATGTGACAGTCGATAAGACGGCTGGTGACAGGGAGTCACTGAATATTGTGCTGGCGGCAGATCTGCATCTTGGTTATAACATCGGAAGCCGTCAGATGGAACGGATGGTCAGAAAAATCAATGCCGAGAATCCGGACCTTGTAGTCTTTGCGGGAGATATCTTTGATAATGAATACGAGGCCCTGGATGATCCGGACAGATTGATCGCCATCCTGAAAGGGATCAACAGCCGATACGGGGTGTATGCCTGCTATGGAAATCATGATATTGAAGAAAAGATACTGGCGGGATTTACATTCAATAAAAAAGGAGAAAAGAAAGTCAGTGATATCAGGATGGATGAATTCCTGAAAGAAGCAGGAGTTGACCTGCTGATGGATGAAGGCATACTGATTGACGGCAGCTTTTATCTTTACGGCCGGCCTGATCTGAAAAAGCCCGGAAGAGGCATTGACGTCAGAAAAACACCGGAAGAGATCACGGCGCATATGGATCATTCCAAACCGATCATCGTCATAGATCATGAGCCCAAAGAACTGGATGAGCTGGCGGATGCAGGCGCAGACCTGGATCTGTGCGGCCACACCCATGACGGACAGCTGTTTCCGGGAAATCTTACGATCAGGCTTATGTGGGAAAATGCCTGCGGGTATCTGCAGAAAGGACGGATGCACAATATTGTGACGTCGGGAGTCGGACTGTTTGGGCCGAACATGAGGGTTGGCACCATCGCTGAGATCTGCCAGATTACCGTACATTTTAATGGGAACTGAAATTTGAGATTTTTCGCAAGAAAGTCCATATTAAGCCGGTAAAAACGGCAGATATCTTTAAAAATGTGTTCAAAATACACAAGGTTTTCCATATCGCCGGAAAAGCCATCTGTCTTATAATGAAAAGAAGAGGAAGAAAGGGGATAGGGTGATGGAAAACAGACGTGCTTTAAATGCGTGCAAACTGTCTGCATGTTTGTACAGCCTTTGTACGAATATACTGGCTCCGCTGCTGGTCGCGATCGGCAGGGAATTCGGCATTGGACTGCAGAAAAGCGGAGGTATGTTTCTGGCATTTTTTGCAGGAAATTTTGCAGCTTGTATCGTCAGCGGAAAGCTGGTCGGATATTTTGGAAAAGTAAGAGTGTTTTACAGCAGTGTGGTCTGCATGACCGTTCTCTGCGGTATGACGGGGGCGGCCCCGTCATTCTGGGTGGTATGCGTCCTGCTGTTTCTGCTGGGATTCACGACACTGGTTATGCAGGTGACAGCAGTGTCCATACCGGCGGATATCACCGTTGGAGATACGGCTTCTGCGATGAGCGGCGTGCAGGCATTCTGCGGATTTGGCGCGCTTGCAGGGCTGATCTGGTCTGGGGTGGTATTGACATTGGGGATTTCGTGGAGAATGAGCTATCTGTCTTTTGCTGCGGTTTCACTGGCAGCAGCGGTGCATATTTTAAGAGTTCCATTTCCGGAGATTCCGCGTTCTCATGCCGGAGGGCTTGGGGAGATGACAGCGATGCTGAAAACGAGAAGCCTTCAGCCTACGTTTCTCTGCCTTCTCCTGTATGCAGGCGCGGAGGCAGCAGTCTGCAGCTGGCTGGTGACGTATCTGACGGAGAGCCTTGGATTCGCTTCGCTGGTGGCGTCTGCTGTGACGGGGATGATATGGGGAGGTGCATTTGTGGGACGGCTGATCTGCGCGAAGCTGACCAGGCGGATACGTCCTGCGGTCATTGTGATGAGTATGCTTCCCGTCTGTGCTGTCTGTGTGCTTGCGATTCCGCATCTGCAGGGGGCTGCGGTGTGGGCGGCGGCAGCCCTGCTTGGGCTTGCCATGTCGGGTGTCTGGCCGCTCACCGCGTCAAAGCTTATGGATAACAGCAGTTATGACAGTGGTACGGCCATCTCAATTGCGTTCTTTTTCAGTTATATTGGTAATTCACTGATCCCTTATGCAATCGGGGCTGTCGGGGAACATGCAGGGCTTGCGCAGGCAATTACGGCAGACGGCCTGATATTCTGCCTGCTGTTTCTTGTATATGCGCTGTCACACGCGGGAATTCACGCAGCAGTTTTCAGGAAAGAAGTTCAGCTGGAGGAGGAAGGTTAAAACACTCATGGCGGAAATGATGAAACATATTGTATACAATGAAGAAGAGCGGCGCAGTCTGCCGCCGGATGTGCCGCATCTGATGCATATCAACGACAATGAATGGATGGAAAGCGGACATCTGCATATGATGCATCAGCACAGTGACTGTTTTGAAGTGCTGCTGATCCACAAAGGGCGGGGAATGTATACTCTGGGATATCACCGTTACGAAGTCTGTGAAGGTGATATCATTTTGTGCAACAGTAATACCGTGCATGAGGAGGTACCGAAGACATGGCAGGGCTATCAGACGCTGTGTTTTGCCGTAACCAATCTGCGGGTGCCCTCACTTCCCGCCAATCATATCATCGATGAGCGGCAATGTCCGGTATTTCACCAGACGGCACAGTTTCATGACCTGTACACGCTGATGAAAATGATGGATCTTCATGCCAGGGCTATGAAACCGGGGGATCAGAAATTCTGCCAGAATCTGATGATGTCCTGTATGTCTTTGATTCATCAGATGATCGCAGAACGACCCGAACAGTCAATGCCAAAAGAACGCTCTTTGTGTATCGAGGTGGAAGATTATATCGGCAGGCATTACAGCGAAGACCTGAGCCTGGAATATCTGGGAAAAGAATTTCATATCAGCCCTTATTATCTGGCACATCTGTTTAAGGAACAGACTGGTTATACACTGAAACAGTACATTATCAGGCGGCGGATCGGTGAGGCCCAGAGTCTTCTGATGGATACCAAAATCAGTGTGACGGATATCGCAGAGCAAGTTGGGTTTGAGGATGCCGGTCATTTTTCCCGACTTTTTTCAAAGTATGCAGGGATGTCCCCCTCAGAATATCGGAATAAAAGGACGCGGAAAACTTAAACGTTTTATTGAAAACGCAAAAAAGTTCAAATGAAGCTGGATGGAAAGCCGGTTTATCAGGATGATAAACAGACAAATCAACAAGTTCTCCCATTCAAAGAGCGTTCTGACAGACGTATCATAATGTCAGAACTAAAAAATATACGACCATAAATCGTAACATTTTTTTTTAAAAGGGAGGCGTTGATATGTTTAAGAAACGTATGGCACTGGTAATGGTGGTAATGCTCACGTTGGGGTTTGGAGCAGGATATGGGACTGCCAAGGTTTCAGCAAAGTCAGGACCGGAATCTCATAAAGAGACGATTGCGCTGCTTATGGCCCAGAGGGATGAGTGGCTGTCTGAATTTGAGAATGCCGCAGTAAAGGCGGCGGCTGATAACGGGTATGATCTGAAATGCTATGATGCCGGGGATAACAACGAAAAACAGCTGGACTGTGTCAGGATGGCCTGCGAGAGCGGAGCCAAAGTACTGATTGTTAATCTGACGAGAAATGAGCTGGCGGAAGAAATTGTAGAGGCGGCGGGGAACACCGATATTGTGTTTGTGAACCGAATGCCTCAGGACAGCAGTCTGCTGAATGAGCATGTGGTGTATGTGGGATCTGATGAGCGCGAATCCGGTTACTATCAGGGGAAGGCTCTTGCAGAGTATTTTAAAAAGCTCGGTAAAACCCAGGTGCATTATATCATGGTTCAGGGAACTGACGGTATGGAACACACGAAACAGCGGACACAAGGGGCTTTAAAAGCTCTTGCAGATCAGGGGATCCGGACGGCGGAAGCGGCCAAATCACAGGAATGTGGATTCAGCAGACAGACAGCACAGGAAAAAATGACGGCGGTGCTGCAAAACACAAAAGATATCGACTGCATAATTGCCAATAACGATGCGATGGCACTCGGGACCATCCAGGCGATGGAAAATCTGGGTATCAGCCCGAAAAGTATACCGGTTGTCGGCATCGACCTGCTTGCAGACGCTGCCCGGGCGATCTCATCAGGTGAGATGCTGATGAGTGTATTCCAGGATGTGGACGGTCAGGCACAGACTGCGGTAAAAGCGGCAGTAAATCTGGAGAAAGACCAGATATTCAATGAGGGGATAGCAGAAGATACCGATCAGACGGGTATTTCGCCATATATTATCTGGATTCCGTTTGAGCCGGTAAATCGGGAGAATATATCTGAATTTCAATCATAAATACCAAGTAAAAACATGCCGGCTGCCGCGTGGAAAGGTTATAATATGCGGCAGCCGGCTATTAAAATTTCACAAGAAAAAAAGCTTGTCCTATGCACAAAAGTTACAAAATTCCGGGATATTGGTAAAATCTTCTTACAAAATGAGCAGGATTCTGTTATACTGAAAAAGGAACAACGTTTTCTGCAATGATGAAGGAGGAAAGCAAATGTTTAAAAAAGGTGAATATATCATACACGGTCACAATGGAATATGTCAGGTAGAGGCAGTGACACACCTTGACATGCAGGGCACAGACAGTAAAAAACTGTATTATGTATTGGTTCCTTTGAGTGCTGTGGACAGCAGAATCTATTCACCTGTTGATAATCAGAAAATCACAGTGAGAAAGGTACTTACAGAAAAGGAAGCGCTGAAACTGGTAGATGAGATTCCGGGCATTGAACAGCTCTGGGTTTCACAGGATAAGGTGCGTGAAGAGCAGTACAAAGAAGCTGTCAGGAGCTGTGACTGCAGGCAGTGGGTCAGGATCATCAAGGCACTGTATATGAGACAGCAGGAAAGGCTGGCTCAGGGAAAGAAGATCACAGTGATGGATGAGAAATACTTCCATATGGCGGAAGACAATCTGTATGCAGAGCTTGCACTCGCACTGGGGAAAGCAAAATCAGAGATGAAGGATTTTCTGATCTCGCGTTTTGAAGAAATACCATCAGTTTAAATATTTTTCAAAAATTCTTGCAAAACCTGCAATGTGGATTCATAATAGAAGTATCCAATATAGAAGGCGGGTGATTCCAATGGACATATCAGTCTCGGAAGATATTGACGCAGAGTTTTTGGAAGATGTGGAATGTATCCTGAAAGACAGTGAATTTAAAAAGCTGTCCAGATATATCCAGCATAAGAATACGACAAGGTTGATGCACAGTATAAATGTTTCTTATATTTCGTGGGTAATTGCGAAAAAAATGGGATGCGATGCCAGGATGGCAGCGCGTGCAGGAATACTGCATGATTTTTGCCTGTTCGACTTTGACAGGAAGTCGACATCCGGGGAAGCTCAGGTATTCCACCATCCCAAGGCTGCTGCAAAAAAAAGTCAGGAGCATTTTGATGTCAGTGAAAAGGAGCAGCAGGCGATTCTGGCACATATGTTTCCACTGGGTCCTCTTCCCAGCAGCAAAGAGGCCTGGATCATAACTTGTGCGGATAAATTCTGTGCGTGTGTAGAGCGGTTTCATATTGAAGTTGCTCTGGCAAGGCGGAGCCGCATTGTAGTAGTTTCAGCGTGATAAAGAAAAAGGGCATCTCTTACGTGGTAAGAGATGCCCTTTTTTGCTGGTGCGCCTGGCGGCGCACGTTTCTAACAGGTGAAAGTCCCAAATCCACCCGGTAGTGGGAAGGGTATAGCCAATGGCAAGGGTGTCCATCGTGAGGTGGAATCTGAAGGAAGTCGGATGGCAAATCTCTGGTCTGACGAACAGAAATCACATCAGGCTGCAGTTAAGGATAAGGGTGCAAACATCGGCGAGGGACTGAACTTTAGGAGATACAAGCAATGAACGTAATTGAAAATAGATGTAAGAACAGACAATTTCATATG
>CAZUNG010000025.1:0-33469 GCA_964621905.1 uncultured Ruminococcus sp. | reverse complement strand
GAAAATGACCTGAAAATTTAATTATTTCCCTCTTGACATATCACCGCTGGACTCATCTTTATGATATCAACATTTTATTCTTTGATATCTCATATGTTAACACATTCAAATCCAAAACACAATCAAATCAAACCAATCATAAAAACATCTTGCCTTTTAACGTTTCTCTTCTGTCATAACCCATCTGCATTCTTCCTGCAGAAAAATCAGCTTTACTTCCCTGCGGATTCCCTTCCAGATGATCTCACAGTCATATTCTATGGATGGAATACCGGAATACGTTTTCTGCTCGCAGTATCTGACGTTGATCTCACGAATCGTCTGGATCATTCCTTCTTCATCCTCCAGCTTAATCATCAGGGGGATGCCTTCCCCTTTTCTGTTGAACCAACATTTGCAGGCAATCTCCCGCACATGCCCCCGGATTGTTCCCGCATCTGCCGCCTGCAGCTCACTGCTGATTTTAAAAGTCACACTGAAACACCTCACTCAATTTTCTGTCGGCTGTAATCCACCGTTCTCTTTTCCCGGCTAATCCCGCCGCTCATATGGTCAACCGGTGTTTTCAAAAATACCGCCCGCTTTACCGCATCAATTCCATATCTGGATCTGATCAGATCAACGGTTTCATCCATCTTTTCCAGCTTTCCATAATCGGTCCTGTCAAACATATCCGTCTGTCTGTACGTCCCGCCATCTCTGAGCCTGCTGGTATGAATACCGAGATGACGTATGGGATTTCCATTCCACAGTTCATCAAAAAGCCGGCTGGCTGCGGCGTGTATCTCGGCGGTAATGTCCGTGGCTGACTTTAACGTCATCTGATGCGATGTGTAACACAGACTGCTGTCTTTGACCGCCACACAGATGACTTCCGCTTTCACATTATGCCGCCGCAGTCTGGCTGAGACAGTCTCTGAAAGCGCAAGCAGAACCATCTTGGCCACAGCCGCTTCCGTCACATCAAAGGCAACCGTCGTGGAATTGCCGTAACCTTTGTTGGGCGGTGCTTCAGACTCCACGACCGACATGTCTTTCCCATTCGCAAATCCCCAGATCACTTCTCCGTGCTTTTTCAAATGGTATTTGAGGACAGTGGGATCTGACTGAGCAAGCTCTCCGATCGTACGGATTCCAAGGCTGTGCAATTTCTTCGCCGTTGCCCTCCCCACAAAGAAAAGTTTCCCCACCGGCAGCGGCCACATTTTGTATTGAATCTCTTCCGGAAACAAAGTGTGTACAAGGTTCGGCTTCTTCAGTCCGGAAGCCATCTTGGCCAGTAATTTACTGTCGGATATTCCGATATTGACTGTAAATCCCAGTTCCCGGCAGATTCTGCCCCTTATCTCCTCTGCCGCCGCCTGGGGATCTTCCCGGCATTTCCATATAGCCGTCATATCCAGAAAAGCTTCATCAATACTATACGGTTCCACATCCGGAGTATATTCCCGCAAAATCTCCATCAGTGCCCGGGAAGCTTTTTCATATAAGCTGTAGTTTGGCGGTACCAGCAGCAGCTGTGGACATTTTTGCTTTGCCTGCCATATGACCTCCCCTGTGTGTATACCATACTTTTGCGCCGGTATTGATTTTGCCAGCACAATCCCATGCCTCATAGCAACATCGCCTGCTACCGCCGACGGAATCTCCCGCAGATCCATCCTTCCCCCCAGATGATGCAGGCGATGGGCTGCTTCCCAACTGAGAAATGCTGAGTTTACATCAATATGAAAAACAAGTCTTTTCATTTCTACACCGCTCCTTCCAACTCGAATATAGCAGAACATTTGTTCGATTTCAACCGGTAAAAAATTACAGAGCAAAAAAAAGAACGATGCACTCATTGAATCTTTTTGCCGCGGGTGGTATGCTCATAGTTGGACATTGCAAAATATTCCCTACAAATTGAAAACGCCCGTGAATACAGGCAGGAGAAGTACTATATGGATTACAAAAAGATAAAAGAAATCATGAAAGACAGGAAATATACCCTCGAGGATTTATCCGAACTGAGCAAAGTTCCTTTGAGTACGCTTTCCAAAATAACAAGCGGTATCACACCGAACCCCAGATATGATACGATGGCCGCTATCGCTCAGGCACTGAACTGTTCCCTTGATGAATTTTCCGAATCTGCTCCCAAAACGTGTTACGCCTTAAAAAAGTACTCTTCAAAATTCGAAGCACTTCCTCCATACTGGAAAGATTACATCACCTTTAATATCGATCTTGAATATAACCGCCTGCTCCATAAATTATCAGAAGACAAACTTCTGATGAAATGCTTTGAATTTTTCAACCCGGAAAACGGAAGGGTCGAATACAACATGCGCACCACCAGAAATCTTGTGGTGGACTGTAATGCGTTTACCATAGAATGTACATTTGGCATTATTCTGCACACCAATGGACTTTCACCCAGCTTTTTCAAGGATTCAATCCTGGGATTTCAGTACATTGACTGGATACAGCCAAAAAATGGTGAGATATGGCTGTTTTTACACGATGGATACCTGATTATCGGACGGTTTTACCGAAAAAGAAATATGATGACGCTGAAATCTCTTATAGACACTCAGCATGACCTGACGATCACTGACCCCAATTCATACAAACGGATGGGCCGTTATATCGGGGTTATCCCATTTCCAGAATGCTTTCTGCCAGACTGAACACCTTTCATGATCCACAAAAAAGACGGTACGTTTCCGAACCGTCTTTTTCTATCGTCATTTTTATTTTTCTCTCTTTCTTCGGCATATGGTGATAAAAACGCCGCACCCGGAAACTGCCGTCAGCACAAGATAGAACAGGAAACTGCTCTGATCTCCAGTCTTTACATCTTTTCTGCTGCTTGTGGAAGTCCTGTTGACACTGCCATTGCCGTCATCGTTTTTCGGCGTATCGCCTCCTCCAGGGGTGACAGCAGGAGTCCCTTTCACCGTAACCTCCGTCTCAGCTTCTGCAGTTCCCGCCTTTGCAGTGATAACCGCTGTTCCGCTGGATATGGCGGTCACAACACCAGCTTTATCCACATTGGCGACCTCCGGATGATCACTTGACCACAGTATTGTCTGATCAACCGCATCCTCAGGGCCTGTCACGGCAGTCAGTCTGGCAGTTTCCCCCTTGTTCATCGTCAGTTTATCCGGTTTCAATGTAATACTTTCTACCCCCTGGACAGTGATGGTCACTTCACAGCTGGCGGTAACTGTCATATCCGCCTCACTGGCTGCTGTCAATGTGACAATTCCCGGTTTCAGTGCAGTAAGCACCGACACTGATTCACCGCTTGCACTTGCCGTCTGTTCAAGGCGAATACTGTCCACATCACCGCTCACGCTCCAGTTGATTCTCGTACTGGACGGGCTGTCCGCGTCCATAAGACTGGCCGTCAGACGAACCGGCTGTTCCGGTGCATCTTTTGTCAGAAGCACCGTTTTTTCACTGGCGCTCAGACTGATGCCGCTGGGATAATCCACCGCAAAACCGCCGTTTCTGGCAATGTTATTTTCCACACAGGCAATCGCTGCAAAAGTCCAGCAGCTTCCGAGATTCCCCTGATTTCTCACAGGTGTCAGTGTCCCCGTCTTTCGCAGGTCAAAACTTTCAGGCAGATCATTCCTTGGAACCGAAGTTGTTCCGGCTCTCTCAACCGAAACAGCAAGCGCGCCGTTGACAGAAGCGGTATCCTGTCCCGTCACACGCACATTCTGTACCTGATCCATTGTCTCTGTCCGCTCACCTTCTTGTTCCGGCACACTGACGGTTTCTGCCACACTCTCTGTATATGTCTTAGAATTCATGTCACATGTGTAGGCTCTGATATTTGGATAAACGCCTTCTTCTCCCAGATCATCCGTTTGTCCGTTCACAGTGATAAACGCCGTATTCTCCACAGATTCGATCCCGCTGACCTGTCCGTCAATATTCATGCTGCATCCTATGGACGGCATCTGATCCGGATCCACTGTCTCCAGGCGCACATGAACAGCGAACTTGCCGCCCGGCAAAACTGTGATCGCCTGATTCAGACGCTCTGTATAGAAACCTGCATATTTTTTCACACCTTCCGCTACGGTTGTGCGCTCACCGTTCTGCGTAATGCTGATCTCATAGCGGATGTCTGTACTCCCGGTGACAAACGACACTGCCTTTAAAAGTTCCGGCGTCTTCTTCTTATTCAGGAAACATTCTGTGGCTGTAAAACTGCTTTCCTCCGACCAGAAGTTCACAGTGCCGAACGGATCATTCATGTACTGGTGGTTGTAGTTATCCGGCATATCATCAGCAATGAAAACTGCAGGGTTGTTGACCGTCAAAAAGGCATCTGCGTAAGACAGATAGAAATAGCCGCTGTCACCCATGCTCTCTCCCCACGAGTTTTTCACAATAAACGCACCATCCCTGTCCGGTTTTAAAATTTCAATGTTCTGTCCCGGATAGTATGCTTCTGCAAGTTCCCTGTTGCCGGTAAAATTTTCACTGCTGTAATTGTCATCCCATCCCACAATTGTCACAATGTGCCCGCCGTCTATATCTCTGATGGGGTAAGCATACGATGAATCAACATACAGATTTCTATAATCCTGATCCCAGTATGCCCCGGCAGACAGAATATAAATATCTGCCGCACCGTAGCTGTACACGGCATTTTTTACGTGCTCGATATAACTGTCACGGTCATTATTCGGCAGATACAGCGCATTCTGCACATGATACAATGACTGTTCTGAAAGCTTTCTGTATGCAAACTCGCCCTCCTGGCGGTATTGGTCGAGATTTTCATCCACCGGTCCGCCCCAATGCGAGAGATACGCCATAGACATAAGAAAATGTCCGCCTCCATTGACTCCCAAATCCCATGCATATCCGCTTCCGGTCGTCTCGTTGTGGTCACTCATGGCTGTCAGCATATTCATTTCAGACAAGTCAAGCCCTGCAACACCATCTGCATTCATCTCTTTTGCCAGACTCAGGATATACGGCTGCCGTTCAGAACAGCTGCCCCCGATACCTGTGACTTTTACCAGATATCTGCCAAAAGGAGCCGAATATCGGATGCTCTGGCTTTTACCCGGTATCACAGATTCCTCAAGCATATTTCCCTTCTCATCATAAAGCGTCAGGCCGTAAGAGGCACCTGCAGGAGGTGTCAGCGTCAGACTCAGGGAGGCACTGTTATCCAGTGTAAATGCATAAACATCCACATCCCCGGGATTATGAACAGTTGCTTTGATCTTCCCTGGAAAACTCACGGCCACGGCGTCTGCTATCCTGTCATTCGGTTCATAATTATCACCGGTTCCTTCCCCCGTCTCATACACGAAGGTACGGACCGCTCCCGGCATCACATCATCCCTGCCCGGCATCACACTGACGGCTTTTATCGTCATAGTCTGATCAACCCTTATCTTCTGGCTGCAGACAGCGCCGTTGCCGGCAGAAGGATCACTGCCGTCCGTCGTATAACGGATCTCGGCACCAGGCGTATCACAGGACAATGTAACTTCGGTTCCAGGCTCTATCCGGCCGGACGGTATATCTGACTTTATGATATCTGTTTTGACCGCGTAGTCCCAGGTATTCACAGGAGAATATCGTCCGTCAGCTGCAATCGTACATGCTTTCAGCGTCATCTGCTGTGTTACAGAGAACGGTTCTTCATATTTCAGCCCCTCATGCACCGGATCGCTGCCGTCCACTGTATAATAAATATCAACATTTTCATCAGAGGTGTTCAAGGTCACGGATTCTCCGTAAAGCAGAGTCCCTTCCGCAGGGTCTGCATATACACCAAGCAGAACATCCGCGGTAATGCCCGCAAAGTGTACATCAGCGCCATATCCTTCTGGTGTCACCCCATCGGCATCAAAGTTCAGACTCCAGCTGGCGGCTCCGCCGCCCGGCAATGCCTCGGGCATACTTTGATGATGTAAAAAACGGTCCGTTTTCACGCCGTCTACATTGGACGGATCCTCTGTATTTCCACTCAGGCTGTAAAGCCCGGACGGTTCCCGCAGATAAAGTGCCAGATTATAATTGGTAATAAGTTCATCCAGATCTGCAGCCATGCCGTCTGCTCCAAGATAACCGATATCCGTAAGCGCCGTTTCCAGTTCACCCAGGGTACATCCGCCGTACTCCAAAACCGTCCGGTAAATGCTTTCTCCTCCGCCCAAAAATCCCTCTGTCTGATGAACCAGGTACCGTCCGAAAAGATACCAGCTTCCGTAAGGAACAGCCATCGTATTGCCATCCGGAACGTAATAATCTTTAAAAATAAACGGATAAGTATATCCGTTCTCTTCCGACCAGTCTGTCAAAAATCCCACTTCGTATACACTGTCGGCACTGGCAAGCCCACATACGGCAATGGCGCTTTGAGAAAAGGTTTCGTTGAGCCAGCTTTCACTGTGTCCGCCGGTCTGCGCATAATTGATCAGGTGCTGCAGCTCATGCGCCAGCGTGGCAAGCGTGACCTCCATCTCCCCCGCCTGGTCAGTATTCATATGAAGCATGTCCATGACATTTCCACTGGCCCAGTCATATTCATCCGCGCCATAAAGGTCTGCATTGGTGAAAAAGCCTGCATAATCCATCGGATAAAATACAAAAGCAGTCTTACCGTCATTGTCTACATCAGCATTACTCCAGTCACCAAAAGCCTCTGTCAGAGCATCGTGAATCCGGCTGTCAATGGAGTCGGCATAGGCCTGTGCCATTTCATCACTCAGCTGATCTTTATGGTTCGCGTCACGCCAGATCGTACAGGTTTCCCCCACAGCCGCCACTTCCGCAGTAAAGCTTCCCGGATATTCCAGGTGCTCCCCCGTGTAAATTGTTTTCTGATCGCCCACCTGATATTCCATCGGTACTGCATTCCTGGCGGATGGCTGTGCCGCAAGTTTTGCACCTATATGTTTCGACAGGTTCTGTGTCCCGCAGCGCACATCACCATACTGATCATCCGCAGCTTCTCCTGCTGCCCTAGTGCCTGCCCCGGGCGAGCCCGCAGCCTGCTCCGGCATGCCAGTCTTCTGTATTGCCTCCAATTCTTCATTGGATGCAATATTGTAATTCAGGTTTTCCGCCATGATCACATTGCCGGTATAATCGGGTCCCTCTTTGTCCACCACCGTCTCCTGCTGTGCCAATACCGGGACTGATCCGAGCAGAACTGACAGCAGGACAACCGCAGCTGTCATGCGGTGACTTATTTTTCTCTTTTTCATTTTATCACATCTCCCCTATTTGCTGACGCATATTTAATAAATTGCATTTCAATCTGGTATTCCGTATCTTTTATTTTATCATACTTCTTAAAGTGAGGAAATAACCTGGCACAAAGTACTTTGTAATAAATACAATCTGTACCAACCGCCGGAAAAAAAGACCTCACATTTACCCGCGCCAAGGCAGAAAAGCGGCATAGCCAAAACGACTATGCCGTATGCTGTAAAAATATTTTTCTGTCAGAGGCGTGTCTTGTCCTAAAACTGTATCTTTCTTTTCATGTCGGATCATCAGGCCGTCATTTCTTCCGCCTCCGGCAAAACTTCTGAAGTATTTCGGGTTACCTCCTTCACCCATTTCCAGCTGTGCAGCCGGATCGTGACCGGTATGATCTTATAGATCTGATCCCACTTCAGCAAAAAGAATACCACGATTGGCGGCCAGTGAAATACAAAGGCGGCCAGTGCCGAAAACGGAACAATGATCAGCCACATACTGAACAGATTCAATATCATACTGAACTTTGTATCCCCTCCGCCTCTGATAATACCGTTATCGCACGGCAGCTGGAAAGAGGTACCAACTGTAGTAACCGACAGAATCATGATAAACTGCAGTGCAAGATTATGAGCCTCCTCTGATATATTATAGAGCATCAATACCGGATTTCTCACAAGATAAATTGCAATTCCGGTCACAATACCAATACCGATATAAAGCACCTCCATCGTATGTACCATCTGGCGCAGCTTATCCCTCCTGCCCTCACCGATCGTCTTCCCGACAAGAACACTGGATGCGCTCGTTGAACCGTATGCAATGACAGAAATAATCTGATATACGATCGTCGCAATCGAATTGGCTGCAATCGCCGCAGCTCCCATATGTCCCAGAATGCCTGTCTGTACCATCTGTGCAATTCCCCATTGTGCCTGGTTCATAAGGACAGGAAGTGCTACTTTGCGATAATCTTTATAATAGGATTTATCGATCAATACCAGTTTTCTGAGCGTCAGCTTCAGCTGTTTCTCCTTATACTTCAGATACCAGATGACAATCAAAAGCTCAACACATCTGGATACCAGTGTGGCGATTGCAGCTCCTCTGATCCCAAGCCTTGGAAACCCAAAACTGCCATAGATCAGACAGTAGTTCAGCACAATGTTGATGCAAAGTGTGGATGCCGAAATGATATATCCGATCTTAACAATACCGATCGCCCTCAGAGAAGCCGTCAGAATATTTGTCGCCGTAAATATCAGATAGGTAAAACAGATGATCTGAAGATACTTTGCGCCTTCTGCGATCACTGCCGTATCGTTTGTCAGCAGTCCCAGCACCTGTGTCGGAAAACACAGCACTGCAAGAAACATCACCGCTGCCATTCCCACACCGTACCGCAGTGCAACCCCGATAATATGGGGAATCGGCTTAAAATCATTTTTTCCCCAGTATTGACTCCCCAGCACTACAACACCTTCAGCAGCTCCCAGCACCAGCATCTGCAGCAGAAACTGAAACTGATTGCACAGTGCCGATCCCGCCAGCGCTGTCTCACTGTACGCTCCCAGCATCACGTTGTCCATCAGGTTCACGCTGTATGTCAGCAGATTCTGCAGCGCCAGCGATAACGTCAGAATCGTAAATGTTTTATAAAATCCCTTTTCGCGAATCATTTTCCCTCACCTTTCTCCGCCTTCTTTGTGCTTTCATAGTAATCGTTTTTCCGCAAAAAGGCAATTATATTAACTTGCAATTCATTAATATTTTGTGCTATTCTTTTTTTAGTTTTTGATGGGAGGTAATTATGAAAGTTTTAAGCGAGCCGGGGGTTCTTCCCCAGTCAGAGCGTTACTTTTCAACTCCGTCTGCCCTCGCACGGCAGCTGTTTTTCTACGTCACCCGCTGTGGTCATTATTACTGCAGCGAAGAATTTGATTTTCGCGACTCCTGTGAAGTTGGCCGCATGGAGAGTCATCAGACTTATCTTCTCGACTATATTCAAAAAGGTGCCATGCATATCGAAGCGGACGGGACCGCGTTCACAGCAGAGACCGGACAGCTGGCCATCACGGACTGCCGCAGACCCCACCGCTATTATACCAGCGGCTATACTGAGCGGATCTGGATTCATATTGACGGGTCCAACATGGAGGATTTTTGTCAGCAAATCTTTTCCTTTCGAGGACGCCGCGCGTTTACTCCGTTTCCCGGCAGTCATACAGAGCGTGCAATGACGGATCTGGTGACTTCGGTAAAGAACAGTACTGCCCACTCGGAAGCCGACATTTCCCAGCAGATCTACAGTCTGTTGTGCGGACTGCTGTTTTCTCCGATGAATCAGGATACGGAACAGGACGATCCTGTCGTCCAGGCACTTGCCTATATCAACGGTCATCTGTTTGAAGATCTCTCAATTCCGGACATTGCCTCTCATGTGGGACTGAGCTCCTCACATTTTTCCAGACAATTCCGCAGCCAGACCGGTTTCTCACCACATGAGTATATCGTGGTTCACCGGATCGATGAAGCCAAGGCACTGCTCCACGATACCACGCTCTCCGTTAAAGAAATCGCTTACCGGACAGGATACCACAGTGAGGTTAATTTTATCACTTCGTTTACAGGGAAAGTAGGTGTCTCTCCTTCTTCCTTTCGAAAAATGCCGTTGTAAAAACTGCCCCAACAGTCATCGCATACTGTTGGGGCAGCTCCGTTTTCTTATTTAAAATATGCGACACCGGATTCAAAAATCTGAATATCCTGCTCGCCATAGATGTTGACAGCAACAGAATCATCACGGCGCTCTGAGTGTGCCATCTTGCCAAGCACACGTCCGTCAGGGCTTGTAATACCTTCAATCGCCGCATAGGATCCGTTGACATTCCATTCTTCATCCATCGATACCTTTCCGTTCAGGTCACAGTACTGTGTTGCCACCTGCCCGTTAGCAAAGAGTTTCCGAATCCATTCATCACTTGCAACAAAACGTCCTTCTCCGTGGGAAGCCGGATTCGTATAGACTCCTCCCAGCTGTGCATTGGCAAGCCACGGGGACTTATTCGTAACCACTTTCGTATATACCATTCTGGAAATGTGACGTCCGACGGTATTGTACGTAAGTGTTGGAGAATCTTCTGTCTGTCCCACGATTTCTCCGTAAGGGACAAGGCCCAGTTTGATCAATGCCTGGAATCCATTGCAGATTCCAAGTGCCAGTCCGTCCCGTTCGCCCAAAAGCTTCATAACTGCCTCTTTGATTCTTGCATTACTGAATGCAGTCGCAAAGAATTTGGCAGATCCGTCAGGCTCATCACCGGCGGAGAAGCCGCCCGGGAACATGATAATCTGTGACTGTCCGATCGCCTCCTCGAAGATACGGACGGAATCACGGATATCTTCCTCCGTCAGATTCTTAAATACCTTTGTCACAACATCCGCACCGGCACGTTCAAAAGCTCTCTTACTGTCGTATTCGCAGTTCGTACCCGGGAATACCGGGATAAAGACTGTCGGCCGGGCAACCTTATGTTTGCAGACATACACACTGCCTTTGTCGTACAGCGGACTTTCCACTGGCTGCATATCGTCAGTCCCTTTGGTCTTGAATACAGACTCCAGTGTGCCGGTCCATGCTTCCAAAGCTTCATCAATACTGATGTTTACATTACCGTATGAGAATGCTGCATCGTCTGTCAGTTCACCGATCACCGTATACGCAGATGCCAGCTCGCCAACCCTTCCATCAGCCACTTCACAGATGACATCTCCGAATCCCGGAGCAAAGAAATCTCTTGGATCCAGGTTATGCTCAATCTTCACGCCCAGTTTATTTCCAAATGCCATTTTGCTGACGGCAGCTGCGATTCCATGACGGTCCAGCGCATACGCAGACACCACTCTGCCCGCTTGAATATCTTCGTGCAGTCTGTCATACATCGCCATCGCTTCGTTATAAACAGGCATATCATATTCGTCTTTCGGCAGCCTGAGCCATACCAGACGGTTTCCGGCTTTTTTAAGTTCAGGTGTGATAATATCCTGTTCTTTCGCCACATCCACCGCAAATGATACGAGTGTCGGCGGAACATCCATATCATTAAAAGTTCCGGACATACTGTCCTTTCCTCCGATGGACGGCAGCCCAAATCCAATCTGTGCGCTGTATGCGCCGAGCAGCGCTGCAAACGGCTGACTCCAGCGGGACGGATCTTCCGTCATGCGGCGGAAATACTCCTGGAACGTAAAACGGATCTTCTTATAATCTCCTCCGGAGGCTGCGATACGCGCAACAGATTCTGTCACCGCATAGATTGCTCCGTGATAGGGACTCCAGCTGGAAACATACGGATCAAAACCGTAGCTCATCATCGTCACGGTATTGGTATTTCCATTTGCCACCGGCACCTTGGCAATCATTGTCTGAGTCTCTGTCAGCTGATATTTTCCGCCGTATGGCATAAACACACTTGCCGCACCGATCGAACCGTCGAACATCTCCACAAGTCCCTTCTGGGAGCACGTGTTAAGGTCCTTCAGTGTATCAAGCCACTTGGCCTTCACATCAGAGACTTCCCCGCGCACCATTACATTGCCATCGCGGTTCGGAATATCCACGAGTACTTCTGTCTCCTGATGCGCCCCGTTCGTATCCAGGAAAGCTCTCGAGATATTTACGATCTCCTTGCCTCTCCAACAGAGTACCAGACGCGGGCTTTCCGTCACAACTGCAACCTCAACCGCCTCCAGATTCTCTTCCTTTGCATAGTTCAAAAACTGCTGCACGTCTTTCGGATCCACGACAACTGCCATCCGCTCCTGAGACTCGGAGATTGCAATTTCTGTTCCGTCCAGACCTGCATATTTTTTCGGCACTTTGTCCAGGTTTACACGAAGACCGTCTGCGAGCTCACCGATCGCAACGGAGACACCGCCCGCCCCAAAATCGTTACATTTCTTAATCAGTCTGCTGACCTCTTCCCTGCGGAACATTCTCTGGATCTTACGCTCTGTGGGTGCATTGCCTTTTTGTACTTCTGCTCCGCACGTTTCAATAGACTCCTCCGTGTGAACTTTAGAAGATCCGGTAGCTCCGCCGCAGCCGTCACGCCCGGTACGTCCGCCAAGCAGGATGATAATATCACCGGGATCGGAGGTCTCCCTGATAACTGCACGTCTCGGGGCCGCTCCCATAACCGCACCGATCTCCATACGTTTCGCAGCATAATTGGGGTGATAAATTTCTTTCACATAGCCAGTGGCAAGACCGATCTGGTTGCCGTAAGAACTGTATCCGTGCGCAGCGGAACGCACCAGTTTTTTCTGCGGCAGCTTCCCTTTCATCGTCTCCTGCACCGGAACTGTCGGGTCTGCAGCACCCGTCACACGCATCGCCTGATACACATATGTACGTCCTGAGAGCGGGTCACGGATTGCACCGCCAAGGCATGTGGCAGCACCACCGAACGGTTCAATCTCAGTCGGATGGTTATGGGTTTCATTCTTGAAATTGATCAGCCACTCCTCTTCCACACCATCCACATCAACCGGCACTACGATACTGCAGGCATTGATCTCGTCTGACTCTTCCTGATCCGGAAGCTTGCCTTCCGCCTTCAGTTTACGCATTGCCATCAGTGCAAGATCCATCAGGCAGACAAACTTATCCTCACGGCCTTTAAAGATAACCTCGCGATCTGCCAGATACTGCTCATAAGTGCTAACGATCGGTTCTCTGTAATCGCCGTCTTTGAAGTCCACTTTTTTAAGTTCCGTGGAAAATGTCGTATGACGGCAGTGATCAGACCAATAGGTATCCAGCACCCTGATTTCTGTCATGGACGGATCACGTTTTTCTTCCTCTGTATAATAATGGTGGATATGCAGGAAGTCTTTGAACGTCATTGCCAGATTCAGTGAATCATACAGCGTCTTAAGTTCTTCCTCATTCATTCCCAGAAATCCGTCAAAAATCTTTACATCTTCCGGCTCATCAAATACCGTCACCAGTGTTTCCGGCTTCACCATATCTGTTTCACGGGAATCCACGGGGTTAATGCAGTGATTTTTAACAGCTGCAAATTCTTCATCTGAGATGTTCCCTTCGATGACATATGTTGTGGCAGAACGGATAATCGGTTTTTCATCTTCTTTTAAAAACTGTACACACTGCACTGCTGAGTCCGCACGCTGATCAAACTGTCCCGGCAGATACTCCACGGAAAAAACACGTGCACCTTCGGCCACTGCAAACTCTTCACGGTAAAGGATATCTACCGGAGGTTCTGAGAACACGCTCCTGCACGCCTTTTCAAAAATCTCATCTGAAACATTTTCTACATCGTAACGGATCAGTACCCTTACATCTGTCACATCCGGAATGTTCAGATAACTGCCGATCTCATGCTTTAATTCTTTTGCCTGTACTGCAAAATCCGGTTTCTTTTCTACGTAAACTCGTCTTACACTGCCCATTTTCTCCTCCTATGTTTCCACACTCGCCGCAAGCTGCCTTTTGCATTATTCACCTGCCGCTGCGATAACCTCAACTTCACAGAGCACATTTTTTGGAAGTGTCTTCACTGCAACGCAGGAACGTGCCGGTTTTCCTGTGAAATACTTCCCGTAGACTTCGTTAAAAGCTGCAAAGTCATCCATATCTGCCAGAAAACAAGTCGTTTTGACCGCCTGGCCATAGCTGCTGCCCGCTTCTTTTAAGACTTCTCCCAGATTCCTCATCACCTGTTCTGCCTGTTCGCTGATATTCTTCCCTGTGATCTCCCCCGTTGCCGGATCGATCGGTATCTGACCTGAAGTAAATACCATATCTCCTGTGATGATTGCCTGTGAATACGGTCCGATCGCTGCCGGAGCCTTTGTGGTGCTGACTGTTTTCATGTCGTGTTCTCCTCTCCTCTTGGGTTGTTTCCTTTTATTCTCTTAAGAATGCAGTCTTCTGATGATCCGGTCAATAACATAACCGTTATGACTATTATAGCGAATAATAACCGTGCGCGTCAAGAAGCGCCGCACTGCAGAGGACGCAATTTGTACAGACGCTTTTCTCTGCAAGATCAGAATACTCAAAATACGCGGCATTATACCGTCCGAAAATCATAATACTGAGATTCCCCCGCAGTCAACGCATTCCATCATTTCGTACAGCATCCTCGGGTAACTGCGGTTATCCACGACACCGTGTTTCCGGAAAGTCTGCGGCGTGATAATCCCCTCACACTGCGGCAGAAACCCTGAGGATACAAACACAAAGTCTTCCGGAATCACCCCGTCTTTCACGCTCTTCATCATGACGGATGATTCTTGGAAGTGGGTCAAACGAAAACAGCTGCTCATGAAATTGATTGTCTTTGCAAAGTCCAAACTTGACACCAAAAACCCAAAAACGGCCTTTTTCTCTTCAGAAAAGCGCCGTTGTCACTTTTTATAGTACACAGCGAAATGATAAATGTCAAGAAATGCCCTCCCAGAATTCACGCAGCAGATTCCCCACCTGTCCAAGAGAACACCCTCTATAATCCATCCATTCCCTGGGAAATAGCTTTCGGTAGTCCGAAGACAAAAACCGTTCATCCAAAAGCGCGATCACCCCGCGGTCCTGATCCGTCCGTATCACTCTCCCGGCTGCCTGCAGGACTTTGTTCATCCCCGGAAAACGGTACGCATAGTCGAAACCATTCTCTCCCGCCTGATCGTAATAATTCATCAGAATCTCCCGCTCAATGCCGACCTGCGGAAGACCTGTGCCAACCAGAATCGCCCCGATCAGCCGTTCTCCGGAGAGGTCGATCCCTTCTGCAAAAATCCCCCCCATCACGCAGAAACCAACCGCCGTATCTTCCCCGTCAGGAGCAAAGGTTTCCAGAAACTCTTCCCTCTCGGCCTCACTCATAGATGCAGACTGCACCAGATACCGGATGGAACGATCCTCTTTATCCGCATACTGCCCACAGTATACTTCATACACATCACTCAGCATCCGATAAGATGGGAAAAACACCATGTAATTTCCTTTTTTCCCTGAAATGATCTGATGAATGTAGGAAGAAATCCTGCTGTACTCTTCATATCCCCTCCGCTTGTACCTGCTGCTCACATCCCTGCCGATGAGCAGTGCCCTGTTCTTCAGAGGGAAGGGGGAATCTACATAAATGGCATAATCATCTCCTTCTGTACTCCCAAGCAGCTTCTTATAATATGTGATTGGCAGCAAGGTCGCCGAAAAGAACACGGTGCAGCGTCCCTGGCTCAGACGTTGCTGCAGATTACAGGCCGGGTTGACGCAGAACAGACGGAGATAAAATTTGCCAGAGTCATCATGATACGTATACGTCACATAATTTTCATCCAGCAAATCACAGATGCTGAGAAAGGTCCGGGTCTGAAAATAAAACTCCAGCACTTCCTTTCTCAGTTCTCCCTCTGCCAGCTCCTCCAGAAAGAGCTCCAGTTCTCCCTGGAGATTCATCAGTGAGAATGCAAGTGCCCCGGGACCTTCCAGCACCTCATAGGATTCACATTCGCGCTTTAACTCCAGCAGCTGGCGGTTGCATTTGCTCAGATACCGTTCCAGCTTTTTGTTATACGGCGCAACTTTTTTACGCATCTCCAGAAAATCCTCCTTGCACAGAACTGCACTGAACATCTCCCGGCCCCGCTCAACGAGATTATGTGCCTCATCGATCAGAAAAAGATACTCGCCTTTTACCCCTTCCGAGAAAAAACGGCGCAGATGCACCCTCGGATCAAATACATAGTTATAATCACCGATCACCGCATCCGTCCAAAGTGCCAGGTCAAGGCTCATTTCATACGGACATACATTCCATTTTTCGCTGTGAGCAAGCAGTGTCTCTCTGTCAAATGAGTTCTCCCCGGTCAATATCTCGTACACCGCACCATTGACACGGTCATAATGTCCCTTTGCACGGTCACAGTGTTCCGGGGTGCATTCCATTTCTTCGCAGGCACACAGCTTTTCTTTTGCCGTCAGCGTAATAACTTTAAATGCCAGTCCGTGATCCTTCAAAATACCGAATGCTTCCTCCGCGACAGTCCTTGCGATCGTGCGTGCCGTAAGATAAAAGAGTTTATCTCCATAGCCCTCTCCGATGGCACGGACAGCCGGGAAAACAGCTGACATTGTTTTTCCAACTCCCGTAGGCGCCTGAATGAACAACTCTTTTTTCCTCAGAATTGTCCGATAAACGCTGCTTACGATTTCCCGCTGTCCCGCACGGTAAGGAAACGGGAATTCCAGTCCCTGCATCGATTCGTTCCGGATCTGTTTCCAGCTCACGCAGAATGCGGCCCATGGATAGTAATCCTCCAAAAGCTGACAAAACCACTGTTCCAGCTCTTCCCATGTATACTCTTCGTGAAAATAACGTATCTCCTCGTCTTCCATATTACAGTAAGTGATCTGTACCGTCATGTGCTCACAGGCATGATTTTGCGCGTACATCCATGCATAACATTTCGCCTGCGCCACATGAAGTGTATCCGGGCCTTTCAGTTCTTCCAGATTACGGAACGTGCCTTTAATTTCATCAATCAGAACGTCCCCCTTTTTGTCTACTATACCATCCGCACGCCCCTCCAGCACAAATAAAAAGGTATCATATTCTTTTTCAAAACGCAGCGGTACTTCAGCCTGATACTCAGCGCCCATACTTTTTTGAATCTTTCTGTGTATCTTGCTTCCCAGCTGCATCGCTTCTTTATCGGGGGCCGCCCCTGTCCGGCTGTCCAGATCTCCGCTGCGCAGAATAAACTCTACCAGACCGCGCACAGAGATTTTAACCACATCTTTTTCCATGTTTTCCTTCCACATCGCATTTACTGCTGTTGAGATCAGAAGTTTCCCTCTCCATTGTATATAGAAAGCATTGTATCATATTTTATTCAAAAACAAAACTGCTGCAAATACGGACCATCCTCTGTCCGATTTGCAGCAGCTCTCTAGTTTTTCATTTTTATTTGTTTGCTGTTGTTTCAGGCGATCGCATACTTTTTCAGCATACGTGTAAATTCCGGATTTTCTCCATAACTCTGAACCGTCAATGGCTTCGTCAAATCCATGCTCAGAATTCCAAGAATTGATTTGGCATCGACAATCACCCGATTATAAAATATGTCAATGTCAAAATCGCATTTGCCCGCAACGCTTACAAATTCTTTTACTTCTTCTGTGGCATTCAATTTAATCTTACATTCTGCCATAGCTATCATTCCTCTCTCGTGATCCGTGTTAATCTTTTTATTTAACACATTATGGCACTTCACAACGAGAAAGTCAATTCAAAATCCTGTATAAATTCAGGCCCGAAATCCATAAAATTAAGTAATTTTATACAATTCCTGTCTGTGGACGCCGCTGTCACCCCAGAATACTTTGGATGTGCTGATTGCTGACGGTGTGGAATTTTCCTTCATCCGCCGCCTTGGCATATTCCGGGTAAACCGGTACTTTTCCGAGTACCGGAAGTCCATATGCGGCTGCAACCTGGTCCACTCTGCTCTCTCCGAATATCGGAAACGCCTTTCCACAATCCGGACAGACCGCATAGCTGTAGTTCTCCACGATTCCAATCACCGGTATTTTCATCATTTCTGCCATTTTCACTGCTTTTTTTACAATCATTTTTACCAGATCCTGTGGTGAAGTGACAACAACCACCCCGTTCACAGGAAGTGACTGAAATACTGTAAGCGGTACATCCCCGGTTCCAGGAGGCATATCTACCAGCAGGAAATCCAGTTCTCCCCAGATCACATCCGTCCAAAACTGTTTCACCATGTTTGCGATAACCGGTCCTCTCCAGATCACAGGGTCATCGGCGTTTGGAAGCAGAAGGTTAATGGACATGATCTTGATCCCATTTTCCGCCGCAATCGGTTCGATTCCCCGGTCACCTGCCTTAGCAGGGCCTTTAATTCCGTACATTTTGGGAATCGACGGTCCTGTGATATCTGCATCCAGTATTCCTACTTTAAAGCCCTGTTCGCACAGCTGATTCGCAATCGACGCTGTGACAAATGATTTTCCTACTCCGCCTTTTCCGCTGATAATGCCGATGACCCGTCCGATTTTAGAGTCTTCGTTCATTTTTTCCTGAAAACTGTGCTGCTGTTTACTTGGGCATCCTTCACAGCTTTCTTTGGTACATGTTGTGCTGCTGCATTCTTTTTCCATTTTTCCACCTCTTATTTAATAAATCTGTCTATTGCTTTGTGAAGCTCCGCCAGCGTCTCCTTGTCCCCGCTCTCAACGGCATCCACAATGCAGTGTTCGATATGATCCTGCAGGATCACCTTACCTGTATTGTTAATCGCCGCTTTTACCGCAGACAGCTGAATCAGAACCTCGCTGCAGTCTCTGCCATCCTCCACCATCCGTTTTATCGATTCCAGGTGGCCAATCGCCCTCGACAGCCGGTTAATAACTGCCTTCGTATTCTGATGAGTGTGGGTATGTGTATGACTGTGTGTATGTTCCACCACGGATCCATCATCCAATACATGTGTATGCTTTACACTGTTCTCATGCTCTGCCATCGGTCTCCTCCTGATGTATCCTTTGCCTTTTCATCTGCAGGTACAGCTTATACTTCGGTAAATGTCATGCGCTGTTTCATACCGGAGGTCATAATCTCGAACACAATACTGCCGTCTTCCTTATTGATGATATCGTATTCCAGAACCTTGTCCCTGAATTTATGTTTCACATAATCTTCCGGATCTTCGATTTCTATCTCGTCAATATAGACATCCCGCATCTGATTATTGGAACATTTATTATAGATTTCCCAAATTGCTTCATAACGTTTCATTTCTTTTCTCCTCCTGTAAAACCGTACTTTTTATTATAGCAGGATATCCCCGTTCCTACAAGCAGGGGTGGGGGATATCCTGTCAATTAATTCCACGCTTATTCTTCCTCATCGAACTCTACCAGCGTATAAAATCCACGGTCCGTCTCATTGATCTCCTTTACGATCCCCCTCGTAACATATAATCGTTCATGCGCCTGATAATTTTTGCTCATTGCTATGGCAGGAATGATCGTATAATAATAGGAAGTGGGAAGTGCACTTTCTGATACCTCAACCTCCTGTCCGACCTTCAGAAGTCCCTGTCGTTCCATCTTGAATTCCATCTCTCTCAATTTTTGTTCCTCCCGGCAAATACAAGGATTCACATGCACCATGCAATGCTTTACTCCTTCTATTTCGCTTTCAATTCTATCATGTACAGCTTCGGCAATTCCATGTGCCTCTTCCAGTGTTTTTTTGCCATCCTGGCTGATTTCCAAATCTACATATTTTTTATTTCCGAACATTCTGGTCTTTACATCATCGACGGTGATCACTCCTGTTTGCCCCATCGCGATCCTGTATATCTTTCTGACTGTTTTCTCATCACATGCCACATCCGTCATCTTGCCGATCGCATCGCAGAAAATACAGACTGCCGCTTTGACAATAAAAATGCAGATCACAGTTCCGGCAACCGGATCCAGCACCGGGTACCCCATCCTTGCTCCAAAAATCCCGATAAAGCTGCCCACTGAGGACATTGCATCCGAACGGTGATGCCACGCATCCGCCATCAATGCTCCAGAATTGATCCGTTTTGCAGCCGCCCTCGTGTACCAGTACATGGTTTCCTTGACTATGATGGAAAGTACCGCCGCCGCAAGTGCAAGCAGTCCCGGTACTTTAAGCACCCGGTAATCTGCACTGATAATTTTTGTAATACTGGTATAACCAATCCCGATTCCCGTCGCTGCCAGTGCGATCGCAAGAAGCAGTGATGCCACACATTCCAGCCGTTCATGCCCATACTGGTGCCGGCCATCTGACTGTTTGCCGGCCATCTTCACACCGATGACCACAACGATCGTACTGAACACATCAGAAACTGAATGCACGGCATCGGAAATCATCGCCCCTGAACCCGCGATGGTCCCGGCGGCAAATTTGAAAACAGACAATACCACATTGACGATAATGCTGTTCACCGATACACGTACCGCGATACGCTCCTCCGTCGTATGTACTGCCTGTTTACCCAAATCTGTTACCTCCTGACAAACGGGGATGCATATCTTATTCTATGCATCCCCGTTCGGAAGGTTCCTGGCTCACAGGCATCCTTGTTATGACATGACTCTATCTTTAAATATCACGTGTTTTACTTTATCCAGGGCAAACATCAGTACGTAGCCAAGCACCCCGCACGAAATAACTTCGCCGAGCCCCACGGTCAGCATCATCAGCGGAATCGGAAGCGGAACTCCATATCCGTAACGCAGCACAAACGGCACAATCAACAAGTTCATTACAATTGGCGGCAGCACAACAAGATACTTATGCCTCCGAAGCGCCCAGGAGCCTACAGCACCTACAAGCGTTGCAATGCTTCCGAATACCACGTCCAGTACAATTGCACCCCCCATTGCATTTCCAATGATGCAGCCGATGAAAAGTCCTGGAATCGCCGCCGGCGTGAACATGGGCAGGATCGTCAGTGCCTCCGAAATCCTAACCTGCACTTCACCGAAGCTAAATGCAGAAAACACGACAGTTACAACCACATAGATTGCAGCGATCATTGCCGCCTGGGTGATGAATAATACTTTTTTGTCTCTCATTATCGTCTCTCCTTTAGTTTTGTTTTACGTGTGGAAGGTCTCGAACACACGGTTATTTAGTTGTACCACTCCCCTGTCTATGGGGTTTTGGCGATTAATACTATAGCATGATTTTGGAGGAAATGCAAGCGGTACCCACACTGTACCCACGATGAAAATTAGGTATCAAAGTTTCTTTTGCATTGTAATAAAGATTGCCATAGCGCCCTGTTTTCTCCCAGCTGTCCCTCAAGTAATTCTTGATAATACCCATCCTGGCTGATCAGCTCGTCATGAGTACCCGTCTGCACCAATTTTCCATCCCTCATTACCAGTAAAAGATCTGCTGTCCGGATTGTGGAAAGACGATGTGCAACCATTACGATTGTCTTTTCTGCATATATCGATTTTAACGCCCTTTGAATATCTTTTTCGTTCTCCGCGTCTAGGTTAGATACCGCTTCATCTAAGATCAAAATCGGCGCATTTTTTAAGAAAGCCCTTGCCAGTGCAATCCTCTGCCGCTGCCCGCCGGACAGAGAAATTCCTCGTTCCCCGGCATTGGAGTCATAGCCCTGCGGCATCTCCATGATAAATTCATGAGCGTAGGCCGCCTTCGCCGCAAGTTCAACCTCTTCATCGGTAGCGCTTACCCTTCCCAACCGGATATTTTCGCGAATGGTCGTGTTAAACAAATACACATCCTGAAGTACTGCTGAGGTCATATCATGCAGTGTTGTTAGGGACATATCCTTTACATTACAGCCGCCGATTTTTACGGCGCCCAAAGTTGTGTCCCAGTAGCGCAGCAACAGATTGATACAAGTGGTTTTGCCCGCCCCGGAATGCCCCACAAGCGCCACTGTCTGACCTGGTTTTATATAAAAAGAGACGTCTTTTATTGCCGCATCCAGATCTTCCTTGTAATGAAAGGTCACGCATTCAAAAGAGAGATCAGGCACGATGCTACTGATATTCATATCTGCGCCATCATCGTTTACCTGAGATTTCGACTCCAGAACCGTAAACACCCGATTGGAAGCCGCCAAAATCAGCCCAAAATTTCTGGCCATATTACAGATTTCCAACACAGGGTTAAACGTCATACCTGCGAGAATAATCACTGCCGGATACCAGGTTCTCTCCATACCGCCCTGCAAAATCACAGTGATTGCAGCTGCCATAACTCCCAGCATTGCAATTCCCATGCAGACCAGCAGCAGCCCTCCTTCTGCTCCAAGACGTTTTCCATAAATCCACTGCGCCTTATAAACACGCTGCATATAATCATGATTTTTTTCTTTATATTTTTGACGGTAGTTTAGACTCAGGATCTCACGCATGCCGTGGATCCCCTCGACAGCTACCGAATTGGCGTCTGCCAGCGTCTCCCGGACAACAGCCCCTTGGACATCCGCTTTTTTTCGCATCAAAAATGGAATCACTGCCATCAAAACAAGAAACGGAAACACTATAAGAGGCAAATACCAGCACAGAGTTCCCATAAAAGCCAGGGTGATGATTGGTACCACAATGCCCACAATCACAGACCCAAACGTATGGGCAAAGAACCACTCCAGCACCTCTACGTCACTCATCAGCACGGATGCCAGCTGACCGGATCTCATATCCAGCAAAATCTCAGGGGACACCCTGTCAAGTGCCTGAAATAGCTTGATCCGAAAATCTGCCAATATGTGAAATGCCACATCATGATTGAAATAACTTTCGCCATAGGAGAGCAATACACGCAGACATATCATGAGCAGCAATAAAATCATGAGCCCATGAAGCTTTTCCATCAAATTTCCCTGCACTGCAAGCCCGACCATATATGCCCCAATGCAGGCAACCGCAATATTACTCAGATGCTGGCCTACACCACAGATAACCCCAAGCACCAGTTTGCCGTAATACAACTGCAGGTGACGCATGAGTTTGAACATGTTTTTGATCCGTCCTCCTGTCTTCATTCCTGACTCCATCACTGTTCACCTCCTTCTTCCGTCTGAGCCTGTATGAGCTGTGTATAATGACCGTTTAAACTCATTAACTCCTGATGCGTGCCTGATTCCACTACATGGCCCCGGTCCAGAACGAAGATTCTGTCTGCGTTCTGCACCGTCGACAGCCGATGCGCAATAATCAGTGTCGTCCGGCTCTGCATTAATCTCTCCAGCGCCTCCTGGATATCCCGTTCATTTGCCGCGTCCACACTGGACGTTGCCTCATCCAGTATCAAAAAGGGAGCATCTTTCAGAATTGCCCTGGCGATTGCTATTCTCTGCCGTTCTCCTCCCGAGAGGGTTGCGCCGCGTTCCCCGACAATTGTGTCGTAACCATTGGGAAGTTTTTTTATAAACTCATGACAATTGGCGGCTATCGCCGCTTTTTCCAGTTCTTCCTGCGTCGCATCCTGCCTGCACATCCGCAGATTTTCTGCAACGGTTCCATAAAACAGGTAGGTATCCTGGTAAACCACCGCAATTCGCTGACGTAATGTTTCCAGATTATAATCCCGTATATCTCTCCCATCAAACGATATAATGCCGCTGTCCGCATCATAAAAACGCATCAGCAGGTTAACCATCGTAGATTTTCCGGAGCCCGATTTTCCTACCACCGCAACCGTTTCTCCCGGATCGACTTGAATGGAGATATGATTCAGTGCGTAATGATGATCTTCACCGTAAGTAAAGGAAACCTCCTGAAAGCCCACCCCCGGCAAATATCCGCTCGTTTTCTTAATGCCATCTTCTTTTTCTATCAAAGTCACCGGCTCATCCATAATCGAGAAATATCCCTCTGATACGGAAAAGCCCAGGTAGCTGGCATGCCAGTAGGTATTCAAGTCTGTAATTGGCCGAAAGCATTCCGTGATGAGAAATAAAATCGAAATCAGCGAGGCGGCCGCCAAGCTGCCCTCTGCCGTATGGATTGCACCCACTGCCACAGACACAGCAGATCCGATTGTCATAAAAAGAATAATCATGGCGGAATCCACCAGAGAAAAAGCAGTATTGCGGATCGAATCTTTTCGGAAAGCCTCCGCGTCCTCTCCAAGTTCCTTTCCCTTTTGTCCGCTGGAATTAAAGACCTTCAAGGTGGTCATACCCTGCATCGCATCGATGTACTGGGCGTTCAGTACGGCATAAGAGCCCCAATAGCGGACCGTGCTCTTTTTAACCACCGGCAATGCCAGATGAGGGCCGAGAACTGCTGCGGTCACAGAAAATAAAATAATCATTGCTGCCACGACATCCAGCGTGGCAATATAAATAACCAGTGACGCCACTGTAATGAATGCCACCAGCATCTGCGGCACATACGATACAAGAAATGGTTCCATAGACTCAATCCCATCAGTCATCAGAGAATTGAGATTACCGCTGCGCCGTCTGCTCTGATAGCCCGGCCCAAGCTCATACAATTTTTCTAACAGCTCATCGCGAATTTTACTCTTTATCTTCGCTCCCAGAAGTTTTGTAAAACTTTCATTTACCGGTGTTATAACTCCCCTCAGCATCACACATCCGACAGCTGCCAAAATAAAAACCGTAATATGTCCGATTGGTTTTCCTGCAAATACCGCTGATACCCCATTTGCAATGACATAAGCCTGACCAATATAGGTTGCGGTAATGGCAAGCATCAGCAACGTCTTTACGGCAACGTCTTTTGCCGAATATTTCAAAAACCGAATTAATCTCCAATAGGATGGCATCTTTCTCTTCCTTCCTTTAGTATCTGATGACAGGCTACAAAATGCCCCGGACGGATCTCAAGCATTTTGGGCCTGCTGCTCCTGCACAATGACTTAGCCAAACGGCATCTGCCGCAGTAAGGACAGCCGCTGAATCCTTCTTTTTGTACACCTAAGTCGATCCAGATCATTTCTGCATCCTCATGACCTTTTTCACGATCCCTGTATGCTGGCGTAGAGGACAGCAGCATTCTCGTATATGGATGCTTCATTTCAATAAAAAAGGCAAGATCGTCGATTCGCTCCATCACCTGTCCGCCATACATCACAACAATGGAATCCGCCAGATAATAGATTGCCTCTAAATCATGTGAAATTAAGAGATAAGAAAGGTCTAATTCTTCTTTGATATCCTTCAGCAGATTTAAGATCTGTGCCTGTATGGAAACATCAAGACTGCTTAAAGGCTCATCCAATATCAGCAGCTTGGGTCCTGAAGCAAGGGCTCTCGCAATACAGACCCGCTGCAGCTGTCCCCCGCTGAATTCCAATGCATATTTATCTCTCTCAGTGACAGGGATACCAACCTGCTCCAGCAGCAGATTAACTTTCTCACTCCTTTCAAAAGCTGATAGTTTTGTCAGATTTCTGAGCGGTTCCTCGATAATCTGCTTTGCGGTATACCGCGGATTCACCGCATCAAAGCTGTCCTGAAATACCATTTGAATATCCCGTGCAAATTCAAGACGTCCCGATTTCTTACGATCCGGATGTATGGATTGTCCGTGAAAACGTATTTCTCCCTCTGACGGACGCTCCAAACCTGCAATTAAACGTCCCAATGTACTTTTCCCGCATCCGCTTTCTCCTACTAACCCGATACACTTTCCTTTCTCTACAGAAAAACTGATTCCATTGACGGCAATCACATGGTAGGAACGCCCAAACTTACGAGTCCTGTATGTCTTTTTTACCTGTTCAATTTCAAGCAATGCCATATTGTATTCGCCTTTCATTCGTACTTTATGCAGCTGATTTCATGTCGGTCAGAAACAGAGCGGATGCCCGGCAGATAACCAAGACATTCCGGGCACCTTTCACCACATCTGGGATAAAACATACACCCTTCTCCCCGTTCCTCCAGCGTAGGCGGCTGCCCCTCCATCATGTCAAGACGCCGCTTGGAAAAGGCAGGTCTTGAAGCAAACAGGCCTTTCGTATAAGGATGCTTCGGATCACTTAAAATTGTTTTAGCAGGAGCCTTCTCTACGAATCCTCCACCATACATGACAGCAACATCATCCGCCAGATGTTTTATCACACCGAGATCATGAGAAACGATCACTATCGACATCCCGTACTGCTCCTGCAACTCCTTCAGAATTTTTATAATTTCATGCTGAACCGTCAAATCCAATGCGGTCGTCGGTTCATCAGCGATCAAAACATCTGGCTGAACAGCCAAAGCAAGCGCGATCATAATGCGCTGAAGCATACCGCCGGACAATTGGAATGCATATGACTGAAGAACTGCCTCCGGGTCACGGATCCGCATCTTTGCCAGAAGATCCACAGCAATTTTTTTAACTTCAGCTTTTGTTTTTTTGACGGAGCCTGGCTTATTGACAGATTCCTGAAAATGTTTGCCGATCGTAATCACCGGATTAAAAACACTCATCGGGTTTTGCATAATCATCGCGATTTTGTTTCCGCGGATTTCTGCCATTTTTCCTCTGTCCTGAATGTGCAGCATCTCCCCGGCAAGGGATATTTCACCGGACACCTCCCACAGCTTTGGATCCAGCAGCCCTAAAGTTCCCAGACAGGTAAGAGATTTTCCGCTTCCGCTTTCCCCAATAATGCCCAGAGTTTTCCCTCTCTTTACTGCAAAAGAAATACCATCCACCGCAGTAATCCTTTGTCTGTGCTTTTTCAGTCTTACCTTAAGATCACAAGCCTCCAATATGTTTTCCATGCTCTTCCCCTTTCTAAAAGCTTTGACCCTCCAACGCATCCCGCATATTGTCGCCAATAATATTGACAGCTACTACCACCAGCAGGATCATAATACCCGGCCAGAACATCAGCCAGGGATCTGTGTTGATGAAGTTTTTTCCTTCACTGATCATAGCTCCCCATTCAGGCTGAGGCGCCTGTACACCCAGCCCCAAAAAGGAATAGCCGGAAATAGCAAGAATGGTATGTCCAAAATCAACCGTAAAAATCGCAAGCATATTAGATATCATATTGGGAAGGATATGGCGGAATATAATTTTCCGATCTGACGCTCCACAGAGTTTTGCAGCAGCGATATAGCTGCGCACACTCTCGCTTGCCGCCAGGTTTCTGGAAACTCTCGCATACCATAACCACTGGAGCATCAGCATGGCAATCACCACATTCGATATACCAACACCAATAAATCCGACAACAGCCATGACCAGCACCAACGCAGGAAATGCGTAAAGCACATCACAGATACGCATAATCATCATATCTGCCGCTCCGCCTTTATAACCCGCGACCGTCCCGAGCGTGATTCCAATACCGGCCGCCAGAAGGGTACAAAGCATGGAAAACCCCAGTGTCGTCCTTGTGGCATACAGAACGCGGGAAAAAATGCACCTTCCCAGATGATCTGTCCCCATGGGATAGGCTGATGAGGGCATGGAAAATTTCAGTTCCAAATTCTGTTCCAGCGGATCATGAGGGGCAAGTACCGTGGCAAAGATACCCATAAGAACAATGATCAAAACAACCGCAATAAAAAATATGGTCATCTTTTTTTTACATAATTTTTTTAGAAAAATTTTCAGATTCATACTATAACGACTCCCGCATTCTCGGATCCAACATTACCGTAATCAAATCCGTAACCAGATTTACCAGAATAAAGATCAGTGCCATCAGAACAATGTATCCCTGAATCATCGGAAAATCACGGGATCCCACGGAAGATACACACAACCGTCCCAGGCCGGGCCAGGAAAACAAAATTTCCACAACGGCCGTCCCTGCCATCATATGACCAAAATTGACTCCAAATGTCGTCACTGCCGGTATCAATGATGTGCGCAATACATGATTTGTTACAATTTTTCGCTCACTGATGCCTCTGGCACGGCTGTACATCACAAACCGCTGATTCATATTTTCCAGCAGACTGTTCCTTAAAGACCTGGAGTATGTGGCAATGTAAAGCACTGCCATCGTAAAAGCCGGAAGCACCAGATTTCTCCAGGTTCCCATACCCTGTACCGGAAACCACCCCAGTTTCAGGCAAAACACCTGCACCAGCAGTGGTCCAAGCCAGAAAGAGGGCATAGAACTCCCCAGAAAAGCAAGCACACGGCTCATATAATCTAATTCTTTATTTGCCCTGACCGCAGAAAGCACCCCCATAGGAATACTGATCACCAGAATGATCAGCGTGGCACAGCCTGCCAGCTGCATTGTATTTTTTAAGGCCCCCATAAGCTCCGCGCGGACTTCTTTTTTATTAATAAAAGAATTCCCAAAATCGAGTCTGACTGCCTTTAAAAGCCAGTCAAAATATTGTACATAAACAGGGCGGTCCAGCCCCAGCTCCTCAGAGGCACTCTGAAGCGCCGTCTCAGAAGGCGGAATACCTGCCGCCTGCAGATAGGCCATTTCTGCGCTTCCCGGCATCAGACGCACTAACCCAAATGCAAATAATGAAACCAGCAATAGGATCGGAATCAGCAGCAAAAGACGCTTGACCGTATATCTGAGCAAAATTCTCACCTGCCTCTCTTTTTTAAAAGCAACTCCATGTCTGTCCCTGACGGCGCACGGAGTTGCTTAAACTATGATTACTTATTTAAGGTAAACGTCTCATACGGCACGTCCAGATAAGTGTTGTATGTAACATTGGAGACAACATCCTTATTAAAGATATAAGCCTTGGTTGTATAAGTAATCGGCACATAAACTGCCTGATCCGTAAGTGTCCTGAGAACAGACTGATATTTTTCCTCCACCACTTTCTCATCGGTGGAATTCAGTGCTGTGGTAATATCGTTATCAAGCTCTGCCTTATTCTTTAACCCGAGCTGTGCGGCATAGTCACCATGGGAAGATACACGGAACGAAGACATATAGGAATGAGGGTCAAATGGATCTCCCCAGGTCTCTGCCTGCAGCAGTTCAAACAATCCTTCCTTTTGTGAGTTCCCATAATTTGTTGCATCCTGTGCCACTAATTCAATATTGATTCCCACCTTCGCGCACTCTGCCTGAATCACCTGTCCCATCATCTTCACGGAATCATTATCCCCTTCATATAAAAACCGGAGCGTCAGTTCTTCTCCATCTTTTGTGCGGATATTGTTTCCATCCTCCAGCTTCCATCCGGCCTTATCCAGCAGTTCCTCGGCCTTTTTTGCGTCATAGCTGTAAACCGTCATATCCGGCACGTCACAGTATGGAGTATCCGGATTCATCAGATAATCTGCCGGTGTCTGCAGGCCTCCAAAAATATTCTCGGATATGCTTTCTTTGTCAATACAGTATTCTAAAGCCAGGCGTACATTTACGTCTTTCGTCGGACCGCTGTTCGTATTAAGAAGAATCATGTTGGTCGTAACCGGATCAGACAAATTTGCTGAAAAACCGGCAGATTCCAGTTCATTGTAGACATCGCCGGTCATCTGACTTTCAATATCATAGATCATGTCAATCTCCCCCGCCTTCAGGGAATTGGAAGCGGTGTTAATATCCGGAATAATCATTACTTTCAGATATCGATAAGACGGCTTCGTCCCATGATAGTGATCGTTTCTTTCAAACAGTGTATACTGACTGTCTACATGCTCTACCTGTTTCCAGGGGCCGCTTCCAACGGGCTCTGCGATCGTCTCACTGGTATCACCATCTGCCGGGAATATCGCTTCTGAACCTATCCGTGCCGGACGCGATAGTGATAATTCCTGGAGCAATCCTGAAAATGGAGCATTTAGATTTAACTGAACCGTGTAATCATCAACGACATCCACGGAATCCAGAACCTGGTACGTCTCCATCCATTCATGGCGTTCTTTATTGGCAATCACCGCATCAAAGTTTTTCTTTACGATCTCCGCATTGACCGGGGTTCCATCGCTGAAGACATTACTTTCATCCAGATGAAAAACATAAGTCTTCCCATCCTCAGAAATATCCCAGGACTTAGCAATACCCGGCACAATTTTGCCGTTGACAAACCTTGTAAGCCCCTCATATACCAGCGACTGTATCCACATGGGGCTGTCATAAGTATGAGGATTCAAATCCCCCGTATCTGCCGAGTACGATACAATCAATGTCTCTTTCGCAGAATCTGAGTCAGCGGATACCTGTTCAGCCCCGGATGATTTTGCCGATGCAGCTGAACGATTTCCCTCACTTTCCTTTGAACAGCCTGCCATCTGCAATGCCATCACAAAGACAACCGCGCAGGTCAATCCACGCACCAGTCTTTTTTTGAATTTCTGATTCATATTAAAATTCCTCCTGTTGTATAGTGCAGTCATACGATGCAAGCTCATTATATTTGCATTGTATAAGTCATACAAGCTACCCCAGGGGTTATAATTTTTTTATTTTAGAACACGAAAAAAGGCCCAGAAACAGGGCCTTTTTTACATCTTTACAAAACTTCCTTATGCCTAAGGGGAGGATAGCTCACCCACAAATTTAAGAATCAGTTCTTACAGAGTTCCGACACAATCTCTATCCATCGCCACAATCTCTGCGGGTCATAACGGATGGTGCTTACATCTTTGATGATAATCTCCACATTGCAGTTCTTTAAGAGTTTTAATTTCCCTTCCACATCCCGTCGAACAGCATCTTCATCAAATGTATCGAAAGCAAAACATGCCGGACTTGGCTTCAGGGAGACGACATAGTCCCTTCCCACAACCTCCGCCATATGTTCCGTATTGCTCCACGGACTACAGGAGATTTTCCTTAAGTTTTTAATCTGGCGAAGCTGATCCATCTTGATATCCAGACGTTCACAGCATCCATAATAGCTCAGTCCAAACCGTTCCATCCAAGGCTTTTCATAGGCAATCGAGAATTCATCATGCATTTCCGGAGATACTGATGTGAAGAACTGGCTGGCCGATGCTCCCCACATATCACAGCACTTCATATTGGTCATGGTACCTCTTTTTAGTTCCTTTGAATACCCATACGCGCCGGATCCCATTCGATAATTAAGATTATTGGAGCCAAGGCATCCGAGAGCCTCATACTGATCCAGTGCTGCCATGTAGGCTTCCGATATTTTTTTCATAGAAGCATGGACAAGTTCCGGCTCCATCACCACATTCAGCAGCAGTTCATTCGTCCCCATTAACTGGACCAGATCATCTACCGGAGCATACCAGAATCCCTGAACCCCTTTGATTTCCACCGGCATCACGGGACCTAAAATATCCTGATAAGCTTCATAAGTCGCCTGTGTTGCCTCCTTGTCCAAGGTCACTTTCGGAGCCGTAATTTTTTCCGTATCTTCTATCGTAACAATCTGAGGAATAAACTTATGGCTCACTATGTTATTATCAGCATCGCTTGCTTTTGTCTCTTCCGTAATAGCAATACCCATACCGGAATTTTCGATGATCATTGGCGAATAGAAGACTGGTTCCAGCACCATGTCTCCCGGCATATGTCTCCACAGATAGATTTTTCTGCGTAATTCCTCCTCAATTCTCTGGACAAACGGTGTAGATGTCCGAAGCGTCAGCTCATCGTTTACATTCATCTCATGCCATGGCAGTTCATTGTGCCATACGACGGGACGGGCAGACTCCAGATCATTGACCCGCTCCCATAGTTCTGCCGTTTCCTTCTGAATAGGAAGATTGGCGATTTCCATAAATTCACGCGCCAGCTCCCTGATGATCGCCACATCCTCATCATTGTATTCCACTGGCAGAAACATATACGTAGTATCATTGGATACTGCAGTACCCGGTGCATCAAACGCTGCATGCGTTGTCATATTTGTTGCCATTTTTATCCCCTTTCTAACTTTGGATTTCATAATTATACATTTTGACTTTTTGTAACTTTCTTATTTCTTTTCTTTTACTAGTATTATTGTACGTTTTGCCATGATATTCCGTCAATATCTTTCTATTATTTCATCATATTCACGATTCTCTCTTTTTGTTCACGTGAACACTATTATTGTTTTTGTCTACATTTACGTTCCATTGTAAATAAAATTAAGGTTTTTGCATTTTTTGTTTACATTTTTGCTTTTTGTCTATCTGTTTGCAAGTTTCTCATGACAAATAAAAGTGCCGGAAATGCTGAACTTCTCAGCACCTCACGGCACATACTAAATAGTTAAACTTTACGGTACAAACGTTCTCTCCGTAATCACAGCTTTTGCTTCCTGCGGACCGATCACTGCGTAGTCACCTTCCCGACGGGCGCACCATTGACTTTAACATCTGTTTCCGCTTCTATCTCCTCGTTGCCATCACTGAGAATAGATCCCTTTTCTCGCAGAAGACAAACAGGAGACTGTAAAACAACGATTATTCCGTTGTCTACAGCCCCTGCACTAAGGAAGTGAAATGAATATAAATTATGTTATTGCATTCCGTTTATTAATACTGATCTACATTATCCTTCGTTACGAGCTCATAAGGAATATCAAGCGTTGTAAAATCTTTGCCCTGAGATGCCGCATATGCTGCGATCGCACCCCATTTTCCTTGGCCTTCTGCTGCCTGGAAAACAGTACAGCCGAAAGTTCCTGCTTTTACTGCCTCTTTCGCATCATCATTCGCATCGATACCACAGACAATAATATCACTCATGCCAGCCCCTTGAATTGCATTCAGCGCGCCCATACCCATCTCATCATTCGCTGCAACGATAACATCGATATCATCGCCATACTGGATCAGCCAGTCTTCTGTAATTTCCATACCGCGGTCTCTTAAATATTCTCCTTCAAGATCTGCCAGTACTTTGTAATTGTAGTTTTCTTCATCAAGCGCATCATAGAAGCCCTGACGACGCAGTGTTGTATGTGTAAATCCGTCGGTACCGCCAAGATAGCAGATATTAACAGTCTCAGCATCATCAATGTTTTCTCTTACGTACTCGCCCTGCAGATGACCGGATACATAATGGTCAGAACCCACAAACCAGTGGTCAATCGGATCACATGCGATATCAGAGTTTACGACTACGAACGGAATCCCTGCGTCTTTTGCCATATCACAGATAACAACTTCACCATTTGAATCAGATGCTGTTACGATCAGACAGTCAACACCCTGTGTAATGAAGTTCTCTGCCAGTTCAATATGAGTGTTTACTTCCTGCTTGCCATCACCGACATTCAGTGTCACATTCGGGAAATTCTGTTTTGTATAGTCCTCCATTGCTTTTTGTACTCTGGAACAGAAGGTATCCGTAAAACTCTGTGCTACATAGCCCCACACATACTCTTCATCCCCGCTGATATCATATGTTTTTGCATATTCCTTTTCCCAGTCTTTCAGGTCTGACGTATCCGCTGCGGCATCACCTCCGGCAGTGTCTTCTTTAGCTGTGTCATCCTTTGACGCCTCTGTCGGTTCTGCTGTCTCTTCTGCGGCAGAATCATCCGCAGGTGCAGACGCATCCTTGTCTCCTCCTCCGCATCCAAACAGGCTTAACGCCAATACCAATGTAAGTCCAACTGCTATTACTTTTTTTCGCATTTTTCTCTCCTTCTCAATACATCTTCCCAAGTTTCCTTCTTTTTGTTTTCCACTGCTTTTTCTGCTCCCGGTGTGCGCATCACCTCTTCTTATTTTGAGTTTGCCTTACGAACCTGGACATCGATGATGACCGCCACACAGATC
>CAZUNG010000024.1:0-34296 GCA_964621905.1 uncultured Ruminococcus sp. | reverse complement strand
CAAAAGCGGGTCTTTGTTTTATGTCTGATGTATTCCGTTTTCTGTAAAATCCATACTTTACCCGCGGTAAAAATCTGGTGTCTCCGGTAAATGTACGGGCAGAATTGCTTCCTGATCACGTGCCTTAATTAGTGTATCTGCTGTCAGGCAAGCCGCATATCCGTCCCAGGATGACGGTCCGGTCAGGCAGTCATTTTGAACCGATTGTGCCCACTCCGCAAATTCTGTGTCGTACGCTTCAATAAATCGTTTTGACCAGTCATCACAGATCTTATAGGAGCGCATTCCGTCTGTACGCATCAATATCTCCGGCGGATCCGGAAGGCGAATCACGCCTTTTTCCCCAACGACCTCACACTGAATATCGTATCCATAACCGGAAGACATATTAACCTCAACATCAATCCGCGTTCCGGCTTTTGTCTTTAACAGCATAATTTGAGGATCAAGCAGTCCTTCGGTGGCACTGCTGTTCTGTTTGACCGTCAGGACCTGCCCGCTTTCGTAATCCTCACCAAGCAGCCAGCGCAGCACATCAATTTCATGAATTCCGGAATTCTTGATTGTCATATCAGACGTATGCCAGTCATTGTGGTTCAGATTACGATGACACGCATGGATCATGAGGGGTTCTCCGATCACTCCCTCTTTTATCATCTGCTTCAACTGCCGGTACCCACGATCATATCTGCGCATGAAACCGACCTGAACCAGCCTTTTTCCTCCTTTTATTTCGGCCTCCACGATAGACATACATTCTTCTGCCGAAACTCCGAGCGGTTTTTCACACAGTACGTATTTCCCCGCCTCGATACATGCTTTTACAAAGCGGGCATGTGTATCGTCTGCCGTGCAGATGACCACTGCCTCCACATCGGGGTCACGAATCAAATCTTCTCCCTGTTCATAGAAAACACAGTGATATTGTTCTGCAATTTTCTTTCCGTTTTCAGCAAATATATCCGATACTGCCGCCACTTGTGTTTCTGTCACTATTTCTGTCATTCTGCGGATATGGTCCCGTCCTATGGCGCCACATCCAATCACACCTACTCGAATCATTTTCTTTCAATCTCCTTTAGATAAACTGTCCGTTCTTCTTCGATAGAACGATAGCATGCTTCCACGCAGGCCATTGTGTTTTCATGGTCAAACAGACTGATTTCCGGATCCTCCTTGTTCTCCACCGCCCTCATTAAGCTTGCCATCGTACCGGCAAACGCATCCGGAAACCAGGTCGTCTCCCATTCAGGAGTTAACCACCCGCCTGGAATCTTTGATGACGTGATACGAAAGGTACTCGGTACCAGTTTGGGATGATACGGCCATCCGATTGCGCCCATCGCCACGCCTTCTGTCCCTTCCACGCGCCATTTTATGTACAGGTCCTGTTCACAAGGCTCAAATGGACCCGAAAAATTGTCATCAAGCCCCTCTGCAACCAGACCATCTTCATATTGAAAAACATACCTTGCGATGCCATCCCTGTGATCATAATCAAGATGCGGGTTGGTTCTGCATACAGACGTAATCTTCTGAGGCATCCCAAACAGCCATCTCAGTGTATCAATATGGTGGATGCCCATGTCCAGAATGTCAAGCCGCCCATACTGCCGGAAAAACGGCTGAATATCAGCGCGGGCACGCATATCAATGCTGGCTATGACCGGCTTTCCCAACAGACCGCGGTCCAGCGAACATTTTAAAGCCCGCATTGACTGATCGTAACGCATATTGTGATTGACTGCCACTTTTATCCCGCTGTCTTTGCAGACTGCATTCAGCGCGCGCAGCTGTTCAAGACTGACAGCACCCGGCTTCTGACACAGCACACCTTTGATGTGGGCACGCTGCTCCACACATTTATGGAGCACCTCAGCCTGCACATGCGGCGGCACCGCAATATCAACAATTTCTACGTTCGGATCCTCAAGCATTTCATCGGCAGTGTCATACACATGCGGGATGCCAAAACGATCGGCAACTTTTTGTGCATTCTCACGCCTGCGCGAGGTGATGGCATACGTGTGAAACCCATTCTTCTCATAGGCTACCTGCTGATTTTCCGCTACAATATACCCGGCGCCAACTGACGCAATACGAAAATCACGTTTTTTTGGCAATTGAGGCTGTACCGATTCTTCAAGAATTTTTTTCCAGTTCATTTTTATTCTCCTTACAATCTCTAATCAACGCATACGTATGCATTAAATGGTAACATCATCCCTGCTCCTTGATACCATTATCTGCTGCCGCAGGACTCTCTGATAATCAGCTTAGGGGGGACCGTTACCTTCTGACTGGTCCAGGAATCCTTGGGATTCATTAACATTTCCAATCGATCGCAGGTTATTTTTGCGACTTCCTTTGTCGGCTGACTGACAGTTGTCAAATACGGATGAAAATACGTACCCAATTCGATATCATCAAACCCGACAACCGCAATATCATCCGGCACATGAAACCCCAGCTCTTTCAGCGCAGAAATAGCGCCTATTGCCATCGCATCATTTAATGCGAAGACTGCTGTTATTTCATTTATCAGAGAGCTGTTCTTTGTTATAAGATCAAAGCCGGACTGAAATGTTCCATCTCCCTTTAACATAAAATCATGAGAGACCGGTATTGCATGTTCCCGCAGCGCCGCTTCATACCCCTGTTGCCGCAATTCAAATTCTCCGCCTTCAAAGTCGGCAGTTATGGTCATAATCCGGCGGTGGCCAAGCCTGATCAAATGACTCGTGGCCAGATATCCTCCCTCAAATTGATCCACATGAATATAGTCAATATTCTTCGCCTTACATCCATCCGGAAAATACTTGCAGAAAACGTATGGAATTTTTGTTTTCTCCAAAAATCCCATTGTTTCTTCATCTAATTTTGGCTGAAGTAAAATTAAAGCATCTACTTTTTTTGACCTGACCAGTTTCATGATATTATTCTGTCCCGTATTATGATTTTCAAAAAACGATATGATAACATCAAACCCTATTTGCTCCAGATTTTCCATCAGGGAATCCTGCCATGCTCTAAAATGGATGTTTTCAAAGTCCCCTCTCTTCTTGGGGATGATCAGACCAACCGACCCGGTTTTATTTGATTTCAAACTCTTGGCACTGGCATTAAATTGAAATCCATATTCATCCGCTATCTTTTTGACCTTATCTTTCGTTTTTTGAGAAATCATAGGACTGTCATTCAGGCATCTTGATACTGTGGACTGGCTTACATTTGCTATTTTTGCGATATCCTTTGTACTGATCGACATATTATCCTCTCAATGCATACGATTGCGTTATTTTTATTTATTATAACACCTGCTGTAAAAAACTGTCAATCCTTTTATGTTTCTATACGGAAGGTCCCTGTATCACCGCACTGGCAGCATACGGTATTGCGGTAAAACGGGAACGATCCCGTTTTACCCTGCAATGAAGCTCAATATGGTTTTGACTACAATGATCGGGCAATGCGTCGGCTGTTATTTTTTGACTGTTGGAATCGGCTGCCTTTCAACACCGTCACGAATTGCTTCTTAGGTTCCATCAATGAAAGGGACAAACCTGTAAAGCGTATAGTTTTATACTACATGGTCATCCGTATGCCGCTGGCCTTCTCGCTGTCTCGTCTGGAATTCGGTCTGGCTGGAATCTGGAGTACCGTTTTCACCAGTCATATCATCGCCGCTGTTGCCGCTTTACTTGTATGCAAAAATCAAATGAAAGCAACGGAAACCTCGTTTGTCTTTATGTTTCCTTAAGACAGTTACGATTTATTTCAGATTTTCTCCACACTTTCGACACAATTACGCTGTATACTACGTATTAGATAGTTGATTAACCACTCACTATCTCCCCCCTCATTAAACAAAGACCCGCTGACGCGGGTCTTTGTTTTTTCTGTCTATGCATTGCATCTTGACTTTTTTTCCGTTATGATAAATTTATATCGAGTCAGATCACCGCGGAGGTTCTCTATGAAAACAAATGAAAAAGGTGTCCATCCCGAGTCAGAAGTGTTTTTTCTGACCCCTTCCGAGACGGCACGTGAACTTTTATATTATGTCACACGGTGTGGCCACTATCTGTGCAATACCCAGTATCGCTTCAATGGCAGCTCCTCTTTTGGACGTCATCCGTCACGTCAGACAATGCTGATGATGTATATACAGAGCGGCTCTCTGTCACTTACCTTAAATGGGGTCTCAAAGCGGGCCGTTCAAAAACAGGTGGTTCTGGTAGACTGCCTGCTGCCCCATGAGTACCATGCAGAAGAGAACACTGATTTTTACTGGATGCACATAGACGGCGTAAATTCCCGTGCGTTCTGTGAACGAATTCTTTTTGAACACGGAAATGTTTTCAACATCGTCCAGACCGGTACGTTTCACCATAAATTTCGTGAAATTATCAGTTCATGCCAGCCCACGGTCGGAACGGGCGAGGTCCTGCGTTCACAGATGGTTTATCAGCTGCTATGCACTGCTTATCATTCGACCGCACAGAACACCCGTGAAAAAGAAGCATCCGGTTCTGCTCCCATTGACCGTGCACTGAACTATATGAGTGATCATCTTTCAGAGGATCTCAACGTCACCGATATCGCCGCGTATGCCGGCATGAGCAGCTCGCATTTTTCCAGGCAGTTTCGCGAAGCGACTACTTATTCTCCCCACGAATACCTTGTGATGAAGCGCATCGACTATGCACAGTGGCTGCTCTATGCAACGGACCTGCCCATCCGGGAGATCGCAGAGCAGACCGGTTACAACAGCGAAACCAATTTTATCGTCTCTTTTAAGAAAAAGATGGGGATCTCCCCCTCCCGTTTCCGTAAACTTACGCAGCCGAATCAGCCTCAGAATGTATAGCGTTTGGCGATTTCAATCATTTTATGGAGTTTGGCCGGATCTACACGCGGAGGCAGACTGTCGCCATTTGCCAGTATAAACCGTTTCTTGTGATCACCCAGGCTTTCGATCGTATCCACAGTTCTCTGTTCCAGCTCCTCCAAGGTACAGCGAATCAGGAACGTCGGATCCAGTCCGCCGATGACGACAAATTTGTCATTCCAGGCATCATAACAATCTTTCATCTGGATGTCTCCTACCGGTGCAGGAGTTACCGATTCAAATGCCGCTACATTTTCCTGCCGCATAAGCGGCAGCAGGTTTTTAATCTTTCCACAGGAATGATGAATCAGCTTTTTGCCCTTTTCCGCAAGGATGTCTGTAAATTCATTAAATTCCGGCAGCACATATTCTTCAAACCAGGTCGGTGAAAGCAGCGTTGTGGAAGAATCCTCCCACACATTGAAGTAGGTCGTCGGACATCCGGCAGCGACACGGCATGCCCTCATGTTGGCAGCTCTTAGCGCCTGTAAGAACTCTTCTACAATCTCAGGTTCCTCCGACAGATCAATCACCGTGCGCTGAAGGTTATCTTCCAGCAGATATTCCAGCGAAGATCTGAATTCCGTAGCCTGCGGCACAACAATTCCATGATCCCCAATCAATTTTATTCGCTCTTCATACCAGCTGTAATCCGGCTCAAAATCCATATGTTCAAATACGTACTGGAGAATTTTATAATCTTCCAGTTTTTTCACATAGCTTGTCCTGCGCGCTGATATTGACCCCCAGAGCATCGGTCCGGCAAATGATTCGTATATCGTTCCTACAGGTGTCGTATAAGTGCGGACAGTCTCACCATTTTCATATACATCTGAATATTCCACACCTCCCGAGAGCACAATCTTATATGGCAGCGGGCCATCCCGGTCAATAATATCTGCTCCAAGTTCTTTCATGAACGCAATCGGATCCGGTTTCCCCGGCAGACTGTTCGTATAGTACGGATTAATCAGAAATGAGCTTGCCAGCCGATCCGGCGTTTTTCCCTCTAATACACAGTTTAAGCGTTCTTTTGATGTCATTTCCATCGTTCATACCCCTTTCAAAATGTGAATCCCTTGTCTATCGATACCACGATTGTAGCATCCGCATCATACATCCACAATTTGAAAAACGCTTAGAAAATTTATATTTTCTGCTCGCTGCCGCCCACATTCATTGTGCCTGCGTCTCCTACTGACACAGGGAATCTCTTTCGAACAATACAGCCTCTCCCATACCGCCGCCTATGCACAGGCTTGCAACGCCCAATCGCTTATCGGATCTTTTCATTTCATATAATAAAGTAGCGGCAATGCGGGCACCTGACGCACCGATCGGATGTCCCAGTGCAATGGCTCCTCCATTTACATTGACCTTGTGCTCCGGAATCTTAAGATCTCTCAAAACTCCGATCGACTGCGACGCGAAAGCCTCATTCACTTCAAATAAATCAATGTCCTCTATTTTCAAATCCGATTTTTTCAGCAGCTTCTTAATCGTCGGTACAGGACCCAGCCCCATAATCTTTGGATCGATTCCGCAGGAGGCGCTGCACGCCACTTTAGCCAGCGGTTTCAGGTGATTCTCCGTTACAAATTTTTCAGAGACCACCAGCATCATACATGCGGCATCATTGATTCCGGATGCGTTGCCCGCTGTCACTGTCCCCCCAGCTTTAAATGCAGGTCTTAACCGGGCCAGCTGTTCAGCGGACGTATTCGGACGTATATGTTCATCCTGCTGGAAGACGATATCATCTCCTTTTCTCTGCGGAATTCTGATCGGAACAATCTCTTCCCTGAATTTCCCGTTCTCCGATGCTGTTTTCGCTTTCATCTGGGAATTCAGCGCAAATTCATCCTGTTCCTCCCTGGTGATCTGATATTGCTCGGCAACATTTTCCGCTGTGACACCCATATGGTAATCATTGAATGCGTCCCATAATCCTTCGTGAATCATACTGTCCACCGTGATACCATCTCCCATGCGCTGTCCTTCTCTCAACCCGGGCAGCAGATACGGTGCACCGGACATGCTTTCCATTCCGCCAGCAACAATACAATCTGCCTCACCGGCTCTTATAAGCGCAGCCGAAAGGGCTATGGTGTTTAACCCCGACCCGCATACTTTATTGATCGTTAAGGCGGGAACTCCAATTGGCAGCCCCGCGTTGACAGTTACCTGTCTTGCCGGATTCTGCCCCTGACCGGCCTGCAGTACGTTCCCAAGAATTACCTGGTCTATCTGATCCGGCAAGATCCCCGCTCTTTTTATTGCCTCTTTTAACACATGGGTCCCCAGTTCTACCGCCGTTACCCCTTTCAGTGTTCCTAAAAATGAACCAATCGCCGTACGACATGCCCCGATTACATATACGTTATCCGCCATATTATAGTGTCCTCCTTAAACTTATTCATCAGTAGTCTATGTAATCATTATAAGATCTTCCGATCGGTGACATATTACAGAAAGTCAGAAAAAAAACACCGCCAACCGTACGTAAGAGGCCTATTTACAATGCTTTCATCATCCCCCGTTCCTCATTAAAAATCGTTTTTCTGTACATTTCCGGCGATATGCCGGTAATACTCCGAAAAGCTCTGGTAAATGAGGAATTACTGCTGTACCCAATCATAACCGCAATCTCTGTCATTCCAAATTCCGTCTTTTCCAGTATTTCTTTCGCTTTGTCGATCCGCGTCCTTCGCAGATAGTAACCCGGAGACACACCGGTCTTCTGCTTAAACCAGTCATTGTAATATTTCACATTATAGCTTTCAATACAGGCAAGCTGCTCAATGGTAATATGTGAATCAAAATGATTGCTGATATACCAGATGGACGGAGGCATACACTCTTCCATCAGCTTACTGTAAAAATAACGGTACAGGTGCTTCACAGATTCGCTGTCCGGCTGTTCCTTCAGTTCTGCCTGAATCAACTGTATCAACTGCAGGATCTGCCCCTTCATAGACAGCACAAAAGGCTCTGCCAGAAAATACCGGTGCCTTGTGATTTCCTGTCCATCCAGGTTCAAAGCCAGCATTTCTCCGTTAAAATTGCATGCGTGCTTCATCCCCTCTGGAATAAAGCACAGTTCCCGGGAGCTCACTGTGTATTCCGTTTCCCCCGCAACCAGCCTCAGGCTGGCTTTTAAGGGTATCAGTACCTGTGGATATTCATGGAAATGCTGTCCATGACACTCCTGAAAATGATTAATTTGGATATCCTGTTTCATGCATATCACCCCTTACATTCATACAGCTAAATTACCCGTTTTACATACAGACTCAGTATTTCCCTGCAGCGCTCCAGTTCTTCCTGTGCCGGCGTCTGAAGATCCGGCAGGCCCGGCTTTTGGCAGGTGCCTGTGCCCTGTTGATGATAGGGTAAAAGTTCTATGGAATCCAGGTGCTTCAGCCTCCCGGCAAAAGCCCCTGTTCTGTGAAGATTTTCCTCAGAATCATTGATTCCCGGTATCACAGGAATTCTTATGATCAGCCGAAATTCGGCGTTCGTCTCATTTGTCCGTTTCAGATTTTCCAGAATTTTTTTGTTGTCCGTTCCACAGTATTTTTTGTGTTTCTCCGGATTCATGATCTTCAGGTCCACATATGCGGCCGATACATGATGCAGAATCGAATCAATGTCTCCCCACTCCCCGTAAAAAGTAGTTTCGATCACCGTATCGATCCCTTCTCTTTTTGTCTGCTGCAGCAGGCATCTGGAAAAGTATGGCTGTGACAGAGGCTCTCCCCCCGAGAGCATCATGCCGCCTCCGGAGTGAAAGTAAAAAGAACTGTCTTTGCGCACCTCTTTTAGTACCTCCTCCACGGTCATCACCCGGCCATATCTCTTCTTTCCGGTTTCTTCTTTTGTCTCCTCAATCTGCACACTCTGGCTCTCAGGCATGGAGCACCAGCAGCAGCTGAGAGGACAGCCTTTCAGAAAAACCACAGTTCGAAAACCATCACCGTCAAAGATAGAACTTCTCTCAATCCTGAGTACCGTTCCCTCCAATTCTTTTCCTTCATAAGAACCAGACATCAGCGACATCCACACCCCCAGTTATCGATTTCTGTCCTGCCGATGATTTCATCTTGTACCTCTTTTCCCAGTTCGACAAAAAATGCCGTATATCCGGCTACGCGGATCAAAAGATCTCTGTGTTCCTCCGGATGTGCCTGTGCTGCCAGAAGCGTTTCTTTATCCACAACATTGAACTGGGAGTGGTAGATATCCAGCGTACATTGTGTTTTTAACATATTCATAAGATTCCTGATGCCTGCCTCTCCCTCCAGAATCGCCGGCTCCAGCTTCATATTGAGCTGTGTTCCCTGCGTAAATCTGGCGTGAGGGATATGACTTACTGATTTCAGGAGAGCAGTCGGCCCATTTACATCGGTGCCGCCTGTGGCTCCGATTCCATCTGTCAGCGGTGTCCACGCATAACGTCCGGACGGCAGAGCCCCCACCCATGCGCCAATCGGTGTATTGCCGGAGACAGGAAGCATGCCGGTCGTCATCTTTCCGAATTTTGTATCATACTTTTCAAACTGGTCCGTTATATAGGTAAAGATCTCTCCTACACAGAAATCGGCTTTTTCTTCGTCATTCCCGTATTTCGGCGCATCCATGCACATCTGATGAATATCCTCGCAGCCTTCAAAATTAACCGCAAGCGCGTTCAGCAGTTCATCCATGGTGAGCTTCTTCTCGTCATAGATCAGATATTTCACAGCAGCCACAGAATTGATAATATCCGCCTGCCCCACCGTGATAACGCCTCCTCCGCAGTTATATTTGGCACCTCCCATACTGTAGTCCTTCATTGTTTCCATACAATTTGGATATCCGAGGGACAGTGCCGGAACCGGGCGATAGTTCATGCTCAGATAATCCAGAAGCTGATTCCCCGATACGACCACATCGACGAAGTAATCGATCTGAGCTTTTACCGCATTCAGAAAATCATCAAACGTCTTAAAATTTCTGGGATCGCCGGTCTGAATTGATACCTGTCTGCCTGTCTTTCGGCTGACACCATTATTAAGCACCATCTCGATGATACCGCCCATATTCACATCCGCCATATCCGTATACTGTTTCATTCTTCCGGAAAGGTTCGTCTCCACACAGCCGCAGGGATTCCAGTCCCACGCCTCGCTCAAAGGCACACCTTTATTCAGCATCATCCTGATCCCGGCATCGTCATGGTAGACAGCCGGCATACTCAATCCCATTCTGATTCCCTCTGCTCCTTTTCGCAGGAAAGAATCCGGATTCTTCGCGATGTTGTAGCGTATGGACATGTTGGGTTCTTTGAAGCGCACATCCATGGTTGCCTGAATCACCATATAAGACAGCGGATTCACAGCATCATTTCCATACTGGTCGATACCCCCTGCAGTTACCTGAACGGTGATGCAGTAGCCCGCTGCAAACTGCGCGGTTACCTCATCCTGGAACAGAGACAGCTCAGCGATCTTGATCCACATACAGTCCAAAAGCTCCTGTGCACCATCCTGGTCAATGCGGCCGGCCTTTAAATCCGCTTCATAATAGGGAAGCAGATACTGATCGATCCGCCCCAGATTATAGGACGACGCATTTTGTTCCATATAAATTGCATATTCGTAGGTGAGCATAGACTGAACAGCCTCATAAAACGTGCGGGCCGGATGTTCCGGCACTCTCCGGTTTACTTCCGCTATCTTTTGAAGCTCTGCTTTTCTTACCTTGTCCTCACATTCTTCGGCCATCTGCTCTGCCAGATCTGCATGGCGGTTGGCCAGAGCAATGATCCCCTCGGCAGCCGTGATCTCTGCCTTCAGGAACTGGATTTTTTCCAAATCCCCCACATGGGATTCCGTAAGATGCGCAAGCTTTTCCTCAGCCTCCCGTTTAAATCCGCCCACCCCTTTTGAGAGCAGTTCCGTCCACCCCGGAGTCGTCTCTCCATAGCCGCGGACCGCCTTTCGGTCGATATAGATCATCCCGCTGTCTCTTAACTCCTTAACCTTTTTGGGCATCATTGTCTGCCAGCGGTCTAAAAGGCATTTATTTTTCCAGTAATCCGACACTTCTTCTCTGAAAATCTTTTTGCCTTCTTCATCCAGATAAAATGGATCAAATTTACGGGTGCTGATGGTATCCAGTTCCCTGTCCAGAATGGAACAGGAGCTGTCGGCACACAGGATACCGGCGCGCGGCTTAAATGCTGCGCCGCCCACCAGCAGTTCATGGTCCAGAATATAAATATTCTTTTTGAGACACTGATTTTTGAAGCCCGCAGCTTTCTGCATGATCCAGGGCTGCCCTTCCGTCTCTTTAAACCCTTCGGTAAGATATTTTGCATTATAAACATCCATGTCCACACGTGTATCCAGGTACTGTTTTCTCAATGCCTCAATACGATTGATATAAGCTTTTGCCATACTTTTTCTCCTTAACTTTACAAAAAAGGGCATGTTTCGATTGTCAGAAACATACCCTTTCTCTATCACGCGCTCAAACTCAAATGGAAGCTTCACAGCCAGTTTCCCGCACAAATATATTTACTTTGCAGTATAAACCCCTTCATTCAAGTAAAGATGAAGCTGCTCATCATCCATATGACCGATATCCAGATACTCCAGAGTATATTTGCTTCCTGCAATCAGGTCTCTCTTGATCATCACATTTGCCAGATAGATCATGCAGTCAACCGTCGGCGTCGGAACATTGTACTTCCTGCCCAGCTGCTGAATCAGATAGCATCCCACCGGAACGTCCTCTGTAATGTAACGGTTCTCCAGATCAAAAGGACCATCGCCGTAGAAGTTCTCATATTTCTCCTCAAACGGTACTGCAAAGTCCGGTCCCATGTACTCTTTGCCATACATGGTGGTACGAGAGAAGAAATCTTCATAATTAACAGTACAAATGTCTACGTTCATGGCTTCAGCCAGTGCCTTTTCTTCCTCCCAGAAGACCGCCTGCACTTCTGCGATTGCAGGGCACAGCGCAAATCCATACAGAGAATAGTTCTTCTTATCCTGTCCCAGCACCGTATCAAAATTCTGCATCACCGCAGCACCCAGAATGGTTCCCGGAACGTGAATTACCGGATTTACGTTGGACAGGTTGACGTCTATAACGGTGGTGCCTTTCACAAATCCATCGCCGGTGCGGATCGCGTCCATCGCCGGTATATACTGTGCGGATTCGATAAAGGCATCCGTGTCCGAATGAGGAAGTGCTGCGCCGCGGATGGTCGTGATACGATCTTCCACCTTGCATTCATTCGTCAGAACTCCGCCGCGTTTGATAATGCGCACACCATAAGGAGCGGTATACCAGGCACCTACAATAATTTTTTTTGTACAGTTCATTTCACGCATTAATTTACGGAAAATAAAGGTACCACAGTTGTCCGGTAAGATATGTATTACCTGCCCGTCCTCAAGCAGCGGGATCAGCTCGCGGAAAATATTTTCATGAGCCATTGCCACTGTGGCAACAACAATAATACCTGCCCCTTTTACAGCTGCCGCCATGTCGTCAGTGGCCAGTTCCACATAACCGACACCGTATCTTTCAAATCCATAGTAGCTGAACTGGTGACCGCCAAGCTTAATACCGGTCTTTTCGATGTTGCGGAAATTCACCTTCGCAAAAGACGGCTGATCCCAGATGCGGACTTTCTTTCCCGCCAGTGCGCAGTCACCCGCCATGGTTTTGCCAACACCTCCGCCTCCGAGGATCGCAATTGGCATGTCTTTTAAGTAACTCATATCCATCATATTACACCTCCTGTGACACCTATTAACAAGTTCTGTTAAAATTTTCGACTTAACTTCAATGATCTTTATACATTGACTTATTTTCATTGACTCTAAGTCATCTATTGATTGTATTATATTCCCAGTTTATTTATTTGTAAAGTGTTTTTTTGTGCAAAAATTACCAAAAAAAAGCCAAAACAACCGTGCAATATTCCCTGCACTGTCGTTTTGACTTTTCGCCCAATCACCTTTTATCCAATACCGCTTTTACGCGTCTCATCACTTCTGCGTCTACATTTGGAGGATTCCTGTCATACCTGTTCAGAAGAGCTTCTGTCTCTCGTTCAATGCTCTCTTTGAAATATGCCGTCCTCCTGGCGTTTCTTTCACCAACCCGCGGAGAATATACATCTATAAAGTGATCCAGTGTATCATCGGCATCCACGAAATAGCGGTCAGCCATCTGACGCATAGCCGCCGGATGCATACAGGAACCATAAAGCTCTCTCGGGCGGACAATATCGAGGCTGAATTTCACCAGTACCGCGTTCAGGTTTTCCGTTCCAAACGGATCCTCTTTCGCCGTGGTCAAAAGATCTACTTTGGTAATCTAAAGACCATCCAGCTCTCACTTCTCAGCTCTCGCCAAGTCCAAAGAAATGCAGCGCATAGGTGTGCGTTCCCAGTCTTAACGGTCTGATTTTGTCTGTGTCATTGTTCATATTGATCCCTCGCTTTCTTTTGTATGCAGACTTTCACATGTGGTTTTTTCTGTCAGAACAGGCAAGGACCTGCCATTTTCACAACTTAAGAGCGTGAATGATGCAGGTCCTTGCCATAGAGGATGATATTAACTAATATTTATTATATAATCTGCAGATGCCTGCCGCATGACAGAAAGTCAGAAAAATGACACCGTTGCCCGGGAAAAGTTAAAGTGTACCATTCCATAGATGGGGCTTTCAGACTATTCGTAACTGTAAAAGCCACTTCCGCTTTTTCTTCCCAACTGACCTGCGCGCACCATTTTTTTCAGCAGCGGATGAGGCCGGTATTTTGGATCTCCTGTTTCATTTAAAAGAACTTCCATGATCGCCAGCACGACATCCAGTCCGATCAGATCGCCCAATTCCAACGGTCCCATCGGAAGGTTGGCCCCTGCCTTCATGGCCGTATCGATCTCCTGCACGGAAGATACGCCTTCCGCACAGAGTAAAATCCCTTCATTTATCATCGGGATCAAAATGCGGTTTACTACAAAACCTGCAGATTCTTCCACCTGAACCGGTACTTTATGGATACTTTCGGCAATCTCTTTTACCTGTGCGGTCAAAGATTTTGGTGTATTCATTCCTTCCACTACCTCAACCAGCTTCATCACCTCAGCAGGATTGAAAAAATGCATGCCCACAACGGAACGGCTCAACCCCTGTCCCATCTCGGTAATCGACAGCGCTGAGGTATTGGTTGCGAATATACAATCTTTGGAACAGATTTTCTCCAGTTCCCTGAACAGATTTTTTTTGGTATCCATATCCTCACGAACACTCTCAATCACAAGATCTGCCTGTGCACATATTTCATTCGTTCCGGTTTGGATTTTGTTCAGGATCTCTTCTGCCTTTTCTTTCGTAATCTTTCCCCTGTTTACGCGTTTCTCCAATGCCTGTGCAATTTTTTCTTTTCCACGTTTTGCACTCTCTTCTTTTCTGCTGCAAAAGCGCACTTCGTAACCTTCTGCCTGAGCAAACGCAAGCACAATTCCCCGCCCCATCGTTCCAGTTCCAATTACTCCTACAATCATTCCTGCACCTCTCACTTATCAAATTGGTAGTTACAAATTAAGATTTATATCCATTATATGATCTGCCGTTCCACGTCACATGACTGAAAGTCAGGAAAATAACACCGTCTTCCATTTCCCGAAACGATAGTAGAGCAGCATGGACAGACTGGAGCAGATCCAGGTAATCGGGAAGACAAGTATCATCTTGTCGATGCTATCAAAATATTTCAGCAGAAAATAGAGAACCATCAGCCTCACACCGCACATGTTGATCATCAGGATGACCATAGGCGGCGTACTGTGTCCGGAGCCCCGGATGGCGCCGGCGGTTACTTCCACAATTCCATAGAGAAAATACAGTCCAAATGTTGTGCAGCCGATCTTTGCACTCAGCGTGATGATCTCCGGATCATTGGAGAACAGACGGAATACCTGCTCCGGAAAGATCAGGATGACGGCGCTGACGGCCATCGTGATTCCAACCACCATGAAAATGGCTGTCCGTGTCCCCTTTTTCGTTCGCTCGATGTTGCCCGCCCCCAGATTCTGGCCGACAAACGTGGTGTTGGCCTGTCCCATAGCCCACTGGGGCAGATACAAAAATCCTTCTGCTTTGGTGTAGGAAGCATAGGCCGCCATGGAATTCACCCCCAGGACATTGATCTGAGTCTGCACCATCAGATTCGCAAATGTGATCATCATAGAGCGGATGGCTTCCGGAATTCCGATCTTAAAGATTGCTTTCGACATTCCCGGTCTGATGGTCACTCTGCGCAGTTCCAGCCGGTAGTCTCTCGGCAGTCTGCAGACACACCGGATGGTCAGCACTGCCGCCATGGTCTGTGAAAATATCGTTGCCAGGCCTGCCCCCGCAATCCCCATATCAAACACGCTGATAAAAAGTGCATCTGCCACTACATTTACAATTCCTCCCAGCAGCTGACAGAGCATGGGTGTTCTTGAATTGCCCAGAGCTCTTAGAACACCTGCGCTCATATTGTAGCCGACAATCGACAGGATACTCAGAAGGTAGATTCTCAGATATGTGGCCGCAGGCACCTGAATGTCCACAGGGATTTTCAGCAGGGAGAGTAAATAAGGACAAAGTATCCACCCCACCACGGTAATGGCCAGTGAGAGAAGCAGGGTCAGTCCGGCAGCCGTGTGCACCGTCTCTTTAATCTTGTCTTTTTTCCCTGCGCCATAGAACTGGGCTGTCAGAACACCTACCCCCATTCCCATACCGTTAAAAAATCCAATGATACAGTTGATGATCAGCGTGGTAGATCCGATAGCCGCCGCTGCGGATTTTCCCAGAAAATTGCCTACAAACATAAGATCCACCGTATTATACAGCTGTTGGATCAAACTACTCCCCAGCAAGGGCAGTGCAAATAAAAACAAACCTTTTGCAACCGACCCCTCGGTCAGACTCCCTTTTCTCTTTGTCATATCATTTATACTCCCGTTTCTTTCCAGAATCATCAGTTAATCTGCAGGAAAACTTTCCTATAAACTTATCCATTTTTCTTCTTGTTAACTATGCTTCTGCAAACGCAGCGATTATCTGTGCAACCATCTTCCGCCTCTCTTATAACCTTTAAAAATCCCTGTATATAATGAATTTTTCATTTTTTCTTTCCTGTATTTTTATGTCTTTGAAATTCAAATACATTGCATTTGGAATAACATTATTGTATAATAAAATCATATTTTAGGCAACTTATTTTTCATTTTATGCAAATTGTGATTTGCCACAGTTTTATCATTTTTTATAGGAGGTGTCCCATGGGAAAAGCTTATCTTTCCAGAATCGAAGCTTTAAGAAAACAGTATCTTGACACGCGGGTAGACATGGATGTCTACAACGCCAAATACCTCACCGAGGGTTTTAAGGAGAGCGAAGGGGAACCCTGGATCATTCAGAAAGCGACAGGATTCCGTCACCAGTGCCTGAAGAAAAATATTTTTATTCAGGATCATGAACTGCTGGTGGGCGGCGCTGCATTCAAACCGCGCGCCGGCATCCTCTGCGCCGACAGTTCCTGTTCTATTCTGGACCGGGAGCTCAATACCATCAGCACCCGAAAATTCGACCCCTTCTTCTTAAGCGAAGAAGGGAAAAAAATCTTCACAGAAGAAGTTTCCGATTATTGGAAAAACAAGTGTCTTCTGGACCGCTGGCACAAACTTGCCCCGGATGATATGTGTACCCTGCGCGATAACGGCATGATCTATATTGACCGGAAGGCGGTCCGCGGCTACGGGGAGACGACACCTGACTGGCCAATGATCCTGTCCAAAGGTGTTGGCGGATTAAAAAAAGAAGCAGAAGAAGCCCTGGCGCTGCTGGACGATTCCCATGCTGGTGATCTGGAAAAAATATTTTTCTACCGATCAGAGATCATCGCAGCCGATGCGATCATCGCGCTCGCTAATCGCCATGCGGATCTGGCAGAACAAATGGCTGCATCGTGCAGCGACGAGAAGCGAAAGGCCGAACTTCTGAAAATCGCCGAAGTGAACCGCCGGGTACCGGAACATCCGGCCAACACTCTGTACGAGGCACTTCAATCGATGCTCTCCTATGAATATGCAATTTATATGGAACAGAATGCTTCTTCCTATAACCTGGGACGGATCGATCAGTATATGTGGCCTTACTACAAGGCCGACCTGGATGCTGGCCGGATCACACCGGATGAGGCTCAGGAGCTTTTGGACTGTATGTGGATCAAGATCGCAGAGCTTTCCCTGTTCCAGGACGAAGTAACTGCACAGTTTGCGGCCGGCTACTGCATCACTGTACAGGCATGTGTCGGCGGAATCGATCAGTATGGCAACGATGCAACCAACGATTTGTCTTACATGGCCATTCAGGCAACTCAGGACGTCCGTTTCAAGGAACCGAATTTGTCCATCCGCTACAACATCGCCAAGAATCCTGATTCCCTGCTGAGAAAAGGATGCGAGGCGATCCGCGAAGGCCTGTCTATGCCCGCCATCTATCATGATGACGCCGGAATCCGCATGATGCTGAATAAGGGCGTCCCACTGTCGGAGGCATGGGACTGGAATCCCTGCGGCTGTGTGGAAACCAACCTGTGCGGCCGCATGAAACAGTACACCGATATGGCCGATATCAACATGGGCGGCATCGTAGAGATGGCGCTGAATAACGGCGTTTCCCGCATCACCGGCAAACAGTGCTCCGTTCAGACCGGCGATCCCCGAAACTTCAGGACCTTTGAAGAATTCTACGACGCTGTCAAGACTCACATCCGTTATTTTGTAGATGTCGTCGTATCCGGCAACCAGCTCCTGGATTACCTGAGTATGAACTATCGCACCGTTCCCGCCCTGTCACTCGGATATCACGATTGTATGCGTCAGGGCATCGATTATTCCGGCGGCGGTGCAAAATATAACTGCGGCGGCGGTGTCATTACGGTAGGGCAGGCTGATATTATCAACTCCATCGCAGCTGTGAAATATCTGATCTACGACGAGAAGAAACTCACCATGGATGAACTTCTGAAAGCCCTCGACGCTAATTTTGAAGGCTTTGAGGATATCCATCAGATGTGCATGGATGCACCCAAGTATGGCAACGACGATGAGCGTGCAGATTTCTGCGTAGGCGAACTGTTTACTTACGTGACCGATACCTTCGAAACATACCATACGAAATTCGGCAAGATGACGACCGGTATGCTACCCGTATCCGGCAACACCCCGATCGGTGCATGGGTCGGTGCACTGCCGTCCGGCCATTACGCAGGCACACCTCTGACAGACGGAATCGGTGCCACCGGCGGAACAGATGTAAACGGTCCCACAGCCCTTCTGAAATCCGTCAGCCACATTCCGCACGCACGGTTTACACAGGGCACACAGCTGAATATGAAGATAGAGCCGGCCATCCTGCAGGGCGAATCCGGTCTGCGCAACATGATGAATATGTTAAAGACACAGTGTACGCTGGACATCTATCACTCGCAGTTCAATGTGGTCGACAAAGAAACGCTTCTGGCGGCTCAGGCACATCCGGAAGAACATCGCGACCTGCTGATCCGTGTTGCCGGTTACACCGCATTCTTTGTCGAACTCGGTAAAGAAGTGCAGGATGAAATCATTGGACGTACTGAGATTTCATCTTTTGGAGGCTGCTGCAGCTGACCATTCATCCTGTTTCAGAAAAAAGGAAATCATTATGACAAATAACATTTACGAAGGATATGATCTGAGGGGAACCATTCTCCGATTAGAGCGCAGTTCCATCTACGATGGAGACGGTTACCGTACCGTCATCTTTATGAAAGGATGTCCCCTCCGTTGCCAGTGGTGTTCCACACCGGAGAGCCAGAATTATCAGATCGAAGAGGCCGAAGGAAAACAATATGGCAAAATCATGACTGTCGAGGAAGTACTGCGGGAAGTCCGCAAGGATATCCCCTTTTACTTCCACTCCGGAGGTGGTATGACCATCTCCGGCGGCGAATTGCTCAGCCAATCCGAATATGTGCGCTGCCTTCTTGAGCGCGCCCGCTGGGAAGCCATCGACACCGCCATCGAGACTTCGCTGTATGGAGACTGGGAGAGGGCAGAACCCATACTGAGGGCTTCCAATACAGTCTTTGTAGATCTAAAGCTTACGGACGACGAAGAACACCGGAAATACTGCGGCGTCTCCAACAAACGCATTCTGGAGAATCTGAAGAGAGCGGGAACCATGCAGGCAGATTATAAGCTGATCGTCCGCACCCCACTGATCCCGGGGATCAATGACTCAGAGGCAGAGCTCGTACGCATCGGTCAATTTTGTGCACAGCTTCCGAATCTTCATTTCTTCCAGCTGCTGCCGTATCACCGGCTCGGTTCTGACACCTACCGAAAACTGGGACGCCCCTATCTGCTGAAGGACCTGCGGGCCCCTTCCGCCGAACATATGGAACGGTGCCGTGACATTATCGGAAGGTATGTCAAAGCTGTGATCTGAATGAGTCAAATAACCTCTCACAATTTTCATGCTTGGAAAATTTTCCTGTTTTTTCACGAATACATCTTGATAATGAGCGATTTTATGGTATAATATAAGAAAATATTTCTTTTAGGAAACTCAACAAAAACTATATGAATGGAGGAAACACAAATGGACAATTTTACTTTCTACAGCCCTACTTGGTTCCAGTTTGGAAAAGACGCGGAGGCACTGACCGGATCATGTGTCAAGAAGTTCGGAGGCACAAAAGCGCTTCTGCACTACGGCGGCGGTTCTGTTGTACGTTCCGGACTGCTGGACAGAGTAAAAAAATCTCTGGACGCAGAAGGTATCTCCTATGTTGAACTGGGCGGTGCGAAACCGAACCCGCTCAGCGGAAAAGTTTACGAGGGTATCGAACTCGCACGTAAGGAAAAAGTAGATTTCGTAATCGGCATAGGCGGAGGCAGTGCAATCGACTCTTCCAAAGCCATTGCATTCGGTACTCTTTATGACGGTGATTTCTGGGATTTCTATGACGGAACACAGGGACAGGTTCAGGAGTCTCTGCCGATCGGTGTTGTCCTGACGCTTGCGGCTACTGGAAGTGAAGCATCCACGGATGCGGTTATCACCAACGAAAACGGTATGTACAAACGCTGCGCTGACGGCGATGTGCTGCGCCCGAAGTTCGCGATCATGAACCCAGAGCTGACCTGTACGCTTCCTCCATATCAGACTGCCAGCGGTGCATTCGATATCTTCTCCCACTGTATGGAACGTTACTTCAGTCATACACCGGAAGTTGAATTTACCGACCGTCTGCTTGAATCCTGTATGCTCACTGTACTGAAAGAAGCTAAACGCGCGATGCTGGATCCGGACAACTACGATGCACGAGCAAATCTGATGTGGTGCGGCACCATTGCACATAACAATGTGACCGGTGTCGGACGTGCACAGGATTGGGGAACCCATCATATGGAGAATGAGTTGTCCACTCACTATGGCTGCTCTCACGGAGCCGGTCTTGCGATTCTGACTCCATCCTGGATGAAATATGCGCTGAAGACACAGGGCACGGAACGTTTTGTGATGTTTGCCACGAGAATCTTTGGCTGCCAGATGGATTATGAGCATCCGGAAGCAACAGCTTTGGAAGGGATCGAACGTCTGCAGGTCTTCATCAAAGACGTACTGAAACTGCCCACGACGATCAGTGAGATCGGAGGAACAATGGAGGATGTGCCGGAGCTTGCAAGAAGCATGTTCCATGGCGCTCCGAATCACGGAAACTTTGTGAAACTGACCCCGGAAATCACGGAAGAGATCTATCGCGCTGCAATGGAATAGATGGAATACAGACAGAAAAGTCTCGGCAGCCACCTGAAAGGCTGGCGCCAGAGCAGAGGGTTAAAATTAAAGGATCTGGCCGCACGGACCGGACTTTCCATCGGTTTTCTGAGTAAGATCGAAAACGGCACAGCTAACCCCTCTGTAGATAACATACAGAAAATCTGTTATGCACTGGAGATAACTCCAAACGATCTTCTGACACCGAAAAACAAAGACGAGCTTTTGATCAACGTCTACAAGAACAGTTCTTACGTTCTGAAAAACACAGAGCGGTGCCTGCTCTATGATTTTTCCGGAAACGTACGTCTGGAATCCATCTTTGAGGGAAACTCCCATTTCAAAGTGAACGCCATGACGCTGACGGGAAATGCGCAGGAACAGTACAGCGCCATTTACAGCTATGACGAACTGGGGATTGTAGCAAGCGGTTCCATGTCCGTGACCTTCGAGGATGAAACGGAATATATCCTGAATCAGGGAGATGCACTGATGCTCCGGGCCAACCAACATCATACAGTGGCCTGCATTTCTGAAAAAGACTGCGTCAGCTACTGGGTGGAGATTGTCAATAACAACAACTGAACAAACAGGCATAAAAACAAAAAGGACGCCGGAAGTTGGATAAAATTCCAACAGCCGAACGTCCTTTTTATCATTATTCGTTATTTTTAAACTCCAGCCAGTAACTGATACAGGTATCATCCGTGGCGCTGGACAAGGTATGCGTGGTCTGCGCGCGAATCAAAATCATGTCGCCCTCCTCAAGTATATACTCATCGCTGTCATTCAAAATGGTCTGCAGCGTACCTTTTGCAACAATACCAATTTCATCATGACTGTGGGCAGACCGGAAACAGTTGCTGGTGTCTCCCTCAAGAGTCAGTACATTCAGTGAAAAATGAGGATCCCCCTCAAAAAGACTTTCAAATCGAACAAGTCCGGAAAAGTCGTAGAGCAGACAGCGGTCATCCTGACGGACGACATAGGAAGAATCTTTGTTGATCGTGCTGAGAAACTCATCCTCCGATTTCGTAATCATCAAATCGTTGACAGTGATTCCCAGCGCATAACAGATTTTCTGGACGTTATTAATGGAAGGATTTCCAAAACCGTTCTCGATCTTACTCAGAAAGCCAACAGAGAGTCCGGTTTCCTTCGATAGCTCTTTTAACGTCATTTTTTTTGATTTCCGGTAGGATTTTAAGCGAATACCACGGCTGATAGGATCTGGATTCATTCATATTACCTTTCCTTATATAGATCACAAATTTTCATAGTCTATTATATCATTTCAAAGTAATATGTCAATATCGGGCAAAAAGCAACTGCATACGAACCTGCAGCTGCTTTTTCATAGGATTATACTTTGCTTAACATGAGGTTGGTGCGGTCTGCCGGTGCTACAATCGGAACATCTGCGATTTCTTCTCTGTTGTAAGCAGACCCTGCTACTTCCAAATTGCAGGCATACAGCGCCAGCAGCGTATCATTTCCGTCATTCACCATACCGTGCATACAATTCTTAGGGGCATAAAAAAGCGAACCTGGTGTTACCTGAAAGATTTCACTTCCGCCGTACATCGTTCCATGTCCCGAAAGAATGTAGAAAATTTCGGGCTGCTCATGAAAATGTGGGGTATACCGGCAATTTGGTTTCGTGATACAGCGTCCCCACCAGAACTCCTTACATCCTTTTCCCTCGTCAAAAGTAGATGTAAAAAACTGACTGCGGGATCCCTGTGCGGCTTCCACCATGATGTACGGATCTGCATCTCCGGCCGCGGCCCATCTGGAACCGCCGGCTCCGCTTGGGTTCATCAGGTCTGTAGGACAGTTTGGCTGATAGTAAGCCCGCGCCACCTCTTCCGCTACCGGTTCGGACTGGATATTCTCCCCCGTTTCATTGTCTGTTGCAAAACAGTAGAGAAAGCGGACGCCGTTATTGCCGGATGCTTCATAAGCATGCGGAACTCCGATCGAAAAGTAGTTGGAAGCTTCTGCCTCCAGCTGAAATCGCTGGCGGCCCAGACGGGCCCACACTTCGCCTTCCAGAATATAATTGCAGTGTGCAAGATTGTGCCGGTGAAGCGGAATATCGTGCCCGGCCTCCAGTTGGGCCACGCCGAAGCAAAACTCTGTTTTTCCCGCTGTTCTTTCACAGAGGAGTTCTTTGATTCTGAGACCGTCACCGACCTCTTTCCATTCCACATCATCCACATGCGTTACAAATGCCTTTTTATCAAGGCCTCCCAATTTCCCCATATGGCGTTACCTCTCTTCCTTTCGTCTATAAAGTGATTTCTTGTACAGCCCTTCTCCCCAGACGGCACCGCCCACGATCAGCACAGCTCCAACGATCTGCACCGGTGTCATCATCTCTTTTAAAATGACAGCCGCCAAAACTGCTGCCGACGCCGGCTCCAGATATCCGCAAAGTGACACGGTCTGTGCAGGCAGTCTGCCAATGGTGGAAAAAAAGAGCAAATTACTAAGCGCTGTGCTGATAATTCCCACCCACAAGATCGGAAGCCAGTCTCCCGTCTGGATCTGAAAATGGAATCCTCCGCGTACGGCAAAGAACAACAGCACGACAACGGGCGCCACCGCCAGCTGAAGCGCCGCATTGTCCATTCCCTTGATTTCTCTGGACAGTTTGTTAAAGATTACCATCGCCGCATTCATCACCATCGCGCACAGTGCCAGAAGCAGTCCTCTTACACTCAGCCCGTGGCTCACCGCCTGTCCGCTGATCAGAAACACCCCCGTCACCGTCAGCGCAAGCGCCAGAAGTTTCCGCAGTGTGAGCCGCTCCCGAAATATCAGGGGCGACAATACCACCACGATAATCGGCGCACAGAAATTGATAATTGTCGCCACACTGACCCCGATCAGTGTAAATGCCTCATACAGGAGAAGCCAGTTCACCGCCATGGAGATTCCTGACAATGTGATAAAGAATACATCGCGCTTATTCCTGTATTCGTTAAGCCTGTGCCCCGTCCCGAAGAACAGGAGCGCTACGGATACGCCTCCTATGACAGACCGAAGCAGGACGATCTCATAACTGTTCAGATCAATAAAGCTGGCCACAACCCCCTGGGTACTTCCCATGAGGATTCCTATGATGTAAAAAACCAGACTGTTTTTCATGCTTCTTCATGAAACAGAAGTTCCTTCGGCACGTATTTCATGAGCACTTCCTTCTGCTCTGCCGTGATCTCCGGCATCTGATACTCTTCCAGACGTTTTGTCCACATTTCTTTTGTTATGTCAGTGACCATCTTCCGGCCGCTCTCTTCCCAGGTTCCGTGGGATACGTGATTTGCAATCCGAGTCATCAGATAATCTTCCCGATAACAGCACAGACTGTCTTCCATGTTATCCTCGGACAGTGTCAGGAACTGGCCGCCCGGCCCCGCTTCCAGGAAACAGTCATAGAGCAGAGTCTCTTCACTGACTTCAAAGCCGCGATTGACACGCTGCACCATCTGCAGAATCTCTTCATCGTACATAAATTTATCAAAGCTGACTGAACTGTCAGATTCCAGGCTTCCCAAAGAGTGCACCATCAGATCTGCGCCACTTTGTATGGTAGCATACATGGTTGCATAGGATTCGATGCCGGCCTGCATGTCCACCTGTTTGGCATCACAGGAGGAACCGCCGGTTCGTACCGGCAGGTTATAGTAGCTTCCCATGGCTTTCGCCGCCGAGAAGATCAATACCTGTTCTGCACTTCCTATGGAAGGCGTACCGTAGCGCAGATCACAGCCATGGCTCTGAATTCCATACATCACCGGAGTCCCCGGGCGGATCATCTGAGCAGCCACTACACCGGACAGCGTCTCCACATTATTGGACAACAGAAGAGATGCGATGGAGCCCGGAACCGTCATACCGCTCATACTGGAAGGCGTGATAAAAACAGCCTGTCCTGCTGTGGCATATTCGATCAGTGCCTCACACATGGCCGTGGAAAAATGACTCGGGGAAGCCACACTGATCAGGCTGTTTAATACCGGTTTGTCATAAATCCCATAAAAGTCCTGCGTCATCGTTATGGCGTTATGAGCACTCTGTCTGCCGTCCACCATGCCGATGGCCGGCTTTTCATCCATCATCAATACCGTCGCCATCGCCCAGTCGGACGCATACGTTTCCGGAATGAAAGAGAAATCCAGCATGTTGGGGTTGGAGACATCGAGTACTTTACTGGATGCATTCAGTTTGGCAAAGTCCGTGTATCGTTTCCGGTCAATCTTATGGTAATAGCCATCTTCCAGCAGATAGATGGGACCATAGGAAGGAGCACAGATCGTCCGGCCGCCGCCAACCGTCAGGCTGGAATTTCTTCCATGCCACGAAAATGCAGACGGACATGTCTTTAATGCATTCTGAACATCCGCTTCCGTCATATAGACGATCTGTCCGTCAGTCCGGAAGCCATGGCTTTGAAACAATTCCAACAGCTCATCACAGGCAAACACTACACCGTTTTCTGCCAGCATTTTCATGGAATATTCGTGGATCAGATCCAGTTCCTTCTGGTCTGCAAAATCATATTTTAATCTCATAATACCTTCTCCTAGCCTCCAATCATTTCTATTGTTTTATCATTATAGTATGAACCCACGGATTGCTACGCTGCGCTCCCGCAATCCTGAAAACATGACCTTTTGACCCTTGGGTATCATGATACCTTAACCGCAAAGGGGAGCAATGTCCGGTCGATCATTCGTATCTTTTCCTCTGCCTTCTCTGCGGACATGGGTTCCAGTTCCTGTAAACCGTACGGGCGGTCCAGGTACTCATAGGTGGAGCTTCCCAGCCGATGATAGGGAAGGAACTCCAACTCCCGGCAGGAAGGCAGCTGCCTGCAGAACTCCGCCGTTCTTTGAATGTTTTCTTCCGTATCATTGATTCCCTGAATCAAAGGAACACGGACAGACATTGGCTTATCCGGAAATTCCGCCGAAGCCCGCCTGATATTCTCCAGGATGGTTTCATTTCCCACCCCCGTCCACTTTTTGTGCGCTTCGGTATCCATAAGCTTGATATCCACATAGACACTGTCCAGATGTTCCAGCACCGTGCGTACGTTGTCATAAGGTCCGAACATGTCGAGTTCCGCTGTCGTATCGATACACTCTTCCCTGCAATTGCGGAGGATCTTGGCCGCAAACTCTGCCTGAAGGAGCACATCTCCGCCGCTCAGCGTCACACCGCCCCCGGAAAAGAAGTAAAACAGAGATTCTTTCCGGATCTCCTGCATGACTTCCTGCACTGTCATGCTTTTTCCATATACTCCCGCCGCCTCCGTCAGGCAGACCTTTGCGCATCGAAAACACTGTATACATTTGCTTTTGTCTCTGACCACAGCGCGCCGGTCCCGGGAGACAGATAAAGCATGCTGCGGGCAGCTGGCAATGCAGCGGCCGCAATGGATACATTTTGCCTGCTTATAGTACAGTTCAGGTTTTGCACTCTGCGATTCAGGCGTCGAGCACCACTGACAGCGCAGGGGACAGCCTTTCAAAAAGACGACTGTCCTCAGCCCGCTGCCGTCATTGGGCGATATTTTTTCAATTCTTAATACCGTTCCCTGGTTCATCTTCCGCCCCTCAGATATGTGTCTGCGTGGTTCTGGAAATGATATCTCCCTGTGTCTCCGGTCCCAGCTCCGTAAAGTAAGCGGTGTATCCTGCCACGCGAATGAGCAGGTCACTGTGATTTTCCGGATGCTCCTGTGCATCCAGCAGCACCTCTGGATCTACCACGTTAAACTGAACATGGAAGATGCCCATTGCACAGAGACTTTTCAGGTATCCCATCAGTGACTGTATGGATTTTTCTCCCCGGGCAAATGCCGGATCCAGCTTCTGGTTCAGCAGAGTTCCCTGGTTAAAACGGACATGCGGAATGTTGGAGCAGCTTTTCAGTACCGCACTCATGCCGTTGGTGTCAGTTCCCTGGTTGGGGCTGATGCCGTCGCCTAACGGAACATACGCCTTTCTTCCGGAAGGCAGGGCTCCCACTTCCATACCGAACGGAGTATTGCCGGATACCGGAAGGATACCGCCGTTGTAGTGTCCATAAGGATGCTGGAAGCTCTCGATGTAATCTGCAATATAGTTGAACATATCTCTTGCCATCTTATTTGCCACTTCATCGTCATTGCCGTATTTCGTTGCGCGCATGCACATTGCCTGTACATCCTCATATCCCTCAAAGTTCGCTTCCAGCGCTTTGCACAGGGTATCCATGTCGAGGCGCTTCGTGTCATATACCAGTTCCTTTACTGCTAAGATACTGTTGATGAGGTCCGCCACGCCGATGGCATCCAGGCCGTCACCGATGCTGTACTTCGCTCCGCCGGTTGCATAGTCATTGGCAGTCTCAATGCATTCCTTGAAGGTCAGGGAAGCCACCGGGCACTCCATCTCACGAACGATCTGAGTACACACAAGGTTTCCCTCAACGACAGCTTTTAACACAAAACGGATCTGCTCCTTTACTGCATCCAAAAACTGCCCGAAGGTCTCAAAAGTTCTGGGATCTCCGGTCCGGGCCGCTGCATAGCAGTCGTATTTACGGCTCTTTCCGTCATTTAAGGCGAATTCCACGATGGAACCCAGATTGTAATCTGCATAGGAGGTATAACAGCGCTGCTTGCCGGCGAGGCTCGTCTCCACACATCCGCATGGATTCCAGTTATACGCTTCTTTTAACGGAACTCCTTTATTCATCATCATCATAGTTCCCACGGTATCATTGTGGAATGCCGGAAATCCCGTTCCCATCTGCATCAGTTCTACAACTTTTTTCAGGAACCGGTCCGGATTCTGTGCCAGATTGTACTTGACAGACAGGGACGGCTGATACATCTGCACATCCATGGTCGCCTGCAAAACCAGATATGACAGTTCATTGACAGCATCCATTCCATTTTCATCCACACCGCCGACACAGAGATTCTGGAACATGGGGTATCCTGCGGAATACCGGGCAGTGGTTGCATCCTGCAGCAGACATTGCTCTGAAAACTTTACCCACAGACAGTCCAGCAGCTCCTGAGCCTCGTCTTCGGTAATTCGTCCGGCTTCCAGATCCGCCTTATAATACGGCCACATATACTGATCAAAGCAGCCAGGATTGTAACTTGGTGCATTGTGCTCCATAAAGATACAGATGTGCAGGAAATACATGGACTGCAGCGCTTCCCGAAACGTACGTGCCGGTTTTTCCGGTACTCTGTCGCAGACTTCGGCGATATCCAGAAGTTCCTGTTTTCTCTTTGCATTCGTCTCTGTCTCTGCCATCTCTCTGGCCTTTTCGGCATGGCGTTTCCCCAGCTGCCGCAGCCCGTCCGCAACCAGCGAAAGAGCCTTTAAATACGTCATTTTCTCAAAGTCGCCTTTCACAGAGAGATCAAGCGTATCACGCACATCCTGAATCCGCTTCTCGATGCCTTCCACACCCTCCCGGATGATGAGAGCGTAATCTGCGGTCAGCTCGCCCCAGCCCCGCACGCACTTGCGGTCAATGTAGAGAACGCCGCAGTTGCGCAGTGTCCGCACCACATCCGGCATCTGTTTTTCCCATTTTTCATTGATGGAACGACCCTGCCAGTAAGGTTTCACAACATCCAGAAACAGCCTGCGATCCTCCTCTTTCAGGTGGAAGGGATCATACTGGCGTTCATTTATGGTATCGATTTCCCGGTCGATAAACGACCAGCAGTCATCGGGACACACCAGACCGCCGCGCTGCTTACTCCCCGCATTTCCGACGATCAGCTCATCGTCCCAGATGGGGATCGACTTCTCCATGCACTGTTTCCGGAAAGCATAAGCTTTCTGTACCACATGGGCTTCTCCCTCCGATTCCGCAAAGCCTCTGGTCAGAATTACCGCATTCTCCATATCGATTTCCGGATAAGTATTTAATACCCGTTCCTTCAAGCGGTTGATTCGTCCCATATAACTTTTTGTACCTTGATTTTGCATAAATTCTTACATCCTTTCTTTAAAGTTGTGGTAAACATAAAAAACGAAGATATGGATTCACGCTCACCAGAATATCCATACCTCCGTTTTTATCTCAGCGTTGATCACTCAACTGCAGTTACAACAAAAGAAACAAGTTTTGCCATGTCTTCCGGTTTACTGGTGCGAATCTCCATCTCCGGAATCTTTCCGCCTGAGAAAACATTTGCATAGACAACGAGCTGTGACAGCTTTGATTTCAGATTTAAGCAGTCCCCTTCCGACGTGACCAGCTCCACCGTACCTTCACACGTCTGAAGCGTTTTAAAAAATCCGTCAATATCGTTAATGTTATAGAATTTCATATAAAAAGTATCCTTTCATTAATCCAGGTTCCGGCAATCTAAATGCCAAGATACGCTTTCTGAATGTGATCGCTTGCCAGAAGCTCATCGCTCCTGCCGGAGAGCACAACGCGTCCGTCCTCCAGCACATAGGCGCGGTCTGCCACCTGTAAGGTCGTATTTACATTTTGTTCTACCAGCAGAATGGAAACCCCGTCTACTGTCAGTTGTTTCAAAGTTTCAAGCACCTGGAATACAATGTTCGGAGCCAGTCCCAAAGAAGGCTCATCGATCAGCATCGCCTTGGGAGCCGACATCAGTCCCCTGGCGATCGCCAGCATCTTGCGCTCACCGCCGCTCAAAGTCCCTGCATTCTGTTTTAATCGTTCTTTCAGCCTCGGAAACATCTCCAGTACCTTTTCATAACTCTCCTGAATCTTTACTTTATCTTTGATGGCGTAGGCCCCCATCTTCAGATTCTGCTGCACGGTCATCCCAGAGAACAGCGCGCCATCATCTGTGATGTAGCTCAGTCCGCTCTTCATGATCTCCTGCACAGAAGATTTTGTAATGTCATGTCCATCAAATATGATCTTTCCCTTTGTAGGTGTGATGATGTTGGAAACCGCCCGAAGGGTCGTTGTCTTTCCGGCTCCGTTTGGTCCGACCAGGGCAACGAATTCCCCCGGTGCCACTTCCAGAGAAACATCCCACAGAATGCCCAGCTTTCCATAGCCGGCATCTACATGTTCTAATTTAAGCAATTGTATCACCTCATTCCGTTAGGTTTCTATCATCAGTGAATCTCAGTCTTTCCTAAATAAGCACTGATTACTTTTTCATCTGACAGAACTTCATTCGGAACTCCCTCTGCAATTTTTGTACCGAATTCGAGCACAGCCACCCTGTCACAAATTCCTGTAATGAAACGCATCAAATGCTCAATGCATATGATTGTGACACCGCTGTCCCTGATTTTACGAACGAGTTCAATAAAGCCCGGCAGCTCAGCGGGTGTTAATCCCGCCGCCACCTCGTCCAGCAGCAAGAGCTTGCATCCTGTTGCCAGGGACCTTGCCAGCTCCAGCCGTTTCAGCTGAATCGTATTTAAATTCTCTACAAGCGTGTCTTCCGGAAGGGGGAATTGTGCAAACTCCAGCAGCTCACGGGCTTTCTCCCTTGCCCCCCTCGGCTTTTGTGCGCCAAACACACAGCCGACCATCACATTCTCCAGCGCCGTCATCTTCGGAAATCCGCGCACGTTCTGGAAGGTTCGGGAGATCCCAAGGTGACAGAGTTTTTCCTGTGCAAAACCGGTGATGTCTTTCCCCTGAAACAGAACCTTTCCTTTTTCCGGAGCATAGAATCCTGCGATGCAGTTGAGAAACGTTGTCTTTCCGGCGCCATTTGGACCGATTATGCCGACAACTTCTCCTTCCTTCACCTGAAGTGAAACGTTGTTAACTGCAACCAATCCTCCAAAACGTTTTTCAACGTCAATTGTCTCTAGTAACATAATAACCTCCTGCGTCTTACTGCATGATTATTTGACATAGTCAGGTACGAACACATCTGCTTCTTTGTCAGCACTCGGCCAAACTACAACTTCTTTGTCACCATCCAGCTGCGTTACCTGGAAGTAGAAATGATCTTCATCGACGATCGGGTCAATTCCATTTTCCTCATTGTATTCATAGGATTTAACGAGAACACTTTCGTCATATGTGATTCCGCCGGTCTGCAGAACTTCTTTGCCGAACTGATACATCGTCTCAGAGTTTACCTTCTCATATTTCTTCTCACATTCCTCGATACATTTGATCAGGAATTTTGCACCGTCATAGTTGATACCACCGGTGGTAGCCGCCGGAGTGTATCCGTATTTGTCTTCGAACGCTTTCGCAAACTTCATTGCGTTGTCATTGATCAGTTTGGAACGGCATACCAGCGTACCAGTTCCGGCATCTCCAGTCAGCTCATACCAGTTTGAGGCTTCCGTCATACAGTCTGAAGTCTGAAGGCATGGCAGATTGGATTCTTTCGCCTGTTTAATAAATGCAGCACCTGCGGCCGGATTTGTCAGCTGAACAAATGCCAGATTTGCCCCGGATTCTTTCATCTTCGTAATGGAAGTGTAGAAATCCGTCACGTTGATCGCGGTGTAGTCTTCAAAAACACACTCACCGTTAAATTCCGGCATGGATTCTTTTACTGTCTCACCGAATACCCGTCCAAAATCCGTATCATCTGCGAACACTGCATATTTTACCTTGGATGCATCCCACTGTCCTGCATCGATCATCTCCTGCAGCAATGAAAAGTATCCGATTGCCAGAGACTCAGATTTCGGCCAGATCTTGCTCAAAAGATAACCGTCTTCTTTTCCTTCTACCTTCTCATTGATCACAGAAGAGGAGGAACTTGAAAAATACCAGGGAACTTTATACTTGGAGACAACGTCCACCATAGCGACTGCCACGGAACTGTTCCAGCTGCTTAAGACCACTTCATCGCCTCTCTTTACAATCCCTTCTTCCAGTGCCAGTGCTCCCTTATCGGCGTCTGAGGTGGCATCTACAAAATCAAGCTCTATTGTATAACTGCCGACTTTATTTCCAACTTCTTCGAAAGCCAGGGTAACCGTATCCTGGATCTCTTTTCCGGCTTTTGCTGACTCTCCTGTCAACGGAATCGGAACAGCGATCTTCAATACATCATCGTCTTTTCCTGCAGAGGCTCCGCCTCCGCCACAACCAGTCATCACAGTTCCAAATGCACACATTGCAGCCATAACTAATGCCATCGTTGCTCTTGTTCGTTTTCTCATACCTTTTCTCCTTTTCTTAATGTGAGATTCCTTCATTATAAGATTCCTTTATTTGTTTGCGTCTTTTTTCGCAAGTCGTTTTTTGAAAAATTCTTTCACTGGTTTCTCAAATCCCGCAATTCCATTTGGCATAAAGATCATGATCAGGATCAGCACCAGACCGTAGATGATATATTTAAGCTCAACCAGTGAATTCAAGGATTCAAAAATCGGCATAGTGATAAACGCTGCAAGAAGCGGTCCCCAGATGCTGCCCCGGCCGCCAAAGTAAGCGATTACCAGGATCTGGATGGTACCCTTGGTTGCCATCAATGTCGGAGTCAGAATTCCGATATAATGTGCGTAAAAACCACCGACAATTCCTGCGATAAAACAGGAAATACAGAAGTTGATCAATCTGTACTTCAGGGGACTGACACCGGTGGTACATGCCGTCTGCATATCCTGTCCGAGGGCCGTAAATGCGAGTCCCAGATTTGATTTCACAATAACTCTCAATACAATGTACGTGATCACACAGATCGTAAATATCACATAGAAATACGGCGTGGCCCACGGTGTATCAAACAATGGCTGAACCTGAAGTCCCAGGGCACCGCGTGTCAGATCTGTCAATGCATTCGCAGCGTTCATAAGTATCAATCCAACAAACCATGCCAGCAATGCCGCGAACATTCCGTCCATACGCAAGGTCAGCAGACCGATCAGCAGACCGGCAAATGTGGCGACCAGCCCTGCACAAATCATTCCGATCCATGGCGACAGGCCCATCCGCTCAAAAAGAAGTGCTGACGTATAACCGCCAAGTCCCATCAGGGCCGCATAACCCCAGTTGGCTACCCCGATATAGCCTGCCGACAGATCAAAACCCATCGCCAGTGTTCCATACATCACACACATTAACAGGAGACGGATATTATATTCGTTGCCCGCAAACATGGGAGACAGGGCCAGAACAATGAATGCCAGCAGGCTGACAGGGCTTAAGCCTGCTTTGCCCAGTATCGCAGAAACTTTAGATATCTTTCTCTCTTTCATGGCAAATTCCTCAATCCTCTCTCTTATACTTTTACTTTCTTACCAAACAAACCGGTCGGCTTAATCAGCAGAATTACTACGATAACAGAAAGTGATACGGCATCTGCCCAGGCAGCACCCACAAAGTACGTTGCAAACACTTCGACAAACGAAACCATGAATGCACCTACAATCGTCGCTTCCAGATTGCCAAGACCTACCAGTATGACTACAAACCATGCTGAATAAAGTGGTTTCAACCCCATTGCAGGATATGCCGGTGTAATGGAGATCAGCGCGGCCCCTGCAATCGCCGCCAGCATACTGCTGAGCGCAAAAGTCAGCGTATGAATCGAATTGATCTGAACGCCCATCAGCATAGCTCCCTCTTCATTCTCCGAGACAGCCGTGATCGCATTTCCTGTCCTGGTCTTTTTCAGGAACGCCCAGAAGATAATTACCACTGCAATTGCAACGATAAACGAGATCACACGGTCCATCGGAACATTGATGCCTGCTATGTTAAAGGATCCCTGCCAGATTTTTTCGACTCCCAGGAATTCTGCACTGAAAATCATCTGTGCAATATTCTGTATTACGAAACTGACGCCTGCTGTTACAAGAAACGTATTCAAACTCCAGTCAGATTTTGATCGTTTTCTCAACGGATTAAACGTAAGACGCTCAATAATGGCTCCAAACACAAAACCTACCACTGCCGCCAGGGCGATGACAACAACCCCCGGAAGCCTCAGCATGGAAAGCCCGATGTAGGAGCAGTATGCACCGATCAGGTAGAATTCTCCATGAGCAAAGTTCGGTATCTTCATGACACCATAAACCAGCGACAATCCCATACTGATCAGGATGTACATGCCTCCCTTCAGAAAGGCGCTGATAAATAAATCAATCATCTTTATCCTCCTACTCTTTCTTTTAAGATATCCGCTGCAGATTTCTCTCTTGTATTTTTTTTTGTACAATATTTTTTTGTAAAACAGTAGGCATATTCCAATCATTCCATTTGAAATATGCCTACTGATCCTAAACGGCCTTCCCAAATTGAAAGTCACATATATTTAACCATGAGAGAGAAATTTCTGCTTCTTATCACTGTTTCGGGGTAAACTCTCCGTCATACAGATATTTCTGCAGCTGCTCATCTGTCATATGATCGATATCCAAATAATCCAGAGTATACTTACTTCCTGCAATCAGGTCACGTTTGATCATCACATTTGCCAGATAGATCATGCAGTCAACCGTCGGTGTCGGAACATTGTATTTCCTGCCCAGCTGCTGAATCAGATAGCATCCCACCGGAACGTCCTCTGTAATGT
>CAZUNG010000023.1:0-39685 GCA_964621905.1 uncultured Ruminococcus sp. | reverse complement strand
CCCTGCTTCTTCAGAGTGGACAAAAAATTCTTGTTGCTTTGAGACTCCATTACACATAACCTCCCACTTCCTTAAATTTCTCTATAGTACGCGTTCCGCGTTTAGAGCACATAAAACATAAAAAGTTGATTTATCCTGTTTTTCTACAGATTTGTCCTAATGTTAATTGCATTCATTTTGTTGCTTAAAAAAAATAACTTTTTATGAACTACTTGTAAATTTCAGCTATGTATCGTCATTATTCATAAACAATCCGTTCATGTTTTGTTCATGTTTGGTATTATAGTCTAAATACAATTGAAAACCAATGTGCAGATTTGCTATGCCGTTCACCTATCTTGCTTTTTTATAAAATTTATGTTAAGATTTGCACAACAAATCAATCCAAAACTACTGTTTTATTATAATATTAAACATTTATTTTAATTTTTTGAACGAAGGAGAATTTTTATGAAAAGTGTCGATCCCGGAATTCTGGACCATTCCATTTGTTTTTCTTTTACACCCTCTGCTCTGGCGGAACAACTTTATTTTTATATGACGTGGTGCGGCCACTACTTTTCCACATCACGATACATGATGAAACGTGATTATTACCCGCCGCTTCTCGTCATGTATATCCGTGAGGGCATCATGCACGTCGAACATATGAATCAAAAATTTGATGCACAAAAAGGTGATGTCGTTTTGATCGACTGTTCAAACCCACATTACTATCAGGCTGAAAATGGCCTGGAATTTACATTTATACATTTTGACGGTTCCAACTCTCATGAAATTGTAGAACATATTCTTTCTGTGCGCGGTCCGCTGATTCGCTCCAAAAACAATCTGCTGATCGGCAATTTCCTATACAACACCGTCTATTTCTATGAAAACGGAGGCATTGAAAACATGTTTGCCACCTCCATGCGCATTTATAAGCTTCTGCAGATGCTGAACGATCTGGATGACTACAGTACTCCGTCCGAGGAGAGCCCCGTCCACATGGCAATCCGCTATATCCGCGATAATGTTGGGAAAAAAATCACACTACAGGAACTTGCAGATCTCTCTAACCTGAGTATTTACTATTTTTCACACCGCTTTAAAGATGAAACCGGATATTCGCCGATGGATTATGTCATCAATTCTCGAATGGACAAAGCCAAGATCCTTTTAATCAGAACTTCAAAGACCATCACGGAAATCGCCTATGAAGTTGGATATGGCAGCAGCGGCAGTTTTATCAATATTTTTTCTGACAAAGTCGGCTGCTCACCAAAGATCTATCGGAGGCTTATGCAATAACTGTTTTTGTGCTTTATCACAATTTTTCAATCATTTCCCCCCGTGATTTGTGTAAATTTACTATAGCACAGTTTATAATGACATAAATAGCACATATTAACGCCCTTTTCCGCACTTTTTACTCCAATATTACTGTGACTGTTGTATATTCCGCATGTAATCTCCGCATAATCATATAAAAAGACCTGGAGGACATTATGAATATTGCATTTTACAGTACAAAACCCTATGACAGGATCTGGTTTGAACCCCTGTCACATCAATATAACATTAATATTAATTTCCTGGAAAGTCCACTGAAAGAATCTTCCATTCCATTGGCTGCAGGCTGTGAAGCCATCTGTATTTTCGTCAATGACTTTGTCACAGCAGCAATAGTAGATGAATTATGTAATCTTGATGTGAAAGTAATTTTACTGCGAAGTGCGGGCTACAATCACGTCGATCTTGATGCTGCACGCGGCCGCATTCATGTACTTCGTGTTCCCAGCTATTCCCCGGATGCCGTTGCAGAATATGCAATGGCACTTCTGTTGACTGTCAACCGTTATACACACAGGGCTTACAGCCGAACGCGGGACTTTAACATGAGCATCAACGGTTTGATGGGTCAAACCCTATTTGGACGTACGGCAGGTATTATCGGTACCGGGAAGATCGGACAATCCATGATCCGGATCTGTCAGGGCTTTGGTATGAATATCCTGGCATACGACCCTTACCCAAACACCTCATTAAATGTCACCTATACCGACTGTAATACGCTTTTTTCCCAGTCGGACATTATTTCCCTGCACTGTCCGCTGACTGCGGATACACATTACCTGATCAGCCACAAAGCAATCTCGTTGATGAAAGACGGCGTCTATCTGATCAATACATCACGCGGTGCATTAATCGATACCGCTGCACTGATTGACGGCCTTGCCGGTAAAAAGTTTGCCGGTGTTGGTCTGGACGTCTATGAAGAGGAAGACGGTGTCTTTTATGAAGACCGGTCCAACGACATTATCAATGATGAACATCTGATCCGGTTGACTTCATTCCCCAATGTACTGATCACCTCTCACATGGGCTTTTTTACACGTGAAGCCATGGAAGCGATTGCAACCGTCACTTTAGAAAATGCTGCTGCATTTGCAGACGGGCGGGAACTTGCCAATGAGCTCTAAGCCTGCTATACTTTTCCCAAAGTCATTGTTATTATAAGAGAAAGGAAGTTGTTATGGAAAAGCAGACAGGTTGTATCCACATCTACTGTGGAGACGGAAAAGGAAAAACAACGACAGGAATGGGACTTTCCACCCGCGCGGCCGGGTATGGATATCGGGTGCTGGTTTATCAATTTATGAAAAATAATTCTACCAGTGAGCGCAAGATTTTGGAGAAAGTTCCAAATATTACATTTGTAGACGGTCTGGAATGCGAAAAATTCAGTTTTCAGATGAGCGAGACAGAAAAAAAAGAACGAAAAGAATACTATGAAAATCAATTTAAGATGCTCACCCAGACAATTGAAAACGAACATTATGATGTGGTGTTTTTTGACGAGTTAATTTACACGATTAAGGCAGAGTTGTTTGATGAAATGCTTCTTATTGAATACCTCAAAAACAAGCCCGAAAATCTGGAAGTGATTTTGACCGGACAAAATCCAAGCCAGACGTTAGTGGACCTTGCGGATTATGTGTCTGAAATCCGCAAAATTAAACATCCGTTTGATCAGGGGCTCTGCTCCCGAAAAGGAATAGAAAAATAAAACAGCCGCAATACAAACGTCCGCTTTCCCGCGCGTAAAACCCCTGCGCAGGAAAGCGGACGTTCTTGCTTACTTCTTAATTTAATTAAAAATCATGACGGAGCAAACTATTACAACGGATATTGACACAGCTTTGCTTTCTGCGCATGAGTCATCTGTTTAATAGCATATTCTCTGCGCATCGCCTCTTCTTTCGTTTCAAAAACTTCATAATGCACCAGTGTTACCGGACGCCGGCTTTTTGTATAGCGGGCTCCCTGTCCGGCATTATGAGCACTGATGCGTTTATCGAGATTGTTTGTCCATCCGGTATACAAACTGCCGTCCTTACATTTTACAATATACGTATAATTCATAATTCTTCATCCCCAGGGCTATGTACAGTTTTGCAAACAAATGTCTGCAAAACCGTTTATACTAAAGCAATCGATAAAGGGTACATCACTCATGTTGTAAATACTATATTCTGTAAAAAATTCGATTGCGAATTTTACACTGCCCTTTCATCTATACTTTATTATACGATATTCCCCTCGTTTTGTGAAAAGATTATTCTTCTTCTGTTGGAAGATACATAAACGGATCAACTGCCGTACCGTCCTTTGTCAGTGCAAAGTACAGATTTGTACCTTCTGACGTATAGTACTTGGTCGGCTGTGCAACGGTCCCAATCACGGTTCCGGCTGTGATCGTCTGCTCCGGTGTTACGGATACATCCTTCAGCTGTCCGTACACTGCCTGATAGCCATTGCCCATATCCATGGTCACTGTCATACCCGTTTCCGGATTTTCTTCAACAGATACGACTTTACTGTTGGCAGCAGCAAGTACCTGCTGGTCAGCCTGTGCGCTCAGAATTACTGCCGGATTGTATTTATAAACTTCCAATGTTGGAAAATATACGGCACCATCCATACTGTAATCGATCAGAACATCACCGGATACCGGCCATTCCATCACGGTATTATCGTTGAAGTCCAGGGAAGGAAGCACATCCTGTGCAGCTGTCTCATCGGCAGCCGTCTCTTCCTGTGCTTCTGCATCTTCTGCCGTCTCAGCATCTTCTGTATCTTCCATCTGTGCTTCTGCATTGGAAGTGTTTACATCTGTACTTTCCGTTTCTTCATTCTCCGAAGCGTCTCCATCTGATAGAGGCGTCTCCTCTGCCAGTTCCTCGTTTTCAATCTGCGTATCCTGTTTTGTGTTTCCTTTCTGGTCCGCCCGGTACATGCCGATACCAGCAGCAACGACAGCCAGCAGCAGGATACCGCTGACAGCCAGCCTTAAATTTCTTTCTTTTCTCATCATATTCTTCACCTCTAACAGTTTAAGTATTTCCCTTATAGATTTCCCGAATATGATGTTTCTATTCACTTTTTCGTTACAAGAATTTCCGTTTCCGGAAAATAATGTTCCAGAATCTCATGATATGTACTCCCCTCACGGGCCATGCATCCGGCTCCATACTGGCTCATACCCAGTCCGTGACCGGCTCCTCTGCACAAAAAGCGCACCTTCCCGTCCAGCTGCTCAACAACAAAACTGGCAGACGGCAAATGCAGCATCTGCCGCAGCTCCTCTCCAGTACACGTCTGACCGCCAATCTTCACACTTGTAACATACTCCGCTTCATCCCGTTCTTCTACTTCGATTACATCCCCCGCCGAAGCAGAAAATGTGATTCCAAATTCCTGAAATTCCTTTTCTAAAAAAGCAGGCGTAAAATAATGTCCCGTCAGATAATCTTCTGCTTCCTGATCTTTTACACTTTCTGCACCCGTCAGATACTCATAGGACGCATCCTGAAGCACGCTTTTTGCATTTCTGGTTCTTCCCGTGCTGAGCCGATGAAATACACCAAAGCAAACTTCCCCGTTATACGCAAGCACTTCCCCTCTGGTGGCAATCACTGCACGCTGAATTAATTCGTACTGCTTTTCAAAATTCCTGCTCTCCATATCGGATTTCAGATTCTGGGCAATCTGTTCCAGCTGTCTCTTTGTCATTGTCCCATCCTTAACTTGACGCACAAATGTACTTCTGGCCAGGACAACCTGTGCCTTAACAGCTTCCAGCGGATAATCCGCAGCAACCTGCCGGTATACGATACCTGCCAAATAATTTTCGGCATCCGGCGCTTTTTCTATCGTGATCGACTGCCTGCCCGAAAGCAAAAACGTAATGATAACCGGCACCAGCAAAAATATGAGTACCGTCGTGACAACAAACGAAAAACGATCTCTCATCTGCAGACCTGAGCGCTGATTTGTTCTTATTTATATTATATCTCGGGACAGAATGTCTCATACCTTTAATAAAGCGGCCTTTTAGAACACCAGCTGCACCAGCAGCATGTACAAAATCGTCCCGCCTCCGATGCTCAGCAGAAGGTTATGCTTCCACTTATGTATGAATACGACAAATGCTGCTGCAATCACTTCGGGAATGCCGAACGGCGCCCGAACCACGGAGACGGATTTAAAACAGTATACTACCAGCATGCCAATAATGGCAAACGGCAGTACTTCTCCCAGATAAAGAATAAACTCCGGTGTCTTTTTATTCCCCGGAAACATGGCAAACGGCAGTACTCTTGTCAGTACGGTCACCGCCGCAATCACAAGTATCGTTATAAGTGCCTGTACAGATGTCATGGCATCTCCTCCTTCTTTTTCATCCGTCCGTGCAGACCCACAAGACTTACGAAAATCCCAACCATCGACGCTATGATAAACCAGTCCCGTCCAAATACGATCAGACACAACAGGGTGATGCCAAGGCCAAGAAGCGCCGGAACATGATTTCTGGTGTTCTCCCACTGTTCGATAAAAATCACAATAAACAACGCCGTCATGGCAAAATCAATGCCGGTCGAATCAAATTTTATAAGACTCCCCGCCACATTTCCGATGACGGAACCCGTCACCCAGTAAAGCTGATTCAGTACGGCGATACAAAACATAAACCATTTGCGGTCAACACCCAGAGGTTCTGCTGCACACAGCAGGGAATAGGTTTCATCTGTAAGTGAAAAAACCATATACGGCTTCAGTCTGCCGCAAATTTTAAATTTATCCAGCATGGACAATCCGTAAAAAATATGGCGTGCATTGACCATAAGCGTAACCAGCATAGCGGATACCGGGTTAAATGCCCCTGCCAAAAGGTCGATCGCCACAAACTGCATGGAACCGGCATAAATAAAAAGACTCATAAGAAGTGCCCATCCCACATGATACCCTTTGCTGCCAAGCAATACTCCAAACGCAATTCCAAGAAATAGATATCCCATAAGCACAGGAAATGTATACGGAAATGCCACCTTTAACGTTCTTTTGTTCATAGATAAATCCCCCGATCCATAACGCCATCAATGACCATTATTATATCGGGGGAATTTTGCTTTGTCAATTACGGCAAATTTCTGTCCCAAATACATTTTCATTGGCTGTTTAGCAGTATTTGTTATATAATGGAAAAAATGGCTGTTATCAGTGTGTATACAGAACAGCCGGAAACGGAGGACCATGTGATGCAGCTTCTGCTCAAAGATCAAAAGGCTCAGATCGCGCCCCTGTTCAAGAACTTCCATCAATCTATGATACGCTCCTGTCTGGAGAACCGAATGGGCTGTGCATACGCAGAGAATACTGAGACTCCCGTTTCCGCGCAGATCATTATCGGGGCCTTCAGTTTTCTGGCAGGACAGCCAGATGAAAATCTGGTCCGTAATATCCCGACTGATTATCCGTTATCAGAAATTTTGATAATCCCGGAAAACGAATCCTGGAATTCGCTGATTGAGAGTGTCTGGGGCAGGCGAGCTGAGAGATTCACCCGGTATGCCATAAAAAAAGAGCCTGCCATTTTTAATGAATTTTTATTGCACAAGTTTATCGATCGTCTGTCAGATGAATATTCGATTCAGATGATCGATGAAAATATTTATACACAAAGCAAAGAAGAACAATGGTCAGAGGACCTATGTGCATTATTTCCTGTCTACGAAGATTACAGAGATCATGGGCTTGGTGCTGCCGTATTGTACGAAGGTCGTCTGGTATCCGGAGCCTCTTCTTACACAGTCAGCAATGACTGCATTGAAATAGAGGTGGACACGAAACCGGAGCACCGCAGAAAAGGTCTTGCTCTCGCATGCTGCGCAAAACTGATTCTGGAATGCCGCCAAAGAGACCTATATCCGGGCTGGGACGCTCATGACCTGAGATCTGTATCGCTTGCCAGAAGACTGGGATACCATCTGGACTATGGGTATACCGCATATCGCGTTACGCTTCCCGCCAAAAACCCTGTCGCTGCAATGCTTCTTAAGACCCCGCTGCAGGAACTGTGGTCCCTGTTCCCCATTATCCTTCGGGAACACAACACACAGTACAAAAAGTGGTACCGAACAGAGAAACTTCGGCTGCTGCAGCTGATTGGAAAGGATCAAATCGTACGCATCCACCACATTGGCAGTACTTCTGTAAATGGCTTGATCGCAAAGCCCATCATCGATATCCTGATGGAGGTTACTGATCACTGTAATACTCTGGATTTAAAATCCGTATTGGAATCATCGGGCTGGATCTGTATGTCAGAGCTCTATCAGCCGGACCTGAAACTTGTTTTTAATAAGGGCTATACTCCAAACGGTTTCGCCAATCAGGTTTACCACTTGCATGTCCGCTATTATGGGGATTGGGATGAGCTTTACTTCAGGGATTATTTGATCCTTCATGAAAATACTGCCCAGGATTACGCAAAGTTAAAGCAAAAACTTGCCATGGAACATAAAAACGACCGCGATGCCTATACAAAGGCTAAAACGGAATTTATCAGAACTTATACGAAAATGGCGCGCGCTGAGTTTAAAAACCGATACGCACCGAAAACCGGGGGGAACTGGATATGATACGATTTGAATGTGATTACTCTGAGGGGACACATCCGCTGATCTTAGAGCGGCTATGCGAAACCAATATGGAACAGACACCGGGTTACGGTACTGATAAACACTGTGAGGCTGCCCGGAAGTATATTCAAAATGCCTGCCATTCACCTGACGCGGATATTCACTTTATGGTAGGCGGAACACAGACCAACGCAACGGTAATCTCTTCCATTCTCCGCCCCCATCAGGGAGTGATCTGTGCCTCAACCGGACATATCAACGTTCATGAAAGCGGTGCGATAGAGGCATCCGGACATAAAGTGCTTTCCCTGCCAAGCCGGGATGGAAAAATTACTGCACAGCAGATTGAAGATTTCATACGGGAGCATTTCCGCGATGAGAACCATGAACACATGGTACAGCCAGGGATGGTCTATCTGTCCTGGCCTACGGAAAACGGCACTCTTTACTCGAAGAATGAATTAGCCGCAGTGAACAGTGTCTGCCGCCGTTATCGGATTGCACTGTACATCGATGGCGCCAGAATGGGTTATGGACTCATGGCCGATACCTGTGACCTCACACTTATGGACTTTTCCAAGCTTACAGATGTCTTTTATATCGGGGGCACAAAAATCGGCGCACTCTTCGGTGAAGCAGTTGTCATCCTACAGCCTTCTCTGAAGACAGATTTTCGGTATCTCCTCAAACAAAACGGCGGAATGCTTGCAAAGGGCAGGCTGCTCGGCATTCAGTTTGAAACACTTTTTAAAGACGGTCTTTACTTTCAAATTTCAAAGCACGCAGTCACCCAGGCAATGCGCATAAAACAGGCTTTCCTCAGCAAAGGAATTCATCTTTTATACGATTCTTTTACCAACCAGCAGTTTCCGATCCTGAACCAGATACAGATTGACCAGCTTTCCAGACGGTATTCTTTCTGCCACTGGGAACGGATAGACGAAAAACAAACCGCCGTCCGATTCTGCACCAGCTGGGCTACTTCAGAATCGGATGTGGATCAGCTTCTTAGCGATATTAATCTGCTTTAACTTTAATTATGAGGTAAATCACGGATGAAACGTATGAAAAACAAAATGTAAAAAATGCTGCAAAATATTCGTATAACAGAATATTCTGCAGCATCATTATTTTATACAAACTGAAATCACCGGGAATTTATAACTTATTCCTCTGTAAAACACCTTCCCAGGGCATCCGCCGCCATAATTGCCGCATAAACATCTTCAGCAGTCACCGCAAACGGCATATTGCCAAGCGTGTCACCCTCTGCCGCCGCCAGTCTTGCAACTTCCATGATCTCCTCTTGATTCACTTCCTGGATTCCAAGCTCAGAAAGCGTCGTCGGAAGCCCCACCGCCTGACAGAATTCCAGTACTTCCTCAATTTCCTCCATGTCTGCATTCTCAAGTACAAGCTGAACCAGTGTTCCAAATGCAACCTTTTCCCCATGGTACATCTCATGAGTCTCTTTGATCACCGTCAGGCCATTGTGGATTGCGTGCGCTCCCGCAAGGCCCCCGCTCTCAAACCCAATCCCGGACAGATACGTATTGGCTTCAATCACATTTTCAACGGCCTTTGTACACACTTTCTCCTCTGCCGCGATCGCTGCACTGACACCGTTTTCCATCAGAGTATCATAGCAGAGCTCAGCAAGCGCCATCGCCGCGAGCGTACTTTTGCCTCCGACACAGTTCACTGCATCTGACTGCCTGCAGGCTCTCGCCTCAAAGTACGTGGCAAGCGCATCTCCCATTCCGGAAATCAACAGTCTTGCCGGTGCTTTGCTCACAATATCTGTATCCACCAGTACAATATTCGGGCTGGAGGGCAGGAACAGATATTTTTCAAACACGCCATCCTCTGAATAGATAACAGAAAGCGCACTGCACGGTGCATCTGTAGAAGCGATTGTCGGGACAATGACGACCGGTATGCCCGCATAATAGGCAACTGCCTTGGCCGTATCATGGATCTTTCCGCCTCCGACGCCTGCAATCATATCACATCCCACTGCTTTTACAACTTCAATGATCCGGTTGATCTCTGTCATGCAGCATTCTCCGTTAAATATCTCAAATACAATGTCGACACAGGTATCCTTCTGACCTTCTGTAATCGACGCTTCAACACGTTTTTTTCCCGATGCGCTGACAAGGATACAGAGTTTTTTTCCATAATTCTCAGCATAAGAGCACAACTTCCGAATTTCACCTTTACCCTGGATGTATCTGCTTGGACTTGCTATAATCTGTGCCATAATCTGTTACCTCCATCATTATTTTTTATATTTGTTATTATTTTAACATTATGCCATGCACACTATGATTTGTCAATCCGTGCTGTACAAAGATTGTGTATTATTGATGTCAAATGGCCTAAACGCGCAGCATTCGGTACCCCACCCCGACATGTGTCTGGATATACTGGGGTGCCGTCGGATCTTTTTCGATTTTCTTGCGCAGTGTGGCCATGTGAACACGAAGAGAGGCGACATCATTTTCCCAGGCACTTCCCCATATCTCTCTGGTAATGTAAGCGTGGGTCAGTACCTTCCCTACATTTTTACATAACAGACATAACAGCCTGTATTCAATCGGGGTCAGATGCAGCTCCTCATCTTCCATATAGGCACAGCCTGAGACATAATCGACCGTCAGGCTGCCGTTGTGAAAGACGGAAGCCTCCTCTGCCGTCTGTCCCTGCACATAATGCAGCCTCCGCAGCGTAACCCGCAGCCTCGCAAGCAATTCTTCCACAGAAAAAGGCTTTGTCAGATAATCATCAGCTCCTGCATCCAGCGCATAAATTTTATCCATGTCCTCACTTCGTGCGCTGATGACGATAATCGGCATATTGGACCACGTCCTTATTTTTTTTATAATCTCTACCCCATCCATATCCGGAAGTCCAAGATCCAGTAAAACCACATCCGGCTTATGCGAGACGGATTCCAGTATAGCCGCCTCACCGGTGGCAGCTGTATGGTATTTGTAATCCTGTGTTCCCAGTGTCGTTGTGATTAAATTGCGCACCGCCGCATCATCTTCTACAACAAGGATCAATGGTTTATTCATGTAAAGTCACCTCCTCTGCCGGCAGTGTAAACCGAAACAGTGCTCCCCTTGGCCGGTTATCAAGCACGGAAATCTCACCGCCATGAGCATTAACAATCGACTTGCTAAGTGCAAGTCCCAGTCCCATACTTCGTCTGCTGTCTGCTACTTTTACATTCGCCGTATAAAACATATCAAAGATTCTCTCTTTCGCTTCATCCGATATCCCGTCACCGTTATCTGAAATCTGCACAACGGCTCTGTCCCCTTCCCTGTGTGTCTCTACTGTGATCTGTGAACCGTCCGGTGTATATTTAATGGCGTTGTCCACAATATTCATGATCACCTGCATGATAAGGCGGGCATCTATTTTTACCAGAATGAAACCTTCCGACTGTCTCACTGTAATCTTATGCTCCGCACCGTGTCGGTTAATATGATGCATCGCTTCTGTTACCACTTCATCCAATAACTCTGTCGTCAGATTCAGATGCATTGTTCCGTCTTCAATACGGGTGACGGAAAGCAGATTTTCCACCAGATTAATCAGCCACAGGGAATCGTCGTAAATATCTGAATAGAGCTGTCTACGCTGTCCGCCATCCAGATGTTCCTCACTCGCGAGCAAAATACCCGCATTTCCTGAAATCGAAGTCAGCGGAGTTCTCAGATCATGAGAAATAGAACGCAAAAGATTGGCCCTCAGCTGCTCATTTCTGGCAAGAGCCGCAGCTTCCTGACGCTCTTTTATCGCCATGTTTTTTTCAAGTGCCAGCGCGCATTCACCCAAAATAGATAAAATTACACTGTTCTCAAAGGAATCCAGAGGCCTGTTGCGTACGGCGATTCCCACAACGCCATATACTTTATTGGAGATGCGGACTGCCAGGTACATACAGACGGCACTTCCCAGTGTATTCGTACCGGCACCTGCATGTTTATTATTTTTAAACACCCAGGCAGCCACCGCCTGCTCATTATCTGTTGTATATACTCCGTCTCCACCCTGCTGGCCGTCAGAGAGAAAGACCTGTGGTTTCGACAGAGTCCCGTCCCCGGCACGATAAAATACAAGATCCCGTTTCAATAATTTTACAAGCTGCTGTGCAGTCACCGATATAATTTCAGAGACCTGATCCGCCTGTGCCAGCATTTGATTGGTATCGAGCAGAATCCGGGTCCGGTAAGCAGACTGTGCAGCCTGGAAAGCCTGCCGTTTGATCTTAACGGCAAGAGAACTCGTGATAAACGCAGCGAGTAACATCACTACAAAAGTGACTGGATAACCGCTGTCATACGCCTGAAAAGTAAAACGCGGGACTGTAAAGAAAAAGTTAAACACAAACACACAGACTACAGACAGTATCAGGCTGAATACTCTTCGGGATGTGATTACCGAAGTGACCAGAACACACAGGATGTAAATGGTAATAATGTTTGCTTCACTGAATCCGCACTCATAAAATACACTTCCTATCACTGTGGCCCCTGCCAGCATACACAATGTCTTTAACAGGTCCGGCAGCAGTTTTTCATTCCCATTTCCCTTAAATCTGGAGGCCGCTCTGTAGACGGGTGTATTTTTATCCGGTATGATATATACATCCAGATTTGGCGAGTACGCGATCAACTGCTCCGTCAGGGACTGCCGGTTAAAAATGCGTCTCCTTCTGGCACTGGTCCTTCCCACAACTATCTTTGAAACCCCAGAAAGCCTTGCAAATTCAGAAATCTGCAAAGCGATGTTATCTCCGTATGTCGTCTCAATATGAGCTCCCAGCTGCTGAGCCAGCTTTATATTTTTCCGCAGCCGTTTTTTATTTTCTTCATCCATCCTGGTAAAACCGGGGGATTCTACAAACAATGCCGTAAAATTCCCCTTAAATGCATTTGCCATCCTCGCCGCTGCACGAATCAGCCTGGCATTTGTGGGTGATGACGACAGACATACCATAATATGTTCATCCGTATAGTAGTCACTGCTCTGTGACTGTTTGATTTTATCTGATATGCGGTTGATGCGATCGGCCGTTCTGCGCAGCGCGATCTCTCTTAAGGCCACCAGGTTTTCCGTTTTGAAGAAATTTCCAAGGGCCTTTTGTGCCTGCCGCTCTTTATAAATCTTGCCTTCATTCAGCCGTTCGATCAATTCTTCCGGTTCGATATCTACCAGAGATACCTGATCCGCCTGGTCAAATACATGATCTGGAATACGCTCTCTTACCATCACGCCTGTTATCGATGCGATAATATCATTCAGACTTTCAATGTGCTGAACATTTACGGTCGTGTAGACATCAATTCCTTGATTCAGCAGCTCATCCACATCCTGATACCGTTTCAGATGGCGGCAGCCTTTGGCATTTGTATGTGCCAGCTCATCCACAAGAATCAGCTGTGGTTTTCTTTCTATTGCGGCGTCCAGGTCAAACTCTTTCAGCCGGATGCCCTTATGTTCAATTTCCCGATTTGGTATACATTCAAGTCCATTTAAAAGCTGCATGGTCTGAGGCCTTGTATGAGGTTCTACATACCCGACAACGGCATCCACACCGCGGCATTTTTCCATATGGGCCGCTTTGAGCATCGCATATGTCTTTCCCACTCCCGCAGCATATCCAAAAAAAATTCTCAGGTGTCCCCGGTGCTTTTCCTGTGCTTCCTCTTCTATCTTTTTCAGCAGCAGATCCGGATCTGCCCGCATTTCATCCATTTTGTCCTCCTTCATTCCTGTAAGGGCTTGGGAACAGCAGCTTTAAAAACAGCCGCTCAGCAGTACACTCACTGTCATAACTGAAAACCATCCTTTTACCTTCCCTGTTGATGACAGAAAATCCATTTTTCTCATTGTATGAAATTTCCACTCCAAGTTCGTCCAGAGCGAGACGCAGCGCCATTTCCCAGGAAAACATCGTCAGACTTTTTTGACTCTCCATCACTTCCCAGACCTCATCAAACTCAATCGGGCTGTACCTGTCCTGCAAAAACATCATCCACAATTCTTTTTTCTGCGATATCGATAGGGATCCGGTACAAGACGTTCTTTTCCAATCCCCTGACATAGGAAGATAACGGTAATACGTATCCTCACTGTATTGAGGATAATCTGCAAATACACGTTCTAAAAAATAAGTCCGGCGTACAGGCAGTAATTCATACCTGTAGTCCATATTACAGAAAATATGATAAAATTCCTTTTGCAGATCTTTCTCAGGCATTTTTATTTTAGCACAAATATTCAGCATTTCATCAAAATCTCTGGCTGAAATATCTTTTTTTATCCATTCCATTTCCGTACCGTCTTCTGACATCTTTGAAACAAGCTCTCCGCTCTCTGATTCGTTTACAGTTCCATAGACAGACAGAGGGTACTTTTCTGACACAAATGCCATAGACACGCCATACTCCTCAAAAAAGGAATCCGAAGGGTAACAGGAACTCTCATAATATACCCATATGGTATCATCTCCTGACAGAAAAATCTGAGGGTTTGCGGACATTTCTGTGCTGACCGCGTAAATCATATTTAAAAGTTCTGTTTCCGGCCCGATACCCGGGTTAATCCCGGGCATCTTTCGACTGTCTCTCCATGCCGTATATTTCTTATGCATATGGCTCCTCCTGTCCTCTTTCTAATATTTCAGAATCCCGTCAAGCATCAGATTAACTTTCAAAACATTCACTGTCTTTTCTCCAAAGACTCCAAGCACCTTGCCTTTCGTACATTTTTCTATGATTGTTCTGACTTCATCCTCGCTCATATTATGGTGGGCGGCAATTCTCTCCACCTGGTACTCAGCTGCATCAGGTGAAATATGAGGATCCAGACCGCTGCCTGAATTTGTCACCAGATCAACGGGAACCGGTTCATCAGCTTTCTGCGGATTCGCGGCACGGAGCTTTTGAATTCTCTCAGCTACCAGTTCACGAAATTCTTCCCCGGCAGGAGACAGGTTGGAAGGAGCTGAATACATCAGACGATTTCCTTCCTTATCCGTAAAGGTGGATACATCAATGCTCATGATCCGGCCCCACATATGGCTGTCATCCGTATATTGCTGTCCAAGCAGTTCGCTTCCATATTTTTTTCCATCTACCTCAATGATGCTTCCATTTGCTTTTTCATGGAAAAATACCTGCGCAATCCCTGTCACAACACCCGTGTAAATCACACCGCACAGTATCGTAAATATCAACAGACACATCGCTGCACGCGGCAGACTCGATTTTAATGACTTCATAACGATCTCTCCTTCTTAAACCAGACCAAGCATCACAAGAATCATATCAATCAGCTTGATAAAGACAAATGGCGCCAGTAAACCGCCGATGCCGTATACCAGCAGATTTCTGCCAAGCAGTTTTCCCGCCGAAACTTCACGGTATCTGACTCCTTTTAATGCCAGCGGAATCAATGCCACGATAATCAGTGCATTATAGATAACAGCCGACAAAACGGCACTTTGCGGAGAATGCAGTCCCATGATATTAAGAACTGCCAGCCCCGGGTATAAGCCCGTAAATAGCGCTGGTATAATTGCAAAATATTTGGCCACATCATTTGCAATGGAAAATGTTGTAAGACTTCCTCTGGTCATCAACAACTGCTTTCCAATTCTGACGATATCGATTAATTTCGTCGGTGAAGAATCCAGATCCACCATATTGCCTGCCTCTTTGGCTGCCTGTGTTCCGGAATTCATCGCCACCGCCACATCCGCCTGCGCCAGCGCGGGAGCGTCATTCGTTCCATCCCCCGTCATCGCTACCAGATGACCCTTTCTCTGAAGTTCACGGATCATTTCCAGTTTTCCCTCCGGCGTTGCCTCCGCCAGGAAATCGTCCACACCTGCCTCTGCAGCAATCGCAGCTGCGGTCAGCGGATTATCACCTGTGATCATGATTGTTTTGATTCCCATTTTTCTTAAATCCGCAAATTTTTCCGATACGCCCTGTTTGATTATATCCTTCAGGTGGATGACACCCATAATTTTATGATTTTTGGCCACGACCAGCGGTGTACCTCCCTGATTGGCGATTCTCTCTACCACTTCATTGCACTGGCTGCTGTAAGTCTGACCTGCCTCCTCTACATATGCTTTGACAGCATCCGCCGCACCTTTGCGGATTTCATTGCCGTCATAATTCACACCGCTCATTCTTGTTTTTGCGGTAAATGGAAGGAATTGTATTCCTTTATCATGCAGGCTTCGGCCGCGAAGGTTAAACTGATCTTTTGCAAGGATTACCACACTTCTCCCTTCCGGTGTCTCATCCGCCAGTGATGAGAGCTGCGCGGCATCTGCCAGTTCTCTGTCCGAGCAGCCATCCACCGGAATAAATTCATGGGCCTGACGGTTTCCCAGCGTAATAGTCCCTGTCTTATCCAGCATCAAAATATCAACATCACCGGCCGCCTCAATGGCGCGGCCGCTCATTGCCAGTACATTGGCCTGGTTCAGGCGACTCATACCAGCGATACCAATTGCTGACAGGAGTGCTCCGATCGTTGTCGGTGCGAGGCATACCAGCAATGCCACCAGCGTTGTTACCGACATCGGATTTTGAATCCCTGCCAGGTCAGCAGAAAACATCGAGTACGTATACAGAGAAAGTGTGACCAGAATGAATATCATGGACAGCGCCACCAGAAAAATCTGAAGGGCGATCTCATTCGGTGTTTTTTTCCTGGACGCACCCTCAACCATGGCAATCATTTTATCCAGAAAGCTTTCTCCGGCTTCGCTTGTCACTTCCACCACAATCCAGTCCGAGAGAACTGTCGTTCCTCCTGTCACCGCACTCCTGTCACCACCACTTTCACGGATGACCGGCGCTGATTCACCGGTTATGGCACTCTCATCAACGGATGCCGCACCGTCGACGACTTCTCCGTCAGCCGGAATCTGCTGTCCGGCCTTTACTATCACAATGTCACCTCTTTTAAGTGAAACGGAAGAAACCTCCGTAATTCGCTCCCTTTCTTTGATGTCGGGAATTTTAAACGCTGCCACGTCCTGTTTTGCCGCACGCAGGGAATCTGCCTGTGCTTTGCCCCGCCCCTCTGCTATTGCTTCCGCAAAATTGGCAAACAGCACGGTGAGCCACAGGATCACTGCAACAGCCAGCGTGAATCCCGATGAGGCATCTTTGATTCCAAACAGCGATACAATCCATAAAACTGTTGTAAGAATTGCTGACAGATATACCAGCAGCATCACCGGATTCTGTGTCTGGGTCTTTGGCATTAACTTTTTAAATGAATCTTCGATTGCTCTTACTACCATTTTCTTATCGGCAAGGACCGTCTTCGTTTTTTCTGTCATTTTTTAATCCCTCCTAAATTACACTGCTGACGAACTCGGCAATCGGTCCCAGTGCAAGTGCCGGGAAGAAACTGAGCGCACCGACCAGAAGTACAACGAAAATTAACAGAAATACAAACATCGCATTCGTCGTTGACAGCGTTCCTGCTGTCACTGCAATTTTCTTCTTACCCGCCAGACTTCCGGCGATCGCCAATGTGCCTGCCAGCGGAATCAATCTTGCAAACAACATAACAAGACCGGTTGTAATGTTCAAAAATACGGTGTTCGCCCCAAATCCTGCAAATGCTGAACCATTATTTCCTCCCGCCGATGAGAAAGCGTAGAGCAGTTCGGAAAATCCATGTGCACCGGAATTGTTCAGGCTGTTGGCCACCTCCGGGACTGCTGCTGCGATACCGCTTCCCGCCAGGATGGCAATCGGTGTTGCCAGACAGACCAGCACCGCCCATTTCATTTCGCAAGGCTCAATTTTCTTTCCAAGGAATTCCGGCGTACGCCCGACCATCAGCCCTGCGATAAATACCGTCAGAATAGCAAATGCCAGCATACCGTATAGACCACATCCTGTTCCTCCAAAGATAACCTCTCCCAGCTGCATCAGCAGCATTGGAATCATACCCCCGATTGGTGTATAGCTGTCATGCATGGAATTGACAGAACCATTGGAGGCCGCTGTCGTGAAAGCCGCCCAGGTGGAAGATGCTGCAATGCCGAACCTGGTCTCCTTACCTTCCATATTTCCTCCGGCCTGACCACTCGTCACATCCGTCATCACCGCCCCATCCTGTGACAGCTGAGGTGTTGCCGCCTGCTCGTTTACAGCCACAATACTAAGAGCAGCGACCAGACAGATAAACATGGATGCAAAAATGGCAATTCCCTGTTTTTTGTTTTTTACATTTCTTCCAAACGTAAAACATAATGCTGCCGGTATCAGGAGTAACGAAATCATTTCCAGCAAATTTGTGAACGCATTAGGATTCTCCAGCGGATGCGCCGAATTTACACCGTAAAATCCACCGCCGTTGGTACCCGTCTGCTTGATAGCGATCTGACTGGCTGCCGGACCAAGCGGAACCACCTGCTCCGTTATAATATCGTCATCCACTGCAATTGGTTCCGCCAGCTGAACAGTCTCTGCCGGTTTTAAGTTCTGGACAACACCTCCGCCAACGAGGCAGACAGCGATCACAAGATTAAGCGGAATTAAAATCTGCACAATTGTTCTCGTCAGGTCCACCCAGAAGCTGCCCAGTCCTTTTTCCTTTACCCTCGTAAATCCGCGGATCATGGCAAACAGTACTGCAATTCCCGTGGCTGCCGATACAAAATTTTGCACCGTCAGACCCAGAGCCTGAGTCAGATAGCTTAACGTGCTCTCTCCGCTGTATGCCTGCCAGTTTGTGTTCGTCACAAAACTTGCCGTTGTGTTAAAAGACAAGTCCCACGGCACTCCCTTTAAACCCTGTGGATTACCCGGTAAATACCCCTGAAGCATCTGCAGAAGAAACAGAAATACAAATCCGACCCCGGAAAACACTAACGCACAGACGGCATATTTTTTCCATCCCATATCCTCCTCTTCTTTAACCCGCAGCAGCTTGTAAATACCACGCTCACAGGGATTCAAAATCTTAGATAAGAATGTTCTTTCGCCATTCATAACTTTGCCTATGTAACCGCCCAGCGGTATGGCAAGCAAAACCAGAATGACAAGATAAAGAATATATTGTAATACGGTTCCTGTCATTGATTGTCACCTCTCATTAGAATTACTACATAATAAATTAAAAGTATCACCGCGATAATTCCAATCGCTGCTATCATGACTTGCATAATGCTTCCCTCCTTTATGAGTGCAAGTATACGCCTGAAAAATTAAAAATGGTGTTAGAAGATTAAGCAGTGGTATTAAGAAAACATAAAGAAATGAGGACCGGGAAAAATCCCTGTCCTCATAAACACTGTATTAGACTTCTAATTCATTCATTTCTCTGTTTCGTAATAAAAATTGCCTGTCCTGTGATTCTTATTTCTCCACTGAACACAATATTCCAGCACTTTTCTCAGCCGGTCTATTTCAATCGGCTTTACCATATGTCCATTCATTCCTGCTTGTCTCGTCTTTTTGACATCTTCCGGAAAAGCATCTGCTGTCATCGCAATAATCGGAAGTTCTTCAATTCCCTCTTTTCCTGAATTCCGGATTTTTTCTGCTGCCTCACAGCCATTCATCACCGGCATCTGAACATCCATAAATACAAGATCATAATAAAATGGAGGATTGTTCAGGACCATATTCACTGCCCGTTCTCCGTTTTCCACAATGTCGGTTTTGGCCCCCAGAAACTCCAGCATCTCCCGCGCAATTTGCTGATTCAGTTCATTATCTTCTGCCAACAGCACTCGCAGACCTCTGAAATTTTCAATCCGTCTTACTGTATTTTCTTTTTCTGTCTGCTTCGTTGCATATTTTTTCATCAGACATATGGTAACAATAAATCGGGTTCCTTTTCCGTATTCGCTTACTGCCTCTATTTTGCCTCCCATCATATCCAGGATGGTTTTAACAATCGTAAGACCCAGTCCGGTACCCGGTATTTTATTGATTCTGGTATCATCTCCCCGGCTGAACGGCTCAAAAATATGTTCCAGGTAATCCTTTTTAATTCCAATCCCATTATCCTCAATGACAAAACGATACGTTCCCATATACATCTCTTCTTTTTTTACTTCTCCCAGAGATATTTTAATCTTGCCACGAAAACCCGTATATTTAACTGCATTTTCCAGAATATTGATTAATACCTGGCGAAGTCTCTGTTCATCTCCCAAAACCAGTGAATGCAGATCTTCCGGTATCCTTATGATAAGCTTCTGTCCATTCTGCTGAATAACCGGCTGGATCATCAGGGTAACTTCCTGGACAAGTTTGCAGATATCGAACTCCGTCTCATCCAGCTGCATCTTACCGCTTTCGATTCTGTTCATATCCAGAACTTCATTGATCAGCTTCAGAAGATGATCGCCGGACTTTTCAATCTTCTGCAGGTATTCTGTCATCTTTTCTTTATCGTTGATATGTATCTGTGCCAGCGTGGTCATTCCCATGATCGCGTTCATCGGAGTACGTATATCATGACTCATTCTGGACAAAAAGTTACTTTTTGCACTGTTGGCAGTCTCTGCCTTCTGAAGCGCTTCCTCCATCAGAAGCTTGGACTTCCTTTCTTTTTCCAGAAATTCTTCCTGTTTCCGGCGCTCCTCATCAATATTTTTCGACAGCGTAATCTCCAGTATATCATCCGTATACGGGCTGTCAATCTTTACAACCTGCGTAAAATTCCAGTGATAGCACCCGTCATCTCCAAGCTGGCGCATTTCCATCGTTACACTGTTTTTTCCCTGCGCAAATGCTTTCAGTAATGCTTTCCGTGAAAACTTTCTGCTAAACTCTTCCTTAAAATCCGGATCCAGTGTCGAGATTCCTACTTCCACCAATTCATCAAAACTGCCCTTTTCTGCCGCTTTTTTGGTAGCAAAGTTTTCATATTCCAGCATGTAATATGTATTTTTTGTCAGGTTAACCGATATCAGCATCTGGAATGCAATCCGCGCTGCCGTTGCCAGCTGACTGATATCTGTATTTTTCTGCATTTCCTGCCGGTACTCCTCATGAATATCACGATAAACCAAAACGCACCAGCATTCATGTTCTGTAAACTGGTCAATCCTGGCTGCCGTAAACTCCACCATATGGTAAGTTCCATCACTCATCATACGCCGCAGTCTTTTCGTAATCTGTTTTTTACCTTCGCCAAACATACGCATCATTGCATGTCTCGAAAAGTGATCATCAAATTCCTGCAGGTCATCGGGATGTATCGTTTTCGCAGAATAGTTCCTGTTTTCTACCCCAAATGATCTTCTTTCTGGTATATCTGTCCACAATATATCCTTCTGACAATTGACATAGAAATCTGCTGTGAGATTTACAATAATGCATTCCTCAAATACCGTGACTAGGCTTTGTGCGTACATTTTTTCGATTGTCTCAATTTCCTTCTTTTCCTTGGATTCCCATTTACATGGAGTTACCGTAATGACATATGCCCCAGTTTCTCCATCCCATACCATCTCTTCAGCATGAATGTCCACCATCTGTCCAAAAAACTCGCTGTATCGAAAACTTCTGGACGTGTCCGGATTGTCCGCTTTCGTCAGAGGGCAGTCTATGCATTCTCCATCCCAAATTTCATCACATTTCATACCCAGCTCTATGCCCGGACGGATTTTCTTCATGATCTGGTTATGGTATATCAGTTTATGCGTTCTCTTCTCAATCACATAAACCCCTGTATCTGCTAGACAGTCCAATACCCGCGACAGGTTATCATTCTGCATATTCCCTTCCCCTTCCTTGATCAAATCACCCGGGATTCTTTATTTTGTTTATTATAATTATACAAAATATCTGAAGATTTTTCCACAGTAAAGCAAAAATGTTTTGTTCCTTTGTAAATTGCAAAATAAAAAAGCGGTCACGAGAACCACTTTTTCCGTTTAAAATACCAGATTTCAATGATCACAAGCAAAACCGATATGCCAATCACTACCACATAACCAAACTTCCAGTGCAGTTCCGGCATCCTGTCAAAATTCATGCCATACCAGCCAGTAAGCAAGGTCAGCGGCATAAAAATCGTCGTTACCACCGTAAGCAGCTGCATCACCTTATTCTGACGCATCTCAATTTGTGTCTGATATAACTCGCGGATCTGCAGGGAATATTCGCGCAGATTCTGTGCGTTAGCAAGAATCCGGGACATTCTTCCGGAAAATTGCCGGAACATTCTGCAGGAATCTTTGGTCAGCAGGTCGTTATAATTCTCACTCAGTGTCTCACACATATCAATCATCTGGTTATAGTACGAGTGAAGACGAAGCAGATCTTTCCTGCTCTTTAAGATTGATTTGGAGATATCTTCCCCATCATAGTGCATCAGTTCCTCTTCCATTCTGGTCATCCCTTCCTCATACTCCTGAAGGAATCTTGTTTCATCACGTATTAAAAATTCCAGAAATTCGTGAAAAAAATGACCCAGATGAAGCTTCTCTACCGTCTGTGCCTGCTCCATCTCTTCTAAGATTCCGCCAACAGTCTGCGTATTATCAACAAACACCAGACTGTCTTTTTTCATATGCCAGGCAAAGCTGATCTCTCTGTGTGCCAGATCCCCTTTATCTGGAATGACCAGAGTTCCAATGATACTGTTCTTCAGAAAATCTGCTTTACAATATTGATAATTACTGATGCTCTCCAAAAACAACTGGTCTTCGTGACCGGCTGCCATCTGCTGCTCGTACTCTTCTTTCGTCAATACTTCAATCAGAGCCTCACACTCACCCATTTTTTCTTCCGGACGCAGCTTTACAATTTGCCGATTCAGACAATAACGCATTATGTCACCTCACAAACAGCCGGATTCAACTTCCCCAAAATATATGATTTATGTTTTTTAGATTATATATTTCCAGTCTCTCCAGCATTTCTCTATAATATTCTTCAAGAATATCAGAACTGCCTGCAAAAAAGCAATATCTTCTTATGATCCTTTTTATAAATTACGTGACAAAATGGATCCTGTGTCTCCCCTAAGCTATTATAACCGTCTTTACATAAATGTTGTGATAAGATAAAATGGATCCGTATTAAGATTGTAAAAACAGGAGAAACCTATATGAAATATTATCTGGCACCGATGGAAGGCCTGACCACTTATGTTTACCGAACAGCATATCACAGATATTTTTATCACATGGATAAATATTTTACGCCATTTATTGTACCTCATGTTAACAAAGATTTTAATTCAAGAGAGAAAAACGAAATTTTACCGGAACACAACCAGGGACAAAACCTAGTTCCCCAGATACTGACCAACCGCGCAGAAGATTTTCTTCACACTTCAAATTCTCTGAGAAAGTTTGGATATGAGGAAATCAACCTCAACCTTGGCTGTCCCTCAAAAACTGTTGTTTCTAAAGGAAGAGGTTCTGGATTCCTCGCAAAGCCAAAAGAACTCGACCAGTTCTTGGATACCGTATTCTCAAATACTGACTTAAGAATTTCAATTAAAACGAGAATTGGCAAAGACGATCCGGAAGAATTCTATGAGCTTCTGGCCATCTATAATAAGTATCCTCTCACCGAACTGATCATTCACCCCCGGACTCAGCAGGATTTGTATAAGAACAGGCCAAATCTGGAGATCTTTGGCGATGCAGTAAAGCTCTGTTCCTGCCCCGTATGCTATAACGGGGATATTTTCACAGACGAAGATCGTAAAAATTTTACAAAACGTTTTCCATCGGTTGAAACGTTGATGCTGGGAAGAGGCATTCTGCGCAATCCGGAACTTAGAAGCAATATAGAAGATCATTCCCCTGTAGATTATAATATTTTGCGGGCATTTCATGATGAACTTTATGAAAAATATCGGGAAATTCTGAGTGGAGACAAAAATGTTCTGTTTAAAATGAAAGAACTCTGGTCATACATGATTACATTATTTCCGGAAAGTGAAAAGTATGGCAAAAAAATCAGGAAATCAGAACATCGGCGGCAGTATGAACAGGCTGTCTGTGAACTTTTCAGCCAGACATAAGGAGACCGGGGCCTTTCGGCCCCGGCAACGTATGAAAAAGAAAAAAACTTATAAAAGGTAATGACCTTTTTACAAGATCTATCATAACGCGAAAATGTGATGATTTTGTGATAACAGATTGAAAGAAATGTGAAGTATTATGTAAATTTAATGTTCCAGGTTAACGATATAGGAAACCGGGATACGGTGATTGATATAATCACTGATGATCCTGGCTCCCTTTTCCTGGAATGCACCGCACAGTTCGATTTTATCAACTTCTTTCTTATCAACCAGTTTTTTGGCCTGTTCACATGCATCTGTCATATCCTTAACACCGATCATAATGGATTTACATGCCGGAGTTTCCATCGCTACATGATGTTTGGACGAATCATGATCCGACGACATTACTAAAAAAACAAACTTAAATTGTTTCATAAAGGAGTCTCCTTTGGTTTTATTTTATATCTCAAAAATTATAACACGCTGAAAATAAGCGGTCAATAAAATTACATCATTATAAGAAGGAGGTATTTATAATGACCACCGTACAAACCGAATCTTTGTTAAAGGAATACTTCCCTGTATGGGATTCATTGACCAGGGAGGAACAGTTAAATCTTGTTAATCATTCTGCATTAAAAGAATATGGGAAGGGTGAGCTGCTTCATCGGGGAGATATGGACTGTGTGGGTCTTTTCCTCATTAACACAGGAAAGATCCGTACCTATCTGTTGTCTGATGACGGTAAGGAAGTGACTCTGTACCGCCTCGGGCGGGGGGATACCTGCATTCTGTCCGCATCCTGTGCCCTCGCCACTATTACGTTTGATGTTTATATTGAATCAGAGGAGAAAACACAGGTTCTGCTCATCAGTTCATCTTTCTTCTCTTCTCTGATGGAACAAAACATTTATGTTGAATGCTTTTCCTATAAACTTGCAACAGAACGATTTTCCGACGTGATGTGGGCAATGCAGCAGATACTCTTCATGAATCTTGACCAGCGTCTGGCTATTTTTCTCTGGGATGAACTGTCACGATCAGAGGAAGACGTGATCCATATTACCCATGAACAAATTGCACGGTATATTGGAAGCGCCCGGGAAGTCGTATCCCGAATGCTGAAATATTTTGTTGCTGATGGGATCGTGGAGCTTTCTCGCGGCGGCATCCGCATCATAGACAAAAAACGACTCCGGAAACTCATATAGACGTCCTGCCTGACAACTCCCGGTATTCTCCGGGAGACATCCCGCACTTTTCCTTAAATAACTTACCCATATAACTGGGACTGTTAAAACCGCAGGACAGACAAATATCCATAATTGTCTTATCCGTACCCGTCAGCATCTGTGCCGCCTTTGAAAGCCGATACTCGCAGAGATATTCTGCGGGTGTCTTTTTAACAATTTCTTTAAAACACCTGAAACATTCTCTTCTGCTGATATTAGCGGATTCAGCAATATGATCAACCGTAATCTCTTCCCAATAATGATCATGGACATAGGACAGCATCAGACGGGCGCGCTGTTCCTGTATCCGATCCCGCTTCGGTACCTCCGGGAATTCTTTGAATTTGGAAACCTCTGTCAATAAAAGACGCCATATACAATAGATAATTTCTATACACTGAAGCTCGTATCCCAGCTCTCCGGGATTCAGTCTGTATAAACGGTGTATCTCATCAGAAATCATTTTGCCTGAAGGATCATCATGGGAAAAATACAGCCCCGGCAGCGGAAACCGAATGACAGGCAGTATATTTTTCTGATACACCGTATCGGAAGGCTGCATATTAAAAAAGTAAGAGGGAAATAGAAAGCAGAACATCAGAGAATCTGGTTTTATCTGCCTCCCCATATGCAAAGCCCTGGAATTCACGAATACAACATCGCCCTCCCTCATGATTTTTGATTCTCTCTCATCATATGCCTGATGTACATAGTATTCTATCTCGCCTCTTAAAACAATTGCGAATTCATATGCATCGTGCCAGTGATAATTAAACTCACCGTTCATGTAATCATTAAAATAATCTTCATCAAAAAAAACCGGCAGTGATCCGGTTGGATATTTCACCTTTTCCAGTAAGTTCTCATCCACCTGTACTGCTTTATGTTCCATAACCGCATCTCCTTTTTGGCACAATATTCTTATGTTTTGGCATAATACTGGATATTCAAACAGATGTTTTGACGCTATTATTATATCAAATAACAAACAAAACCACAACCGGAGAGGAACTGCGTATGAACCGGGTAAAAGATATGACTTCGGGCAATCCAACAAAGCTTTTGCTTTTATTTGCCCTTCCGCTGATCCTGGGGAATCTTGGTCAGCAGCTGTATATGATCGTCGACGCGATCATTGTAGGTCAGGGCGTCGGGGTAAAAGCACTGGCGGCAGTGGGCGCAACCGACTGGACTTACTGGCTTGTTTTGTGGACTGTACAGGCTTTGACTCAGGGATTCGGTGCCTGTATTGCCAAACATTTTGGCGAGAGGGATCACGTAAAACTGAGAAAGTCCATTGCCATGTCGATTATCCTGTGTGCTGGGATTGGAATCCTTCTAACCCTTACGGCACTTCTGATGGTTTTACCGATGCTAAAGATTCTGCAGACACCAGCTGATATATTTGACGGAGCTTCCTCATACCTCTTTACCATGTTCAGCGGAATCCTGATCGTAATGGCTTATAACATGATTTCCGCGATTCTTCGGGCCTTCGGAGATGGAAAAACACCGCTGATCGCGATGGGAATCGCCGCCGGTACAAATATTGCACTGGACCTGCTTTTTGTCATGGTTTTCCGATGGGGAATCGCAGGAGCAGCGGCTGCCACACTGATCGCACAACTGATCGCATTTTTATACTGCTTCCTGGCACTAAGACACATCGCATTTATCAGACTGCAGCCAGCAGACTGGAAGGCAGACAAAATGGTCATCCGGGAATTGTGCAGGATGGGATTTCCACTGGCGCTGCAGCACATCCTGATCGCTGTAGGGGGCATGATCCTCCAGTCCAGGATCAACATGCAGGGATTCATATTTGTTGCAGGTTTTACGGCAACAAATAAACTGTACGGTCTTCTGGAAAGCGCGGCAATCTCCCTTGGCTATGCCACAACCACATATATGGCTCAGAATCACGGTGCCGGACAGGGTGACCGTATCCGTAAAGGATTAAAAAGTGTGACGCTCATCACATTACTGATGTCTGTGTGCAGTGCAGTCCCCGCTATCCTGGGAGGAAAGCATCTCCTGAAGCTTTTTATTTCATCTTCAGACGGCAGCGCACCGGAAGTGCTCGCAGTCGCTTACCAGTACCTCGTCATCATGGGGGGGCTGCTTTTTATACTGTACTTTCTGCACGGATTTCGGAGTACACTTCAGGGACTGGGAGATGCGATGAGTCCGATGATATCAGGAGTTATTGAGTTTTTTATGCGCATTTTGGCCGCTCTGCTTCTGACCGAATTCTGGGGAAGCATTATGCTGTTTCTCGCAGAACCGCTAGCCTGGATTGGGGCTGCTGCATATGTAATGGGCGCGTGCTGGTTCAGATTTAGAAAAATACCGCCTGAGCAGAAAACAGATGCGGATCAGATCACTGAAAATGAGGGAGCTGCACCGTCCGGTTAATCTGAAACGGCAGCCCCCTGTTATTTACTCCTGAATCATATCCAAAATCGCTTCTTTTGGCTGAACACCAACCGATGTCTTTACCACTTTTTGATCTTTGATCACAGCCAGTGTCGGGATACTCATAATCCGAAATTCCTGAGCCAGTTCCGGCTGTTCATCCACATTCACTTTACCAATCTTGGCATGATCTACTTCCTCGGCAATCTCATCCACAACCGGTGAGACCATCCGGCATGGTCCGCACCAGGATGCCCAGAAGTCCAGCAGCACCGGTTTATCAGAATTCAATACCTCTTGTTTAAAATTATCCTTCGTTATCGTTAATACTGACATACTTCATCTCTCCTTTTTTAGATTTTGCTTTACAGATCAACTGTGTCATTGTTCCCATCGGACAGTATACACACCAGGAACGCGGTTTAAAAAGAACCATTGTAATCATCCCCAACACAGTCGAAGTTAACATAACACTATAGAATCCAAATGAAAACTGAGCCACCCACGGCGTCACCGATACCGGATACGCCCAGTGCCATGGAAGTTTTATACTCCAGAGCAGTTTTACAATCTGTTTCAATTCACCTGCACCTGAGAATACCAGATATGTATTCCAGAGCATGTTAAAAAACATGAGAAAGAAAAAGATTAAAAAACCATACCGGAATCCTTTGCTTTTCATCCAGCTTGGGATATCCTTCCGGCGCGACAGCCCCATCCTTCCTCCCAGAAGTGAAAACAACTGTCCCCTTCCACAGTATCGGTTACAGTAAGCTTTACTTCCTCCGATGACAGCTATTAAAAGCGGAGCAAAGAAACAAATCAATCCAATCCAGGCAAAGAGGATATTGAAAAAACCAAGTATCAGATAAACGGATGAGAAGATCCAGAGATAATCATACCAGTGCTTCTTTTTCATACCGCCACCTCCTTGATCGTAACAACGCTGGCAGGGCAGATGGTACTGCATTTTCCGCAGCCGACACACAAAGCTTCATCAATTGCCGCCGTTACCCCTTTTACCACAGTTACCGCGTCTCTCGGACATTCCTTCACACAACATCCACAAGCCACGCAGTGCTGTACATCAACGACCGCTTTCTTCAATTTTTTCTTTATACCAGGACTGTTCACTTGTAAAACCTCCATAACTTTCATTTGTTATGGTTATGTTAACGCAAATAAAAAAGTATTTCTGTGATGAAGTCACATAACGTCATTCATAATTTCTGGCATTCTCACGATACGCAGTGGGAGATATTCCGCTGAATTTTTTGAAGGCAAGAGAAAAATAATTTTTATCCTGATATCCAACAAGCAGCGCTATTTCACCGGTCTTCAAACTGGTAGATTCCAGAAGACTTTGTGCCTTTTCCATACGCAGACGGATAATATAATCATTACATCCTTCATGCACCACTTTTTTGAACAGTCTGGAAAAATAAGAAGGTGTCAGAAACAGCATCTGCGCGATACCCGTCACGGACAATTCTTCTGATAAATGATTTCTGATGTACATCTGAGCCTGCCCGACGAGTTCATGGATCGTTTCTTCCTCCTTGTCATGCATTCCCTCAATAAATTTCTTTGTCTCCTTTAATATTTCTTCTGTTCCCGCCGGCATAATTAATTCCATATATGCACGTACCATATCACCTTTAATTTCCCCGTGATTGGCGATATGGGTATAATAAACGGACATAGCCAGTTCAAAGCAACAGCGTCTTACATTCTCCGCAGACAAACTGTAAGATTCCGTCATTCTGCAGAATGAAGAAAATGCATGCATAATCGTCTCCGAATCTCCCTGATTCGCCATAATCGAACTTTTTATCTCTCCGAACACATCCCAGAACATCTGGTTTTTATGCTGCTTCTGCGTATCCTGTATAATATTACGGAAACTCTGATGTTCCTGTTCCAACAAAAGCATCGCATCATTATAGGATATACACAGCTGCGCAAACCCAGTGACTACACTTCCCAACACAATCTTCTGTGAGATTCCAAATTCATCTTTCAGAAGATGAATCAGCTCCTCTATCTGCGAGGACGCGTCATCATTTTTACCATTTAAAAAACAGGCGATCACGATTCTGTCTTCCGCATCCGCAAACGTAATTCCCCGTTCCCGCAGATCAATATTATGGTTGCAGAAATCCCGTACCATAAAAGCACGATATTTTTCTTCTTCCTGTTTTTCATAGGACATAACATGCGGCATAAGAACTGCAATCTGCATCGTCTGCTGCAGATCATATTGATATGTCCGGCATATTTTCTCAGCTGTAAGTACAGCCTTATCCTGATTCCTGACCAGATGAGACATCATCTGATTCAGCTGATCCTGTTCATTGCTCCCAATGATTCTGCGCATCACTCCTGCGAGCTTCTTCTGTTTTTGCTGCGCGTCAAGACTCTCTGTCTGTCTTTTGATGAGTTCCGTCATATCATCTTCATCCACAGGCTTCAGAAGAAAATCTTCTACATCCATCTTCAGGCATTTATGGGCATACTCAAACTCATCATACCCTGTAAGCACAATGATCCGGATATCCGGGTACTGTTCATTGACAATTTTAATCAGATCAAGACCGGACATACTTCCCATTTGAATATCTGTGATCATGATATGAATCTTCTGTTCTCTTAACACTTCAAGTGCTTCCTGTCCGCTGCCCGCCGTAAACACCTCGTCAACGCCTGCTTTATCCCAAGCGATCACCTTTTTCATACCCATCCGGATTATTTTTTCATCATCTACAATCAATACCTGATACAACTTTCTCTCACCCCTTTATACTTTTGGAAGCCGAATATCAACAGTTATTCCACCCTCACCGTTAATCTGGTAATGCAGTCCGTACGGTTCTCCAAAGATAAGCTCAATCCTTTTATTTACATTTCGGACACCGTAACCAAAGTCCTCATTGTATTCGGATATGGAACGATTCATCTCCTCCACCTCTTCAGGATTCATCCCCTGTCCATTATCCATAAGACTCAGCACAATCATATTCTCCTCTTCCCTGACTGATAATATAACGATTCCCTTTTTTCCCGATTCCGTCTTCAGTCCATGATAGATAACATTTTCAATCAGGGGCTGAAGTGTCATTTTCGGTATTTTGACACTGTAATATTCATCTCCAATTGAATATCTGGCTTCCAGAATATTTTCATAGCGGATATTCTGAATGATGAGATAGCTTTTAATGTGTTCCAGCTCCTCCCCAAGTGTTATGACATCCTTCCCTTTACTTAAGCATGCCCTGTAATAATTGGCCAAAGCCTTTACAAAGGTTGAAATTTCTTTATTTCCCTCTGCCGCTGCCTGCCAGTGAATACAGTCCAGCGCATTATAAAGAAAATGCGGTTTAATTTGTGACTGAAGCGCATTAAATTTGATCTGTTCAATCTGATGCTGTTCCAGCTTCACCTGCTCCAGCAGCTCATTCATCTCATCCATCATATGGTTAAATCCTTTGCTGATCGTCACGAAATCCTGACCGGAATGCGCTTCATTGATGCGGACATCGAGGTTACCATCTGATACCTGCTCCATTTTCGCCACCAGCTTCTCCATCGGTTTATAAAACTGTTTTACAACCTTCGATACCATAAACACAGTAATGGCAACAATGATCAAAACCGTAACGATCAAAAAAGTCATGGTAATGACACTGTCCTTCATCAATGCAATATTGCTGATTGTTCCGATCACGTACAAATCACTGTCTTCCACTTTTTGATAGACGTAAAGTTTGCCTGACTCCGAAAAATCTCCGCTTCTTCCACTGATTGAATGATTCAGCTTCAGCCCATGTCCCAGAAGCTTTTTGTCTTCGCAAAACAATACGCGTCCTTTTTGATCCGTCAGATAAATATCAAATTCAAGATCCCCGACAGTCTGATGCATCAGAAAACCAAACGCGTCTTCCCTTACGTTAATGCAGAGATTTCCGATTTTTTTACCGATCTTATTCATATCATAGACGGGCTGATAGAATGATATCGTGTAATCCTCTTTTCCAAAATAGGTATTTCCGTAGGAAAAAGCCAGTTCTCCCTTACCCCATGGTATACTCTGCTTTAACGCATCTTCATATTCCTGATTAAAATGACTTTTTGTAATGGGTTTACCACGATAAATATACGCTTTTTCAGATTCATAAAGTGCTATAAAATTCATATCCGTCTGCTGATACAGAACGCGCATCAACGTATTTAAGTTGTCCTCTTTGGCCGAACCGTATCTGCTGCTGTCACTATTTTCCTTTAAATAGAGCTGAATACTCTCATCCGGTATCAATGAAAGCATAATATTATAATAGCTGCTGACAGCGGAATCCAGGCTCTTTGAGACTGTTTCCACATTTGTCGTCACAAGACCCTGTGATTTTCTTCTGACTGACGATATAGAAGAAACAGTCGAAATGGTCAGTACAATACTTGCACTGACAATAATCCCCATGATCAGAAATAATTTGATTTTTTTGTCCAGTGTCATACTCTGAAATCTGGCAATCCATTTTCTCATCATAGGGATCCTCCTGTCGTTCATATATTTACTTTTGATTATATCAGAACGCTGCTTAGATGCAACGGTAAAACGGTGTTCATCTTTTTAACCTTTCACAGCTCCTGCTGCCATTCCTTCGATCAGTTTATCCTTAGTAAAGATAAACAAGATGATCATGGGAACCACCGTCAATGTCAATACCGCCAGTATCATTGGTGTATTCATCGTATACTGACCTTTAAACTCCCAGATAGAAAGAGGAAGTGTCCGATTGATCTTTTCCTGTGTCAGTGTATATGCAAATGAAAACTCATTCCAGATGTTGACGCCATTGTAAATCGCCAGTGTTGCCAGACCAGGCTTGCACATGGGAAGCATGATCCGGAAAAATATCTGTATTTTACTGCAGCCGTCTATCATCGCCGCCTCTTCCATTTCCCTTGGAATTTCCTTCATAAATCCTGTCAGGATAAACACGGAAATAGGAAGCCCAAATGCCACATACGGCCCGATCAGCGCCCATATCGTATCATACAGCCCGATATTTGTAGTCATCTTAAAAATCGGAATTAATGTGATATGGATCGGAATCGACATACACGCCACAATTACTGCAAATAAAATACCGGAAAAGCGGAAACGGAATCTGGACAGCGGATACGATGCCGCTGCGGACAGTGCGAGCAAAATTATCAATGAAACCACTAACACAATGATACTGTTCAGAAAGTATTTCCAGAATCCTCCTCCCAGAATTTCCAGATAATTGGCTGGATACCATGACTCAGGAAGCGTAAAAACACCACTTGAAAGAATTTCAAACCTGCCTTTAAAAGAGTTGATGACCATATAAATAAACGGTACAATAGCGATTATGAGCCAGACAACTGCAAGAATACAGGCAATACTCCACGATACTATTTTCTTTCCTTTTGCTTTCTTGTACTGATCCATCATCAATCCTCCTTTCTTGCTGTCAATTTCATTGTTATAATAGAAAATACCGTAATCAGCAGAAACATGCCGGCTGCAATCGTGGAACCATATCCCATGTTATATTTAACAAATGAGTTCTTATACATATAAGTTGCCATCAGTTCCGTCGCAGTTCCCGGACCGCCGTTGGTCATAACAAAGATTAAATCAAAATATTTCAGCGAACCTACGAGAGCCAGCACAGAAGCCTTGCTGATCGAAGGTTTTAACAGGGGCAGTGCAATTTTCCAGAAATACTGGCCTCTCGTTGCACCGTCGATTCTGGCAGCTTCAAATACCTCTCCTGAAATTCCGGAAAAGGAGGCCAGAAAAAATACCATATAGAATGGAATACTCTGCCAGCTGATAACACCCATGACAGCAAACAAAGCTCTCTTGGGATGTCCCAGCAGGTCTATACTTCCCCCTCCCAATGCCTGAGAAATCGTGCTGATGACTCCCCCGTTGGTAGCCAGAATATAGTTAAACAAAAAACCTACGGCTACCGATGACATTAACATGGGAATAAACCATATAATCTTAAACAGATTTCCCTTTTTCCCTACAAAGTTCAGGAATGTAGCCAGAGCAAGTGAGATTGGCAGCTGAAGGATAATCGCGAAAACTACCAGAATTATATTATTGAAAAATGCTTTCCAGAAGCTGGCGTCACCTATCAGTTTCTTCCAATTGTCAAACTGAATAAATGTCTTATTTGCTGAGATGCCGTTCCATTTATAAAAACTTGTAATAAAAGTTTCAATGACAGGATAAAAAATAAAAATTGTCAGGATCAGAAACACCGGGATCAGGAATATGGCCGCTACCCGGGCAGTCTCTCTTTGTCTGCTTTTTGCAAGGGTACGTTGCTTTTTTTCATTCATAAGATTACCTTCTTTATTCTCTGGTCAGTCGGTCGGCCAGTTTTATCATCTCATCCGCTTCATCTTTGTCTTTTGTGCGGACTGTGATAAAAAGACCTTTTGACGAAAGATTTTCAAGCATCGGCTTTACCTCCTCCGGTTTAAGCTGAAGAAGCAGTCCACATCCCGCTTCCTGAATTCTTCGCAGTACAGGAATATAATTAAGCGGCGATGGCTGTCCGACAACGCTTGTCCACTGAATCATCCGAAGCCTGTCCAGGGAAAGCAGTGTATCCAGATGACGGATCTGCTCCACGCCATCAAAATGATACAGCGCATAATCAACGAATGAGGACTGTTTTTCCAGTTCTTCACGGATGAATGTCTCATAGTATTCATTGGAAAACATCACCGACATATCAGACTGCATCTGATTGTGGAATCCGGGCGCCCATGTATTCAGCCACCCGATGCTGCTGCCTCCAAAATTATAATCTTTCAGATAATGATAGATCTTTAAAGTACTTTCCTCCCAGATTTGCTGTATTCTGCGCAGGCATTCCATCACGGTATCTTCATCAGAAATCATATCTAAAAGTGTATTGGTCGCCGTCCGAAGACTTCCAAGAACATCAATATTACCACTGATATCCGGCATGGACACCAAATATTCCCCATCGGCTTCTTCGCATAGGTATTTTGCCGCTTCGAAGGTCTTCCGGTAAAGATAACTGTCCGGATCCAGAACAATCTTTTCCGGATCCAGCTCATCTTCCATAATTGGATGGTACCACATCGTATCTGTGTAATCGACCTCAACACCTTTTACAAACGCTGCATGGCCGGAAGGTCCCATATTCAGATTCACCAGCGGAAATGCGTCCCCGGCAAAATATGTATTGGAAAATTTTTTCATATGACGCTTCCAGATCATCTCGGGATCTGTCAGAAAGTATTTTCGGTCCATGCTTTCATCAGAAGGCGTATAAAATTCTGCATTCGTCTCATCATCAAAGGCAAACGCGCTGATGCAGCATCTGTCTATGATCTCACAATCCCAGAGGGCCGTAAAACGCTTTTGTATTTTTTCAAATTTCTCAATTTCCAACATACTGCTCTCCTCATAGACAGAGGCTGCTGATATTGCCTTTGCAGCCTCTGGATTATTAATCACTCAGATTGTTCACTGTTGTATTCTTCCATGGCCGCCTGGAACTGTTTTGCAGCCTCTTCCGGGGTCATAGTCAGACCAAACAACTCCTGGCATGTATCCAGATGTACCGTTGATACTGCGGGCGGCAGATACTGATCGTACCAGAGCTGTGTCGCCGAAGCTTCTTCAACTTTTGTAATAATTTCTTTTTCCAGCTCACCATCAATTAAAGCATCAACCCCTTTGACCGGCGGTATTTTTCCTGCTTCCACCATTCTCTCTGTATAGGCCTCTTCGAAATAGTAATTCAGAAGTTCAAACGCTGCTTCCAATTTTTCTCCTTCACAGTTGAAACTGATAAACTGGTCGCCCATCGTACCGATCTGAATGGATGAATCTGCATCAGAACCGTCAACTGCCGGGAATGGGAACCAGCCCAGTTTATTGTAAAATTCTTCGCTGTCCGCTTTATAAGTAGCAGATTCCCAGGAGCCGATCATTTTCATCGCTGCTTCTTCTGAATAGAACAACTGTTTGGACTGTCCGTCACCTTCGCTTAAGCTGTTAACACCTTCCGGGAAATATCCTTTTTTTACCCAGTCCTGAATCTTTTCACCGGCATAAATGAAACACTCATCTTCAAAACTTCCACTTCCGTCCACCGCAGCACTGAATGGTTCAAGTCCGCCTTTTCTGGTAGCCAGGTTCATAAAGTACATGGAACCTGTCCATTTAGGAGCGTTTGCCAGTGCAAACGGAATTTTTCCGTTTTCTACCAGGGTATCACATACTTTTTCCAGTTCAGATACTGTCTTTGGTACTTCCAGGTTATACTGTGCAAAAATATCTTTATTATAGTAAATACCCGATACCGAAACATTAATCATACCGACACCATACAGCTTATCATTATATTTGCCCTGTGCAACCGTAGCATCCAGAATCTTGTCCTTCCAGGGAGCTTTCTCATATAATTCATCGAGCGGCTGCGCAAATCCAGCTTCAACGTATTCATTCATCGGGCCGCCGGACCAGTTTGTATAGATATCCGGGCATTCTCCCGAACTCATGGCAATTAACAGTTTTTCCTTATAGGCATCAGCCTCCATTGCCACACTTTCAATCTTGTATCCCGTATCCGTATTTTCATTGAATGCCTCTGCCGCATCTTCATACAGGGATACATCCGGCTCATCTGTTCCGATATGCCAGAAAGTGATCACCTTATCCTCATCACTGCTCTCGCCTGTCTGGGATTCCTTAGCCTCCTCCTGGCCAGCACTTTCTTTTTTTCCACTGTTCCCGCATCCGGATAACATTCCGGCTGCCAAAACAACGGCCATTGTTAATCCAACCCACTTATTAGCTTTTCGCATGTTCTTTCTCCTTCTTGATGATTTTGCAGTACTGCTTGTTATGTGTTTTGATGGGTATAGATTACCATCATAAATTCTGATTTCCAATTAAGATAAATGATATGTCTAATATAATATTTTGTCTTCTTAGGTACAAGGTCAAATATTTCAAGAAAGTTTGACGGATTTTTATATGTCCATGCTAAACAGGATTTTCTATACTATAAAAAAGAAACCCTTGATCATGGAAACGGAGGAAAAATATATGGCAAGCCTGTCATTAACACACATTAACAAAACATACCCCAATGGATTTGAAGCAGTGAAAGATTTTAATCTGGATATCAAAGATAAAGAATTTATTATTTTTGTAGGGCCATCCGGATGCGGAAAATCCACCACACTGCGGATGATTGCCGGACTTGAGGAAATTTCATCCGGTGAACTTAGAATTGATGACAATCTGGTCAATGATGTAGAACCAAAAGACAGGGACATCGCAATGGTCTTTCAGAATTATGCACTCTATCCACATATGACTGTATATGATAACATGGCATTTGGACTCAAAATGCGCAAAATTCCAAAAGACCAAATCAAAGAGATGGTTATGGAGGCAGCCCGTATTTTGGATCTTGAAGACCTGCTGAAGCGAAAACCCAAAGCACTCTCCGGCGGACAGCGTCAGCGTGTTGCTATGGGACGGGCAATTGTCCGAAATCCCAAAGTCTTCCTTATGGATGAACCCCTTTCCAATTTGGATGCAAAGCTGAGAGTTCAGATGCGTATTGAAATCTCAAAACTTCACCAAAAACTGGGTTCCACCATTATCTATGTAACACACGATCAAACAGAAGCCATGACCCTTGGGACGAGAATTGTTGTGATGAAAGATGGCGTTATCCAACAGGTTAATTCTCCAAAAGAATTATATGCCCATCCATGTAATAAATTTGTGGCAGGTTTCATCGGATCCCCACAGATGAACTTTCTGGATGGTGTAATCTCCAAAGAGCATGAGGATGTTTATATTAACATAGAAAACAGAAAACTGTTAATCCCACCGTCAAAAGCCAAAGTCCTGACGGATAAACAGTATATTGGGAAAACCGTAACCCTTGGTATCCGGCCGGAGAATATTCATGATTCTCAGATATTTCTGGAAACCACACCACAAAATGCTGTTGAATCTACCGTTAAGGTCTCAGAGCTTTTGGGTGCTGAGGTCTATCTGTATTTTGATGTTGAAGGTACTCAAGTCACAGCCCGGATCAACCCGCGCACAGATCTCCGAGCAGGAGATTCTGTCAGAGTAATCTTTGACATGGAAAAGGCGCATTTTTTTGATAAAGATACAGAACTGGCTATCACCTTATAATGTGGATAATTCATAATAAAAACCTGAAATACGATATTGTGTTTCAGGTTTTTTACGTTATATTATTCTCGAAAACGGAAATACTTAACAGGACAGACAATACAGCAGCGGAGGTTACGTATGAATCATATCATTGGAAAACGTTCTTATTTTGAAGGTTGGTATCTGAAACAACAGACAGGAAATAAATCTATAGCTCTGATTCCATCTTTTCACGCAGATGCAGATAAAAAAATATCCGCCAGACTTCAGATTATTACGGATCAACGTTCCCTGGTGGTCACATTTTCTTCTATCATTGTTCAGGTAAAACGAAATCATTTTCATATTCGAATGGGAAGCTGTATCTTCTCAGACAGAGGATGCCATCTTTCAATAAAGGAACAAGGCATAAATCTCAAAGGAAAACTGTGTTATCATTCGATGACAAGACCAGCCTATGATATCATGGGACCTTTTTGTTTTCTCCCCGGAATGCAGTGCAGACACAGCATTTTTAGTGTCAATCACCGGGTAGATGGAAAATTGACGTTAGATGGTGAAGACTACCTGTTTAAAAATGGCACAGGGTATATTGAAGGGGACAGAGGACATTCTTTCCCCGACAAATATTTGTGGACACAATATAACGATGGAAATATTTCCATTATGCTTGCCGCAGCCAGCATTCCCATCTTAGGATTAAGCTTCTGCGGATGCATAGGGATCGTATGGCTGAAGGGCAAAGAGTACCGGATTGCAACTTACCTTGGAGCAAAAGTTATCTACGCCGACAAAAAAAAGATTATTGTAAGACAAAAAGGCAGTGTATTATCCGTACAACTTATAAAAGGAGCCACACACTCCCTGCAGGCACCTGTCCAGGGCAACATGGACCGAACAATACACGAAAGTCTGGCATGTACTGTTAACTATCGTTTTACCAGGCATGGAAAAGTCTTATTTGAGTCCGTTTGCCACAATGCAAGCTTCGAAGCCGATATTTATCATGCATAACTATTATACGTGAATATTTTATATCTTTTTCAAAATTCTCATCCCATTCCTGCACATCACTCACTCTCACTTATTAATATTTCTGCAAAAAAAGTCTGAAGAACTTTCGTAGAATGCAAAGTTCTTCAGACTTTAAGTCATGAGACATCGGGGATTCGAACCCCGGACAACTTGATTAAAAGTCAAGTGCTCTACCAACTGAGCTAATATCCCATTTTACCTGTCACAAATCAGGTAATGCCTGGTTCCGGAATCGAACCAGAGACACGAGGATTTTCAGTCCTCTGCTCTACCAACTGAGCTAACCAGGCATATACATCATATAAAATTATTTTGTTTGATCTGTCAAACAATAGTTGCGGGAGTAGGATTTGAACCTACGACCTTCGGGTTATGAGCCCGACGAGCTTCCAGACTGCTCCATCCCGCGATAATATATAAATAAGGATTGTTCGTTCAACTAAATTCGCACTCAAAGTGCTCATTAAGGTTCACGAACCGCCTCGCACTAAATTCATGCTTCGCTTATAAGCTTGCATTCATTAAGTTGCTTTCGGCGAATAAATGGAGAAGAATTCGAACCGTTTTGGTTTTGAGCCAAAAAGACTTGTTTCTTTCTCTCAATGGATGGAGAAGGATTCGAACCTTCGAAGGCGTTGCCAACAGATTTACAGTCTGCCCCCTTTGGCCACTCGGGAATCCATCCAAATTAATATTATTTTCACTGTTTCCAATGAAAGCCGATGATCGGACTCGAACCGATAACCTGCTGATTACAAATCAGCTGCTCT
>CAZUNG010000022.1:0-43505 GCA_964621905.1 uncultured Ruminococcus sp. | reverse complement strand
TATTCAATTATCAAACAACAATTATATTGTTTAAAAACATTATACAAGGAGGAGTAAGATGGAACAGACAGTACAGACAGTGCTGGATGTCCTGCAGAAAGAGGGGCTGATACAGGTTGAAGTTTCTGCAAGACATGTGCATCTGAATGAGCGGTCAATGGAAGTATTGTTCGGGCCGGATGCAAAGCTGACACCGAAACGCGATCTTTCACAGATCGGGCAGTATCTTTCAGAGGAAAGAGTGAATCTGATCGGACCAAAAGGAAGAAAAGATAAGATAGCGGTTCTGGGGCCTCTGCGCAAGGATACGCAGGTAGAACTTTCAAAAAGTGACTGTATCTCTCTGGGAGTCAGCGCTCCGGTGCGCCAGTCAGGTGATACGAAAGATTCCGGTGCAATCACAATTGAGGGACCGAGAGGGAGTCTTGAGATCAAAGAAGGCGTTATCATCGCTCAGAACCATGTGCATATGACGCCAAAATCCGCAAAGCTTCTGGAACTGCACGATAATCAGCACGTAAAAGTGGCGGTCTTTTCTGAACGCCCGATTATCTTTGGTGATGTGGTGATCCGTGTCAGTGAAAAGTTCAGAACCAGAATGCATATTGACTTTGATGAGGCAAATGCAGCTATGATCAGCGGGTTTACACTTGGGAGGATCATATCACATGAATCCTGATCTGGAACGCATAGATACGTATCTGGAAAAAGTGGAGAAATCGGAGCACAAGGCGGAAAGCCCGAACAGTGACAGGCTGAAAGTAGGTGTTGATCTCGGGACGGCATATATCGTTCTCGTGGTGCTGGATGAACAGAATCAGCCCATAGCCTGTGAAAAGCAGGCGGCGCAGGTACTGCGTGACGGGGTAGTTGTGGACTATACGAAAGCACTGCAGATTGTCAGAGAACTGAAAGAAAAACTTGAGAGCAGAATTTCTCATACGCTGCGAAACTGTGCGATTGCAATGCCCGCGGATACCGAAAACAGTGTAAAAACTCATCAGTATGTTGCAGAAGGTGCAGGATTTGAAGTGACGGATATTCTGGATGAACCGACGGCGGCAAATGCAGTCTACCAGATCAGGGATGGCGCGGTGGCTGATATCGGAGGCGGCACCACAGGGATTGCCGTATTTAAGAATGGAGAAGTTGTCCATGTGCACGATGAACCGACCGGCGGAACACATGTATCGCTGGTACTTGCGGGACATTACCATATGACCTTTGATGAGGCGGAGAAGTTTAAACAGGACTTTGGCAATCACAAAGAGGTTATGGCGGCAGTTCGCCCGGTCATTGAAAAAATGGGTATTATTATCAGACGCGGGGCAGGCAGGTATGAACCAAATGCTGTTTACCTGTGCGGCGGTACCTGCTGTCTGACAGGAATTGAAGACGTGATACAAAAAGAAACCGGGATTTTGACGGTAAAGCCGAAGCATCCGTTTCTGGTGACCCCGGCGGGAATCGCCATGAACTGCAGGCTGTAAGGAGACGATGTGATGGATTACGACGCACTGATCGATGAGGTCGTAAGAAGAGTGTTAGAACGGCTTCAGGAAGAAAAAAAGTGGAAACTGGAAAAAAGGCTGCTCACGGAGCAAGATGTTATAGAGGCATATAAAAGCGGCGTTACAGAAATTGAGTTGTGCGAAAAAGCGCTTGTATCGGAACTCGCAAAAGACTGTGCGCGCGAGAAACATGTCGCGCTGATCTGGCCTGAGAAGCTGACAGGAAGGTCGGGTGAGAAGCGCTGAAGACAGGAATTGTAATTGGAAATGTATGGGCGACCAGAAAAGAGGAACGGCTTCTTGGATACAAACTCCTCCTTGTGAGGCCAATCGATATGACAAACCAATCTGCAAAGGAAACACCGATCGTAGTGATCGATACAATCGGTGCAGGGATGGGAGAAACCGTAATCTTTGTAAGCGGCAGTTCCGCGCGCAGTATGGCACGTGAACTGGATGTGCCGGTGGATGCCGCAGTCGTCGGTATTATTGACGGACAGGAAATTGATGAGACGGAGGGAAAAGGATGTTTCAGGAACTAGTGAACCATATTACAGATTTCAGTGTATTTACGGACAGTGTAAGAGAATGGGTAACTCACTTATCCATAAACTCCGTCATCATATTTATCATGATGATTTTTATGATTGTGGGTGCAGTGGATAAAATTCGCGGCAATAAACACGGATACGGGGAACAATTTGATGAAGGTTTTTTGGCGATGGGTCCGCTTGCGATTGCGATGGCAGGTGTTGTGGCGGCAGCTCCTGTTCTTGCCATTTTGCTGAAACCGATTATCGTACCGCTTTATCAGCTGGTAGGCGCTGACGCCTCCATGTTTGCGACAACGCTTCTGGCATGTGATATGGGAGGCTACCCGCTTGCGATGCAGCTTGCTGGAAATGAATCAATCGGGAATTTTGCCGGACTGATCCTGGGCACGATGATGGGGCCTACGATCGTCTTTACGATACCAGTTGCGCTCTCCATTATCGCCAAAAAGGACAGACCGTATCTGGGAGCGGGCGTTCTGGCAGGACTGATTACGGTACCTGTCGGATGTATTGTCGGCGGACTGCTGATGAATCTGACACCGTATAAGATCAATATTCTGGCTATTCTTGTGAACTTGATACCGGTTATCATCATTGCCGGACTGATCGTTATCGGATTATGGTTTGCACCGGGAAAGATGATTGCAGGATTTAATAAATTCGGTACTGCGGTCACGGTGATCATTACCATATTTACGGCGATTGCGGTATTTGAGTATCAGACAGGCATTCATCTGCCGCTGTTTGATATTATGGTAATCCCGGATGCGGATGGTGTTGTCCCTCTGGAGTCGGGTCTGCTTGTCTGTGGACAGATCGCAATTGTGCTGATCGGTGCTTTCCCTATGGTGAAATGGATTACAAAAACGTTCGGGAGAGTGCTGAATAAAATCGGAGCAGCGCTCGGCATGGATGAAACCGGGTCTGCAGGTCTTGTGGCTACTCTTGCCAACAATATTGCAATGTTCAATATTATGGGAGAGATGAATCCAAAAGGGAAATTGTTGAATGTTGCATTTGCTGTAGGGGCAGGTTTTGTGTTCGGTGATCATCTTGGATTTACAGCGGGGGTCAATCCAGATATGATTTTCCCGGTTGTGATTGGCAAACTGGCAGCTGGTATCACAGCATTGATACTTGCCAATCTCCTGGCACCGAAACTTCTGGCAAAAGTTCAGAACAGTGTGAAAGAGACAGCGTAGGAGGCGTGTATGAATATCAGTGAACATTTAATACGTGAAATCGTGGAGAAGGTATTGGCGGAGACAGCCGATGAGGGCGGACAGGAAGGATTTGTCAAAAAAAAGACGCCGCAAGGCGTACTTATGGTAAAAACTGATACCGTAACGTGTGAACTGTTTGAACAGAAAGGCGTTGCGGTGAAAGATATTGTATCGCTCCATGAAGCCCCCCGCATCGGAGCCGGTATCATGGAGCTTGATCATACGGATTTTGAATGGACGTTGACGTATGATGAATACGATATGGTAATTGACGGTATTCTGGAAATTGAAATCGGCGGACAGGTACTGCGCGGGGGAAAAGGCGATATTTTTTATATACCGAAGGGAAGCCGGATACATTTTCGAACACCGTCGACAGCGAGATTCGCATATTTTGTTTATCCGGCCGACTGGCAGACAAAGTCATGATTCATCGCCGCCAGCTTCAGAAGAAGGGGGAAGAAGGCTTCCACGGGTCACAGCGTTCTCACCAAACCGTTTTCTGATACTGTCGAGAGCGGCGTCCAGCTTTTTTTGCTTTTCCGGATTTACGGACGGTTCTGATTTTGCAGCTGTCTCTGTACTTTGTACCGGAAATTGAAAATCAAAGATGGACATCTGCGTGGGGGTATCCTCCCGAATCAGTTTCGTCGTGCGGATGCCGAGAAGACGAATCGGCACTCCATTCCAGATTTCGTCAAACAGCTGGCAGGCATACTGGTGAAGGATACCGGTTGTGCTGGTTGGTGTCAGCAGTGTTATCTGGTGGGAGACCGTTTCAAAGGTATGGTATTTTATCTCGACACAGACAGATCCTGCCCGCTGTCCTGCTTTCCGCAGCCTGCCGGAGACGCTGATCGCAAGTGTAAGAAGTACTTTTTTTGCTTCTTCCGCTGTGACAGCGTCTTTTTTCAGTGTTGTGGAATTGCCGATCCCTTTTGCTTCCTGTGGGCCTGCGTTGACTGCACGGGAGTCAATGCCGTTTGCATATTCCCACATCTGTCTGCCGTGGCTCTTGAAATGCGTCAATAAAAATTCCGGGTCTGCCGCGGCAAGCTCGCCGATTGTGTGAATGCCCAGCTGATTCAGGCGTTCAGCGCTGGAATGACCGACCATATACAGTTCACGGACGGAAAGCGGCCACATCTTTCGGGGAATTTCTTCTATCCACAGCGTATGGATACGGTCCGGTTTCTGAAAATCGCTTGCCATTTTCGCGAGAAGCTTGTTGGGAGCGATTCCGATGTTGACGGTAAAGCCGAGTTCCTCATGTATCCGGTTTTTGATGGTATGGGCAGCATCCAGACAGGATGAAAACTGGTGGGAGATCGGTGTGTAATAAAGGAAACATTCATCGACAGAAAGCTTCTCGATATCGGAAGTATAAGTATAAAGAAGATCCATCAGACGCTGGCTGCACCGCTGATATAGCGAATGATCAGGCCGGACAATAGTCAGGTTCGGGCACTTTTTTAACGCCGCTGCCACAGGTTCCCCGGTTACGATGCCGAATGCTTTTGCAGGTACAGATTTTGCCAGCACAATACCACGGCGGCTTTTTTCGTCGCCGCCTATAATGGATGGAATGGTACGAAGGTCGAGGCTGCTGCCTTCTTCGAGCATTTTAGCGGATGTCCAGCTTAAATAAGCGGAGTTCACGTCAATATGAAAAATAATATCGGACATATCATGATCACCTCTCAACAATATTGTAGCAAGCGGTGCAAAGGAATGTCAAATCTCTCATTTTACTTTTTCACACATTTCTATTATAATGAAGGAAACATGTAACAAAGGAGAAAGCAGGATGAAGACGACAGCAGATGAAATGGAGTTGGAATGGCTGAAGATGGAAGATCCGGAACGGTTTTCAAAGAAGGCCAAACAGTTTTCAGATGCGATGATGATTTACCGCTGTGCAATCCGTGAGGTTCAGACAAAGCTGGAAGTACTGGATGATGAATTTTCGGTGCGTCACAGAAGGAATCCGATCGTATCCATCAAAACAAGAGTGAAAAAGCCTCTCAGTATCGGGAGAAAACTGGAATTAAACCACCTTCCGTATACGGTGGAGAGCATGATTGAAAATCTTCATGACGTTGCAGGTATCCGGGTGATCTGTGCTTTTATTGACGATATTTACCATATTGCTCAGATGCTCTCGCAGCAGGATGACATTCGTGTGCTGCGGATCAAAGACTATATTGAAAAACCGAAACCGAATGGATATCGCAGTTACCATATGATCATCGAGATCCCGGTATTTTTCTCTGACCGGAAACAGTATGTGAAAGTGGAAGTTCAGATCCGCACCATGGCAATGGATTTCTGGGCCAGCCTGGAACACCAGATCCGCTACAAAAAAGAGATGGCCGGCGGGGAAGATCTGGATGTGATCAGTACAGAACTGACAGAGTGTGCACAGATCATTGCACAGACGGATGTACGGATGCAGAATATCAAAGAGATGATCGGGGAATTTTCTAAAATTGATTAAAGCAGAGTCTAAATGACAGCATCTGCATATACTATACCAAACAGACTGACAGGAGCAACCCGGATGTTTTATGAAAACCCAAATCCGTTTTTTCTGGCATATCCATTTGGCGATACATGGGAACAGGAGCAAAGACAGGAAAGAGAAGCGCGGCTGATGAAGTCGTTCTACCCGAAAACGACGTCTAAAGTGCAGGAAGCCGTTGAGCGGGAATGCGACCGGATGGAATATGAAGGCAGTATGATGTATGATGAGTATCCGGATCAATTTATGATGGAACAGATCTGCAAAAGAGTTGAGGAAGAGATTATGGACAGTGATATTGAGATGCAGGAGAGACGCAATCCCTGGCTTTCAGACCTGGTTCGTGTGATGTTCTTCAATGAAATGTACCGGAGGCGCTGCCGCCATCAGAGGTGCCGCAGATATTTTTAATTCTTTATAAATAGTAGTTGTGGTTTTTTTGTAAAACCATTACAATAATAGGGTGACCGGGGTATGGACTTGTCAATACCGGGTCACTCTCATTATTTTAACGGGGTATAAGATTAATATGGAAGAATTAAAAAAAATACTGGAAATGTATGTCAATATAGATCTGGAACAAATGATTTTGAGCAAAGTCAGGGGAAAACAGACCGTATCAAAAGTTAGAATCCGGCCGGTGCTGTTAAGGGGGGAGCTGCTGTTTCAGATCACACGAACGGAAGGGGCGAAGGAGCTTCACAGCAACTGTTCGCAGGAGAAAGCGATAGGTGCTGTTCTGAAATGGATGGAGGAACAGTTTGGACAGCTGCAGCTAAAAGCGCGTACGGCTGATGTCACTGCGCTGGTCAGTAAAAAAGGAAAGCTTACAGTGAAATGTAAAAAGCATGAGCCGGTGCATCAGGAAAACAGAAGTCTCGAGCATAACCGGCCGAAGGAATATATTCTTCCGGTTGGGCGCCCGGTAGGCTTTCTGGTCGATCTGGGTGTGATGAAACCAGATGGACAGATTGTGCTGAAAAAATATGATAAATTCCGTCAGATTAACCGTTTTTTGGAATTTATCGAAGATATGATTCCGAAACTGGACAGGAACCGAGAAGTGACAATTGTGGATTTTGGATGTGGAAAATCGTATCTGACGTTTGCCATGTATTATTATCTTCATGTCATGAAGGATTATGAAATCCGGATGATTGGACTGGATCTGAAACAGGATGTCATTGATCACTGTAATCGTCTCGCAGAAAAATATGGATATGATAAGTTGAATTTTTATGTGGGAGACATCGCTTCTTTTGAACGGAGTGAGCCGGTAGATATGGTGGTAACGCTTCATGCGTGTGATACGGCGACGGATTATGCGCTCGCTAAAGCGGTTGCCTGGGATGCGTCGGTGATTCTGTCCGTGCCATGCTGCCAGCATGAACTGAATGGACAGATACATAACGAGCTTCTGGAGCCGGTACTGTCATATGGAATATTAAAAGAACGGATGGCAGCGCTGATCACGGATGGACTTCGGGCATGCATGCTGAAAGAGCAGGGGTACGAGACACAGATTTTAGAGTTTATTGATATGGAGCACACGCCTAAGAACCTGCTGATCCGGGCGGTGAAAACGAAGCGTTCGTTAGATGAAAAGAAAGAGCTGGAGGCGTGCATGCAGTTTTTGCATGCCGAGCCGACACTTAAAAAATTATTGTCTGAGCAGGAACACCCGGGAGGAGCTAAATGAAAAAAAGTTTATTAAAGGGACTGATCCTGGGTACAATCTTTGTGTTTTCGATTATATTATTCTCCAATATATTAAATAAAGATGTATCAGAAGAAACCGGAAAAATGGAAGAACCAACACTGCCGGTCCTTTATATGGAACTTGCGGACATGCTGGTCAATCCCATGTATGGGTATTATGAAGAAATGCAGCCGCAGTATTACCGGGAGAGCATCACACCGCTGACGACGAAACGGGAGCTTTCGGTGACAGTCAATACTTATGGAAATGATATTAAAAGTATTTCCTATAAAGTGATGAGTGCGGATGGATCAGAGACTGTTGAAAATGGGAAGATCCCTAAACTGACGAAGGAAGAACAGTATGTCACGGCGGACTTTACGCTTGAAAACCGTATCTTGATGAATCAGGAATACCTCCTTTGTTTTCAGGTTGACTGCGGGGAAAAAGAACCGGTTTATTATTATACCCGTATTGTGCAGCGGGCGGGACTGAATGTGAGTCAGTACCTGGAATTTGTCCGGGACTTTTATGAAAAATGCTTTAACAAAGAGACGGCGAGAGATCTCACGAGATACATCGAACCGGATGAAACCGTCACAAATTCAAGTTTTACCAAGATTAATATTCATTCCAGTTTTGATCAGCTGACATGGGGTACACTTGCTCCGAAGCTGTGGCGTAAAGCTGTTCCGTCCATACGGGAGATTAACGAAACAACATGTACAATTGTCCAGAATTATGAGATGACTGCAAAAGATACGGAGGACAATACGGAGTATTACAACGTAGAAGAGTATTACCGTATGAGATATTCGCAGTCCAGGGTGATGCTGCTTGATTTCGAGCGGAGTGCACAGGAGATTTTTGACGGCACGCTTCCGGTGCTGACTAAGCAGGGAATTAATCTGGGGATTGTCGATTCGCAGATTCAGTATATGTCAAACCAAAATGCGGATATTATTGCATTTGTTCAGGAAGGAGAACTGTGGTCGTACAACCGCAGCGCGAATAAGGCAGCGCACGTGTTCGGCTTCAGAGGGACAGAGCATAAAGAAAATGCAGATGAACGCAAGAGTAATTCCCAGCACGATATAAAGATCATCCGGGTTGAGGAGTCCGGAGATCTTGATTTTGTCGTCTACGGTTATATGAACAGTGGAGACCACGAGGGCTATACAGGGGTCAGTGTATATCATTACAGTGCAGAACGGAACGTATCAGAAGAACAGGTATTTATTCCGAGTACGATGTCGTATGATTTTCTAAAGGACGATGTAGAAAAACTAAGTTACGTAAACCAGGAAGACCAGCTTTATATACTTTTGGATAATAGTTTTTTTCATATTGACATCCAGGAAAAGACATACGAAACAGTTCTGGAAGATATTTCTCCCGACTGTATGGCAGTTTCAAAATCTCAGGCATCTGTTGCGTGGATGGATCAGATGCAGGAGTATCGTTCCCAAAGTCTTACCATGATGGACTTAAACAGCCAGGAACAGCGTGTGGTGGAAGTCGGTAGCCAGGAAAAAATCCGGGCGCTTGGTTTCATCAATGAGGATCTGATCTACGGAGTTGCCAGGGATGAGGATATTGTGACAGATGCAGCAGGCAATACTACGTTCGCCATGTACAATGTCAGGATTCAAAATATTGAAGGTGAGACTGTGAAAGAATACCAGCAGGATGGAGTCTGGGTGAGTGAGGCAGTGTTCCAGGAAGGTCTGGTTGAACTGAAGCGGGTACAGTGGCAGGAGAATGCTTATGTGGCTGTGACAAGTGAAAATATCATGAATAATTTACAGACAAGTGAAGAAACTGTTAGTATTCACTTAAGCGTCAGCAACAGAAAAGGAACGCAGGTGGCACTTGATTTCAGTAAGAGTGCAAAAAGTAAGGCGATGTTGGTGGTGGAAACTGAATACGTAGTTCCGCGGACGGATACCGCCATGGAAATTGAGATTCCCAAAGCAAATCAACAGCTGTATTACATTTATGCAAAGGGAGATTTCTACGGTGCCGAGACAAAAAGTAATCTCGCGATCATAACAGCGAATGAGCAGGCCGGAGTTGTACTAAACGATGACCAGCAGTATGTCTGGGAGCGCGGAAACAGGAAGGATAAGATTCAGATTGCGACAGAAGAGATTCCGGAATCGGTACTGGCGGGAACGTTGGATGAGAATGCTCTTGCGAGTGCGCTGGGTGATAACTACACGGCATTGAATATGACGGGATGCACGCTGGAAAGTGTTCTGTATCAGGTGAGTGAAGGACGCGCTGTCGTGGCACTTACACCGACAGGAGAAAGTGTTGTGATCGTGGGATATGATCTCTACAATACGATTCTGTATAATCCGGCGACACAGGAGACATATTATTATGGTATGAATGACAGTACCACGTTGTTTGAGAGCGCCGGCAATGTATTTCTGGGATATGTGGAAACGCTGGCATCGAGAACAGGAAAATAGTAAGGAGAAAATGTGATGGACGGCAGAATCAAGGAACTAGCGGCAGGTCTTGTAAATTATTCCTGCAAAGTGAAGGCAGGAGATAACGTTTATATTCATTATATTGGCAAGGACACCAAGGAGCTCGCACGGCAGCTGGTGAAAGAAGTATACCGTGCCGGCGGGGTTCCGTTTATACATTTCACGGATCCGCAGCTTCAGCGGGAACAGCTGCTGCATGCTACGAAAGAGCAGATGGAACTGATGGCTGAAGTCGATGCACTTGAAATGTCAAAAATGGACTGCTATATCGGTGTGCGGGGCAGTGATAATGTTTCGGAACTGTCAGATGTGCCGTCCGAGTGTATGGCGTTGTATGACACGTATTATCAGACGCCCGTACACCATGGAATCCGCGTGCCGAAGACGCGATGGGTCATACTGAGGTATCCGAATCCGGCCATGGCACAGCTTGCCGGCATGAGTGTAGAAAAATTCGAGGATTTTTATTTCCGGGTATGCAATCTGGATTATTCCAAAATGAATGATGCGATGGAAGCGCTGACAAATTATATGGAGCGAACGGACAACGTGCGGATTACTGGTCCGGGCACAGAATTGACATTTTCCATTCAGGGGATTCCGGCAATACCGTGCGCCGGGAATATGAATATTCCGGATGGCGAAGTATATACGGCACCGGTCAGAGAGTCTGTGAATGGTAAGATTACGTACAATGCACCGTCTTTATATAATGGATTTACCTTTGATAATATCTGTCTGGAGTTTGAACATGGGAAGATCATTAAGGCGCTGGCAAATGATACAGAGCGGATCAATGAAGTCTTTGATACCGATGAAGGCGCCAGGTATATCGGAGAATTTGCGATCGGTGTCAACCCGTTTATTCTGGAACCGATGAAAGATATCTTGTTTGATGAAAAGATTCAGGGATCCATCCACTTTACGCCGGGAAATTGTTATCAGGAAGCTCCGAATGGAAATGAGTCCGCGATTCACTGGGATCTGGTCCTGATTCAGCGGCCGGAATACGGGGGCGGAGAAATCTACTTTGACGATGTACTGGTGCGCAAAGACGGACGTTTTGTTGTTCCGGAGCTTGAATGCCTGAACCCGGAAAATCTTCAATAGTAAAAGTGATAAGTACAGGAAGAAAGATAAGCTTCCTGTACTTTTTTCTTTTCTTGCAACAAAATATAGGATATGAGACACTGTATATATGAAATGCATTTCAAATAAAGGGGTGAGAATATGGAGGACTGCAAAGTTTTGGTCGACCGGGCAAAGGAAAAAGATAAAGATGCATTTGCCAGGCTATATGAGATGGTTTATCTTGACTTGTACCGTTTTGCTTTATATACGCTGAAAAACTGCCATGATGCGGAAGATGTGGTGGCTGATGCGGTTGCAGACGCTTACTATGGGATCGGAAGGCTGAAGGATGCAACTGCTTTTAAAAACTGGATTTTTAAAATTCTGTCGAACAAATGCAGGCGCAGGCTGAAGGAATATACTCAGAAAATGTCTGAACTTCCGGATGACCTTGAGCAGGGCGGCGATTTTACAGAGGATTTCCAGGTGCGTCAGGCTTTTGCCAGGCTGTCTGATGAGGAACGTCTGATTATTTCCATGCACCTGTTTGCTGGGTATACCAGTCGGGAAACTGCCAGGATCCTACATAAAAATGAGAATACGATTCGCTCGAAAGAGAGCCGGGCATTGGCAAAAATGAGACAGATGTTGGAAGAATAGGAGGGCGAGTAAATGAATGATGATAAATTGCTGGAAAAAATCAAACGTTCAGCTGACTCCTGCGATGTGCCTGAGAGACTGAAGCCGGAAAGATTTAATTTTGACAGGCAGTCAGGGCAGGAGAAAAAAGACAGAAAAATAAGAAAAGGCTTTCGGCAGATTGCGGCGGCAGCGGCAGCTGTTATGGTGCTGCTGTTGATAATCACACAGGTTCCCCTGACGAAAAAGGAATCTGCTGATACTTCCTCCAGAGCGGCTTCTGTTCAGAGTGAAAGCTATAATGCAGAGACTTCCGGGGCAGAAGAGGATACGAAAGAAGAAACATCCGAGGGAAAAAAAGCTTTTGATACGATGTATGCCCCGGCCGAAAAATATGATGACATTTATACAGCGTTTAAGACACAGGTAAACGATACCAAAATCTTGGCAAGAGATGAAGTCATGGAGTCAGACGGTGCGGCGGTTTCCGGATCTTCGAGCAGTAATACGACTTCTGAGTCGGCAGCTGCAGTTATGGAAAGTGGCGCGGCTGATACGGGCGGAGGTCTGGATTATTCAGAGACTAACATCCAGGTTGAGGGTGTTGACGAAGGCGATGTTGTGAAGACAGATGGCGAATATCTGTATATCATCCGAAACAACCGTGAGGTGAGAGTCGTTAAAGCAGATGGCGCTGATATGGAAGAAGTTTCTGTGATCCGGCTTCCGGATCAGGCATCGGAAGGAAGCATTCAGGAAATTTATCTCGACAAGGATGTGCTCAATATTATCTGCCAGCGATATGATAATTCCCTGGATGAGAAAGCGGCAGACACGTACTATATGAACTACCGGGCAGTTACGACACTGTATACTTACAACTTAAAGGACCGCTCAGCTCCGAAACTGACAGGTGAAGTATCTCAGGACGGAACTTACCATACGTCGCGCAAGGTCGGCGCATATGTTTATCTGTTTACTGATTATTACCCGACGTATCAGCTGGAAAGGCAGAATGCAGATGATGAAGATGATCCGTACGGTATTATGCCCTTGGCTGCAGATGAAGCGTTTGCAGTCTCCGATATCTATCTTCCTGTTGAAGGCGGCGGTTCACAGTATCTGCTGATCACCTCTGTCAATACCGGGAAGCCGGATGAGATTGTGGATAAAAAAGCAATTCTGGATCATGCAAGCCGTTTTTATGTAAGCACGGAGAGCATTTATCTGGAACGCGAGATGTGGGAAAGGGACGGGGATCAGACTGCAGTCGCCAAATTCAGTTTCAAAGACGGCAAGATTAAGGGGACGGGTGCCGCAGTGATCAATGGAACGGTCACAGATGATTTTGCGACCAATGAATATGAAGGATATTTACGCGTGCTGACGACGCGGTGGTCAGGCAGCACCCAGGATAACTGCATTTATGTGTTGAATCAGGCTATGGAGATTGTTGGGAAGGTTGACGGTCTGGCAGAGGGCGAAAGGATCTATTCGGCACGGTTTATGGGCAATATCGGATATTTTGTGACGTACCGGCAGGTGGATCCACTGTTTTCTGTGGATTTTACAGATCCTGAAAATCCCGAGGTTCTGGGGGAACTTAAGGTCACAGGATTTTCAGAGTACCTGCATTTTTACGGTGAGAACCGTCTGCTCGGTATTGGATGGGAGACAGATCCGGACAATGGTATAAGGAAAGGTCTAAAGCTTTCGATGTTTGATATCTCAGATCCTTCGAATGTGAAAGAACTTAGCAAAAAGGTCATAGAGAACATTGATTATTGTCCTGGGGAATATAATTATAAAGCATTTACCGTCAGTCCACAGAAAAATGTCATTGGATTTGTGACGACCAGTTACGGCAACAGAAACGGGTCCAACAGCAGTTATTTTGTGTTTTCCTATGATGATGAGAACGGATTTAAAAATGCTCTGACATATTCGGTGTCAAACGATGTGTCTTCTGCCTTTGAAAATTCCAGGGGCGTTTTTATCGGCGATACCTTTTATATTGCCGACAGTGATGCAGTGCTGGCGTTTGATATGAAAAACGGCTATGAAAAAACAGGAGAATTAAGAGAGTGATTTTAGAGGGATCAGATAGTGATGAATATTAGCCTCTAAAACAGAAGAAGCCGGAAGGACGCGATGCCTGCCATCGTTTCCCTCCGGCTTTTTAAGGCGGGAAAGTCTGTGGATCTAACCGGATAAAAGGGACAACCCAGGACGGAGATGGCGTTATCCCCTCTTGAAACTGCCGCGAGAGCGTGCTAAAATGGGGGAAAAGTGAAAAATAGGGAGAAACTTAAAATGAAACTGACAACAATTCGTGAGATTTATAAAGACAGAGAAACTTACCTGGATCAGGAAGTAAGTGTCGGAGGCTGGATCCGCAGTGTGCGGGATTCCAAAACATTTGGATTTATTGTTCTTCATGACGGAACATTTTTTGAGACGCTTCAGGTTGTATACCATGACAAAATGGATAATTTTTCGGAAATTTCCAAACTGAATGTCGGGGCAGCAGTTATCGTTAAAGGAAAGCTGGTGGCAACGCCTCAGGCGAAACAGCCATTTGAAATTCAGGCTGACGAAGTGACAGTAGAGGGGGCATCTGCACCGGATTACCCGCTGCAAAAGAAGCGCCACAGTCTGGAATACCTTCGGACGATTACGCATCTTAGACCGCGCACCAATACTTTTCAGGCAGTATTTCGCGTGCGTTCCCTGATTGCCTACGCAATTCACCAGTTTTTCCAGGACAGAGGCTTCGTCTATGTTCATACGCCATTGATTACGGGAAGCGATTGTGAAGGCGCGGGTGAGATGTTTCGTGTGACAACGCTTGATATGGAAGATTTACCCAGAAAAGAGGACGGAACGGTCGATTATTCGATGGACTTTTTTGGAAAAGAGACGAATCTGACGGTGAGCGGTCAGTTAAACGGTGAGACATATGCGCAGGCATTCCGCAATATCTATACGTTTGGTCCGACTTTCCGGGCGGAGAACTCCAACACGACCCGACATGCGGCGGAATTCTGGATGATCGAGCCGGAGATCACATTTGCAGATCTGGAGGATAATATGGATCTTGCGGAGAGCATGCTGAAATATGTCATTCGTTATGTACTGGAACAGGCACCGGAAGAGATGAATTTCTTCAACTCTTTTGTAGACAAAGGGCTTCTGGATCGTTTGAATCACGTATTGAACTCTGAATTTGGACATGTTACCTACACCGAAGCGATTGAGATTCTGGAGAAAAATAATGACAAATTTGAATATAAAGTATCCTGGGGTGTAGATCTTCAGACGGAGCACGAACGGTATTTGACGGAAGAAGTGTTCAAACGTCCAGTATTTGTGACGGATTATCCAAAAGAGATTAAAGCTTTCTATATGAAGCAGAATCCGGATGGTAAAACAGTGGCGGCCATGGACTGCCTTGTCCCTGGGATTGGTGAAATTATTGGGGGAAGTCAGAGAGAGGATGATTACGATAAACTCGTAAACAGAATGGCAGAACTGAACCTAGATGCAGAAGATTATGCGTTTTATCTGGATCTGAGAAAATACGGTTCTACCCGCCATGCTGGATTTGGTCTTGGGTTTGAACGCTGCGTCATGTATCTGACGGGAATGAGCAATATCAGAGACGTAATTCCATTCCCGAGAACTGTAAATAACTGTGATTTATAATGGGGATTTCTTATGAGTGCAAAAAACAGAAGTATTACGCTTCTGTTTTTTCTTTTCTGGACAAATCAGAGCAGTCGTGATATGATGATGGACAGAACAAACGTTTGTGAAAATTATAGAAGGGGGAGTCGGCAGGATGCGTTTTTTTCATATAGCGGATGTGCATCTGGGGGCATCGCCTGATGCGGGGTTTCCATGGAGTGAAGAGCGAAAAAATGAGATCTGGGACAGCTTTTGCAGTGTGATTTATGCGGCACGGGAAGAAAAACCGGAGCTGCTGTTGATTGCAGGTGATTTGTTTCACAGACAGCCTCTGCTCCGTGAATTGAAAGAAGTAGATTACCTGTTCTCTACGATTCCCGGGACGACGGTGGTCATGATAGCCGGTAATCATGATTATATCAGGCAGGATTCCTATTATGTAAAATATCCCTGGAGCAGGAATGTAATTGGACTGTGGAAAGATGAGATGGAAGCTGTCTACGTACCTCAGGCGGACGCCTGGGTATATGGACGAAGCTATCACAGCAGGGAGCTGCCCGATGAGCCGATCTGCAGGACGGGTGCTCTTCAAAAAAGGGGATGCCACATTCTGCTGGCCCATGGGGGGGATGACCGGCACATGCCGATTCAGACAGATCAGCTTGCAGCATGGGGATATGATTATATAGCGTTAGGGCACATTCATAAACCGCAGACGATCATCAAAAATATGGCGGTATTTGCAGGTGCACTGGAGCCGATTGACCGCAATGATATAGGGCCACATGGCTATATCAGCGGAACTTACCGTGATGGCCGTGTTTCTGTGGAATTTGTGCCTGCAGCCGTGAGATCATATATTCCGCTGACGGTTACCGTCACACCTGATACGACTCAGTTCTCATTGGAAGAACAGATTGCGGCACAGATTGCAGAAGAGGGAAACGATCATATATTTAAGATTGAATTACATGGTTTTCGCGATGCACAGATGAATATTGACCTGCACAGAATCCGTGGAGTCGGAAATGTGGCTGATGTGACGGATGAAACACAGCCGGATTATGATTTTGATCTGATGGAAGAGCAGTATGAAGGAAGTCTGGTTGCCGCCTATATCAGATATTTTAAGGACAGCGCAGAGCCAGAAGAAAAGAAAGCTTTATATTATGGACTGCAGGCGCTGCTTGCATCCAAAAAGGATATGTGATGAGCGTGACGATCAAAGAATTGGAAATAAAAAACTTTGGAAAACTTCATGACCGGAAAATCCGGCTGGATCCGGGGATCAACCTGATTTACGGACCGAATGAAAGCGGAAAAACGACCCTGCATACATTTATAAAAAGCATGCTCTATGGAATGCGCAGACAGAGAGGACGTGCTGCGGGAAAAGATGTCTACAGCAGATATGAGCCGTGGGAAAACAGTACTTGGTATGCGGGGACGCTCAGGTTTGAGAGCGGAGGGAAAACTTTCTGCATAAGGCGCAGTTTTCATAAAAACAGTCTGCAGGAGGAGCTTATCTGCGAGACTGACGGAGAAAGATTATCCATTCCTCAGGGGGATCTGAAGATGCTTTTGGGAAATGTCAGCGAAGCTATGTTTGACAATACCGTATGTATAAGACAGCTGAAGAGCCGTACAGATGAAGGACTGCCCGGGGAACTGCGCAATTATATGGTTAATTACCAGGAAAGCAGTGTCCCTACGCTGGACGTAGAAGAAGCACTGTATCATTTGAAGCTGGACAGGAAAGAATATGAACGGCAGGTGAAAGATGAACGGCAGGAACTTCAGAACAGATTGAAAGAACTTAAAAACCGAACTGGATTTGTGGAAAAAGAACTGACGGACGCTGCGTGTCAGATGGAAATGGAAAAGAAGCAGCTTCAGGAGACCCTGGCCGGCGGAGCAGACAAGGCATCACAGGTCCCTGTTAAAAAAGGAACCAGAGGATTTCTGGCACTCGGAGGACTGGCTCTTGTTCTGGTCTGTGCAGGGATTCTGTTTCGGGCCCAGACAGTCATACAGATTGTGGCATACTGCTTGGCATTGCTGGCCGGCGGTCTGATTGTGATGAAACTTCATCGCCAGAGGCACGTTCAGATGAAAGAAACAGAGAGACAGCTTGGTGACACTTACCGGCAGAAAGAAGAGGCTGACAGGCTGCGATGGGATATTGAGCGGCTGCAGCAGGAATGCGCAGAGAGAAGTACAGAGTTTGAAAATCTAAAAAATGAATATCAGGAATTGGCGGAGGTTCTGGCGGGGGAAAATTCCCTGCAGGAAGATATCAACGCTATTGACCTGGCAATGCACACCATTGAGAAACTGTCGGCGGACAAAAAAAGCTGGCTGGGGGAAGAACTGCAGAAAAAGACGGCGGCGATACTTTCAGGGATCACACATGGAAAATATGCAACCATCCATTTCTCAGATAAGATGCAGATGGGGATCTGCACTCAGGATGCATACGTATCTCCGGAACAGCTGAGCAGGGGAACCCTGGAACAAATTTATTTTGCATTTCGTATGGCTGTGAGTGAAGTTGTATGCAGTGAAGAGAGACTTCCGCTCATGCTGGATGAGGTATTTGTCATGTATGATGACGAGCGGCTGGGAGAGACACTGCAATGGCTTGCAGACTGCGGCCTTCAGGTTCTTTTATTTACCTGTCACAGGAGGGAAGAACTGCTGCTTGACCGGCTTAAGATACCATATCATAAAATCAATCTGACGCAGAAAGGATAAGAGGGATAAAAAAGCTTTTATCGGATACTGTGTCAAGCCGTTCAGAGTACGGCATTGGAGGAAATTATGTTATTGATAGGAAGTCACTTATCCTCTGCAAAAGGATTTCTGCATATGGGGCGGGAAGCGGTGAAAATCGGCGCCAACACGTTTCAGTTTTTCACCAGAAATCCCAGAGGCAGTAAGGCGAAAGAATTAGATCTCCGGGACATAGCGGCGTTTTTGTCGTATGCGAAGGGTGCAAGAATCCATACAATACTGGCACATGCACCATATACACTGAATCCGTGTTCCAAAGATGAAAAAACCAGGGAGTTTGCAAAACTTACGATGGAAGACGATCTTCGCAGAATGGAACATCTGCCGGGAAATTATTATAATTTTCATCCGGGCAGTCATACCGGACAGGGAATCGACAGGGGAGTCGAGCAGATTGTCAGCCAGCTGAATGAACTGATTAAGCCGGAACAGACAACAACCGTGCTGCTGGAAACAATGGCTGGAAGAGGGACGGAGATCGGAGGCCGTTTTGAGGAAATCCATGCGATTCTGGAAGGTGTTCAATGTGAGGAAAAGGTGGGAGTCTGCCTGGATACATGCCACGTACATGATGCAGGATATGATATTGTCGGACACATGGATGATGTCATTGAGGAATTTGACAGAGCGATAGGGCTTTCCAGGCTGAAGGCGATTCATCTGAATGACAGCAAGAATCCAATTGGCAGCCATAAGGACCGCCATGAGAAAATAGGAGAAGGCAGTATCGGACTTGAGACGTTTGAACGGCTGATCAACCATCACGCACTTCGCGAGCTGCCATTTTATCTGGAGACTCCGAATGAGCTGGATGGGTATGCAAAGGAGATCAGCATTTTGAGATCTCGGTATCAAAGCGACTGAAAGGAGATAAAAACCGGCGACAGGTGAAGTATATTCACACTGATTGCCGGTTTTTATAAAATTCATCTCATAATTTTAAAATGATTCATGATTTCGATATTTTTTCAAAACCTTTTGAATACGCTCCGCAGGATCCAGAAGGCTGCTGATTGATACGTCGTGGTTCAGATGGTCTATAATAAAAGCGATGTATTTACTCAGATCACAGTTGATATAGTAGGGCCGGTGAAGAAGTTCAGGGTCCTGGTAAACCAGGTTGGTAGTCAACATACGGTCGAACAGGCCGGCTTCGTACGCCCGGTCAAATTTTTCCAGACCGTTTGTAAATAAACCAAAGGTAGAGCACATAAATATTTTGGCAGCTTTGCGCTCTTTTAGCAGCTGGGCGACCTCAATCATGCTGTCGCCGGAGGAGATCATGTCATCGATAATGATCATATCCTTGCCTTCCACATCGGCTCCCAGAAATTCATGAGCAACGATAGGATTTTTTCCGTTGATGATCGTAGAGTAATCCCTGCGCTTGTAAAACATACCCATATCCACACCAAGATTGTTCGCAATATAGATTGCACGGCTCATTCCCCCCTCGTCGGGGCTGATTACCATCAGGTGGTCACTGTCAATCTTAATATCCGGTTCATTGCGGAGGAGTCCCTTGATAAACTGATAGGCGGGCTGTACGGTTTCAAATCCATGAAGAGGAATTGCGTTTTGCACACGCGGATCGTGGGCGTCAAAGGTGATAATGTTCTCTACACCCATTTCCACCAGCTCCTGAAGCGCATTGGCACAATCCAGTGATTCCCTGCCGGAGCGCTTGTGCTGGCGGCTTTCATACAAAAATGGCATAATGACGTTTACTCTGCGGGCCTTACCGCCGACAGCCGCTATGATTCGTTTTAAATCCTGGAAGTGATCGTCAGGGGACATCCGGTTTTCGTATCCGCATAGCTTGTATGTCAGGCTGTGGTTGCACACATCAACGAGAATATAAAGGTCATCGCCTCGCACGGATTCCCGAATTATGCCCTTTGCTTCACCGGAACCAAAACGCGGAACAACGGAATCGATCAGATACGTATCACGCTCATATCCTTCAAACGCGATGGTGGATTTATACTCGTGCTTTCGCTCCTTTCTCCATTGAACCAGAAAGTTGTCCACTTTCCTTCCTGTTTCCTTAAAGCTGTTCAGGGCTATGATCCCAAGACGGCCGACAGGAAGCGTCTCCAGTTGCTTGACGTTGCTTTCTTCCATTACTGATTTCCTCCTCGTAGTTTTTTTTGAATACGAATATCATTTCCTATCAATTTAATCATTGTGTAATTACTGGAAATACGGGAAAAGACACGCTCTGAATACATTTCAGAAAAACGTTCCAGCGACAGATTGGTAGAAATCAATGTGGATTTCTCACGCATCAGCCGTTCATTAATACACAGAAACAGCTGCGATGCGACAAAACTGTTCGTCAGTTCCGTTCCCAGATCATCGATGATCAGCAGATCACAGTCAAAAATATGTTCATTTATTTCAGAAGAATCTTCTGAACGGGAAAATGTATTCTGGGCCAGCAGATCAAACAAATCGAAAGCAGAGAAATAGATGACGCAATGAGCAGTGTCGATCAACTCTCTGGCGATACAGTGGGAAAGAAATGTTTTCCCTACTCCGGTATCCCCATAGAGAAACAGGTTGTCAAATCTCCTGTCAAAGCCTGATATAAAATCAAGTGATTTTTCTACAGCCAGACGTGCAGTTTCGAGTGCTGTAAGTCCGGTCGCTTCACTGACTACAGTTTCCGGATAATAGTCATAGGAAAAGGTATCAAAGTTTTCTTTCTTTAGTATTTCCTTAATATTGGATTGTGTATACAAAAGGTTGACGGCTGCTTTTTTAAAACAGCTGCATTTTTCAGTTCCAATGTATCCAGTATCACAGCACAGCGGACAGTCATAGTGCAGGGTGAGATAGTCTTCCGGATAGCCGTAAGCAGCCAGCAGATGCTTTCGTTCATCAGCCAGTTCAGCGATGGCGTGTGCCAGATCGAAGTCAGCCTTCTCGCCGGTACCGAGAAGTGCTTTGGCTTTTTGGATGGACAGACTTGAGATCTCGCGGTCAATTTCCTCAAGCCGGGGAATTTTCCCGTATGCTTCGCTGACGTGCTCATCCAGAGTATGTTTATTATGCAGTTGTCTGCGGTTGTAATCCCGCATGATTTCATCATATTGTGAATTTTTCAGAGGCACGTAGAACTCCTTTACTTCTTCAGAAGCTGTTTTTCAAGATCAGAGAAATTGTAATCCCGCTGATGAAAGTTATTGAATTTATTAGCAGTTTTGTTTTGAATCCTGGGAGTGGTGCGCTCTTTGGACTCCTTATGGCGGGCATCCAGTTCCTGAATATCGGAAAAAGTCAGCACACCTTTTTTATGCCAGGCTCCCAGTATGCCGTCAGCATATTGAAAGCTGGGTTTTCCAGTCTGGTTAATCGTCCGGGCGCACGCCTCCAAAATAATATCAGTCGTATAACGATAGTCTTTCATCCAATGATCAATCATCTGAATCTCTGTCTCTACGGGATGTCTGCCGGTGATCCCAAAGGCTTTCAGAACAGAAAAATAGTGTTTGCTGAACGTATTCGTCTCCTGCTTCGCCATTTTGACCGTAGAAATTCCTGACTGCGCCCATGCAAGCGCAACCTTTTCCATATAGCGTATACTTTTGCTCCCCTTGGAAACACAGTATTCAATCAGATATTCGATCAGGTCTGCGGAGAAGTGCAGTTCTTCATAAAAATATAGAATGCGCGTCGTCTCCGTCGGGGACAATGCTTTCCCGAGATACTGTTCTGCAATAAATAAAAGCTGCATGACCTCTTCATTTTTTTTCAGTTCCTTTACTCTGTCGGCTGTCAGCGAATATGCTGTGGGAGCCGGTTCGGACTCAGGCTTATGATAAATGGAGGAGGTCCTTTGTTTTTCAGGAACAGCCGGAACCTCTGCATCCTTTTCTTTGGATAGCGGCAGCAGTGTCAGTCCGGTTATCTGATTGGCAGTACCAATTGTAAGATGCAGTACTTCTTTTTTGTCCCAATAACGGAGGGCACGCTCAACGTCATTTTCTGTACAGTCAAATATGTCAGCGATGGATGAGAGTGTGAGTGAACAGTCGTCAGAGGAGATCATCCTCAGCAGGTAAAGATATATCTTTACAAATTCTCCGTTGGCTTTTGGCATGTACAAGTCCAGAAAGTGATTGGATACAATCGTTACATCTTCAGAGCAGTTGTTATGTATTTTTAAAGGGTTCATAAAATCACCGTCTATATCCGTAAATTCCCAGGAAAATCATACGTTTCCCTGAAGGTCAAACACATTATAGCATACACGTGTCAGAAAGAGAATAGCCTTTTTTTGCAGGTGGCTTTTCGGGCGGAAAACGGGTTGAAATGTGGAAAGTGTGGATGATGTGGATAAGTATGTGCCTTTGTCAATATTTGCAACCATTAATGTCGTTTTATATGGAAAAAACGTCGAAAATGCGCAAACCGGTGTCGAAAATTATGTTAACGGAGTTATACACAAAAAATCCACAGCGGATACACACAAAAAATGTGTATAACACTGTGGATAGTGTGGATAAATTATTGGCCAAGCAGTTTTTCGCCAATGGTCACGACATCTCCGGCTCCCATAGTTATCAACAAATCGCCGTGTGTACAATTTTCCAGTAAAAAATTTTCAATAGCATCAAAAGTTGGATAGTAGATGCATTCCGTTCCCAGTTCCTGAATACACGCCTGCAGATCTTTTGAGGTGATACCGATCGTGTTTTTCTCACGGGCTGCATAAATATCACACAGTATGACAGTATCTGCATGGGTCAGAGCCTCTGCGAATTCGTGTAATAATGCTTTGGTGCGGGTATACGTGTGCGGCTGAAACACACACCATAACTTTTTATGCGGGTAATTTTTTGCAGACGTTAAGGTGGCTTTTATTTCAGTCGGATGGTGTGCGTAGTCATCGATGATGGTGACACCACCAATTTCTCCTTTATACTGGAATCTGCGGTCTGTTCCGAGAAAACCGGCAAATCCTTTTTGAATAGTATCGCAGTCAAGTTTAAACAGCCGGGCGGCTGCAATGGAGGCAAGTGCATTTGACACATTGTGAAGACCAGGTACCTTTAAAGAAAAAGTTCCTATTTTTTCCCCGTTTTTGAGACAGTCAAAAGTAGGATGACCAAAGTCGTCATAGTGGATATCGGCAGCAGTATACTCGGCTTCGGAATTCAGTCCGTATGTGATAACATGACAGGAAAGTCCTCTTGTCACAGTTTCGTATTCCGGGGTATCGCTGTTGATGATCAACGTGCCGTCATCAGGAAGCAGTTCTGCAAACTCTTTAAATGATTGGCGAATGTCATCAATATCTTTAAAAAAGTCCAGATGATCAGCATCCATGTTCAGAATGATGCTGATTTTTGGAAAAAAGCTGAGAAAACTGTTGGTATATTCGCACGCTTCCGTGATAAAGGTGCCGGAATTTCCAACGCGGATGTTTCCATGGATGGAGGGTAGAATTCCTCCTACGGATATTGTCGGATCGCAGTCACCCTCCATTAGGATATGTGAAAGCATGGAAGTCGTCGTCGTCTTTCCGTGTGTACCGGATACGGCGATCGGTACCTCATAATTTTTCATAATCTGTCCCAGGAGCTGGGCGCGTGTGAGCATGGGAATCTTTTTCTTTACAGCTGCTTCATATTCCGGGTTATCGGGATGGATAGCAGCTGTGTAAACAACAAGGTCTACGGAATCATCAATGTTAGAGGCTCGCTGTCCGTAGTATAGAGCGGCGCCCTTTTCTTCCAGCTGTTTTGTCAAAGCACTCTCCTTAGCATCGGACCCGGAAACCTGAAAATTCTCTTTCAGAAGAATCTGGGCAAGACCGCTCATGCTGATGCCTCCAATGCCGATGAAATGGATGTGCATAGGCTGATTGAAATCTATGGTATACATTGTAATAACTCCTTTTCTATGTAATTAAAAATATTATACGCTTAAGTTAAAAAAATGAAAAGGGTTTCTTTGAGACGGAGAAAGAATTGTATGGTAATGTATCGCACATAGGAACTATTAGTAACGCAAAAATCCCGGTTTCGCGTAAAAAATAGTCGAATTTTAGGTAAATTGTTCTAAAAACAGATGTTTATCAGGATAAAAATATGTAAAAGTTGTTCACTAATGTACTAAAGTATGATATAATTCAGTTATTATATATGACAAGAGGTGATTGCATGGTTAAGAAAGAAATGATCGCTATGCTGCTTGCGGGAGGGCAGGGCAGCAGGCTGGGTGTATTGACAGATAAAGTGGCAAAACCAGCAGTAGCATTTGGCGGCAAATATCGAATCATTGATTTTCCGCTCAGCAATTGTATTAATTCCGGTGTCGATACGGTGGGTGTACTGACACAGTATCAGCCATTGCGTTTGAACGCTCATATTGGAATTGGTATACCGTGGGATCTGGATAAGAATGTCGGCGGTGTAACAGTCCTTCCTCCATATGAAAAAAGTGAAAACAGTCAGTGGTATACAGGCACCGCGAATGCCATCTTCCAGAACCTGGATTACATGGAAAGCTATAATCCGGATTATGTCCTGATTCTGTCGGGAGATCATATCTATAAAATGGATTATGAAGTGATGCTGGATTTCCATAAGGCAAATAAGGCAGATGTGACAATTGCGACAATGCCGGTACCGATCGAAGAAGCCAGCCGTTTTGGTATCATGATTACAGATGAAACCGGACGAATTACGGAATTTGAAGAAAAACCGGAAAATCCGAGAAGTAATCTGGCATCTATGGGAATCTACATTTTCAGCTGGAAGACTTTAAGAGAGTCCCTGGTAGCTTTGCGGGAACAGAAAGGATGCGACTTCGGTAAACACATTCTGCCATATTGCAGGGATAATCAGAAACGCCTCTTTGCATATGAGTTTAATGGATACTGGAAAGATGTAGGAACACTTGGCTCTTATTGGGAAGCCAATATGGAACTGATCGATATTATTCCTGAATTTAATTTATATGAAGAATTTTGGAAGATTTATACAAAGGGCGACATTATCCGTCCTCAGTACATTTCGAATGACGCAGTGGTGGAAAAGAGCTTGATCAGTGAGGGATCTGAGATTTATGGCGAAGTACATAATTCTGTCATAGGTGCGGATGTCACGATTGAGGAAGGAGCCATTGTGCGTGGTTCGATTATTATGCGTCATTGCCGGATTGGTGCAGGAACTGTCATTGATAAAGCGATTATTGCAGAAAATGTTACGGTTGGCAGCAACGTGGTAATGGGAGCCGGAGAAGAGGCACTGAACGTGCTGAAACCGGCAGTTTATAGCTTCGGGCTCGTAACCGTTGGGGAAAACAGTGTCATTCCGTCCAATGTAGTGATTGGAAAGAACACGACCATTACCGGTACGACCACGCTTGAGGACTATCCTGGCGGAGAGCTGATAAGCGGTGGAGCAATAATTGGGAAGGATGGTAAATGAGTATGAGAGCATTGGGAATTATTCTGGCAGGCGGAAACAGTAATAAGATGAGGGAATTATCAAAGAAGCGTGCGATTGCGGCAATGCCTGTTGCAGGAAGTTACCGAAGTATTGACTTCTCGCTGAGCAACATGTCTAACTCTCATATTCAAAAAGTAGCTGTTTTAACACAGTATAATGCCAGATCATTAAATGAACATTTAAGCTCTTCGAAGTGGTGGGATTTTGGACGTAAACAAGGGGGCCTTTATGTGTTTACACCGACCGTCACATCTGATAACAGCTGGTGGTACCGAGGTACTGCCGATGCAATTTATCAGAACCTTGAATTTTTAAAGAGCAGCCATGAACCGTATGTTGTAATTGCATCCGGTGATGGTGTGTATAAGCTGGATTATAATAAAGTTTTGGAATATCATATTAAGAAACGTGCAGACGTGACGGTTGTGTGTACAGACTGCGAAACAGGCACAGATATCAGCCGGTTTGGCGTTTTGAAGATGAATGAGGACCATCGGATTGAAGAATTTGATGAGAAACCGATGATTTCTACTTCCAATACAATATCCACAGGTATTTATATCATCAGAAGACGTCAGCTGATCGAGATGATTGAGCGTTGCGCGCTGGAAGACCGTCATGATTTTGTAAATGATGTACTGATTCGATATAAAAATCTTAAAAGAATCTATGGATATAAGATTGATACTTACTGGAGCAATATTTCTACAGTAGAGTCCTATTATCAGACAAATATGGATTTCTTAAAACCAGAAGTGCGTAAACATTTCTTTTCTGATAATCCTGGAATTTATTCCAAGATTGACGACCTTCCTCCGGCAAAATACAATCCGGACAGCCAGGTAAAAAACAGTTTGATTTCCAGCGGCTGTATTATTAACGGGCATGTGGAGAATTCGGTGCTGTTTAAGAAAGTGTATGTTGGGAACAACTGTGTAATTAAAAATTCGATTATTTTAAATGGGGTATATTTGGGTGACAACACTCATATTGAGAACTGTATCGTTGAGAGCCGTGATACAGTGCGTGCGAATTCCTATCATTGCGGTGAAGACGGCATTAAAATCGTAGTGGAAAATAATGCACGTTATGTCATCTAGCGGGAGAACAGGAAGGAGAAAGGTTATGAATATTACGGACGTAAGAGTTAGAAAGGTTGCCAAAGAGGGCAAAATGAAAGCGGTAGTTTCTATCACAATAGATGAAGAGTTTGTAGTTCATGATATCAAAGTTATCGAAGGGGAAAAGGGATTGTTTATCGCAATGCCAAGCAGAAAAGCAACAGATGGCGAATATCGTGATATTGCACACCCGATCAATTCTCAGACAAGAGAGAGGATTCAGTCTATTATATTAGGAAAATATGAAGAAGCGATGGATATGGAAGAAGTTGTCGCAGAATAAAATATAGACAAACAGCCGAATTATGTGATATTATAATGATACGATTATTATGTGCCCTGCCGATACTTCAGTACCGGCAGGGCTTTTCTGTGAAGTGCAGTGTACAGGAGGATAGTGGAATGGAATTGCCGCAGGGATTTAAAAGACGAATGGAACAGATGCTGGGTGATGAGTATCAGGCTTTTGTGGAAAGTTATGATAAACCCAGGCAGTATGGGCTTAGAGTCAACACTTTAAAGATATCACCGCAGGAATTTGAAGCAATAGCTCCGTTTCCTGTCACGCCGGTCCCCTGGGTTTCAAATGGGTATTTCTACCGGGGAGAGGATATGCCGTCCAGGCATCCTTATTATTTTGCAGGACTTTATTATCTGCAGGAACCAAGTGCAATGACACCTGCGTCCCGTCTTCCCGTCGAAAAAGGCGACAGGATTCTGGATTTATGTGCTGCTCCTGGCGGAAAGGCTACGGAACTGGGAGCGATGACCGGGCGGGATGGTCTTCTGGTAGCGAATGAAATCAGTGCTTCCCGTGCAAAAGCACTTTTAAAAAACATAGAGGTGATGGGAATTGAAAATGTATTTATTACAAATGAGAAACCTGGGAATCTGACCCGGTACTTTGAAGCGTATTTTGACAAGATACTCGTGGATGCCCCCTGCTCCGGAGAAGGAATGTTCAGAAAAGAACCGGAAGTTGCAGCCGTGTGGGATGAAAGCCGCCCGGCCTACTTTGCGAAGCTGCAGAGAGACATTCTGGATCAGGCAGTAAAAATGCTGAAACCGGGAGGGATGATGATGTACTCCACCTGTACCTTTTCCAGAGAAGAAAATGAAGGCAGCATCTCAAGACTGCTTGCTGATCACCCGGACATGCATCTGATGGATATAGAGCCGTACGAGGGATTTTCCAAAGGAAATCCACTGTGGGGTGACGGCAGTCCGCAATTAGAAAAATGTGTCCGGATATGGCCGCATAAAATGCGTGGAGAAGGACATTTTATGGCCCTGCTGAAAAAGGACGGTGTTCTTCAAAAAGACTCAGTTCGTCAAAATGGAAAACCAGATCAACCATTCAGCGGGATGGAAAAAAGTCAGCGTCTGCTGCTGGAGGCCTTCTATCAGAAAGTAAAAGATGACCGTTTTGCCGGGAAAATCGATGTGCGGAAAGACAAGGTCTATAAAGTTCCGGACGATTGCCGGGAGATTAAGGGGCTGAGATTCTTAAGAAATGGACTTTATATCGGGGATATTAAGAAAAATCGTTTTGAACCACAGCAGTCGTTTGCAATGGCGCTTAAACCGGAAGAATTTGATTCGGTACTTATGCTGTCGGCTGATGACGAAAGAGTAGAGCGCTATCTGAAAGGGGAGACGATATTTGTCGAAGCGGGGGAATGCAAGAGTGAAAATGGCTGGCAGTTGGTCTGTGTCGAACATTTTTCGCTGGGCTGGGGAAAATTGGTGAATGGAGTCTTAAAAAACAAGTATTTGTGTGCATGGCGCAAAAATTGACTGCTGCTTCCCCATATTTTGTGGGAGATTTAGTCGAAAAATATACAAAAAAGCTACGATTTATTACACATGTGTTACAGAATGTTAAAAAATAGCTTTTATTTTGTGAAGAACTGTGGTATAATTACAATCACGAACGAAAATAAGAGGTATTTTATTATGAATCGTAAAAAATTATTAAGTTTTTTATTAGCGGGAATTCTCGCTGTAACGACGGCAATGCCGGCCCTTGCTGTCACTACACAAGATAAAATCCAAGATGCGAAAGCTGCAAAACAGCAGACGGAGTCTTCTCTGAATGAGGCTCAGAGTAAAATTGAGAGTCTTGAATCAAAAAAAGGAGAATCGGAAGCATACCTGGACGAGCTTAACACTCAGCTGACGGATTTAAAAAACAGTCTGGAAGCACTCCAGAAGCAGTCAGAAGAAAAACAGCAGGAACTGGAGAAAGTTCAGGCCGAGCTGAAGAAGGCGAAAGAGAAAGAAACCAAGCAGTATGAAGATATGAAACTTCGTATTCGCTATATGTATGAAAAGACTGGTTCCGGATATCTTGAAATGCTTTTTAGCTCTGAAAGCTTTTCAGAATTTTTGAACCGGGCAGATCATATTTCTCAGATTTCACAGTATGATCGTGATATGCTCAAAAGCTATCAGGAAACAAAAGAGACTATCGCACAGCATGAAGAGACCATAAAAACAGAAAAGACCGAGATCGAAGCTCTGCGTGAACAGAGTACAGAAAAGCAGGGACAAGTTGAAGAATTAGTACAGGCTACATATAATCAGATTAATACATATGCTGCAGATCTTCAGGATGCAGAGTCCGAAGAAGCAGTGCTTCTGAATAAAATCAGCAGTCAGGAAGCAGATATTAATGCATTGCTGAAGCAGGCAAAAGACGAAGAAGCGGCAGCAAAAAAAGCAGCAGAAGAGGCGGCTGCAAGACAGGCAGCGGAAAAGGCTGCTCAGATGTCTCAGGCGAAAGAAGATCCAGCTGATGCTGAAGATGATGCAAAAGAAGAAGTCACAAAAGAGACGGAACGTACTGAGACTGAAGAAGAGTCGGACTCAAAGACTGAAGTATCGGAAGAACCCAGTCAGGAAGCTGTTGGAGAAGATCCGGAGAGCACAGAGACTTCATCAGATTCAGAAAGCAGCTCACAGGGAAGTTATCTTGGTAATTTTAAACTGACAGCTTACTGTTCCTGCAGCAAATGCTGCGGAAAATGGGCAGGTGGTTCTACGGCGAGCGGAACAACCCCAACTCCGGGGAGAACAGTTGCTATGGGCGGGATTCCGTTTGGAACAAAATTAATGATTAATGGACAAGTCTACACGGTGGAAGACCGGGGAACAGCATACGGACATGTGGATATCTTTATGGGAAGTCATCAGGATGCTCTGAGCTTCGGTATGCAGTATGCAGAGGTCTACGTTGTGGGTTAATATGGAACATAAAAGAATCGTTACAGATGCGTGACGGTTCTTTTATGTTTAAAAAGCAGATAAAAATCAAAAAATTTACAAAAAGTACTTGATTTTCCAAGATGTGAATGCTATAATAACAAAGCTGGTTGACGAAGCGTGGCTCAGTTTGGTAGAGCGCTGCGTTCGGGACGCAGAGGTCGCAGGTTCGAATCCTGTCGCTTCGACTGACAAAAAGCACCGTAAGATCACAATTTTTTGATCATACGGTGTTTTTTCGTGTGTAAATATTTTAATTTGACGTATGATTCCTGTTTTGCTATACTGATAGCAGATAAAATAGTCTACAAAAGGAGCGACAAATGCTGTTCACAAAAGAAAGCGATTATGCAATTCGTATTGTGCGTGCGCTGAAAAGCGGAGAAAAAATCAGGGCCAAAGATATCTGTGCGTGTGAAGAGATACCGGAGGCTTTTGCATATAAGATATTAAAAAAGTTGGAGAAGGCACAAATTGTCCATGTTACCCGCGGAACGCATGGTGGGTGTATGCTGGTAAAAAAACCGGAAGAATTATATTTGTATGACATCATTTTGGCTATAGAACCGGATTTTGCGATCACACATTGTATGAGAAGGAGCTGCAGCCGCAATTTGCCAGATCAGCCATGCCTTGTACACAAAGAATTGATTCGGGTGCAAAAGCTGCTTCAGGATGAACTGAGATCAAAATCGCTTGCACAGATTTTAGATCAATGAAAAAAGTAAAAGATGTTACTTGAAAGAAGATTGAAAAAAGATGTTGTTTATGACAGCATCTTTTCTTTATCTGGGAGGGTATAAAATAGATGCGGATACATGGATTTAATAAACTGACATTGCTCGATTATCCGGGCAAAGTGGGCTGTACAGTGTTTTTGGGCGGGTGTAATTTTCGATGTCCTTTCTGTCACAATGCCGGTCTTGTCATATCTCCGGAACATGAGCCGGTGGTGAATGAAGAGGAAGTGCTTACCGTTTTAAGTAAGAGACAGGGGATACTGGAAGGAGTATGCATAACCGGTGGTGAACCGACACTCTCCAAGGATCTTGCCGTATTTTTAGAGAAAATTAAGCATCTGGACTATCCGGTAAAGCTGGATACCAATGGATATCAGCCACAGACGCTGAAGGAATTGGCGAAAGAAAAACTGATTGACTACGTGGCTATGGATATAAAAAACAGTCCTCAGAAATATGCGCTGACAACAGGTGTTTTGCAAATTGAAATGGACAGAATTGAAGAGTCTGTTTCCTATCTGATGGAAAGTTCTCTGGAATATGAGTTTCGTACAACCGTGGTCAGAGAACTTCATCAGATTTCGGACTTTATTGCTATAGGTAAGTGGCTGAGCGGGTGTGCGCGCTACTATTTGCAGGCTTATCGGGAAACGGAAAATGTAATTTCCCCGGTATTTTCAGGTTATAACAAAGAAGAACTGCAGAAATTTTGTGGTCTGCTTAAGGAGTGGATACCGTCAGTAGAAGTGCGGGGGGCGGATTAATCGATGATGCGGTACCAGTAACCGAAACGGGGAACATTTCTGGTGCTGGAGTTAGCTGCCTTGAAATAAGGAAAACCATACATGTCGGCCATGAATCTCTCTTTTGGCGTGTAAGTACCCGGAACGCCGAAGATATAGACAGACGGATCGCGATTATCCATTTTTCCAAGGATGAGATGGTGGTGTTCAGAATACGCATGGAGGATCAGCGGATTATTTCCGATGAGCCAACGTTCTTTGCGCAGTGCAGGCAGATCCTTTAAGTCGAGTCTGACACATTCCGTTACACTGCCGTCGGTGAAAGGATTAATGGATTCGTAAAGATCCATGACGCGTTCCCATCGGGAGAGCGGCGGATCCGGGATAAAGTCCATCAGCTCTGCAGGGGATTTTTCTTCCGCGTGTTCTTCCGGCGGCAATTCTTTGACCTCTTCTGTTTCAAGAGAGGGCTCTTCTGAAACTTCTTCAGATACAGGAGTTGTTTCCTGCTGGGAGGGTGTGGTGTTATCATCAGCCAATGGACCATCCGTTTCTGTACTTGGCTGGGATGGGGTGGAATCGGAGTCGGCATCGTTTATAGAGACAGGCTGGCGGAGGCGCTGGGGGTTGACTGGAAGGTCATCCCAGGCACTTGCATAACAAAGGACATCTCCACATAAAAGGACAATTCCGCTCAAATCACTCATTGGTATGCCCGAACCGTTCAAATTATGGTCGGCGGTCTTCAGGCAGCATCCAATGGAGCCTGCTGAAGTCTGAGTGCTGCCAAGAGCGATTCCTGCCAGTTCATCGCCGCTGCGGGTGAAGCCGAAGATCTGAACCGGAACAGAAGCGGCAAGTGCAGAATCTTTAATATGTATTTCCAGTTTGAAGATTCCTCCTTTTGATTCTGCTTTTAAAAAGCCGCGGTTATATGTTTTCTTTTCATTTTTATATTCATACAGGTAAGAGATAAAACGTTTATATTCGGACAAGGCAAAGGCTTCCTTTCGAGTATATCATCTATGAAAACATATGTGAAAAAGCAGGGAAATATCACTGTGTTATGTAAAAATTTATCAGGAGTGAGTACAATGGAACAACATGAAAAATATATGAGGGAAGCAATACGTCAGGCGAAAAAAGCGTATGCGTTAAATGAAGTACCGATCGGCTGTGTGATTGTCTGTCAGGACAAAATTATTGCCCGGGGATATAATCGGCGAAACACGGATAAAAATACGCTCTCCCATGCAGAGCTGAATGCGATCAGGAAGGCGAGCAGAAAGCTTGGTGACTGGCGGCTGGAAGGGTGTACAATGTATATCACGCTTGAACCGTGTCAAATGTGTGCGGGAGCTATTGTACAGGCAAGATTAGACGGTGTGGTGATTGGGAGCATGAATCCGAAAGCGGGATGCGCAGGCTCTGTTTTGAATCTTCTGGAAATGGAGGGCTTCAATCATCAGGTAAAAGTTACCAGGGGAATTCTTGATGATGAGTGCAGTCAGATGCTTTCGGAATTTTTCCGGGAACTGAGAATTCACAAAAAAGCAAAGAAATTCGTTGACGAAAGTGATCGTTCATAATATAATAAATATCGTGCGAACTGCAGATTTGGAGACGTATCGAAGTGGTCATAACGAGCTTGACTCGAAATCAAGTTGTCGGGTAACCGGCACGTGGGTTCGAATCCCACCGTCTCCGCTATAATTAGCCCCAGTGTTTACTGGGGTTTTTGTTTTTTTCTTCCATAATATTGTTAAGGTATCCGTCAAAGGTCTGATCCGCTGCCTGGTGAAAATTTTGACAGGATTCGACGAAAAACATTAAAAAATTAACCAGGAATTAAAATACTGGGGAATTGGTTAGATATGTACAGAGAGATACGATCAGTCCTTGAGGAGAGGGCTGTTCGTTTAATTTCCTTTTCACAATCCGTTCTCATGCTTTGCGGCTGTCATATTCCCAGCGGTCAGAGGTAGCCCGGGAAATGCTGTGGGAAAGAGATGTAATCGGCAGTCCCGTTTCACGGGCAATCAGCGGATATATCTGTCGTTCAAGATTCAGGTCCACATAGAGGGGAAGGCAAATATACTGAACATAGAGTGAGGCAGCGATATGATTAGTTATAAGTTGTTGTGGGATATCATGGAAAAGCGTGGGACAACGAAATACCATCTCGGGAAGAGGGCATTGATCCGAGAACACTTCAAAATCTCAGGCACAATAAAAAGATTACAATGCTGACGGCTGAAAAGCTGTGCAGGATTTTAAACTGCGGCATATCAGATATCGTTGAGTTTGTGGATGACAGATCGAATTTCCTGACTGCAAAAGGGTGTTGGCTGATTTGCAGATATGTACACAAGATGCAAATTATCTTGAGGTGATCGTGATCGAAAGCATGAGGAAAAGTTTGAGATGAAGAAATACGATGAAAAGCAACTATACTTACAAATGACAGCGATACACCTGGCAGGCTTCGTATCATATTGCCTGCCGGGGGTATTTTTTTTGTTTTGAAAATCATTGCTTCTAAAGACCAGATCGTCTATGATAAACCAGTAGCGATAAACTCAAACATATGCAATCTATCATGCGCTATGGATTACCCCCGGTCTAAGGCCGGGGGTAATCGCATGTCACAGGAATGTGCAGTGTTCGTTATCAGTATTAAAACAGTCAAGACCAAACAGAGTCAAGATATATTATAGTATGGCTTTCATAGTTCCGAATTTTTTTAGCCGGTTTTCACGGCCCGATATGCGCAGCATATTTTGATAGTCTATATCTGCTGGAATAGGGGATTCCTGAAAGATTACGGGCAATCTCCGGAACTGCATATGCCAATCATATCCCTGCATTAGTGTCCTGGGTATACACTGATTGTGATGGGGATACAGGGAGAATTGCGAATCCTGATTCGAATCAAAAGAATAAATGTAACTAAAAAAGAAATCAATCATATCGATTGACTCCTCTGTCTGGACAAAACATCTAACTTTTATCCGTGCGCCGCCCTTTGAACATTGCTCACAGACGTTACCTCTACAGTTAACTCAATCCAGGCACCCTCACGGCACACAGAAGCGTCTACTTAGTGCTGCTTCATTCCTGACCTGACACGATTCATAGATTTCTGTTGCGCAAGACCCAGACGTCATCGCCACTTATAAAGGGCAGCTCTGCAAGACAATGCCCTCAGTTTGGCATCACCCCTGCTGTAGCGGATTGCAGGTACAGGGCACCGCTGACTCCCCGGCTGCACGGACTTTAAGTATATCCTGTTTTTGCGGGAAAGTCAAGCAGTGGTGGACAGTCTTTCGAAAATAATATATAATAATTGTATAACAAAAAAGACAGGATGTGAAAATAATGAAACGTATTGGATTATTGACAAGCGGCGGAGACTGCCAGGCACTGAATGCCACGATGCGCGGTGTGGTAAAGGGGCTGGCATCCAATATTGATGAGCTGGAAGTTTATGGTTTTATGAATGGATATAAGGGATTGATCTATGGGGACTACCGGATGCTGACAGCATCTGATTTTTCCGGAATCCTTACTAAAGGAGGGACGATCATCGGAACATCCCGCCAGCCATTCAAACTGATGAGGGTGCCGGATGAAAATGGTCTGGATAAAGTAGAGGCAATGAAGCAGACGTATTATAAGCTGCGTCTTGACTGTCTGGTGATTCTGGGAGGAAACGGCACACAAAAGACAGCAAATCTGCTGAGTGAAGAAGGACTGAATGTGCTGCATCTTCCAAAGACGATCGATAATGACATCTGGGGAACAGATATGACGTTTGGTTTCTACAGTGCGGTTAATATTGCGACAGATGCTATCGACTGCATACATACCACGGCAGCGTCCCATAACCGGGTATTTATCGTGGAAATTATGGGTCATAAAGTAGGATGGCTGCCATTGTATGCTGGAATTGCAGGAGGCGCCGATATCATTCTCATTCCGGAGATTCCATACGATACAGATAAGGTCGTAGAAGCGATAGAAGCAAGAGCAAAAGCCGGAAAAGGATTTACGATTCTGGCAGTTGCTGAAGGTGCGATTTCGAAAGAGGATGCGCAGCTGTCCAAAAAGGAACTGAAGCGCAAGATTGAATCCAGGACACATCCGTCGGTTTCTTATGAGCTGGCTGAAAAAATTCAGAGGGCAACAGGGCTTGAGATTCGCATTACGGTGCCGGGTCATACTCAGAGGGGCGGAAGTCCGTGTCCATATGACAGGGTGCTGTCTACGAGAATCGGAGCTGCAGCTGCAAAATTAATCATGGATGGGGAATATGGATACATGGTTGGTGTTGTAAATGGAAAAACTAAAAAAGTACCGCTTTCTGAGAGTGCAGGCAGGCTGAAAACTGTACCTGTGGATGCACAGGAGATTCTGGAGGCTAAGCGGATCGGTATCAGTTTTGGAGACTAAGTCAGAAAGAGGCGTTTTAACATGAGCTATACCGCGTTATACCGAAAGTTCCGTCCTGATTCATTTGAAGAGGTGAAAGGCCAGGACCATATTGTTACAACTCTTAAAAATCAGATAAAAGCCAATCGTATCGGGCATGCATATCTGTTCTGCGGAACACGCGGAACAGGTAAAACGACAGTGGCAAAAATACTGGCAAAAACGGTGAATTGTGAGCACCCGGTTGACGGAAGTCCCTGTAATGTATGTGAAATGTGCAGAGCAATCCAGTCGGGTACTTCTATGAATGTCATAGAAATAGATGCGGCGTCCAATAACGGAGTAGATAACATCCGTGAGATCAGAGAAGAAGTTGCGTACAGACCAACACAGGGAAATTATAAGGTGTACATTATCGACGAAGTTCATATGTTATCAACAGGAGCATTTAATGCATTGCTGAAAACGCTGGAAGAGCCGCCTTCCTATGTGATCTTCATACTGGCTACCACAGAAGCACATAAAATTCCCATCACAATCCTGTCGAGGTGTCAGCGATATGATTTCCGCAGAATTACAATTGATACGATTGCAGACCGTATGACTGACCTGATGAAACAGGAAGGCGTAGAGGCAGAGGAAAAAGCGGTGCGGTATATCGCCAAAGCAGCTGACGGCTCGCTGCGGGATGCATTGAGCCTGCTGGATCAGTGTATCGCTTTTTATCTGGGACAAAAACTGACATATGATAATGTACTGGAAGTGCTGGGTACGGTAGATACAGAAATTTTTAGCCGGATGCTCCGCCAGATCATAAAAAGAGATGTGACACAGGTTATCCATTCCCTGGAAGAGCTGGTACTGCAGGGGAAAGAAATGGGGCAGTTTGTGTCGGATTTTACATGGTACCTGAGAAATCTGATGCTGGTGAAATCATCTGCCAGTTCAGATGAGATGCTGGATATGTCCGGAGAAAATCTCCAGCTGCTGAAAGAAGAGGGAGAGATGATTGAGACGGAAACATTGATCAGGTATATCCGCGTTTTGTCAGAACTGTCCAGTCAGATTCGCTATGCATCACAGAAACGAGTACTTGTGGAAGTTGCGCTGATTAAATTATGCAGACCCTCCATGGAGACGAATCTGGATTCCGTACTGGACAGAATCCGTGCTTTAGAAGAGCAGATGGAACAGGGTGTTGCTGTCTTCGGGATCCCTGAAAAGGAAGCGCCCAAAGAACACCGGGCAGAAAAAGAGCGGTCCGCAAAAGTGCCAAAACCTGAGAAGGCGGCACCGGAGGACCTTCAGCGGGTTAAGAATGAATGGAGAGCTATCGTTGGTCAGACAGAAGGAATGTTTCGCAGTTTTTTGCAGACTGCTGTTCCGAAATACAACGGCCAGACTGGAGAGGCTAAATTATATGTAGAGTTTTCAAATAATCTGGCGCAGAATTATGTTGGAAATACAGAGGCGACACAGCGGCTTGCCAAGGTCATTGAAAATCAGATAGGGAAGAGTGTCGAACTTGAACTGATTCTTGCCAATCAAGAAGCAACCAAGGGGTTGGCAGAAATATCAATTGATGATATATTAAAAGACAAGATTCAGATGGATATTGATATCGAAACATAATGTATTAGAAACAGGAGGAAAGAAAAATGGCTAAACGCGGAGGGTTTCCGGGTGGAATGGGTATGCCTGGCAATATGAATAATCTGATGAAACAGGCGCAGAAAATGCAGAAACAGATGGAAGAAAACCAGAAGGCTCTTGAGGAAAAGGAGTTTACTGCAACTGCGGGAGGCGGTGCTGTTGAGATCACGGTATCCGGGAAAAAAGAAGTGACAAAAGTAAAACTGGCAGAAGAGGCGGTTGACCCGGACGATGTGGAAATGCTGGAGGACCTGATCATGGCAGCTACAAATGAAGCGCTGCGTAAGATGGAAGAAGAGTCTGCAGCGGTGATGTCAAAACTGACAGGAGGACTTGGCGGAGGCCTGCCTTTCTGATCATGGAATATTATAGCGGACATATAAATAATCTGATTGAGCAGCTCTCGCGTCTTCCTGGAATTGGGGCGAAATCTGCGGGACGTCTGGCATTTCATATTATGAATATGCCAAAGGATGAGGTAGAACAGCTGACGTCCTCGATGATCAATGCCAAAGAACATGTACAATACTGCAAAGAATGTTATACGCTGACCGATGAGGAACTGTGCCCGATTTGTAAAAATCCGAAGCGCAATCACAGAGAAATCATGGTGGTAGAAAACACCAGAGATCTTGCAGCGTATGAAAAAACCGGGAAGTATGAGGGGGTTTATCATGTACTGCACGGTGCTATTTCTCCAATGCTCGGCATCGGTCCGAATGATATTAAATTAAAAGAACTGATGCAGCGGCTTCAAGAGGAGATCGATGAAGTGATCATTGCGACAAATTCAAGTCTGGAGGGGGAGACAACAGCGATGTATATCAGTAAGCTGGTTAAGCCGACGGGAATTAAAGTCAGCAGGATTGCGAGTGGGGTTCCGGTTGGCGGTGATCTTGAATATATTGATGAGGTGACGCTTCTGCGTGCGCTGGAAGGCCGTGTAGAGCTTTAGCCGGAAAGGGTTATTATGAAACAGTCAAAAGATATGATGAACAGAGAATTTTTTGAATGTATCAGGGATATTATTTATCATCCCGTGGTGCTGCAGATGAAGCAGTTTTATCAGCACTGTGAAACAGACTGCTATCAGCATTGTCTGATGGTGGCGTATTATAATTTTTGCATCTGCAAATCTCTGGGGCTGGATGCACGTTCCGCCGCCAGGGGGGGCATGCTTCATGATCTGTTTTTGTACGACTGGAGAAAACACAGGGAGAAGACTGGAGATCATTTCCATGCGATGACACATCCCTGGACAGCTTACCGAAATGCGATAAAGTATTTTTCAATTAATTCTATTGAGAAGGAAATTATAACAAAACATATGTGGCCGGTTACATTGATTCCGCCCAGACATCCAGAGACCTATGTAATCTGTTTAACAGATAAATATTGCGGTACACTGGAAATCGCCGAGTACTATTCTGGTAGGTGGAGCAGCTCCCGCATTGGCAGACCGTTGGCAAAAATGATGCAGAAGCTGTCAGGAAACCGACCCAGTCTTCAGGAAATTATGCCGGAACTTCTCGCCATGGAAGCAGCAGGTGAGAGAAAACGCAGGTTTTCGTAAGACGCATCAATTGCTGTCAGAATACCATTGGCGATGGAATCCGCCATGTTGATCACGGTGGAAAGTCGGGTTGTCTGCAGTAAAAAGTGTTCAAACGTACCGGAGACATTGATAATACCGGTGATAAAGATATCCCCGACATGCGGGAGATCTTTGTTGACACCGGATCCGGGACGGATAGAACCGGTCCCGAGCGTAATAAAACCAATATGTTTTTTGGAGCCTAAAGAGGCATCGATTGCAACGACGAGTGCAAGAGGATGTCTCTTTTTTATTTGCTGGATCATTTCTTCCAGATTTAAAGCATGTACTGGATTTTCCAAAGTGCCGTAAACAAAAATGTGGGGCCAGCAATACTGGGAAAGATGATGACCAATCAATGGTCCAAGACTGTCGCCGGTAATTCGGTCACTTCCGATACACAGAAAAACAAGTTCCCTCCAGTCCCTGTCAATTTGTGAAACGGCATCTTTTAATAAATAGGCAAGTTCACTGCTTGCGGAACTTCTTTTGCTGTTGATATAAAAAACGGGAGAAAGTCTTTGGGTGAGCATGGCAGTTTTGTCCTTTCCTGGTTCTTATCTATAGAATATTCAAAACTGCATAAAAAAATACATTGCAAAACATGTCGTTAAATTTTTAAAAACCGGATCCCTAAAATGATAAAATTTGCAGTATCTCCATGCTATTGTTTTCCCCGAAGGGGTGATTAATTTATGATCGAAATCATTTATAATGAGAAGAACCAGGGGAGTACAACAGAGAACGGGATTTTTCATCTTCCAAACAACATCCGGCAGATTGGGGAGACCAAGCCTCATCTAAAAATATACATGGAGGATTATGCATATACGTACTTAAAGAGAATGTCCGGAAATCATATGGAGGGCGGATGTGCGGCGATTTTACTGGGGGAGGCCAGATGGGAAGAATCAGTATCGTACATTTTTATCAGAAGTGCTCTCGGTGTAGAGAACATGGAGATTGCAGAAGAACATATGGATTTCAAAGACGCTGTATGGAGTCAGATACACAAAGATATGGAGCAGTTTTTTCCGGATCAGGAAATCATCGGCTGGTCACTGTCACTTCCTAATTTCAATATGGAGATCAGCGACCTTATTCTGAAAACACACCTGAATCATTTTGCAGGAAATCAAAAAGTTCTGTTTGCCATGGAACCGACAGAACGGGAGGAAGCATTCTTCGTCTATGACAACGGAAAATTGAACCGGCAGAATGGGTATTATATTTATTATGAAAAAAATGAACAAATGCAGGCGTACATGATAGAAAAAAACGGGAATACATCGATTGAAGATGATGAAAAAGTACCAGATCGTGCAGTTGTTGACTTTCGGAAAATTGTCGCAGGAAAGAAGCAACGGGACAAAAAAGAGAAAGGCGGAAAGTCTTATCTCACGGCAGTATGCGCTGCGGCAGTAGTCGTTGCTCTGGGATTTACGTATGTCAATCATTACCGTACTGTTCAGGAAGTTTCGCAGACTACACAAAAAAATGAGATGGCGATGACGGACAATGCAGAACAAAGCGGGAATGGCACTGATGGAGAAAAACTAGACGCCAATCCAGCTGATGATATGGAAGAAAAAAACAGCAGTGAACAGGGAAATAATGATGCGGAAGAATCAGATGCTGTAACTGACGGTGAAGAAGCTACATCCGCTGAGGATGATGTTCAGCAGGAGGCTTCTGCGACAGAAGAAGCGCAGAAAGATAAAATGCGGGACGCTTCCACAAATTCTGCTGACGAAGAAGATCAGGCAGATACAACGACAACACCGTCCCCGACTGCGGAAGCAGATAAACAGTCAGATATGCCAACCTCAGTTGGTACGACTCAGAAATATGTTGTACAAAAAGGGGATACGTTAAGTAAGATCAGTAAAACATATTATGGAAGTACAAAGAAAATACATGATATCTGTCAGTTAAATCAGCTTGATTCGGAAGATTTGATTTATGCAGGACAAATTATTTTACTCCCGTAGGAGAGTGTGCTATAATCAGATAAGCAAAAAAACATGAGATAAAAAGGAAAGCACAGGATATGGGAACATTTAAGAATAAAATCAGGAAGCTTGTTAAGCGTAAGAAACAGGCTCCAAAAGAAAATACGAAAGCTGCCTCAGAGAAGAAACAAGAAGCGGCAGGATACCGGGAAAAACTCATGAAACATCGCAAGCACATTCTGATCAGGACAGGAATCGTAGCTGTGGTGATCATAGCAGTGGTACTGATAACGAAGACGGTAGTTGAGCGATGGCATTATAAAGATTATAAAGTGGTATCTTCCAGTGTTCAGGAAGATACAATGTCAACGAGTTATGTGCAGCTTGAGAATTATCTGCTGAAATATACCGGTGATGGCGCTTCGCTGCTGGGAAGCAGTGGAAAAAGCCTCTGGACACAGGCGTATGAGATGAATAATCCCACGGCAGATGCCTGCGGGACAACGTCCGTTATCTATGATGAAAAAGGAACAAATATGGTAATCTTCGGGAGAGGCGGAAAGATGGGAGAGGTCAGTACCGAGATGCCGATCTTGAAAGCCAAAGTTGCAACTCAGGGTGTTGTGGCTGCAATTCTTGAAGACGGTGAAAATACATGGATTAACTTCTACTCGACAAGCGGCGCTCAGATCGCAACGGGAATGACGAGAGTGGACAGCCCTGGTTATCCGGTAGATCTGGCAGTATCACCGGACGGGCTTCTGATTATGGTCACATATCTGTATGTCGAGGATAATAAAACAACAAGCTATGTTGCATTTTATAATTTTGGCAATACGGGACAGGGGCAGATGGATAACATGGTCAGCGGATATACGTATGAAGGGACGTTAGTGCCGCAGGTTGCTTATATGAAAGATGGAAAGTCGGTCGCCTTTTGTGAGGACGGGTTTGTAATCTATACAGGAAAACAGATTCCCAAGGTTGACTGCGAAGTAAAGGTAGAAAAAGAAATTGTCAGCACTTTTTATAATGAGAATTATGTGGGCATGGTATTTAGAAGTGATGACGCGGAAAAGCAATATACATTAGTTCTCTATAATGCCGATGGCAAACAGGTTTTTGAAGAAAATTTTAATATTGAATATACCTCAATTAAAATTAGCGATGATCAGATTATCATGAACAATGATACACAGCTTTGTGTGTTCAGTTTAAAAGGTCATGAAAAATTTAACGGAAATCTGGATGAGGGCAGTATTCAAAATGTATTTAAAATTGATGCCAACCGTTATCAGGTAATTGTAGACAGTGGGATTAAGACAATAAAGCTGTCATAGTAAAAAATGCAAGAGGAGAGTATTATGAACTGGTTGTTTTGGGTGCTTCTGGTTTTTACAGTACTTCTGATCATCAGAGGGGCACGCAAAGGTTTTTTTCGCACAGCAGTATCGATGGTGTCGATGATACTGATATTGTTGATTGTCTCATGGATCAATCCATATGTAGGTGAATTTTTGCGGGAAAGCACTCCGGTATATCGTTTCGTACAGGATAACTGTGAGCGTCTCTTGGAATCTCAGGCAGATGACAGTGCCGGCCTCCCTGAGAAATCAGATCTCCCGGATGATATGGAGATTCCACTGGAAGAGCAGATTGCAGTAATTGAAAATATTCCTCTTCCGGAGATGGTAAAAGAGGCACTGCTGGAAAATAACAATTCTGAAATTTATAATACACTTGGTGCTGCAACATTTATGGATTATATCACCGGGTATATTGCATATTATATTACAAATGGAATTGGATTTCTGCTTTCTTTTATCATTGCGACGATTATTCTCAAAGTGATTTTATATGCGATTGATATTCTGACAGGACTTCCGGTTATCAGTTTTTTTAACGTCATCGGTGGTATGCTTCTGGGAATTGTACAGGCCGTGTTATGGATCTGGGTGATTTTCCTTGTTATTACCGTGGCGGTTAATACGGAGGTTGGAGCAATACTTATGCAGCAAATTGAAAGTGATATTGTCTTGCAGTATTTATATGAAAAAAACGTTCTGTTGAATGTGATAATGTCTGTACTTATGGGATAAAAAGCGTTAAAGAAATTTCTCAAAACGTGTTGACATATTTGCACGAAAATGGTAATATGAAAGTCCACCGAGTGTTCGGTGGACTTTTATTCGTCAAAAACAGATAATTTCAAAAAAAGTAAAAAAGTTATTGACATGGAATAAAAGGCATGGTATTATATCAGAGTTGCCGCTGAAACAAATGGCAACAGACAAGCACTTTGATAACTGAACAGTAAAACACATCCTTGAAAATTCGAAATAAGATTT
>CAZUNG010000021.1:0-45736 GCA_964621905.1 uncultured Ruminococcus sp. | reverse complement strand
AGGAAACGCTGATGAGGGCGATTTTGATCACGGATTCTACGCAACAGGCATAACTATCCTACTTAAATATATAAAAGCGATTCTGCATCGGCACTGCAATGAAAGGGACCGATGCAGGATCGTTTTTTTAATTGGATAAAAAAGCAAGAAACCGTAAAACCCGCCATTATTTAAGTAACTTAAAAAATATATATTTATGGAAAAACATATTATAATCAGAAGAACGTTCGTTCTTGATGAAAAGCAAGATTCGTGCATATTTTGGCAAGACATAGTATTTTAAGTCATTAAAATTTAGAGTACAATAACATCAGATTCAAGGAAGAACACAGAGCAAATTCCTTGAAATGTGAATGAGAATGATATAAAGGGTAAGAGAGGGAATTAAAGGAGGAAAAGCAAGATGATTACATCAAAAGAGAGAGAGATTATCCGCGAGCTGGCAAAACAGGTAAAAGATGCTTCCCAGAGACCGGAGATGAAACAGAGGGAAGAACTGTGGTATAACCACAATGAACTGAAGACAACAGATCCAGTTGTAGCAGTATTTCCGGAAATGTCCTGGCGAGAGATTATTACACCGGAATCCCTGCAGTGTGAATGTGATGAAGCAAGAGAGATGGAATGGTTCCTGCGTGCAAAACTGTTCCGCGCAAATGTGATTGACGATGATGTACCGGTACATGATATCTGGGAAGTAAGAAAAATTATTACAGATACGGGCTGGGATAAGCTGAATCCGAACCACAAGAATGCTGCATTTGCTAACGTAAGTTTCCGTGACAACTGCCTTGGTGATGTGCCGCTGGCATGGAGAAATGACTTTAATTTTGATGCAGGTGCAAAACACTTTGAGCCGATCATCGATGAGCCGGATCAGCTTTCCAGACTGGGCACACCGGAAGTTATTTACCATGAAAAAGAAACAATGGAAAAATTAAAACTGCATCAAGATGTACTGGGAGATATCTTAGATGTACGTCTTGTAGGTCTGAAATTCCTTTACATCGCTATGATGGAGACATACTCTGACTTCCGTGGTCTTGAGCAGGTTATGTATGATATCTATGAGGAGCCGGAAATGCTGCATGAAGCCATGGCAATCATGGAAGAAGGCTACAATGGACTTCTGGATCAGTATCTGGAGCAGGGTCTGCTTACCTGTAATGGAAATCAGGCATACAGCGGATCGGGCGGACAGACATATACACATGAAATTCCGAATGATGACAGTGTTTGTACAGATCTGAAGAACTTCTTCGGTATGACAGAGTCTCAGGAGTTCACTATGGTAGGACCGGAGCAGCACTGGGATTTTGTGCAGAAGCATGAGAAGAAGGTTGCAGACAGATTCGGACTGACAGCTTATGGATGCTGTGAACCGATCGAAGACAAACTGAAATATATCAAACAGTTTGAATGCCTGAGAAGAATCTCAGTATCTCCGTGGGCTGATATCCAGAAGTGTTCTGACAGAATGGGTAAAGATTATATCTACTCCTGGAAACCGAATCCATCCTACTACCTGAACAACTACATGCCAGACAAGACAGAATTCATGGAAGGCTATGTAAAGAATATGCTGAATGTTACGAAGGATAAAAACTGTGTAGAAATCGTATTGAAAGATACCCATACCTGCCAGAATGATCCAATGAGATTCAACGCATGGGTAAAAGATGTTCGTAAATGGATTAAAGAGACACGCTAATACCTGACAATACTCTTCTAATATAAAGGGCCGCTGCTGTTGCAGCGGTCCTTTCTCAAACTTCTTTTTGAAAAGCAATATCCATTAACTTTTTGACAAACCAGAATATTGAAAGATTGAATCAAAAGGAATAGAATTAGGGCGATAAAAAGCAAGTTATCAATACTCTTTTTAGACATTGGCCCGCATCCTACAGCGGGTCTTCTCCTTTTCTAAAGCTTTTCATTCATTAATTTGCGAAACTGTCTGGGGGAACAGCCGGTCTTGTCAGTGAAAGCACTGGTAAAGCTGGCACTGTGCGCGTAACCCAGTTCATAAGCGATCTCCTTAATCGATTTATCTGTTGTGACAAGCAAGATTTTCGCCTGGCTGATTCGAAGGCTGAGGATATAGTTGACGGGAGACAGCCCCGTCTCTTTTTTAAAAAGGCGTGAATAATAATAAGGGCTTAAATGAGCAATCTTTGACAGTTCATCCAATGTCAGCTGATCGGAGACATGAGCGTGAATGTATTGCAGTGTTCTCAGGACGGGATTGCTTTCTTCAGAACTGCTTTCCTTTGGCACCATAAGGAGTTGAATAAATTTGTATACTCGCATGGATGCGTCCATTGGGTGTTCATAGCCGTTACGTTCATAATAAGAGATCGTGTTTCTCATAAGACTGCGGATGAGAACATTATTTTGAGAGCGGATCAGAGGTCCTGACTTGTTTAAAAGGTATTGGCACAATTCATGTGAATTTAATCCGTCAAAATGAATATAGTAAAATTCCAGATCATCGTGTGCCGAATAGCAGTGTTCTTCGCGGCAGTCCAGCAGGACTACGTCACCCGCCTGAGCGTTGAATTCACAGTTACGAAACCGGATATGAAAAAGACCGGACTCCACATATATTAATAAACAGTAGGGATAAGACTTCCGCTGATAAAAATATTCGTGTGTGCAGAAAAAATGCCCGCACCAGGCAAGATAATAAAACATTTCACATTCCTGTCCGTCCAGAGAGGGCGGGGCAAAGAAAAATCTTGAAGATCTTGGAAGTACGCCGGGTTCTTTTGGGTTGGTCAGTATACTCATCATCGTCTCCTTGTCTGCTCATGGTGTTTTTTTTAGCATAGCACAGCAAAAATAAAAAGGCAATATCGCCTAAGTTTAGAGCAAACAAAAAGATGGAGTATATGGATAATAACAGATATACTGTAATCAGAAACAGATAATCTGATGTTATTTTGGGAGGAAAAAATGCGATGACAGACACAAAAATTACAACAGAAGAAAGAAACGTTATCCGGGAACTGGCACGGCAGGTACATGATGCATCTTTGCGCCCGGAAATGGAAAAGAAGAGACAACTCTGGTTTGCTCACAATGATTTGAAGACGACAGATCCGGTAATTGCGGTATTTCCTGAAATGTCCTGGTGGGAAATCATCCGGCCGGAATCCCTGCAGTGTCACAGTGACGAGGCCAGAGAAATTGAGTGGCTGCTGCGGGCCAGATTGTTCCGCGCAAATGTGATCGGGGATGATATCCCGGTAGAAAATATCTGGGAAGTGCAGAAGCTGATTTCTGATACGGGATGGGATAAACAGAATCCAAACCATAAAAATTCGGCGTTTGGAAATGCGAGCTATGTGGATAACTGTCTGGGAAGTGTACCTCTGGCGTGGAGAAATGATTTTGATTTTGAGGCGAGGGGAATGCATTTTGAACCGGTGATTGAAGAACCAAATCAGCTTTCCAGATTGGGGACACCGGAGGTTATCTATCATGAAAGAGAAACCCTGGAAAAATTGAAACTGCATCAGGATCTGCTGGGAGATATCCTGGATGTACAGCTGGTGGGGAAAAAGTTTCTCTATTTTGCGATGATGGAGACGTATTCGGATTTTCGCGGTCTGGAACAGGTCATGTATGATGTCTATGAAGAACCGGAAATGCTGCATGAAGCGATGGCCATTATGGAGGAGGGGTATCATAAGCTGCTCGATCAGTACCTTGAGATGGAGCTTTTGACGACCAATGGAAATCAGGCCTATAATGGATCAGGCGGCATGAGTTATACACATGATCTGCCAAACGAAAACAAAGTCTGCACCGATCTGAAGGATTTCTGGGGGTTCACCGAATCGCAGGAGTTCACGATGGTAGGGCCCGAGCAGCACTGGGAGTTTGTCCAGAAGCATGAAAAACGTGTTGCTGACCGCTTTGGACTGACATCCTACGGATGCTGTGAGCCGGTAGAAGATAAGCTGAAATATGTGCTCACATTTGACTGTATCCGGAGGATCTCCGTATCTCCGTGGGCGGATATCGAAAAGTGCTCCGAGAGAATCGGTCAGAAAACGGTCTATTCATGGAAGCCGAATCCATCTTATTATCTGAACAATTATAGCCCGGAGGATACTGACTTTATGGAAGGCTATATAAAAAATATGCTGAATCACACGAAAAATAACTGTGCGGAGATTGTGCTGAAAGATACTCATACCTGCCAGAATGATCCAATGAGATTTAACGCATGGGTGAAAGATGTCCGCAGATGGATCGACGAAACACGCTGACGTACACTTACAGAAATAAATCTCTCTTTAATAAATGAGCCCCGCTGCCATCTGGCAGCGGGGATTTTTTTCTTCTTGTAAGAAAGTACCAGACAAAGCGTTCTTGCGTTGTGCATTTTGTGATGGTATGATGACTGATATAAGGACAAAAGACTTCAGGTGGGGGAATAAAGGAGAAGGTAAGTATGTTGGATGTACTGATTGTTGACGACGAGAGAAAAATTGGAAAACTGTTAAAGCATCTGATTGACTGGGATAGCATGAATCTTCATATCATTGACATTGTACAGAGTGGGAGCAGCGCGATGGAAATCATTGAGCATGAAAAACCGGATATTCTGATAACAGATATCCGAATGCCGGAGGTAAACGGAATTCAACTGCTGGAACGGATACATAAAGTTTCACCGCTGACAAAGAGTATTGTGATCAGCGGATACCGGAAATTTGAGTATGCAAAAAAAGTGATGCAGTTCGGGGTTGAGGATTATCTGCTAAAGCCCATTAAAAAAGATGAACTGCTTACCGCGCTGAATCATATTATCAACGAACGAATGATCACCACGGAAAAAAATGAGTATCTGAGTCATCTGGAGCAGAACCGGGAGCAGCTGAGAGAAGAAAAACGGAATCGTTTTTTTAAGGACCTCATTTCCGGAAACGTACAAACGGAACAGTACGATATCAATTACCTGAATGGAGATCTGGGATTTGATTTTCAGGAGCCACGGTATCAGGTTTTCTGTATCAAAATCGACAGAAGGGATCCCGGCGACATGCAGATGGATCTGGAAGAGTTTATGAATAAAAGCGTCTGTGCAGTGACAAGGAGACATTTGAGTGATGATCTCTGCGGCATTGTCATCGTGCCGTGTTCAGATGGACTGATGGGGATCCTTAACTTTAAGGAAGAGAACTATAAGACAATTATCCGTAATTTATATCATGTGATTTACGATGTCAAAGACATCAGTGCTTATAACACCGAAATTTACGTTACGGTAGGATTGGGAAAATTCCCCATTGAATCACCGATGGAACTGCCGCATGCCTGGCGGGCAGCGAAAAAAGCCGTTTCGCAGAGAATCTTTTCCGGTGTGGATCAGGTAATCACCTGCAGCGAGGGTGAGGTCGCCAGGTGTGAGGATTTGTTTTCTGTGGTTTTCTGTGAGGATGTGCACAGGGCAGTGAAAGAAAAGGACAGAAAAAAACTTGACCTGCTCTTTATCAGGTTAAAGAAAGAAGTTCGGAAACGATCGATCTCAGATGGAAGTGAATTGCTGAAAACGGCGGAAGACTGGGGGAATACCCTGTTGTGTGACACCGTAAAATTACACTTGCGAAATGAAACGGGAAAGTTCAGTGAAAAGTATCAGGATGATCTGGCAGGCTGTTATACGGAGGAAATGGTCTTTTCCTGTATGCAGGAATTCTATGTTGGTCTGCTGGAATCTCTGCAGAGTAGTTCTAAACAGAAGGACTCTCAGCCCATCTGTCTTGCAAAAACATATATAGAACAGAATTATGCCGAGCCGGTCACATTGGAGGAAGTGAGCCGGCATGTGGGGTTCAGTCATACTTATCTCTCCTCACTCTTTAAAAAAGAGACCGGGAAAAATTTTTCCGAATACCTCTCTGAACTGAGGGTGAATGAGGCAAAACGACTGTTGAAGGATCCTGATAATACAACATTAGATGTGGCAGAAAAAGTGGGTTATATTGATGAGAAATACTTTTTCAGAGTCTTTAAAAAATATACAGGCCTGACGCCGAGAGAATACAGGCAGCTGTATTATTGAGTGGTCATATGAGAAAAAATCAGACTTTTTTTATAAAATTGAAGAAGACAGCTTTTTTCCTTCTTTGTCTTATAGCAGTAAGTGCAGCTCTTTTTGTGAGGACCATAAGTTCTGAATGTATGGATCCTTTTGGGAAGCTGCTGACAGGAATCTTGCTGGTGATATGTCTGGGCATTTTTTTGTGGTTCATGCTGCGTGTTTATCTGCCGGGCAGAAAACTTCTCGATGCAGTACGCTCATTTAACAAAGCTGATGCAAACCGACTGGAGATTCCGGGAGGAATTTCCCAAGAAGTGGAAGCGATGGCGGGGAAGATGAGTAAGATCATGGAGCGGAGGGAAATGCTTAAGCTGTCGATTGAACAGAGTAAGTATCTGGCACTGCAGAATCAGATTAATCCGCATTTTCTGTATAACACACTGGATGCTATCCGCGGAGACGCCCTGGAGATGGGGATGATAAACATCGCAGATGTGACTGAGGCACTGTCAACATTTTTCAGGTATTCTGTTTCTAAAATGGACAAAATTGCAACGCTTGAAGAAGAGCTTGGGAATATTAACGATTATTACCTGATTCAGCGCTACCGTTTCGGAAGCAGACTGAATCTGGAGATCCTGAATCAGGATAATGAGGATATTTACAGCCTATGTCTTCCTCGCATGTCACTGCAGCCGCTGATTGAGAATGCTATTTATCATGGGCTTGAGGGACGGGAGGAGATGGGCAGTATCCGCATATATCTGCAGCGAACACAGACAGAGCTTTTAATCTGCATTGTCGATGACGGTATCGGCATGTCGTTTGAGCAGGCAGATATATTAAATGAGATGCTGAGCAGCAGAGAGGCGTCAGTCAAAGACGCAAAGAAAAAACACGGCGGGATTGCGATCAGTAATGTTAATGAGCGCATCAAACTTTTGTTTGGTGAAAAATATGGTCTGCGCATATTTAGCGAAGAAGACATTGGCACAGAAGTACGGCTGATCGTGCCAGCGATTCAGAGGGGTGATTATAATCAGACGAGAGTACTTGAGGATTGAGTCCGGAAAGTGGGAAAGAGACAGTCAGACCCTGCTGTATGATATAGATATTCAATTGTTTGAAGGAGAGGTTACCGGCGTGTTTGCTGATAATATTCAGACGCTGGATCTGCTCGGCGATATATTGACCGGAAGAGCACAGTTCCAGGCAGGGGTCATCACGTATAAGGGACAGTTGTTGAGCATGACGGGCAGTCTTGGCCCCGTCAGAGACAGAATTTCCGGAATCGATGAACATCCGCAGCTCATCGAAGGTCTGAGCCTTGCAGAGAACCTATGCATTTTACGTGGAGATGTCAAACGGCATTTATTTTGGGATGGTGAGATTCTACAGGAGACGCAGCGGGTTCTGGAAGCACTTGATCTGCAAAAACTCGGAAAAAAGCCAGTTGAAACCTTCACAGAATTAGAGCGCCTTCAGACAGAACTGCTGAAAGCTTTTATGGCAGAAAAAGAATTTATTCTACTTGACTGCAGACGAATTGATCTATCAAATTTGGAGCTGGATCTGTTATTTGAAACTGTGTCAAGGCTTACGGACAGAGGGATTCAGTTTCTGGTGCTGGAAAACAGTGCGGCACATATGCTAAAATACGTTAGCCGAATCGTTCTGTTAAAGAAGCGAAGGACGGCAGTCACTCTTGATCTGACGCTCATATCCGAAGAAAAGTGTCTCGGCATGATCAACCGTGTATACGGGAGTGAGAGCCGCGAACTGACGGTACTGCGGCATAAGGAAAATATGGAGTGGGTTTTCTGGGTTCGCGGTCTTTGGGGAGAGTATATCAGAGACCTTGAATTCCAAGTCATGGAGAAAGAGATAACCAGTGTCATCATCAAAGATCCTAGGGCATACCGCGAGCTGCAGGAGATACTGCATCACCGGATTCAGCCGCTGAAGGGGGACATCCTCTACAGAGGCCGGGTTTTTGACGCTAAAGATATGGAACAGGCGGTCAATCAGGGCTTTTGCATAGTGGAAGGAAATCCAGGTGACAACAACCTTTTTTATAATCTCTCTGTTTTTGATAATCTCTGCATCGTAAAGGGGAGGTTTGTTAAAAAACTCTGGAGGAACAGACGTTATCAGGAAAGTCTCACTCAGTTCGTAATGGAACATTTTGGGAGAGACATAGGAAATCGGCGGCTGACGGAACTTGAACTGTCTGATATTTATAAGGTCATGTATTACAGGTGGTACCTGCTGCACCCAAAGCTTGTGATCTGCATTCATCCATTTGGCGCGGCGGATATGAATACCGCGGATGTTATCAAAGATATTCTCTGTGATTTTGTCGCAAATGATATCGCAGTTTTGATCATAACGCAAAATAAGATGTTTGTGGAAGGTATGGATCACAAGGAAATATATGTGCAAAGTGTATAAAAACAGAGGGTGTATATTAGAAAAAAAGGCAAAAACATTGAAAAAGTTAATGTTTTTGCCTTTTTTTGGTGGCATGGCGGGTTCAAATACAATAAAAATGTACACTAAAACAAAAGTTATTGAGGTGTAAACAGCTGTAGAATACGATAAACTTTAAGAGAATTCAAACATTACATGGTATTTGAGAGGAGGGTAAACGAAGTATGGGTGAATATTCAGAAGATGTCATTCTTAAGCTGCAGGATATTGTTAAGGTTTTTCCGGGCGTCCGTGCCTTAAATAAAATGAATCTGACACTCCGGCGCGGAACAGTACATGTGATCGCTGGAGAAAATGGTGCTGGTAAATCGACCCTTATGAAAGTGATTAACGGTGAGTATGTGGCTGAAGAAGGATCTGTGATTCTAAACGGCCGAAAGCTGGGAAAGCGTACCATTCAGGAGTCTGTTCAATTGGGAATTTATATGATTCATCAGGAGATCAATCCTGTTTTACAGATGACGATCGGAGAGAACATTTATCTGGGCAGAGAACCCCAGAGGGTAAAGGGCATTGTTGATTTTAAAAAGATGTATGCCGATGCGCAGGCACTGATGGATCGGCTGAACATGGATTACGATGTAAAGAAACCCATGAGCAGTTTGAGCATTGCGGGTTTTCAGCTGGTAGAAATTGCCACGGCTATTAACAGTGGTGCATCTGTTATTATTATGGATGAACCCTCATCGGCGATAGCCGATCACGAGGTTGAGATTTTATTTAAACAGATTGACAGGCTGAAAGCGCAGGGGGTCGCAATTCTCTACATTACCCATAAAATGGATGAAATATTCAGAATTGCCGATGATATCACGATCATCAGGGACGGCGAGTGGATCAGTTCCGGACCTGCCGGGGAATATGACATTGATAAAGTCGTTTCTCTGATGGTCGGAAGAAAAATTGACAATATGTTTCCGAAAGAAAAGGCAAAGATCGGAGATGTTGTCATGGAAGTTAAAGGCCTGACACAGCCCGGTAAGTTTAAAGACATTAATTTTCAGGTAAAGGCGGGTGAAATTCTGGGGTTTGCCGGGTTGATCGGTGCGGGAAGGTCAGAAGTGATGCGTGCGGTATTTGGACTGGATCCTTGTGCAGCCGGCGAGGTTTTCATGAACGGGAAAAAAATACATATTCGCAACACTGAGGACGGTATCAGGCACGGGATTGCCATGGTCAGTGAGGACAGGCGTGCAGAAGGGATTGTGCCGGAACGCTCCTGTAAAGAAAATATATCGTTGTCTGCCATTGAAAAAATGTCCAGATTTGGGGTTATCGATTTAAAACAGGAAGATAAAAAGGTAAATGAGTCTATTGAACGGTTAAATATCAAGCTGTCCAGTCCGGAGCAGCTGGTGAAAAACCTGAGCGGAGGAAATCAGCAAAAAGTGATACTTGCAAAATGGATGCTGCAGGATATCAAGGTTTTTATTCTGGATGAACCGACACGGGGGATCGATGTGGGGGCAAAGTCGGAGATTCACCGCCTGATGTGTGAATTTGCAAAAAAAGGAATTGCAATTATTATGATTTCTTCGGAACTTCCGGAGGTACTGGCGATGAGTGACCGCATTCTCGTGATGAGGGAAGGTGAAATTCGCGGAGAACTGACTGCAGAAACGGCAAGTCAGGAAGCCATTATGCACTACGCGACATGAGAGTGGGGAAATGAGAAAGGAGTTCGGGTAAACGATGAATACAGTAACAAAAGAAAATAAAATTTAACTTTGGGCGGTGGTATAACAAATACGGAGTGGCTGTGATCCTGGTTGTCATTTTTATTACAGCTTCGCTGTTGTCACCGAATTTCCTTACGGTGGAGAATCTGACTAATGTGCTGAGACAGATTGTGGTGGTATCGATCATTGGGCTGGGAGCGACGTTTATCCTGGTCTCCGCTCAGATCAATGTCGCGTATGACGGACTTATTGCTCTGTTCGGATGTACAGCATGTCTTGTCATGCGTGCTACACAGAACCTGTTTCTGGCAGTGATCGCGACTGTAGCACTGGCAGTCGTCGAAGGTCTGATTTTCGGTCTCTGTGTGACAAAACTTATGATGCCGGCATTTATCGTCAGTCTGGCCATCAATACGATTGCCGCCGGAAGCATTCTGATTGTCACCAATGGACATCCGATTGATGGACTGGGTAATTTTAATATCATTGGACAGGGATATCTAGGACCCATTCCGATCAGCGTGATTCTGCTGTTTTTACTGCTGATCCTCAGCTGGTTTATTATGAAAAGGACGTGTTTCGGCAGATATGTTTTCGCAGCCGGGGGCAACCGGTCGGCGGCGATTGCCTCAGGGATCAATGTAAATAAAGTATTGCTGAAGGTCTATGTGCTTGATGCCATTATGACTGCTGTCGGAGGCATTGTATTTATGTCACGTATCAACAGCGGACAGCCTTCTGCGGGCAGCGGCTATGCATTCGATGCCATCACGGGTGTCGTTGTAGGCGGTTCCTCCATCTATGGAGGCGCCGGAAGTGCATTTGGTACACTTCTGGGATGTGCCATTGTCGGTATCGTCAACAATCTGATGAACCTGATGAATGTGCACAGCTACTGGCAGCAGATTGCAAAAGGCATGATTATTATGTTTGCAGTCTGCATTGATATTCAGACGAAACGTGCGGCTTCTAAAGTCAGAGGCTAAAGGATGCCTTTGCAAATAAAACACGAAGAAAGAAAGAGAGGAACAGACATGAAAAAGGTATTGGCAGTGTTGTTGATCGTGATTGTGATGCTTAGTTTTGCGGGGTGTGGTGTAAAAAAAGACAACACTTCGCCCGAAGAGGGAACGCAGGAAAAAGACAGTTATGTGATCGGCTTTTCGAACAGACTGGATTCGGATCCATGGATGATCACGTTCAAAAACCGGTTAATGGAGCTGGATGAAGAAAATGACGCGTTTGAAATGCTCTATGCAGATGCAAACGGAAATGATCAGAAACAGGTGGAACAAATTGACAATTTCTTTGTGCAGGGGATTGATGCATTGATTATCATACCAAACAATGGTGCTGCGGTCGTTGACTCTGTGAAACAGGCAAATGAGAGGGGAATTCCGGTTGCGGCAATCTCCACCGCACCGAATGAAGGAGAGTACATTTTTGTGGGATGCTCTCATTATGATACCGGATTCAGTCAAGGTGAATACTGTGCAGAGGTTCTGCCGGAAGGCGCCAGGGTATTATATCTGGGCGGCAATTCATCGTTTCAGATTTCCGTTGACCGGAAACAGGGTTTTTATGATGGGCTGGGTGACAGGGCTGACGATCTGGAGATTCTTTCGGAACAGGAATGCGATTACACCATGGACAATGGCATGACCATTATGGAGGACTGGATTCAGACATTCCCGGAATTTGATGCGGTTGTATGTGTCAATGACCAGTCCGCACTGGGGGCCATCGAGGCATTGAAGGGCGCCAATAAACTGGACGGCAAAGTGGTATGCGGCATTGACTGCCTGGATATTGCGGCAGAATCAGTAAAGAATGGTGAACTCAGTATGACGGTATTGCAGGATCCCGGACTTCATGCGGATAAATGTATGGAAGCGCTGTTAAAGGTACTGGACGGCGGCACAAGTGAAGATACGATTACAATTCCGGTAACAGTGGTGACTAAAGATAATGTGAATGATCTCTAGGAGACGGTGAATAAAGTGTGATGATGTATGGCAGGCGGGATTTCGCCTGCCATTTGAAAAACAGGAGGAAAGATATGGTTGTTAAAAACAGAAATCTTACGAAGACAGACCCGGGCGCGCCTTATGTGCCATACCATGTGGGTACTTTTGTAACGAATTATGAAACAGGCGGAAAGACAAGAAGAATGATTACCTATATTCCGGAAGGAGTGAAAGCCTCCACGTCAGGGATCTATCTGTTTCCGCCAAGCGGTGTGACTGCAGAAGAATTTCTGGAGAGCAGCAACTGGGCAGAGCTTGCGGATACAGAAGAACACAGGGAGAAAATGGTACTATTCGTGTTTGAGGCGGCAGAGGGAGGACAATGGGATATTGACGAGCCTTATGATGCAAAGGGAGGCGATCAGGAATATCTATGGAAAGCATTTGAAGACAGTTTGGGCAGAGAACGGTGTTGCGTCTATGAAGGCAAGCGGTATGTGGTGGGGTATCGTGAAGGGGGTACGACAGCTACGAAGTTTGCCATGTGGAATCCCGCGGACATTGGCGGGATAGTCACGGTAGATGCGCTGCCGGTTCCGCAGCATTACATGGAGCAGGCAGCAAAGGATCTGTGTCCGCGGCTTCACAATTTTGTGGACAAAAAATGCGTCAGGGGGATAGTAAAAGGCGAAATTCCGATGCCCGCTTGGTTTATTTCATCAGAAGATATGCGTGACTGTCCGGAAGTCTCCTATTGGAGGAATGCCAATCTGGCTGAAGAAATGCCACGCATGGTGGAGATGGATACCTGGGAGTATTACAGGACCAGAGAACTAGAACATCCTCTGGACGGTGAGCTTGAAGGGTACCGTGTCTGGGTGACAAAAACAGAGGGTGCTTCAGAAGATTACGGATATCTGTGGAACCGCAGTATCTGGAAGAAGTTCTTATATCCGGTGATCCGGTGGGCTGCCAATCCGGGGGGATCCCTACGAATGGCAAAGGACCCGGTTTATGATCTGGGTATGAATTACCACTATGAGTCAGTCGAAGGATGGATGAGAGAGTGGTATGTGCATATACCGGAACAGATAAAGTGCCAACAGAATGAAAAGGTACCGCTGGTTTTTGTGCCCCATGGTTATTCCTGTACCGGAGAGCTCTGTGTGGGCAATGCGGACTGGTATAAGGTGGGCGAAAAGTATGGATTTATTACGATTTATCCCACCGCGTTGTACGGCAGCATTCAGGGAGACAGTAATTTGCCGGAGGGCGGCGTCAAAGATAATAATTGCCCGCTTCCGGCATGGAATATCTATGATATTCCCGGACACCCATCCGAACTGAATTTCTTCTTACATATGCTGGAAGATGTTTGCAGAAGCTATCCAGTGGATCGTTCCCGTGTTTTTATTACCGGTACTTCAATGGGAAACCTGATGACGCAGTATATGGTCCTTAAGCGGCCCGATATCTTTGCAGCCGCTGCACCGACATCGGGGATACTCCATATGGCAGGCGGAGAGTCTATGCTGGAACAGGCGGAAGTAAAGAACCGTCCGCGTGTGGATATTCCGATCTGGATGTTCGGCGGTGAGATGGAAGACTGGCTGCTGGATGCTGTACCGACTGCAGGAAACCGTACGGGGAAAACGATTCGCACATGGTGGGAACTTAACTGCATGCCGGGAGAAATTCCAGAAAACTTTGGAAAAAGTAAAAAAGTGATGGGACGCTGGAATGATTGGACATATGAGAAAGAAGGAATTCCTATGGTAAAATTTACAGGCATTGATTATTACCCTCATGCTACGAATCCGGAGATGTCCTACCGGATCTGGGAAGAGTTTTTTTCTAAATTCAGACGGGGCGAGGACGGGGCGGTCATTTACGAAGGGCAGTAAATTATACTTTTCTGATACTTAAAAAGGGGTTGAATGTTTACCAGACATAGTTTTAAGACTTTTATAACAATGTGAGTGCAAAGAACACCGGGAAACCGTAGGTTTTAAGGTTGCATTCGGCACAGAAGTCAAGGTACAATAAATCTTATCAACCAAAAGTAAGGAGTGTTCAATTATGAAAGTAGCGATGCCGACCAGTTATCCCGAACCCAAAATATACGATTACAATTGTGTCCACGTAGACCTCCGGACTGCCACGCCGCGCGCCGTCATCCATTATACGACGGATGGCTCAGAGCCGACCAAAAACAGCCCCGTTTATCGCCGGGAGGAGGGGCTGATTCCCCTGCCGGGCGAAAGCAACCGGGATAAAGCCGTAAGAACCGAGACGGTAATCCGCGCCTTTGCTGTCCGGGATGGATGGGAGGACAGTGAGAAAGTAAGTTTTCACTACGGCATCGAGCTGCCGCCGCGTACACAATACCGTTATCGTGTGATGTTGCAAAGAGAAGGGCAGCCGACATTGATTCGCATCATGGACTTTGACCGGGACAAAATGTATCTGGTGCTGGGCGAAGAACGGGGGCTGCTGATTGATCTGGGCAACGATCCTGATGGGGATCTGAAAGGCTTTGTGGATCTGCTGGCAGGCGGTCTTCCCTGGGAGGCTGCCGTGCTTCACGGACACCCGGACCATGTTCAGCAGGGGAGGAAGATGACGGAAGCGGGCGTTAAAGTATACATGAATGCCAGGGATAATGAATTGATCCAGTCATTTGGATTTGACCCGGAAATGTTCGTGGACCTAGATGAAGGGAAAGTGTTTGATCTGGGCGGGTGCCGGCTGAAGACGTATGCCATGCCTGGACATACACCGGGTTCTATGCTGCTTGTCAATGAGGACAGCGGAGATATTTTTTCATCCGATGCATTTGGCTGCAATATTGAGCTGGCTCCGGGCTCTGGCTGGCTGCAGTTTGGCAATCCGGAAAGTGCCATGGACCGGTATCTGTCGGCACTTCAGAGATTTCGCTGTAAGATTGCCCATTGTCCCAACGGAAGGCTGTATAACGGGCATGACGATCATGTGTTGAATGCGGGACTTTATCTGGACAATCTGGAACGGGCCGTCCAGCGTGCGGTGGATGAGGGAGAAACGGGGCTGAAGCCGACTCTGCGTCCGGCAGCGGTTTCTTTTGGCTCCACAAAAATCACCATAGAAGGGGAATACTGTGTGGATCTGCATTATGCGGCGTTGAATCTGGGGCTTTTATTTACGGAGGGACTGAATGAGAACAACAATGCGCTGCTGAGTTATGTGCATTTTCCGGATGCGAGGTGTGAGCCGCAGTTCGATCCCTATACGACAGAATATACGCTGTCAAATGTCGGGGACAGTATCACTTTTTGGCCGGTCACATCTTCTACGAACAGTAAGCTTTCTGTTGATGGAAGAGAAGTTAGTTCAAAATCTCAGATTTCAATGTCCATTGTCAAAGGGACGAACATTGTTGTATCAGTGACAGCGCCTGATGAAGAGACAACAAAAAGATATCAGTTTCATGTTTTGGAATGAGGGGTTTCACAAAAATAAAACTGGTTTTTCCCCTGGCTTTTAGCCTTATACATTGCAGTGTCTGCAGCTTTATACAGTGCATCATAGGAAGAACCGCTGGCCGGGCAGCCGGCAATGCCAATACTGATTGAAATGTGAGGGGTACTGCTGATTTTAAGTTCGGAAAAACGCTGGATCAGCAGTTCACCTTTCATCTGGGCAATCTCTTTGCTGCAGGTATCGCCCAGAAAAGCAATAAATTCATCTCCGCCGATTCTTCCCACAGGATCATGTTCCCGGAAAGACTGATGCAGGAGTTTGCCTACTTCCTTTAAAATCTGGTCACCGGTGCCATGCCCATACGTATCATTGACGGCTTTAAAGTTGTCGACATCCATCATAAATAAAAATCCAAGTTTGCTTTGTGTCAGTTTATTGTCAACAGCAGAACGGATTCCCTCAACATTCAGCAGTCCCGTCAGGGGATCTGTTTTTGTCTGTTTCAGCAGTTCTAATTCTTTGGCTTTTCTGCCGCTGATATCAGAAAGTTTCCCCATTAATTTTATGATTGTTCCATCTGTAGTGACTGGCTGTACCTGACATTCGCACCATAGCCACTGCCTGTCTTTTTGCAGAAGCCGGATTTCCAGAGACTGCGGTTTTGTGTTGTTAAGGCAGGAGGTCATCATTTTTTTAAGAGGCATCATGTCGGCAAAATGAAGCGCCTGAAAATCATGGATCATAAAGTGTTCGAAAGTGGTAGTATCAATCGCCAGCAGCTGGATAGCATTGGGGGTGAGCTGCAGCTGATCGGATTTTGCATCATATTCAAAAAGAATGGTATCAGTAAAATTAGACAGTGCTGCGTAGCGTGCCTCTTCCAGCTGAATCTTCTGCTGCTGCTTAATAATAATGCGAAATACGAGCAAAGCAATGAGTATCGTCAAAAGAATGACTGCTAAACTGACGGCAAGAGTACATTTGAAAATTTTCTGCAGTACAGCGTCAAGGGTACTGGTTTTTGATATCTGGACCAAGTTCCAGTCATTATAACCTAAAGAGACACTGGAACAGAAGTAATTGGTGTGATCCAGCTTAAACTTTACAGTCGCATTGTGATCCTGTTTCAATGCGGGACGAAGACGTTCAATGGATGCCGCTACTACATTTCTTTTCTGTAATGAATGCAGAAGGTTCGTGCCCATCCAGGTCTCGCTATGATCACTGTACAGAATATTTCCCTCGGAATCTACGATACACTGCGCGGAGTTTTCGTAGAATGAGGAAGTTGGCGTCGGGGTAAGCAGCATTTTTGCACTGACCGTGCAGCGCAGGATTCCGGTCGTCTGGCCATTATTCTGAATGGGATGTCCAAGGGCAAAATAATAATCATTCAGATGCGTGGAGTAATGAATGGACGAAATGATGCATTCACCGTTCATCAGCTTTTCGTAGTTTTCCATATCTTCGGCAGGGGATGAAGGATGCGTGGCGATATCATAACATTCTTCTGCAGTGACATACTGTATGGAATACTCATAAGAATCGCAGAGCTGTTCCAGATAATCTGCGGTCCATTCACCATCCGGTTCCACGGAGGAAGTGCTCAGTAATTCGGCAGCAGCGCTCATGCGTCCCTGCAGCCCTGCCAATAATGTGCTTACGTACTGGCTCTGATTCAGAGCAGACGCAGTCAGATTTTCCGTTTCCATATGTTCAAACTGTTCGTTCAGGCTTCGTTGATAGACAGCAAAAAGAACGCTGACGGAAAGGATAAAAGCCAGTGTACATATGATACAGAGAGAGATTTTGATTTTCGGAGAAGAATTTTTTATTTTCATATGAAATGTCTTTCTTCAAGAACTTGTGTCTTTCCAGTCAGTTTCAAGTAATAGAATTGCTCCGTAAGGGACCGTGTGATCAGTAAATAAGACGGGAATAACAAAGATTATAATGTGATGATAATCTGGTAGTCGCAGGCATTCTCCTGTTTTTGAGGTGGAATATACAATTATGTCAGAATACGGACTAACATAAGTATATTACGGCTGTGGGCATAAGTCAATCATATGCGTATTGGTATATTTTCCTGAATAAAAAGCTGACATTTTAACAGTTATAATGACAAAAAACGCAGTCGGAAGTGGAAGGAGAACTAGTAAAAGGAGGCGGAAAGCCGCCTCCTTATGTATCTTCATTAACCGAAATATCTTTTTAACAGACCTTCAAATGCTTTTCCATGTCGAGCTTCGTCTCTTGCCATCTCATGAACCGTATCATGAATTGCATCCAGGTTTGCAGCTTTTGCACGCTTTGCAAGATCGAATTTTCCTGCCGTAGCACCGTTTTCAGCAGCAACTCGCATTTCCAGGTTTTTCTTTGTGCTGTCAGTTACGACTTCGCCAAGTAATTCAGCAAATTTTGCTGCATGCTCTGCTTCTTCGTAAGCTGCTTTTTCCCAGTAAAGACCGATTTCCGGATATCCTTCTCTGTGAGCAACTCTTGCCATTGCCAGGTACATGCCTACTTCTGAACATTCACCATTGAAGTTTGCTCTTAAGTCTTCAATGATATCTTCGCTTACGCCCTGAGCGACGCCTACCACATGTTCAGCTGCCCATGTCATTCCATCAGACTGCTCTGTAAATTTCTCAGCCGGTACCCCACACTGCGGACATTTTTCCGGTGCGGAATCTCCTTCATGAACATAACCACATACACTGCATACGAATTTTTTCATTGTTATTTCTCCTTTTCTTTTTTGATTTATTTGTTATTAGTTATCTTAAATTAATAATAGTAATTATTACTATTTTAGATTACCACATCTTTTTTCCAATGTCAATAGTATTTCTGGATTTATTTTCCAACATTATAACATATCATTTGGTGATGCGGCACAATTTTCACAAAGACCATAGAAATGTGCAATATAGCTATCGATACTTCCGTTAAAATTCCTTGATGCGGCTTCTTTGATGTAATCGATGTTTTCCATATCCAGATCAATGACACTGTGACATCTGGTGCAGATGAAGTGATGATGCGGCTTTGTATTGCCGTCATAACGGTCTGCCCCGTCTCCCGTCGTAATTCTCATGATTTCACCGATACTTTCAAGCAGAGCCAGATTCCGGTAAACAGTACCAAGACTAATATTAGGATAAATCTGGCGAATGTTCTCGTATACCGTATCTGCATTCGGATGATCCTTACGGGAAACTAAAAATTCTTTGATAGATTCGCGCTGGCGACTATATTTTAAAGCTCCCATGCATCCCCCTTTCGATAATGATAATGATTACTATTACAGTATAACATATTTTTTAGAGGTGTCAACAGTTTTTTGGATTTTTATTGGAAATGTATTATTTACAAAACCGTTTTCTTATGCTAGTCTGTATATAAGAAATAATACTGATAGAAACACCGTGACGAAGAGAGTACCATGGTAATTGGTTTTACAGAGAAATCCCGTATGCTGAGAGGGATGAACGGATGCTTTGGGAAGATGGCTTCTGAGAGGCGCACCGAACAGTGCAGTGCACTGCAAGGCTGCGACAGGATTCGCCTGTTACAGCGAGCGGGTATAGTTGTACCCAGAGAGGTTCATACTGTGAGGTGTGGACGAATGGAAGTGGTAACACGGGTGAGACGGCTCGTCTTCTTTATTGGAAGACGGGTCTTTTTTATTTCAGAAAAGTGGAAAACAGGAGGAAAATATGGAGAACAAAAAGTTTTACATGACAACAGCAATTGCCTATACTTCAGGTAAACCGCATATTGGAAACACGTATGAGATTGTTCTGGCGGACAGCATTGCAAGATTCAAACGCCAGCAGGGGTATGATGTGTTTTTTCAGACGGGTACGGATGAGCATGGGCAGAAAATTGAGCTGAAAGCTGAGGAAGCCGGTATTACACCAAAAGAGTTCGTAGATGACGTCGCAGGTGAGATCCGCAGGATCTGGGATTTGATGAATACTTCTTATGATAAATTTATCAGAACTACAGATAAAGATCATGAAGCCCAGGTACAGAAAATATTTAAGAAACTCTATGATCAGGGAGATATCTATAAAGGGCATTATGAAGGCATGTATTGTACGCCGTGTGAATCATTTTTTACGGAATCTCAGCTTGTCGACGGTAAATGTCCGGACTGCGGGCGTGAAGTGACACCCGCGAAAGAGGAGGCATACTTCTTTAAGATGAGCAAATATGCAGATCGGCTGATCGAGCATATCAATACGCATCCGGAATTTATACAGCCCGTATCCCGGAAAAATGAAATGATGAATAATTTCCTGCTTCCGGGTCTTCAGGATCTCTGTGTATCCAGAACTTCATTCAGTTGGGGAATTCCGGTTAGTTTTGACCCGAAACATGTGACGTATGTGTGGCTGGATGCGCTGACCAACTATATTACAGGGATTGGATATGATTGTGATGGAAACAGCACAGACATGTTTAAAAAGAACTGGCCGGCAGATTTACACCTGATAGGAAAAGACATTATCCGTTTCCATACGATTTACTGGCCGATTTTCCTGATGGCACTGGATCTTCCGCTCCCGAAACAGATATTCGGGCATCCGTGGCTGCTGCAGGGAGATGGAAAAATGAGTAAGTCCAAAGGGAATGTGCTGTATGCGGATGAGCTGGTAGAATTTTTCGGAGTGGATGCCGTGCGTTATTTCGTGCTGCACGAAATGCCGTTTGAAAATGACGGTGTTATTACCTGGGAGTTGATGGTAGAGCGAATGAACTCTGAGCTTGCCAATACACTGGGGAATCTTGTAAACCGGACAATTTCCATGTCAAACAAATATTTTGGAGGAGTTGTCAAAGATGCCGGGATAAATGAGCCGGTAGACGATGAACTGAAGGCTGTTGTACTGACAACAAGAGATAAGGTGGCGAATAAGATGGAAGAGCTGCGTGTCGCAGACTCGATGACTGAAATTTTCAGTTTGTTTAAGCGCTGCAACAAATATATTGATGAGACGATGCCATGGGCGCTTGCGAAAGATGAAAGCAAGAAAGACCGCCTTGCGACAGTTCTTTACAATCTGGTGGAAAGTATCTGTATCGGAACATCATTGCTGGAATCCTATATGCCGGAGACTGCAGATAAGATTTTTGGCCAGCTGAACGCAGTCAGAAGATCCTATGATGATTTGGATCAGTTTGGATTATATGTATCGGGCAGCAAAGTGACAGATAAACCGGAGATTCTGTTTGCGCGGCTGGATATAAAGGAGGTCCTGGAAAAAGTCGAAGAAAAACATGCCAAACAGGAAGAGGAAAATGAGCCGGAAGGTCCGTTTCTTGATATTGAACCCAAGGCAGAAATTTCTTATGATGATTTTATGAAGATGCAGTTCCAGGTAGGAGAGATCATCTCCTGTGAGGAAGTTCCAAAGTCCAGGAAGCTTCTTTGCTCTCAGGTGAAGATTGGCGGCAAAGTACGCCAGATTGTATCCGGCATTAAATCTGATTATAAACCGGAAGACATGGTCGGCAAAAAAGTGATGGTACTGGTGAACTTAAAGCCGGCGAAACTGGCAGGTGTGATGTCAGAGGGCATGATCCTGTGTGCAGAAGATGAAAATGGCAAACTGTCTCTTGTGGTGCCTGAGAGGAATATGCCGGCAGGAGCGGAGATCTGTTAATGACAAAGGAGCCGGCCATGATATTTGAAAGCCATGCACATTACGATGATGAGGCATTTGATGAGGACAGAGATGAACTGCTCGGCATGATGAAGAGCCATGGTGTCGAATACATCATCAATTCATCTGCAAGTGTCCGGGGGCTTTACGGCACCGTAAAGCTGATGGAGCAGTATCCGTTTATCTATGGGGCAGTAGGACTGCACCCGGATGAAGTCGGGGATATGACGGATGAACTGATGGAAGAGATCCGCGGCCTGTGCCGTCATGAGAAGACAGCGGCTGTCGGGGAAATCGGCCTTGATTATTACTGGGATAAGGAAAAGCATGAACTTCAGAAAAAATGGTTTGAAGCCCAGATGGAGCTCGCACGGGAAGAAAAGCTGCCGTTTATCGTACACAGCAGGGAAGCGGCGGCTGATACGCTGGATATGGTAAAAGCTCTGCGCGGGGGAGAGATCGGAGGCGTTATCCACTGCTTTTCCTATTCAAAAGAAATCGCCAGAGAATATCTGAATATGGGACTTTCTATTGGCATCGGAGGAGTTGTCACCTTTAAAAATGCGAAAAAGCTGAAAGAAGTGGTGGAATATGCGCCGCTCTCGTCATTGCTTCTCGAGACAGACTGCCCATATCTGGCGCCTGTGCCTTATCGCGGGAAGAGAAATCATTCGCTGTATCTTACGTATGTGGCGCAGGCGATCGCAGAGATAAAACGTATCTCTTATGAAGATGTGATAACTGCAACCTGTAGAAATGCAAAACAACTGTTTACCAGAGTAAAATGATAAACCGGGAGGACATCGGAAAACTGACGGATGTCCTCCCGGTTTTTGTGTAATGGATCATTTTAACAGGTACGAATACGGCCGGAATCATTGACAGTTTCTATACCGATTGGTATAATTAAAGTCAAGGAAAATCCGAAAGGAAGTTGCTTATGGATAATAGAGAAAATATTTTACAGTGTGCGCTCGACCTTTTTTACGTAAAGGGATATGATGCGGCTGGGGTTCAGGAGATCGTGGACGCTGCCGGCATTACGAAACCCACACTGTATTATTATTTCGGAAGCAAAAAAGGCCTCCTGGAAAATGTATTAAAGGTTTACTGCGAGGTGTTGAATCATAATCTGGATGAAGCGGTAAAGTTTCAGGGGAAAATTCCGGATCTTTTGTTTTATGTGGCAAAAGCGTATTTTGATTTTGCCGTGAAGTACCGGAAATGTTATCTGCTGATGCTGGCATTGTTTTATTCCGGCAGGGAGAATGAGGGGTTTAAGACGGTCTATCCTCTGATACAAAGTTATTATAACAGGATTGTCAGGATTTTTGATGATGCCTCCGGACAGCTGGGCAATATGAACGGACGGCAGCAGCAGTTTGCCGTTGGATTTATAGGAATTATGGATCACTATCTGATGATGCGCCAGCAGGAATTTGGGGAAGATGAGATGATGGTGATTACCGATGAGCAGATAAGAAGCATTGTTCATCAGTTTATGTATGGTATTTATTCTTAGGACAGAAAATATAGAAGGAAAAAGGGGTAGTAAACATGGGAAAATGGTACGAGGAAGCGGTGTTCTATCATATGTACCCGATCGGTATGACAGGAGCGCCAAAGACAAATACACATGAAGAAGTGCAACACCGGTTCAAACAGCTGCAGCCGTGGCTGGAACATGTGGATAAACTGGGCTGTACAGCCATCTACATCGGACCATTGTTTGAATCGACATCACATGGATACGACACGAAAGACTACAAGCTGGTAGACCGAAGACTTGGTGATAATGAAGATTTCAAAGCATTTGTAAAGGAAGCCCACAGCCGCGGCATTAAAGTGGTCGTGGACGGAGTCTTCAACCATACCGGAAGGGAATTCTTTGCATTCCAGGATATCCAGAAAAATCGGGAGAGTTCCCCCTACTGCAGCTGGTATAAAGGAATCTGGTTTGGGGGAGACAACCCTTACAACGATGGATTTTCCTATGAGGCGTGGAGGAACTGCTTTGAGCTTGTCAATCTGAACCTTCAGGAGGAGACAGTAAGGGAATATCTGCTGGAAGTGATCCGGTATTGGATTACGGAATTTGACATTGATGGGATCCGGCTGGACTGTGCCGACTGCCTTGATTTCTATTTCATGGAAGAAATGAGGCGGCGGACTTCCGAGTGGAAAGAGGAGTTCTGGCTGATGGGTGAGGTGATTCATGGAGATTATTCCCGCTATATTGGCGATGGAACTACGATGCTGCACAGCGTGACCAACTATGAACTTCACAAAGGTCTGTACTCCGGTCATAACGACCATAACTATTTTGAGATCGCTCATACCATACGGCGTGAATTTGACAGCAGCGGAGGAATCTACAGAGGTCTGAAGCTGTATTCCTTTGTGGATAATCATGATGTGGATCGGATTGCCAGCAAACTGAAGGTGTTTTCACATTGTTTTCCGGTCTATGCGCTGCTCTACATGCTGCCTGGAATTCCATCCATTTATTACGGTTCGGAATGGGGGATTGAGGGGAGAAAGGAAGGGCCGAATGATGACTATCTGCGGCCGTCTGTCAGTCTTTCTGAAGTTCTTTTGGATAACCCGCATCCAAAACTGATGGAATGGATTAGAAAACTTGGAGAAATCAGAAAGAGTCATCCGGTTTTGGTATCCGGAGAATATCAAGAATTGTTTTTGACAAACCGGCAGTATGCGTTTGCAAGGACTTCAGAGAAAGAGGCTGTTGTGATCGCGGTGAACAATGACGAGTCTTCTGCTCAGATACAGGTGCCGCTGCCTCAGCCGGAGAGATCATATATCGATGCCGTTACCGGAGAAATCTGTCCGGTGGTGGACGGCCGTCTGTCCGTTTTACTGGAGGAAAGCGGATCCGTTATCTTATATACATCCGCGGAGGAAGGAGAATAGGTATGGAAAAGACGTATTTTGGGGAATTGGACCAATATTTATTTGGCCAGGGAACACATTATGAAATTTATAAAAAGCTCGGAGCTCATCCGATGACTTTTGACGGCCAGAAAGGTGTTTATTTTGCTGTGTGGGCGCCGAAGGCCAGGAAAGTTTCTGTGATCGGGGAATTTAATCAGTGGGTGGAAGATGCGAATCCGATGGTAAAGGCAGGGGACATTGGGGTGTTTGAGTGTTTTGTCCCGGAGGCAAAAGTCGGAGATCTGTATAAATTTTATATTACGGCGAAAGATGGCAAGGGACTGTATAAAGCGGACCCATTCGCCAACTGGGCTGAAAAACGTCCGGGGACAGCATCCAGAATTGCAGATATCTCGAATCTTAAATGGAGCGATGGAGTATGGATGAAGGCACGTGCCCAGAGTGAGCCAAGGGATGAGGCAATGTCTATCTATGAAGTGCATCCGGGCAGCTGGATGAAGCATCCGGTTACTGAAGAAAATGAGGATGGGTTCTATGACTATAAGCAGTTTGCACACGCACTGGCGGATTATGTAAAGCAGATGGGCTATACCCATGTGGAACTGATGGGGATTTCGGAATATCCGTTTGACGGTTCCTGGGGATATCAGGTGACCGGGTATTATGCGCCGACTTCGCGCTATGGCTCCCCGGCAGAATTCCAGTATCTGATAAACTACCTTCATAAAAATAAAATTGGCGTTATCCTCGACTGGGTGCCGGCGCATTTTCCAAGAGATGCACATGGACTTGCCAGTTTTGACGGCACGGCGGTTTATGAATACGCAGACCCGAGGAAGGGTGAGCACCCAGACTGGGGAACGAAAATATTTGATTACGGAAAAAATGAAGTTAAAAACTTCCTGATCGGAAGTGCGCTGTTCTGGATTGAGTATTTTCACATTGACGGTCTGCGTGTGGACGCTGTGGCCTCCATGCTTTATCTGGATTACGGGAAAGAATACGGGCAGTGGGTGCCGAATAAATATGGCGGAAATGAAAACCTTGAGGCCATCGAGTTCTTTAAGCATCTTAACACCGTAGTACTGGGGAGAAATAAAGGAGCGGTGATGATAGCGGAAGAGTCAACGGCGTGGCCGAAGGTGACAGGTTCTGTTGAGGAGGATGGATTAAACTTCAGCCTGAAGTGGAACATGGGCTGGATGCATGATTTTCTGGAGTATATGAAACTGGACCCATACTTTAGAAAATATAACCATACCAAGATGACGTTTTCCATGACATATGCTTACAGTGAGAATTATGTACTGGTACTTTCTCATGATGAGGTGGTGCATTTAAAATGCTCCATGATCAATAAGATGCCGGGGCTCTTAGACAGCAAATTTGAGAACCTGAAAGTAGGATATTCTTTTATGTTCGGCCATCCGGGCAAGAAACTTCTGTTTATGGGGCAGGAATTTGCACAGCTCAGAGAGTGGAGCGAGGAGCGGGAACTTGACTGGTATCTCCTGCGTGAAGATAAACATAAAAAGCTGCAGACTTTTGTGGCGGAACTTTTAAATATGTATAAGAAGTATCCTGCGATGTATGCGATGGACAGAAATCCGGAAGGCTTTGAGTGGATCAATGCCGATGACGGGGACAGAAGCATCTTCAGTTTTGTGAGACACTCTCCCACGGGAAGAAATAATCTGCTGTTTGTCTGCAACTTTACGCCGATTGAACGCAAGGATTACCGCGTGGGTGTTCCGAAGAAGAAAAAATATCGGTTGATTTTAAACAGCGCGGATCCGAAATTTGGAGGTGAAACAGTCATTCGCAAATTAGAATATACTGCGCAGGCGAAGCCGTGTGACCGGAGGCCGTATTCCTTTGAATATAAGCTCCCGCCGTATGGGGTTGCAGTATTCTTGTTTTGATGGCGATGTCATAGAAGAAAGTGAGGGCATATGGGTCAGAATTCATTTCGGGCAGCTTTGATTCAGATGAATTCGGGAACGGATGAACAGCAGAATATGCGGCGTGCAGAAGCGCTGCTTGAACAGGCAGTTTTGAGTGGTGCGTCGCTTGTGGTGTTTCCGGAAACGGTAGACTATATCGGAGAAGGAATGAAGGAACATGCAGCAGAGGTTCCGGGAGCCTGGGACAAATTTTTTTCTGTAAAGGCCGGAGAATATGGAATTTATATTCATGGGGGGAGTATCACCCAGAAAAATGATTCCGGAAATCCGTATAATACAAGTCTGATGTTTGGACCGGACGGGTCTTGTATCGGTGATTATCGAAAATTACATATGTTTGATGTCGAAGTAGCAGACGGACCCAGTTACCGGGAGTCTGATGAGATGACCGCGGGTAATGAAATTGTAATGGTGGATACGCCGCTTGCACGCTTCGGTCTGTCGGTCTGTTATGATCTCCGTTTCCCGGAAATGTATCGGATTATGGCAAAAAATGGAGCATCCGTACTTATTGTTGCCGCCAATTTTACGAAAGTCACCGGGGAGAAACATTGGGAAACGCTGCTCAGAGCACGTGCGATTGAAAATACCTGTTACGTTCTGGCATGCTGCCAGTGCGGAAAAAAAACCGCCTTTATGGCGCATGGTCATTCAATGATCGTAAGCCCGATGGGGGAACTTCTGGCTGAGGCCGGCGATGATGAGAGTCTGATTTTTGCAGATGTTGATCTCGATGAACTTGTGAGGGCAAGACGGCAGATTCCGTCGCTTGACAATGTGCGGGAGGATGTGTATCAGCTGACGAGCGGAAAGATTCAGGTGAAATCATAATTTGACCGCTTGATGAGACGGCATTATCAGAACTGATAACAGAATAACTAAGCAGAGGGAGACCGGTTTTGGTCTCCCTCTGCTTGTCTGTCAAATGCATCTTTACAGAGAAATAGAAGATACCTTGAGCCAGTTGAATTCATAGCCAGCTGGATTGTCCTTGCTCTTTTTTTGTAAAAATTTCTCAAAGGAAATGACCTCGGGGAGTTCGTAAGGAGTATTTTCATCCGCACCGGGAGCTCCATAGGTGCGTACTGCCTTTGTGGCAGCCAGCAGCTTATCCACAGAGGTTTTTGGGGACAGGTTGTTGAAGAAAAAGAACAGTGGTGTGGGACCGTCTTTTCCCTTCAGGACAAAATTTTTGATAATGTCTACGGTTTCCCCGATGGAACCAAACTCCACCTGTTTAGCTGCAATGCCGGCCATCAGAGGAACAAGATGCTCCGTGGCTACCTGCCGTGCATATTCTGGCGTCAGCGCTGTCAGATCTGGATCAATACAGAAAAACATATCGTTGGACCAGATGATAAATTCCTCGTACTCCTTCCTCTCTTCACCGGACAGCTGAGCAGTTCCGAAAAAGGCGGTGTCCTGCATGGTAATGCCGGGCATGTTCAGACGCTCCATCAGACGTTCCAGGGAGGGTTTGATGAATTTGCGTACGATTTCCGGGGTGACTACTGGTATTGAGGCAAAGGCGTCTGCCAGAGAAACCTGATGGAAGCCGGGAAGAATTTCAGCCAGGGCACGGAACATGGGCACATGAAAATCATCTACGATCCGATTCAGGAATTCTGTTACAAACTCAGGATCCTCTATGGTATCCATGATCAGGTTGTCAACTCCGTACAGATTTCCAGCCAGGGTCCAGGGAGCTGAAAACATGGGGAAAGTGTCTGCGCCGGTATATTTCTTATAAGATTCACAGTAACGGATCAAGTAAGGGAAACGCCCGGTATCCAATCCGCGGAATTTGATCTTATTCAAATCCGCCGGGGTCTGGATAAAATATTCACTTCGGTCAATATCGGAGCAGTGGTCAGGATAAAAACGAAGTTTAGCGCCCATTGCTTCTGCCTCAAAATTGTAGATATCCAGATTGGCAATGATGGTGTCCAGATTCAGGTATTCCTGAACCAGAAGCGTACACTCAGCCATAGCTGCAGGATCGTCCCGCAAAAGATAGTCATAGGGAACCTGGCACAGTTCTGGAATTAATTCTGTCACAAGAGCCATCAGCGGGATATCTGCATTGGGCCAGTTCGCCAGATTTTCAAAAGTTGCTGCGGAATAGCTTAAAAAATTTCTTTCTTCTGTCATGTTGATTACCTCCCAAACATGTTGCTCATCAATAACTATTTTTATTGTAACGATGAATGGAGGTGTCGTAAAACGAAAGGTAAGCAACACACTATTCCAAAATGGCACAGTACAAGTGCAATGCCAATATGGGTCAGCCGGAGATCAGATTAATGATCTGTTCCATGACCGGAGTCAGGTCTCTTTTTTTCCAGGCGATGATAAGACCGGACTGGGCTTTTTCAAGCAGCTCCCACTTTTGAATATCCTCAGTCTCCCAATCGGCGCAGATCAGACTGGGGGCCACATAGATGCCTTTGCCCATAGACAGGTTATAGCGGGCCGAATCAGTGCTGCCGCAAAGGGTGGAAAGAAGTGGTGAAAATCCATACGCCTTGCAAAGTGTCTCGAGATATTCATAATAATGAGGATAACTTGCAGGGGAGAGCGTGATGAAAGGGTAGGGCCGGCACTCTGCAAAGGAGGATAAAGGCCTTCCAAATAATGGATGCCCCCGGGGAATAAATACGGCATCAGGAGAGTCAAAAATTTTCCTCCAGCTATTGATTCGAGTATCCAGATACGGCATCTCTCCCGACCAGGTGATAATCAGATCTACCTGCCCGTCTTCCAGCGCATGGGGAAGGTGGTGCATATCTCTCCGTTCCCATTGAATATTTTTCATAATATTGTCAGGCAGATTGTCCTCCAGTTTCATAGTAATATAATCGGCACAAAATTTGGTGGTTTCCAGTATTCCAATCCGCAGGCGGGCAGACAACTGTTCCTGAATGTCAAAGGCTCTGTTGATCGTTTCCACCAAAGTCTGACAGATGGAATCCCAGCCCTTTTCCAGCTCTCTTCCTGCCGGGGTGAGCTCCAGACGGTGGTATTTTCGAATGAAAAGCGGAATCCCCAGAAGATCCTCCAAGTTTTTAATGGTCTTGCTGATCATAGAGGGGGTGAAATTATATTCCTCTGCAACACGGGACAGGTTCAGATATTTGCAGCATTTTAAAAAAATCTGAATTTGCTGGAGGGAAATGTTCATGATATTCCGGTATTTCATAGCAGCAGTCCTCCTTGTTTGACGTTGTAACCATTATAACATAAAGGCGATGATCTTGCCTACAATCCAAGTTTAGGCCAGTTTACAAGGAACTACACGCAGACCACGAAACGGGGGCTGCTGACAACAAATAAAGGCTGAGTATCAAGCACAGGGAAAGTGCGAGATATTCAGCCTGTTTTGTTGTCCGGGGTTTCCAAAGGGGCTTGCCCCTTAGGCGGAGGCTCATAAGGAAGTAAATGAAATTCCCGGTAGAACCGGCGTGGTAGCAATCACGCCGGTTTTTCCGTGCTTGCAGGCAGTTCCGGTTTTTGAAGAGGAATCCGAATCTTGCCTACATAAGTAAAGTAAATCTCAATCGTCACATGCTTTCTTCCGCCAATTTTCTCCGGGTTATGGATGACGATTTTTTCAATCAGTTCGTTGACTGTCGCAGCGTCAAGCACCTGTATATCAGAATATCGTTCTGCGAGTTGTAAGAAACGTCCTACATCCGAAACCTGCTCGGCTTCTTCTACGATTTCCCGTTCCAGTGTTTCGGAAAGCTGCCTGATTTCTGACTGTTCGGTCTCATACTGTGATGATAACTTCTGGAAGCGAAGATCGCTCAGTTTTCCTAAAACATTATCTTCATAAAGACGCTGGATGATTTTATCTAAGTCCTCCATACGCTTCTGCGCACCAGACAAGGCTTTTCGTTTCTGTGCCAGTTCTGCTTTCCGGCTGGCTTCATCCTGCATCAGCATTTCCTGTGTGAAGTCATCCTGAAACAGCCGCACATAGGTTAGTGTCCGCTGAACACATTCCAGTACCCGCTTATACAGCGTGATCTCACGGATATAATGAATCTGGCAGGAACCGGTATTGCTTTTGTAATTGGAACAGACAAAATGGTCTTGCGAATCATCTTTGTAGCTGTTGCAGGTACAGTAATAGAGCTTAGCTCCGCAGTCAGCACAGCGGACAAGGCTGGAGAAAATGCTTGTCTTACCGGTTTTGGTTGGTCTGCGTTTATTTTCCCTGAGAACCTGTACCCGTTCCCATTGTCCGTACTCAATGATTGTCGGTTGTGTTCCTTCAAATATCCGTTGATTTTCTTTCGGATTTTGCAAACGCTTTTTGAATTTCAGGGATTTGGTATAAGTCTTGAAGTTGACAGTACAGCCAGTGTATTCCCGTCGTTCTAAAATACCGGAAACAGATTTTGCACACCATTGATACAAATCCTCCGGCATTGTCCAGCCTTTCTGCTTAGCATGGTAGGCGGTGGCAGTCAGCACCTTTTCTGCTGTCAATATTTTCGCTATCTGCATCGGCCCTTTTCCTGAAATACACAGATCAAAGATGCACAGCACTACCTTAGCCGCTTCTTCATCTACAATCCATTTCTTTTTGTCCTGCGGGTCTTTGATATAGCCGTAGGGCGGATTACTGGCAAGGTGTTCCCCGGCTTCTCCCCGCATTTTGACAACCTCCCGGATTTTTTTGCTGGTGTCCTTTGCGTAATAATCATTGAATACATTTTTAAAAACGGCGAAATCATTTTCTCCTTTAGCACTGTCCACATCATCATTGATTGCGATAAATCGGACATCGTAAGCCGGAAAAATGAAATCCTGCAAACGTCCCATATAGGAATACTCCCTGCCGAGCCGGGACAGGTCTTTGACAATCAGGGTGGAAACAGAGTAATCCTCCACATATTTCATCATTTCCTGAAATCCGGGTCTTTGAAAACTTGTTCCTGAGAATCCGTCGTCTACAAAAAACATGGTATTGCGGAAGCCGTGTTCCACCGCATATCTGGAGAGTAAAGCCTTTTGATTGGTAATGCTGTTGGATTCCCCGTCAAGGGCATCGTCCTGACTTAAACGACAATATAAAGCTGTGATTTTATCTGGCTGCTGGTTCATAAGTAGCTCCTTTCCTCCCGAAAAAGGGATAACAGCCAGGTAAACGGTTACTTGTATTATAACGCATTCTTTCTGTCTTTTCAGCCGCCCTCATTTATGATTCCTCCATATTTTTTGCAATCATCCGGCGCAGCTTGTTTAACACGCTTTCCGCACCATCACCCGCATAATGGGGAATCACATGATAAACCGTGTTGCCCTCCACGGCGATATGTTCCTCGGTATCAAAATCAAATTCAACCACGCCGTCTTTGAAATGCTCTGCTACACGTTCCGCCACCTCCGGTTTCAGAAACTGTGGAAGTGTACTTAAATCTTTTTTCTCTGCCATTCAGTCACTTCTCCTTTCCTGCCGCCGGAATCTTTAGGGTAATTACTGCCGGTCTGCCAAGCCCCTGTTTCCTACGGATAATTAGTCCGCTACGCTCTAATTCCTGAAACGCACGGGTCGTTACCTGACGGCTCCGGTGTAGCTTCCCTTTTGCTTCTTCTACTGTAAAATACAGCCGCACCGTTCCGTCTGTTTCTATATAGCCGTTTTCTTTTGAAATCCCCGCCCGGTCAAGGAACAGGGCATAAAGCACCTTTGCGTCATTGGATAAATTGAGCGGTACCAAAAAACGCGGAAACGGAAGATACGGTGGTACTGTTGTATCAGCTTTGTAGGGGATAAAAATATTATTCCGCATATATTGTTCCTTTCCATCAATCCATCCTGATTGATTGGATTGATATTGACTGTTTTATAATTTACTTATTTCTCTTTAATTTCCGTCTGTTTTCCGGCTCTCCAAAGCGTCGGATTATCCACTGCCGGAAAGACAGCTTTGGGGTAATACGGAGAGTCAGCTTTTCCAGTCTCTGAAATTCCAAGACAGGATAACCCCACTTGGGCAGAAACACAAAGATACATGACATATAAGAGAAGTAGGTACTTACCTAATCGGGAAAATCCAGGATAGGTGAAATTACCTCTGCGGACAGCTTCGAGCCTGCTTTCCGGATGTAGAAGGGATTTATACTGCCTACCCGCTGACAAGCGTTGAAACGTCCAGCAATATCAAGGTTTTTTCGCTTCTAATTGTCCGCATAGATGCCTTCTTTTACGGTCACTGGCATTCTTTTGTTTCCGATGAACTTTTGCCGCACAGGACTTACAATATTTCGCCCGGTTAGAGCCGGGAAGAAACGGCTGACCGCAGACAGCGCACCGCTTCATGCTGCCCCTGTGTAACAGAGCTGTTTCCAAAGGATTGTCCAATGGGAGAACCGCAATCCGAAACCATCTGCATAATAGCGAATAGGAAATGCTCTGGACACAGACGCATTCCTCCCCATCATCCAACATGATGCAGTTTCCGTTATCATAATTACAGCACGCATGGACTAATTTTCTTGTCCTCCGGTATTGGCTGTAATCCATGACCGGCATTTTGTCTTTTATATGCTTCACCTCCTGACTGTCAAAAAATATCCCTTCACTATTCCGTACATTTTTCGGGCAAATTTAGGGGGGCTTTTTGAAAAGTTCACAAAAAATTCATAATTTGCCCTGTCAGAAGTGGCATCCCCAAAAACCCTCCATTATTCAGTACATATTTTAGGAGAAAGTTGCCGTCTGCCCTGAAAAAATACAAAAAAATCACACCGCAGGTTTTACCCTATGGTGTGATTTTATGGCAACGAAAACTTGTATCCGATTCCGGTAACACTTTTGATATAGTCAGGATCATCCGATCTGATTTTTAATTTTTTCCGCAGATTACATACATGGTTGTTAATTGCTTTTCGTGAATAGTAGGTGTAATCCTCATGCCACACCAAGTCCATGATAAGCTCATAGGTAAATACTCTGTTCGGGTTACTGGCAAGCAAGAACAATATATCAAACTCTTTGACTGTCAGACATATTTCTTGTTCACGAACAGTCACAAGTCGTTGTTCCAGACAAAGATATAAATCACCTTCTCGAATCTCGGTGAGAGAATTACTCTGCTGCCAAAAGTGCTTTAAGTATAATGTGGCAACATTTTTGGCAGAATCACTAAAAAGATATTGAGTAAGTTCTTTCCGCTGTCTTTCATCAAGCAGAAGTGCTAATTTCTCACCAATTTGTCTGCCTGATTCCTCCAAATCAAGTACAGTTAGTTTCCCATTTCACCACCATCCTATGCTTACTAATACAATATATTATTCTTTAGTATCAAACTTCGGTTTCCACATCATCAACATGGAGGTCGCAAACCGTGGGAAGTTGTTATATAACCTGTTTTTGTGAATAGCTGCCACCGCTCCCATTTCCTCATCGGTCAGAGAAAAATCAAAAACATCCATATTGTCATGTATATGTTGTTCGTTCTTTGAGCCGGGAATCACAATATGTCCCATCTGGATATGCCATCTGAGGATGACCTGCGCATTGGATTTTCCGTATTTTCTGCCAAGACCGGTAAACACGGCTTCGTTGACAAGTGAAGCGTCTCCGTGTCCCAGGGGATACCATGCCATGATTTTTGTTCCCATAGGCTCCAGATATTTTTTTAACTCTGCCTGATCGTAATAGGGATGGGTTTCCACCTGGAGTACCGCCGGACTGATCGTGGTATGCTTTCGGATCTTGTCAATCTGATCCGGCTGGAAATTTGAAAGACCGAGAGATTTTACTTTCCCAGCTTTTACCGCTCGCTCCATTGCCTGATATGCACCGACATAATCCCCGGCGGCCTGATGCAGAAAGAGAAGGTCTATGTAATCTGCCCCCAGCCTTTCCAGTGTCTCATCAATGGCTTCATCCGCTCTTTTATAGATGGTCGGCCATAGCTTTGTGGACAGAAACACATCTTCTCTGGGAACCCCAGATTCTTTCATCCCTTTTCCCACAGAACGCTCATTTCCATAAGCATTCGCAGTGTCCACAAGACGATACCCATTTTCCAATGCAAACCGCACAGATCTCCTGGCATCAGCAGGTGCAATTTGATAGGTTCCTATTCCCAAAACCGGTATCTTATTTCCATCGTTTAACTGAATCTGTTCCATCATTCCATCTCCTTCCACAATCATCCGGTTATATTTGTCATTGGTGTTCCGAATGCTGTGCCGTTCCAAAGCACCTGCTCCATTCTCGGAAGCTGAATTTCCAGCGTTTCCTTCAAAACATCCTCGATCGTGCTGACAGGAATGATAGTCAGCTGACTTTTGAGCTCCTCAGGCACATCTTTCAAGTCGCTTGTATTGTCTTTTGGGATCAGTACCTTGGTAATCCCGGCCCGCTGTGCGCCATAGAGCTTTTCCTTCAGACCGCCGATCGGTGTAACCTCTCCCCGCAGGGTAATCTCACCTGTCATAGCCAGTCTGGAATCCACCTTTTTTCCCGTCACAAGCGAAGCCAGTGCTGTAAACAGCGTGATGCCCGCAGAAGGTCCGTCCTTGGGCGTAGCTCCGGAAGGAACATGGATGTGAATATCTTTTTCTTTGAAATTCACAGCGTTCATCGGCAGTCTTGATTTCAGCAGACTCAATGAAATACGAGCGGATTCCTTCATCACATCTCCGAGCTGCCCGGTCAGAATGATCTGTCCGGTTCCCGGCATATCCGTCGTTTCAATAAACAGAATCTCACCGCCAACAGGTGTCCACGCAAGTCCGGTCACAACACCCGGTGGGTTGCTCTGCTGCGCTTTTTCATGATGAGAGACTTTGCGCCCCAACACATCTTCCAGATTTTCCACACTTACAGTATGTATTGCAGTTTCCGTATCTGTCACGATGGCTTCCGTCGCTTTTCGTGCAATCGCTGCAAGCTGCTTTTTCAGCCCCCGCACACCGGCTTCCATCGTATAATTCTCAATAATGCTGTGCAGCACATCATCACCAATTTCCAGACGTCCCTCTGGAATGCCAGTTTCCTCCAATACTTCCGGCAACAGATGTTCTTTCGCAATATGGAATTTTTCATCCGGCGTATATCCCGAAATCTGGATCATCTCCATACGGTCAAGAAGCGGCGCCGGAATCCCCTCCAGTGAGTTTGCTGTTGCGATGAAAAATACATGGGACAAATCATATGGCAGATCCAGATAGTGGTCGGTAAAACTGTTATTCTGTTCCGGGTCGAGAACCTCCAGCATTGCACTGGCAGGATCTCCGGAAAAGCCGCCTGGAGTGAGTTTGTCAATCTCGTCCAGCACCAGCACAGGGTTCATCGTACCGGCCCGCTTCATACTCTGCAAAATACGACCCGGCATAGCCCCTACATAGGTGCGACGGTGTCCCCGAATTTCTGCCTCGTCCCGGATGCCGCCCAGACTCATTCGGATGTATTTTCTTCCCAACGCCTCAGCAATACTCTTGCCAAGACTGGTCTTTCCGGTTCCCGGAGGGCCAACCAGCAGGAGGGCGGAGCCTTTGTTCTCATTTTTAAGCTGCATAACCGCCAGATGTTGGATAATGCGGTCTTTCACCTTATCCAGCCCGTAATGACGTGCGTTCAGAATCTCTCTGGCATGAGGCAGGTCAATGTTCTTGGCTTCCTCAGCCGCCCAGGGCAGCGCCAGAAGAAAATCCAGATAGTTGCGGATCACATTCTGCTCCATACCGTCCCGACCGGCACTTTCCAGCTTCTTTGCTTCCTCAAGAGCCGCTTTTTTTACATCCTCCGGCATTTCGGACTGCTCGATACGGGTACGGTAGTCCGTTTTTTCGGTTTCTTCGCTGTCATCTTCATGCAGCTCCTCCTGAATCGCACGCAGCTGTTCCCGCAAAGCCTGATCCCTGTAAAATTTGTTCGCCCGCTCCGAGAATTTTTCATTCATCTGTATATTCAGTTTAAGAAGTTCTCTCTGACGAAGTAAATAGTCAATAAATAAAAGACTGCGCTCCCGGACAGAATCCGTTTCGATCAGACGGCTGCGTTCTTCCTCTGTAAGCGGTAAAAATTGTGCCAGATAGACCATCAGCGTGTTCATGTCGGAGAAAGCGTTGACCTCACGGCTGAATTGGTCGCCGCTGCGGAAGTTCTCGCCAATCTCCGCCACTGCCTTCTTCATGTAATTCAGCATATCCTCACGACTGCTTTCGTTCAGATCTGCCGTATCCTCTAATACCTCGTAACTGGCATACAGCCCGTCTTTGCCACGATACATATCATTTACTTTAGCCCGGTGCAGGATATGTACCGTCAAAACAGTGCCATCCTTACCGTTCACGATACTGTTGACCGAAAAAAGCAGCCCGTTGGAATAGAAATCTGTTTCCTGCATTTCTGCATCCGGTTTGCGGTTTTTCCTTGCTAATGCCAGAAACACTTGCCCTTTTTCCTGAAATTGTTTCTGCTGCGCCTCGTCAATGGAAAGTGCGGCATCTGTTCCCGGTAAGAGCAAAATGCCGGACACCGGAAGGACAGCTGCATGCTGCAATGTTCTGTTCTCCATACTTATAACCTTCTTTCTATTTGCAATTTATTTATGATTTCATACCATCATTGTACAGAAACTTTCTAAGCACTCTCCTGTACAGTACTTTCAAACTGACTTTGATACAGTTCGGCATAAAAACCTCTCTGTGCCAGCAGCTCCTCATGTTTCCCACTTTCGATGATATTTCCGTCTTTCATAACCAGTATCATGTCTGCATTCTTTATCGTAGACAGCCTGTGGGCAATGACAAAGCTGGTTCTTCCCGCCATCAAACGATCCATTGCTTTCTGTATCTGTATCTCTGTTCTGGTATCCACAGAGCTGGTGGCTTCGTCGAGAATCAGCATTGGTGCATTTTGGATCATTGCCCTTGCTATTGTTACAAGCTGTCGCTGTCCCTGCGAAATGCCGGAATTCTCATCTAACATGGTGTCATATCCGTCCGGCAAAGTTTTTACAAAGTGATGAAGCCCCACTGCTTTGCTTGCTGCAATAATCTGTTCCTCCGTTACACCTTTCATCCTGTACACAATGTTTTCCCTGATTGTTCCGTCGAAAATCCATGTATCCTGCAATACCATCGCAAACTGATTACGAAGATTTTCTCTTGGTACATCTGTAATTGATGTATGATCAATTAGAATTCGCCCACTAAACATCTCGTAAAATCGCATCAACAGATTTACTAATGTAGTCTTTCCGGCTCCGGTAGGGCCTACAATCGCAATCTTTTGCCCCGGTTTTACATGGGCCGAAAAATCGTTTATGATAATTCTTTCCGGCGTATAACCGAATCGTACATGTTCAAAGACCACATCGCCGCGAACATTCTCCAGATGCCGGCTCTTATGGCTTTCATTTTCCATTTCAGACTCATCCAGGAAATTAAACACACGCTCACTGGCGGCTGCCGTTCTCTGCATTTGTTGCGTTGCCTGTGCAAACTGGCTCAGTGGCTGATTGAAGAAGTTCACATACATCATGAAGGCGATAATCACGGAAAAGCTGATTGTACCGTTCATCGTCAGGGCCGCACCCACAACGCAGACCGCTACATAGCCCAGATTGCCAACCAAAGACATCAACGGCATCATCATGCCAGATAAAAACTGTGACCGCCAGTTGCTGTCATAAAGTACATCATTGTATTTCTGAAACCTCCGCCGAGCCTCCTTCTGATAGCTGTAAGCTTTTACAATCTCGTGTCCTGTATATATTTCTTCAATAAATCCATTGATATTTCCAAGCCCCTGCTGCTGTCTGACAAAATATTTCTGAGACCGTGACATGAGCAACATCATAACGAAAAAGCCTATGACACTCGCTCCGATTGCTGTCAACGCCATCGTCCAGTTTGTTGCGAACATCATAATCACGGAACCGATAAACATGGCTGCTGCGCTGATCAGAGTCCCCATACTTTGATTTAACGTCATTCCAATAGCGTCCACATCGTTGGCAACCCGGCTGATTACATCCCCCTGGCTCACGCGGTCAAAATAGCTTAACGGAAGCCGGTTGATTTTTGCAGAAATATCACGGCGAAGTCTCTGAGAGATTTTCTGTGTGACCATTGCCATAATAAGTCCTTCTGTTAAGCTGAACAGGAAAGAGAGGCCATATAAAATTACCAGAACCAAAGCGATCCCCGCAACTGTTTCAAGGTTAATACCATCCACGGACCTCAGGCCCTTGCTGATTTCATCCACCATATCCTGCAGGCGGGAGGGAGCGGCAATCTGAAAGACCGTCTCCACTGCCGACAGCAACAAAGCAAATACAATCACAGAAAGATACTTCCTGCAATATCGGAGCAGTTTCTGCCATGCCTGTCGGAAATTCTGAGGCTTTTCCATTGTAAAGCCCATAAACTCGCCGGAATCTCCGGATTCAAAAGTATATTCCTCTAATTTGCTTTCTCTTTCGCTCATAATGCAACCGCCTCCTTTCCCAACTGATTCTCTGCGATTTCACGATAAACTTCACAAGTTTTTATAAGCTCCTGATGAGTCCCGTTTCCTACGATCCGTCCTTGATCCAAAACTAAAATCTTGTCTGCATCCATGATTGTTCCGATTCTCTGTGCCACAATCAGACTGGTAATTCCTGTGGTTTTCTTTTTCAGCTCCTGACGAAGAATATAGTCCGTGTGATAATCCAAAGCAGAAAAGGAATCGTCAAAAATATAAATCTCCGGCTTACGGCAGACTGCGCGGGCGATAGACAATCTCTGTTTTTGTCCGCCGGAAATATTTGCGCCGTTCCGGGCAATCTCTGTGTCATAGCCCTGCTCCATGCCCTCTACAAAATCTGCGGCCTGTGCTACTGCTGCGGCAGTTTCTATTTCTTCGTTGGAGAATCCTTCTTTCCCGTTTTCGCCAAAAGCAATGTTGGAAGCCACGCTTCCCTTAAACAGAACAGCCTTTTGCGGTACATAGCCGATTTTATGATAAAGTGCCTGCTCACTGTATTCCCTGACATCCACGCCATCCAAAAGAATACGCCCTTCTGTCGAATCGAAAAAACGGGGAACAAGATTGATAAGCGTGGATTTTCCACTTCCGGTAGAACCGATAAATGCTACTGTATCTCCCGGATTTGCCGTAAAGGTAATGTCTTTCAAAACATATTCCTCTGCACCGGGATACCGAAAGCTGACATTTTGAAATTCAATTTTTCCTTTTAAGCCTTCCAGACCTGTCTGCTGCGTTCCATAATGAATCGCCGGCTCTGTTTCTATCACTTCATTGATTCTTCTTGCAGATACCGTTGCCCTTGGCAAAAACATAAATATCATAGTCAGCATCATGAAGGACATCAGAATCTGCATAGCATAGCTGGAAAAAACGACCATATTAGAAAAAAGAACAAGTCTGTCTGACATAGCTGCTTCGCTAATCAGCACTGCGCCGATCCAGTAAATTGCAAGGGACAGCCCATTTGTAATCAGGGACATAGAGGGGAACATGACCGCCATTGTCCGTGTTGCAGCCAGATTTACCTCAGTTAGTTCCCGATTTCCCTGTTCAAACTTATCCTCCTGGTATTCTTCGGCATTATAGGCACGGATCACTCTGAGTCCCTGCAGGTTTTCTCTTGTCAGTCGTGTGATATTGTCAGTCAGCGCCTGCATCCTTGCAAATCTCGGCGTGATATACAGAATAATTCCCAATATCACGCTGCACATGATTACCGCTGCAATCCCTGTCGTCACAGACCACTGTGTGCCCTTTCCTATAATCTTTGTCAGTGCCCAAACTACTGTAATCGGTGCTTTAACAACCATTTGTAATAAAATGGTAATCAGCATTTCTACCTGCGTAATATCATTCGTAGATCGGGTAATCAGACTGGCGGTGGATTTCTTCCAGAGAAAAGGCTTCCACCTTCTCGAACAGAAGCCTTCTCATTCTTCTGGAAAAAGCGGCTCCAATCCTTGCTGCAAAAAAACGACAAGAAAGGATGCGGTCAGACTTCCGGCAGTGCAGAGCAGCATATAACCTCCGGCAATCCAAATATCCCGCATGGCGCTCCCAGGTGTTTGCACAAGCAGTGTAATTTCTGACATATACTCCGGAACCCTCAGATCCAGCCAAACCTGTGCCAGTATGAACACCAGTCCTGCCAGGGCAAGCAGCCACTCCTTTATTTTTAAGTATTTGAACATTTTCAACATGGCTCGTTAAGCCCTCCTTTTTTCGGCTCTATGTGTTGTTTACCAGGGCAGTTCCTTACCATCCCGGAAAAATCCGCCTGTCGGACCATCATCCGGTAAGGTTGCCGCCCAGATCACACTCTTTGCGCTAACCTCCACCGGACGGCCAAACATTCCACTGCCAAAAGTATCCGTAATATCCGGACATACCGCATTTACCAGAATGTGATCCTTCTCCAGCTCTTTTGCTGTTTTAAGGGTCAGTCCGTTGACAGCCAGCTTAGAGATTCCATAACCGGAGCAGGGGATACCCATTGCACCGTCTAAGAAGCCATACTGCGGATCTCTGTAAGAACCTGCGCCGCTGGATACATTGACGATTCTGCCATGCTCGGACTTCTTCAAAAGGGGAATAAACTTCTGTGTCACATTCCATGTGCCGATCATGTTAGTGTCAAATACCCGGCGGATCTGTTTCATATCCTGTGTCTCCACCGGATCGCCCGCCTGCATGACTGCCGCATTGTTAATCAAAACATCCACTCTGCCAAATTCTTTTTCGATGGACGCAGCAGCGCTTTCCACGCTTTCCTCACTGATAATATCCATCTGTACATAAGATGCCTTTGCACCGGCATCTGTCAGCTCTTTGACCAGTGCCGCCATCTGTTTCTCCGGCTTTCTTGCCGCAAGGATCACATGGTATCCCTGCCCGCCCAGCTGCTTCGCTGTTTCATAGCCGAGATTTCCTTTACGACCTGAGCCTGTAATCAGTACGATCTGCATTATTTTTTCCTCCTCTGCTTACAAAGATTTTCCAAGTTCATACGCCTGCTGCGCATAAGGGGTTTTTTCCACATCCCCAGGGCCAAAGACTCCGCCTGCTGCAACTACACCGCGATCCTTCCAACCGAGGCTCTCAATAAAGCACATCTCATAGTACGGAACCACATTTTTGCGGATCAGTTCCTCCGGACTGGCGGCACAGAGCAGCAGCGCTGTTTCTTTTCCTGCAAGCACATCCTTCATGCCGGGGCCAAGGCGATCCATCATGGTTTTGATCTGTGCGGAAAAGTGCATCCAGTAGAGAGGGGAAGCCAGCACCACAACATCCGCAGCAATGATCGCTTCTGCGACCTGCTTCATATCGTCATCGTTCACAGTCTGGGTAAAATCGGTATAAGGAGCGATATTCAGATCGCTCAGACGGATGATCTGCACGGAATTGCCTGCTTCCTCGGCACCGTGCGCCAGATTTTTTGACAGACCCTCCGTGTTTCCGCCAATCGTAGGGCTACCGTTCAATACAACAATTTTCTTTGACATTTGATATTCCTCCTAAAATTTAATTTTGATTTGATTGATCATTTCAGTCCAAATGTTCAGACTGCTTGATGATCTCGCCTTTTTCGTTAAATGTATAATAATCTGCGACCGCTTCCTCCAAAGCGAACACATCGAATTTGCCGCCGTAGACAGCATAATTCCGAGCCAGCATCGGCATTTCGGAAATCGCCCTGCTGCATGCGTCCTCTGTTGTGACCTTGACCGCCCTGCCGCTGACACGCAGCCAACCAAACTGACTTGTCATTGCCACAAGCTCCACATAAGGGTTTCCCATAAGCTGCTTGTTGGTGGGCTTATTTTCATTAGTGGTAAAGCACAGCTTTCCATTGTAATCCATAAGAAAACCGTAGGGGCGCGCTTTCGGCTTGTGTTCCTCATCCACCGTGGTCAGATAAAAAGTACCTGCGTTTCTGAGATTTTTCAAAACTTCTGCTCTGTTCATAAAAATTCCTCCTGATATTTATTTTATAAATGAACAATCATTTATTATCTTTTTCAAATATATGCGGGTTTGTCCTCTGTAAACATCGGACAAGTCCCCGCAATATATTTACTCTACCAATAGTGCTGCCTGTGTAATCTGAATCAGTTCCTTCAAAAGCTCCGTTGCGTCTGCATGATAAGAGATCGCTCCTGCTGCCAGCATCTTTACCGGATGGAACAGAAGAGCATACACATTGATCGTGTTATAGGGACGGAATATCTGCTCCTCCTGCCATTTCTGCACAAGCTCCATCATTTTTGTAAAGCCCTTGATCTCCGAGCAGTTGTGGGTCAATGCGGGACTGCTTGCAAACTGCTCTACAAAGCTGGACAGCTTTTCATGTTCCATCACAAAGTGAAAGTAACTCATGATCAGGCTTTCAATGATCTGGTGGCCGCTTTGTTTTCCTTGTACGCTCGACAACAGGGCATCGTACAATTCCTCGGCACATTCCATGTAGATCGCCTGAAGCATACTTTCTTTATTCTCATGATAAATGTACACCGTAGCGGGCGAGACACCTGCACACTTTGCAATTTTTGAAATGGACGCACCGCCAAAGCCCTCTGCCAGCACCACCTCTATGACAGCCTCCTTGATACGCTGTTCCTTCTCATCATCTCTTCGTCTCATTGTCTCACCTCCGGGCTTTATAATAAATGATTATTCGCTTATTGTCAAGCCCTTTTGAGATAAATTTTTCAGCAGGTTGTCTCTCTTGGCTAATCTGCTTCATCTGATACCTCCATCTTCCTTTTTATCAAAACCGGAGTTCTTTCAGCCATCTGTCAATTTCTATTTTGTAATTCCCCATGTTTGCAGGGGTGTTGATTTTAGTAGATACCTGATATTGATTGAATATACCGCAACCACGCAGCACGTTGGAATCTGGGCAGAGCTTTTTCACATCCTGTATACGAAGTCCGCTGGTTCCGTGAGTCATAAACGGAATCACTGTCTTTCCTGCAAAATTGTTCTGATGCAGAAACGTCCGCATAGGATTGGCGATTGTTCCCCACCAGCAGGGACTGCCTGCAAATACCACGTCGTATGCAGCAAGGTCTGGAATCTGTACGGACAGCTCAGGCTCATAGTTTTTGCCATCTCGCCCAACCTGACTGACACAAGCATCATAATCAACTGGATAAGGCTTCTTCACTTTTAATTCCAGAAGCTCTGCTCCAATCTTGTCTGCAATATACTCTGCAACCGCTTTTGTATTCTCGCCCCATGAGTAATAGGCTACTAAAATATTCTTTGCCATTTCATCTGCCTCCTGACCTTACAGATACGAAACTGTTTCAGCAAGTTCCTTACGTGAATCATGGGTTGGCAGAGGCTTTGCCCCTTCTGCCGCATACCCCAGATTCATCATCATCAATACTTCCTCGTTTTCCGGCAGACCAAGCTTTTTTGCCGTCACTGCGGGATCAAAAAAGTTAATCCAGCAACTGTCCACGTCTGCCGCTGCCAAAATCATGTGTGTCGCAACAATACTGGTATCCTCCACACCGGAATCTCTCTGCTCTCCCGGATAGGTAAATACATTTTCCTTATCAAACGCAACAACCAATACGGTAGACGCTCCATAACGGCAAGGTGTTACCTGATCGATCTTTGCCAATCCTTCTGAGGATTCCACCACATAAATACGCTGCTCCTGAAAATTCTTTGCTGTAGGAGCCAAACGCCCCGCCTCCAGAATAGAAGCAAGTTGTTCTCTATCCACTTTACGCCCGTCAAACTTCTTGCAGGAATAACGCTTCTTCGCCAATGCTAAAAAATTATAACTCATAATAACAGTCCTCCTTTTTTCCGGATCTCACTTCTCAGACAATCCAGTTGCATAATTTGAGCCTCCAAATCATGGATGGTATCGAGAATTGTTCTCCGTTTTTCGGAAATCATTAAAATCCGTTCTCTCTCTGAACATTCCCCGACCTCTACCATCCCCAAACCCCTGAGATCGCCACCTGCGGTGACAGCTGCGCGTTCTGCGAACGCTGAAAAACTCAAAAAACAATATCCCTAACATGAAAAAACTCTATGCGAAAGATTTCTCAATCACATAGAGTTTTTCATTTTTCCGTTTACCTGGCATAACTCATAGTTTTTGTCATGTTTCCTTATGAGCTACCGCCTTTGGCACACGACTTTGTTTGTAATGTGTAGTGTGTTATACGCTCTGTCGGCGTTGCCGTGAAAATGCCATTGCCGCCGGGGAGGGCAAAGGCGTTTGAAGCGGCAGGACTAGTTTCATCAGCAGATAGGGCGTATATGAAAATCCCCGTCCCTCCTTCCACACCCTGACTTGTGGACAAAGTGTTCCGAAGTGTGGCCACATTCCCGGAAAAATGGCAGGACAGCGGGCAACCGTCAAGGCTGAAATGAACGGGCTTACACCCGACCTTGACTGGCTCGGCTGGCTTTGCTACTTTTCTGATAAACCAAAATCTATCATGCGGAATTTCTTATCTTTTTTATATTGTGGTTCATTAAATGTCTGCCTAAATTTCTATATAGAAATTTAGGCAGACATTTCTTGATGATGTTCTTTGAGCAGATTGTCGGGACAATCATAAATTCCGAAATCTTGATTTATTCCTTCGCTTTGAATATAAGTATTGTTTCGTTCAAAATCAATGATAGGTTTGCGGAAATCTTTCACAGCCACGCCATATCCGCAAAAAGCCCCGTCCAAATAAACTTCTACCCAACTATGAAAAATATTTTGAGGAGCATTTTTATATACAATGTCAGTCATTGCACTCTTTTGAAGTTTTTTGTCAATCGTAAATCCATGCACCCTACATGGAACATTTACTCCACGAAGCAATGCCATAAAAAGCGTTCCTTTTATATTACATTGTCCATATCCATCAGCCAAAACTTTTGATGCCGAAATACTGTCATCAACATTGTAACCAAATAAAATTTAATCACGGACAAAATTATATATTTGTTTGATACGATGGTATGTATCAATATCTTTCCATTTTCTATCGCTTATTAACTGCTGTATATTGATAGCCGAAAAATCTAGCATAGTTGTTTCTCTCAACTATTCTTCCATATAATCTACCTGCTAACAAATTACTATTGTTACTTCCGGTTTGGTTTTCTTTTAAGCGCCAACAATTTCAAGTAGTCATCAAATTCAACCGTATTGGTCGGTTCAAACATTACCCATTTTCCATCATGATAGATTTTTGCTTCATCATATTGCCTACAAACAGCAGTAGAAAGGGTATCTCTTATATCTTCAAATTTTCCCCTTTCATCTTTCCCAAAGATAATCATGAAACCTATACAATTCCTTTTTGCGTATAGACAACAAAGTGTTTTGCCGCCTCTCCGATATTTATACTCGTAAGTCCAATTCTTGCCGCCAGTATTCCACACTCGTTCCATGTCGTATGTTTCGTCAATAGCCGAACATAATGTTTGCCAAACTTCAAATAAAGGTTGTCCGAGCAATTCCGTTATAGTTGATTGAGATGGTATTTTTTCAAGCATTGT
>CAZUNG010000020.1:0-58214 GCA_964621905.1 uncultured Ruminococcus sp. | reverse complement strand
GAAAATGACCTGAAAATTTAATTATTTCCCTCTTGACATATCACCGCTGGACTCAACATTCTTTTTCATATGTTATTATGTACATTTTCGCTTGCGATATCGCTTTTGTTTTGTATGATTTATCTTAACATCAGCTTTTTTATTTGTAAATATTATTCACATTTTAGTCAAGATTAGGTGCACTAATTATTAGATTTAGTGCACTTTTACCGAATCCCTGCGTCTGATTATCTTTTCTGTAATTTGCTCTTGACGGCACGTTTACTTCTCAGCCATTAAAAGAAGCCTACCAGTTTCTCAATTCAGAATGACTAACAGGCTTATTCCGTTTCCAGTAGTTTATATAAAATCTGCATAAGTTCCATTATCTGCGCAGGAAATTATCAATGTCTCACGCCAGTTCCAGAAGTAATCACAATTTGATTGCCCGGTACAATTAACTGATATTATGTTTTTTAAACTGTTTCTTACAAGGAATCTTTTGGACGGTTAGATTCTTTGATGTCAACTAATCCTCGCATATAAATATAGATATCTCCATTCTTCTTTTGACATCCGCAGATGAATTGTACTGTACAACAACGCAGATTTCATCATCTAAATTAATGTTCCTGCTAAACGATATGCTCCGACATTCTGACCGCTATAAGGGTAAACGTAAAGAGGTCAGTTCCCGGAAAGAGTATCCGATGTTGAAGTCATCCTTTTTTCATAAGAACGGAATTTGAAAAATAAACGGAACTGTGAAAGTTTGGATCTGTTGCCAGATAACAGCTTTACAACGGGAAGCGGATGTGAATAATGCCCCACAACATAAATATCCGCCATACCAGTTCAGATATGGCGGGTACCTGTAAACTTATTTCGGATATTTTGCCTGCTTACTTGACCGGGGACTGCTCCGTTACTAATGGACGCATGCTAAGGTCTGAATATTTAATTTGTCTCATTCTGCAAACGCCCTACTCATCCACATGGTGAATTATCGCATACATATATGATTTTTTATAATTCTAATATTCTGTTTTCTTTTCGCAGGATGTACACCAAAGAATCCGGAAGTAACTGATAGAGTCAGCGAGGATAAGAAATCAGAAACAAAGTCATCGTTAATACCATACACCGTTCCACCGCTTTGTTCTCTAAATGTGTCTGTGCAATATGTTAAGTAGCTTCTTCTTCTGGATCTGGGTCTACGAAATACTTAAACCATCGGACCACCTTCCTTATTATTAGTTTTCAGGAATAACTTCATATGCAATCACTCTATTAGTTGTTAACCAGTATACAATCCGTTATCTATATGTCTTCGTTTCATGCGGAACAACGTGAGCAGGTTTTCTGCCAGCATATTTGCGGATGGCTATCAGTGTTTTTTGACCGCTTGCAGAATAATGGATGTGTGAGAAAAAATATGGTACAATTGATGCACTGAAACATTGATTATTGATAAATCGGGGGATTAGGATATGGAGTACAGAGAACTGGGAAGAACCGGTAAAAAGAGCAGCATTATAGGATTAGGCTGTGAAAATCTGGACAGAAAACCATTTCAGCAAGTCAAAGAGACCATTGATGCTGCTTTGGAAAACAATATCAATTTATTTGATGTATTTATGCCCGGCAACGAGGTTCGTGAAAATATAGCCAGGGCTTTGGGGGAACGGCGCAGCGAAGTTATGATACAAGGACATATTGGTTCGACTGATATCAGGCAGCAATATGATATAAGCCGTGATTTGCCCACCGTAAAAAAATACTTTGAAAATCTGCTGCGCCTTTTCGGATATATTGACTTTGGAATGATGTTTTTCATTGATTCAGAAGATGATTACAAAGGTGTCTTTGAAACAGGATTTGCAGACTACGTGCAAAAATTAAAACAACAGGGAGATATCAGACATATCGGATTTAGCTCTCATAATCCTGTTATGGCAATGCGTGTTATCAAAACCGGTCTGCCCGAGATGATGATGTTTAGTATCAATCTGGCATTCGACTTGTATCCGGCAGAAACGAACGCGCTGGACGAACTGCATCAGGGCTTAAATAAAAATGCCTTTTGTGGTTTTGACCCAAAACGGGCTGCCTTATATGCGTTGTGTGAAAAAATGAACATCGGCATTACAGCCATGAAAACACTGGGCGGAGGAAAGTTGATTTCTGCAGAACACACGCCTTTTGACCAGCCTCTTACCGTGGCACAATGTATGCAGTACACACTGACACGCCCGGCCGTGGCCAGTGCAATGATTGGCTGCCAATCCCGGAAAGAAGTCATGGACACGGTGCGGTACTTAAACTTAAGTGAACGGGAACGCGATTATACTCACGTGATGAATACGTTACGCAATGACTTTAAAGAAAATTGTGTCTACTGCAGTCATTGCCAGCCTTGTCCGGTTGGAATCGATATCGCGGCAGTCAACAAGTACCTGGATATCGCCAGGCTGGATGCGCAAAATGTTTCACCTTCCGTTCGTTCTCACTATTTAAACCTTACGAAGAACGGCAAAGACTGCATCGGATGCGGCAATTGTGAGACGCGCTGTCCGTTCGATGTTCCTGTCATAAAAAACATGGCCGATGCGGCAGAGATATTTAAGTAGAATTGTCAGCAGGGTGATACCATCTGTTCCGGTATCACCCTGTTATCATCTCATTACATTATCCGTTTGCCACGTATCAATCACACATTTTACATTACCTCTTCCACAGTTTTTTGCTTCTGCCACACATTCCTGCCCCTTTGCAGCAACGATCAGATTCCGGACTCCAAACATTTTCAGCACACGGATAAAGGTCAGACTGATGGGGCCGGCTCCATGCAGCAGTACATAGTCCGCAGGCGTCGGCGCCGCCAGTTTTTCCGCATTCATGACACAGGCGAGAAGCTCCGCAAAAATGGCCTTTCTGATATCCGTCCCCTTAGGTATCTTTGCGGCAGAGTACTCCGGAACCACCGCATACTCACAAAAAGCACCATCGATCCCCTCCCCCATATCAACAATCTCACCCACACATTCATGACCGAGGATGATGCCGGGATTCGCCGCTGTCCCTGGAGGGTCCGCAAGAATATGTACGTCGGATCCGCAGATGCTTACAGCCAGAATTTTAATCTTCACATCGTGGGAGTTGCAAATCAAAGGTCCCTCCCGCTCAGTATACTCAAATTTTCCAATTTCACAAAAAAACAATCGCTTCCATCTATCACATTCCCCTTTTTCATGACCTCAAGCAGCACCGCAAAAATCAGAACAAGTCCTTTTACAAACTGCTGGACATCCGTACCAACTCCCATCAGCTGCATCCCGTTATACGATGCAAAGATATAGGCAATGAATAAAACTGCATCTATGACAATGATATTCTTTATCCAGAATCTTGCTTTGGAAGTCTGAATACCAAATTCTTTGGTATCTGCTCTGTTTTTCATACTGACAATTATATAGACAACGGCAACAATTACGCCGATCGTCTCGTTGTTCAGCGTCATGAGCATCAGTCCATGAAACACCAAAAAAACAGATGATAACAAAGACTCTGGAATATATTGACACCAATATACGCGGAACGATAGATTTTAATATGATTGCCGAATCTTATGACCTCTCTCCCAATTATTTTCGGACCATCTTCCGGGAAATTACCGGGATATCACCGACTCTGTATTTAAACAGAACACGAATTTTAAATGCTCTGGAACTGTTAAGAACAACCAGTCTTTCGATTGTTGATATTGCTGCCGAAGTAGGAATCTACGATGCAAACTATTTTACACGTCTATTTAAAAAACAGCTCGGGTATTCCCCGAAATATTTCAAAAATATTGATTAGATCAAGTCCATGATCAGCTTTTTTCAAAGTTGATGATGGGCTTCTTTTTGTTCCCTATGCTGCTCTTATGATTGAAACAAATAAGCATCCCCCTGAGGAAATGCTCAAAAGCTGTTGGTTACCATATCTTTTGTACATCAGTCATTATTTTTTGATAGGTATCACTTTTTAATGTCTTGATGATGTCATCTTTCGGTAAGTTTTTCATAAAATCAGGAAATATTTTAAGAAACTCAAACAACTCAGTCTCACTGTCATTCATGAAATACGATACGTAAAATTTTGCATCATCCATTTTTACAAAATCATTGATTTTACCCTTCACCATAAGCTACCTGCTCCTCCATACTATGACTTAACCAATATTTTAAAGTTTATAACTCTAATTGTCAATAGAGTTTATAACTCTAGGATACAATAACAAAAATATAATTATCTGGAAGGTTAGGAAATGGTATGAATTACTTGAAGCGGATCCGTGAACTAAGAGAAGATCATGATTACACACAAACTTATATTGGCAGCTATCTTCATATAGGCCAGAGAACCTACAGTGATTACGAGTCTGGCAAGACCCGCATCCCGTTGGATGCCATGATTAAACTTGCCAAATTATACGATGTGGATATGAATTATATCTGCTGTGTTTCTGAACAGCAAAGGCATTTCCCGCTGGAATAAACATTTCCATATGACATTCGTAACTTAAGGACAAGTCCATGACAGCTCAAAACCCGAGCCGTCCATGGACTTAAATCAAATCTATGCTATTTCAATGCCGTTCCGTCTTGAAAGGCTTTTCCCACTACATCGCCAAGTCTGATATAAGTATTGTTAAACGGATCAAAGGTAATGGGTTCCACCTTCGACACATCGACCTTTCCATTCTCATCGAGCACCCTCTCATCCACACTTATATTCACAATTTCACCCACAAGCCGGCAGGTATCCTCCTCATAACTGACCAGACGGCACTCTGCTGCCACCGACAGTTCATTGATGATGGGTGCGTCCACGAATTCAGAAGGGGAAGCCGTAAATCCAGCTCTTGCAAATTTATCCGGTACATTTTTTCCTGATACCAGACCCACATAATCACAGGCCGTCAGGTGTTTGACATCTGCCATACTGATGGTAAAAGCTTTCCTTTCCAGCAAATTTTCTGTTGTTCTATGATTCTCACTGATACAGAGAGTAATCTGAGTATCATTGGTGATTCCGCCCCATGCTGCATTCATCACATCCGGCACCCCGTCTTCTCCGTATGTGGCGATCATAAATACTGGCTGTGGATATGTATATGGTTTCGCTCCAAAATTTTTTCTCATGGCCATCGTTCTCCTTTTGTCTTCATTCATCCAATGTAATCAGTTCATAATCTTTGGTTCCGTACCCCAGTTTTGCTGCCGCATCAATCGTATGCGTGCCGTGCAGGGACTCTACCCTTTGCAGAAAATGATCCCTTCCGGGATCTTCAGACTGATAGATCAGATCCATGCACGCCTGGTCAAGCGCAACCGGATCGAGTGACGACAGAATCCCGATATCTTTCATGCAGGGATCTTCTGCCACTGCACAACAGTCACAATCCACAGATAGATTGCACATCATATTAACAAACGCTGTATTCCCATGAAAATACTCCATAACACTTCCCGCTGCATCCGCCATTGCTTCACAGAATACATCCTGCCCGGCCATATGATCCCATACGATGGTTTGATCGTTCGTAAATCCCCCGGAATGAATCAGCGATTTTCCTGCGCTTGACGCGCACCCGATCGAAAGCTGCTTGAGCGCTCCGCCGTATCCTCCCGCCGGATGTCCTTTGAAGTGTGACAACACAAGCATGGCGTCATAATTCACTATATTTTTACCCACATAATTCTCTTTCAGTATCTTTCCATTCGGTATGTCAAGAAGCAGGTCCGGTCCTTCTGCATCCATCAAATCCACGTCAAAATACTTCGTCCAGCCATGTGCCTGAATCAGTTTTATATGCTTTTTGGTAGAATTTCTTTCTCCTTCATATGCCGTATTACATTCCACAACCGTTCCGTTTACTGCCTCAACCATCGGTTTCATAAAATCCGGACGCAGATAATTTTGATTGCCCTGTTCTCCGGAATGTACTTTTACTGCGATTTTTCCCGGCAGTTCTTTTCCAAGTGCCCGATACATTCTGACCACAGTCTTAGGGGTAATTGTTTTGGTAACATATACTTTTGCTCTATTCATCGTCTGCTGCGCCTCCTCGCTTAATTCAGAAATTATGATGACAAATCGGATCGTCTAACCGGACATCAGATTTCTTCTTTGACATATCATTCTATATCTGATACTATGATTGTAGTACCTGAACCTGACTTTAGGTCAACACTATTTCTGGATTTTATTGTATTTTTTTATTTATGGAGGGATTCTATGTACAGTATTGGTGAAGTTTCAAAAATGTTTGATTTACCCATTTCCACTCTAAGATATTATGACAAAGAAGGATTACTTCCGGATATCGAGCGGGAATCCGGAATCCGAAAATTCAATGATAAAGCAATCAATTCGCTCAAACTCATCGAATGCCTGAAAAAATCCGGCATGGAGCTTAAAGATATTAAGGAATTTATGAAATGGTGCTCCATGGGAAACAGTACTTTTGAACTTCGAAAAAATATGTTTGTTAAACAGCGGGAATCCGTTGAGGCAGAGATCAGAAAACTGGAAAAGGTACTGGATATGATCAAATATAAATGCTGGTATTATGAGCAGGCCATCAATGACAACAGCGAGGAACGCGTCAGGAATGTGTCCATTGAAGAAATGCCGGAAGAAATCCGGACAGCATATAGAAACAGCCACTAAGGCAGATCCGAGATCAGAACGGCTGCAAAACCTGTTTGATTTTTTAAGTGTTTTTCTTTTGAATTTCAGAAATAATATACTGCGCTTTCGGCACATCTTTTTCGGAAACATAGACGTAATACATAATCTCCAGACTGACTTTTTCGCCAATCTGGCCCAGGATGATTCCCCTGCTTCTGTTCTGTGTTCCCGTATTGACCTGCTTTGTTTTATATGGGATACCGGCACGCTTTAATTCCTGCAGCACCTGCCCAAATATTTCTGCATGATTCGACAAGAAAACCTCTTTTTTTCTCATACCCAGCATAAACAGCTCCTCCCCAGCTGCCCCACAACAGGCAAACTGATTTTTCTTATCAACAGGCTAACATATCCTGGTATGCAAGTCAATTCTTGTTCAGACACAAAGCAGCACATTATGCAGACTATTTTTTAAACGAAAAGTCCATGATCGGCTCTAGAACAGAGCCAATCACGGACTTTTGTTGTATTTATCTTATTTTTTCATTATCTTTATCAATCTGTTTCTTCTCCTCTGGCCTTCTTTACCGCCCGCATAAATGCCAGCACATTTTCTACCGGCACATTATTCATAACCTCCTGAGACGGAGCAATAATCAGTCCGCCGCCTTTTCCAAGAACATCGATCACCTTCAATGTCTCCTCATAAACCTCCTGCGGAGTCCGGAAGGTGAGCAGATTCTGTGTATCCACACCTCCATAGAAAGTCAGATCTTTTCCATACTCATCTTTTAAAAACTGAAAATCCATACAGTTCTGCACTGGTTCCAGCACATCCAGACCCGCATCAATCAGATGCGGAATAAACGGTGTGATCTTACCGCAGGAATGCATCTGTACCGGAAGTCCTGCGTCTTTAAAGACACGAAATACTCTTTTGATTCTGGGCAGGAAATATTTCACAAACATCTCTTCTGACACAAACGTACTGATCTGTGTCCCCAGATCGTCCCCGTAGTGACCAATTGGAAATCCCCTTTTCACCGTCTCTTTTGCAACCGTTACCTTATACTCACAGATGACATCCATCAGATAACATGCTTTTTGGGGCTCCACTGCCAGCAAATACATAAAATTTTCAATTTCTGTCAGCTGGTACGCTTTTTCCCAGATACCATTATAACCGCTTAGTTCAACCAGAAAATCATCTCCGTATTTTTTCAGATCCTCCTCAGCAATCTTAAACTGCAGATCCATATCCGAAAGATCCGGTGCTTTATAATGATAAATCAGTGACTCATCCTCGTCACATCCGCGAAGAGGATGGCAGTAGTTAAAATAACCGCCGTCATTTACATTATATTTCATTCCCCAGAGGTCATAGATAAATCCTTCCTCATCCGGAATATGAAGATAACGGCCTGCGTCGTATGCCACCTGCATTCGATGCGGATCCAGCTTGTCAAGCTGCACCATATCATCCAATATCCCTGTAAACTTAATGTGATTTCCAAGGTAGACGTCCACCTCTTCTTCATTGAGCCCCAACGCCCGGGCAACTTCCATTTTCTTTGCCCGGGCCGCAAAGGTGCACTGACTGGGAAGATATGTCGTGTTCTTTTTGCTGATTACGTCTAGTACTAACTGTGATCTTGTCATTTTTACCTCCTGCCTTACTGTTCAGGCAATACTTTTACATCCGTATTGATTTCGTGTTCCACTGTTCCGCCCTCGAGTACAGTGATACATGCATCAATTGCTTCTTTTGACATATCCGCCGGGAACTGTGCCACCGATCCGATCACACAGGAACCGTCCTCTTCTGCCATGGCAAGTATCTCACTGGATCCGTCAAATCCAAGCACTTTGATATCAGCAGCTTTTCCCGCCTGTGTAATAGCCTCTGCCGCACCTAAGGCAATCAGATCCGCAGCACAATACACGACATCGATATCCGGATTTGCCGTTAACACATTCTGCATAACACTGTATCCCTGGTCTCTTGACCAGTCTGTCGGCTGATTAGAGACAACTTCCAGTTTCGAATTAGCAGAGATCGCCTCTACAAAACCATCAATACGTGCATCACCTGCCGGATTTCCAACGGTCCCGCTCAGGATACAAATCTTCGCTCCGTCCGAATATTTTTCACTGATAAACGTTCCACCTACAACTCCGCCCTGATAATTATCGGTACCGATATACGTCACATATTCAGCGCCCTGAGCCTCTGCCGCCTCGTCATCGATGGTGTCATTTACCAGGATAACCGGAATATCTGCCGCATTTGCTTTTTTAATAGAAGGAATCAATGCCGCCGGGTCTGTCGCAACCAGAATGATCGCATCAAACTTCTGTGTAATCATATCATCCATCAGCTGTACCTGTTTTTCAACATCCGAATGCTTTTCCGAAGACATAAAGGTCAAATCCACACCTATTTCTTTCGCATATTCCTCAGCACCAGATCGAAGTGTCTGCATGAACTCGTCTAGCTGATGCTTACAGACATATCCTATCCTGTATGTTTTGCCGCTGTCAACCGGTTCCTCACTATTCTTTGTATCCTCCGTTTTTTCTGCTGCATCCCCTGTTGATTCTTCCGTCACGGCTACTTTTGTATCCTCTGTTTTCCCTGCAGCACTGTCACTACCTCCGCAGCCAACTAACCCTGCCATCATTGCTCCGCTGAGCATCACCGCCAACATTTTTCTTGCAAATCGTCCCATGTTAAATCCTCCATTTTTATTTGTCTTTTTATATTTTGCCGTTTTGGCAAGATATCTTTCATTTGTCAGGATTCCTTCTTTGCCACATCCAGCAGTACCGCTAGGATAATCACGCATCCGATAATACCCTGCTGCAGATAAGAGTTCGCGTTCAGTAAATTCAGACCGTTCCGGATAACTCCAATGACAATCGCCCCCAGCAGAGTTCCCCAGATACTTCCAACCCCGCCATTGAGCGAAGTACCGCCGATCACAACTGCTGCAACCGCATCCAGCTCATAATTCATACCTGCCGTAGGCTGTGCGGCATTTAATTTTGCCGTGAGCACAATGGCCGCAAACGCTGCCGTAAAGCCGCTGATGATATAGGTAAGCATCTCATAAAAGCGTACATTGACACCCGACAGTCTTGTAGCCTCTTTATTTCCCCCGATCGCATACACAAACCGTCCGGTCTGGCGATACCGCAGCAGGTAATAGGCAAGCACATACAGAATCAGCATAAACAATACCTGCACAGGTATCCCTGTACCAAAAATCGTGCCTACACCAATCCATGTAAAACTTTCTGGAAACGCCGACATGTTGCCGCCTTTGCTGATCGTCAACGCGACTGCCCGGGCAATATTCATGATCCCCAATGTTGCGATAAACGGCGGCAGCTTGCCGATGGTCACTAACACGCCGCTGACCGCCCCGCAGACAATTCCTACGAGAATACTGACGAGAATCGCGACGATCACCGGAATGCCCGCTTTCATCATCATCCCCATCACAATGCCTGCAAGTCCCAGCACAGAACCGACCGACAGGTCGATGCCTCCTGTTAAAATTACAAACGTCATGCCAATGGCAACAATGGCATTTACCGTAACCTGAGTAATAATATTGATCAGATTATTCGGTGTCAAAAACACCGGCTTTAAAATGGACAGTATGATGCATAGCACAATTAACACCAACAGCGTCGTCATCTGGCTAAAATCAATTCTTTTTTTTACAGTTTCCTGATTCATATTTTTAAACCCTCCCGTCTGTTTCAAGATACCTTTACCGCTGTGGCATATTTAATGACATCATCCTCAGTAAGTCCATCCATATGCTCAAAGCAGTTCATAATCTTTCCACTCTGCATCACATACAGCCGGTCACTGACTCCGATAGCCTCTGGAAGTTCGGAAGATATCATAATGATGGCTTTTCCCTGTTGCTTTAACGCGTTCATGATTTTATAAATCTCCACTTTAGCGCCAACATCGATTCCACGGGTCGGTTCATCAAAAATCAGTACTTCGGGGTCTGCATTTAACCATTTCGCAATTACCACCTTCTGCTGATTACCACCACTTAATAACTTGACTTTCTGCTTCATCGACGGAGCTTTCGTCTGCACAGACGCTGTCAGCTTTTCAGCCACCTCAGTCTCTTTTTTGAGGTTGATACCAAAAGGACTCATGACTTTTCGGTAGTTCACCAGAGAAATATTGTCCTGAATCGAAAAATCTAATATCAGCCCCTGCTGTTTACGGTCTTCGGTCAAAAGTGCAAGTCCATACTGTTTCGCGGCCGAACAGCTATTAATTTTCACTGCCTTCTGGTTGACATATATTTCTCCGGAGTCATATGAATCTGCTCCAAAAACTGCCCGCATCAACTCTGTCCGGCCGGCGCCCATCAGTCCGTAGAATCCCACAATCTCCCCACTCCGCACATAAAAGGATATATCATGCAGCAAAGGTTTTTGTTTCAGATGCCGTACTTCCAGCAACGTTGTTCCCGGTTCCACAGATACCTTGGGAAACTTTTCAGAAAGATCACGGCCTACCATCATGCGGGCAAGTCCATCAACATCTGTATCTTTTACAGGAATCGTCTGAATATATTTTCCATCCCGGAAAACCGTAACCCTGTCTCCGATCTGTACAATCTCCTCCAGCCGATGGGAGATGTAAACCACACCCACATTTTTTTCCTTCAGTTGTTTAATAATATGAAATAACGCCTTCACTTCTATCTCGGTAAGCGCCGACGTCGGCTCATCCATGATGATGACATCGGAGTCAAAAGAGATTGCTTTCGCGATTTCCACCATCTGCATCTGCCCAACGCTCAGGGAAGATACCAACGCTTTTTCCGATACATCGGAATGAATGGAATCCAACAAACTGCGCGCATTGGCATACATCGCCTTCCAGTCAACAGCGCCTGACGTTTTTTTCTGATATCTTCCTAGAAAAATATTTTCCGCAACGGTCAGATTACACAGCAGATTCGTTTCCTGAAATATGATACTGATTCCCCGCTCCCGCTGTTCCTTAACACTTACACAGCGAATTTCTTCTCCTTTATAAAGAACCTTCCCCTGATAATTCGTGTTTACCCCTGCAAGAACTTTCATGATCGTTGATTTTCCGGCACCATTTTCACCGAGTAAAACATGCACTTCCCCCCGCCGAAGATCAAACTGTACATCATCCAGTGCTTTTACTCCCGGAAATTCAACTGAGATATTGCTCATCTCCACGACTTTTTCTTGTTCCACCCGATTCATCTCCCTTCAGCTATGGCAACTGTTCGTTCTTCCCTAATCGACCTGTAGCACGCCTCCACACATTCTAATGTCATAACACTGTCCGCCATCGGTATCCCCGGTTCTCTTTCATCCTCGAGTGCAATCAAAAGATCTGCCATTGTTCCCGCAAACGCGTCCGGAAACCAGGTCGTCTCCCATTTTGGCTCTATCCACCCCTCCCCTGCCAGTTTTGATGTAATCCGGAACGTGCTCGGTATCAGCTTCGGGAAAAACGGCCACCCAATCGTTCCTTCCGCCATCCCTTCGGTTCCCTCAACACGCCAGCGGATATAGATATCCTGCTCACAGCCAGTCTGAGGTTTCGGACCTGCAAAATCATCATCCAGCACACTCACTATCAATCCATTTTTGTACAGCAAATTATATTGTGAAATCCCATCAGAATGCGGAAAATTCACCGAGGGATTCGGTTTACATATCGCATTTATTTTATTCGGTGTGCCAAACAGGAAACGTGCCGCGTCAATGTGATGAATCCCCATATTAAAGATTTCCAGCATGTTGTATTCTTCATAAAAACGCTGCCATTCTGACCTGGCTCTCATCTCGATTGTTGCCAGAACCGTTTCCCCAAAAAGTCCCTGATCCAGAGCAAATTTCAGCGACCGCATTGACTGATCATAACGCATATTGTGATTCACTGCGACGGTAATTCCCGCTTCCTCACACATACGTCTCATCTGTTGTGCTTCCCTGGCACTCATCGCCGCCGGTTTCTGGCACAGGATCCCCCGGATATGTTGATTTTGCTCACAGCATTTTTTGACAACCTCAATTTGTACATGTGGGGGGAGCGCAATATCCACCACTTCGATTTCCGGGTTTTCCAACATCTTTGACCAGTCTGTATACACCAATGGAATCTCAAATCGCTTTGCCACCCGCTCTGCCCTTTCGCGGCTTCTGGATGATATCGCCACCGTGTGAAATCCCGCTTTTTGATATGCGGCCTGGTGACATTTATTGACAATGTCACCGGCTCCAACCGATGCAATCTTCCAGTCTTTTTTCATCGGCATTGGCCAAACGGCCATTTTCTCAAACAAATCTTTCCAATCCATCATCTGCCTCCATTTCATCATCTCTCTATCGATCCCCATTAAACTCTTTTACCGCGTCAAGCATCGCAATGATGTTCTCCATCGGTGTATTGGCCTGGATAATATGAATTGTATTAAAAATATAACCGCCCTCTCCAGAGAAGATTTCACAGCGTCTTTTTACCTGTTCTTTTACCTCCTCCGGTTTTCCGAAAGGCAGGATTTTCTGCGTATCCACGCCACCTCCCCAGAAAAGAATATCTTTTCCATAAGTGTCTTTTAATCTCTGTGGATCCATCCCCGCCGCAGAACACTGGACCGGATTAATCGCGTCAAACCCACTCTCAATCAAAAGAGGAAGGATCGGGAAAATGCCGCCGCAGCTGTGCTTTAAAGTTTTCCATCCGGTGTGTTCGTGGATCCAGCCATTCATCTTTTTGTAATAGGGAAGATAAAATTCCCGGAAAATGTCCGGATTTACAAACGGTCCCCTCTGCGTACCAAAGTCTGTTCCACAGATGTACATCACATCGATATCATCACCCAGCACCTGATAGATTTTTTCAAAGGATGCGATGGCACGCTCCGTCTGAATCCCAAATACGTCATGTACATAATCCGGATAAAGCAACGGCGCCATATACCACTCCGACAGACTGCGGATGCCTCTGGGATGTTTGATATTTGGTCCTGGGATATTGGCCGCATCACCCAGCGCATAGTACCCAGGCGCAACTGTAAGTGCCCGTCCGCATCCCTTATACTCATCCGCCTTCTTCCGGTAATATACCAGATCTTCATCGGAAATGATCTGGCAGTCTTCTGCATTATCTTCCGCGTCTGCCTCCTCCTCGTCGAATTCAGGCGACCGCATAATATTGTCAAAATAAAAACCATTTACCGGCATATGGCCACTGGCAGGGACGGATGAGTCTCCCATTGGGTACACATAATATCCGCCTTTTCCGTCATCATCTACGACACAGTTTCCCGGAATCAGAACCGTCTTCCCATGATATGTCCATTCCTTCCAGTGATCATTGGTATGGCCAAATGTGTCATACCTGGGGTCAAGCGACTGCACGTCGCTTCCCATGACATCTTTTAAATCCGGCTCCACTAACCCCGTCATCGTAGACATATCGATGATTTTCACCGGATCGCCGCCAAGACCAAAATATTCTCTCAGTTTCGCCACTACCAGTGCATTCATCTGCGAGCAGCAAAATCCTCCGAAGTCGACTGCCATTTTATCAGGCTGCTTATGTGCAAATGATGCTTTTACGCGTTCTCTTGATGTCATTTTTTCTCCTTTTCTTTTAACTCCCGCATCATAGATATGATTGTTCTAAGACACGCCATTTCTGTCACGTTTATCAGGAATCACGTGGCAATATGTTCCTTTGTTTATCTTTTTTATTGCTTTCTCTTTAAATATATTGTACAATTCAAAAAGCATCAATTCATTATTCGAATATGCTGATTGATATCAAGTTTGTGCTGTTGTTATTTAAAAGGAGCAGGTAACATGGATAAAAGATTTAGAGAAAAGGCTGCCTACTTTGACAAAGGTGTACTTTCCAAAAAAGGTGTATATTTTCATACCCCTTCTGACTTTGCAAAGCAAAATCTTTTTTGCCTTGCCTGGGGCGGAGAATTCCTGTGTAACGCATCTTACGAGATAAACAGGTTTTCACCGAAACAGTTTTTAGATTATTATCTTATTTTTCGTATTCTCGAAGGCAATCTGCATTTCGAATATGAAGATTCCAAATTCACCGCATTTCCGGGAAATATCGTCTATCTAGACTCTCATATCGCAAATCATTACTGGGCCACAAACAAAGTGCGCTTTCAATACTTTCATTTTAACGGTCCTCTGGCTAAGTCTTATTACGAATTGCTTCATTCACAGCGAAGTGTCTGCCTGACCGGCAAGTCTGAGTCTGCATTTCTTTTTAACAACATATTAAAAGAAATGTCTAAAGCGAATGCCAACGACCAGAAGTTAGCGCTTATGATGTATAACCTGATTGCCGGGCTATCCATCCCCAGTTCAAAAGACACCAACGAAAACATACTGCGCGCTCAGCAATATATAAACGATAATTTCTATAAACCGATCACCGTAGATGATATCGCTGAGTATGCCTGTCTGAGCCGGTATCATTTTTCACGCATATTTAAAAAAGAGACTGGCTTCAGCCCTCATCAGTATCTGATCAATACACGCCTGAAACATGCACAGGAACTTTTGAGTTCAGACTCCGCTTCCCTTGACACGATCGCTGTAACATGCGGCTTTTCAAGCGCCTCACACTTTATTTCTGTCTTTAAAAAAGAAACCGGCGTCACACCGGTTATGTTTAAGAAATTCTTTGATATGAGCGGGTTTTCCTAACTCCTTATGCAATAAAACAAGTCCATGAAGAGCACTTATTTCCAGTGCCCGTCATGGACTTCTCCATCTTCTTCTAAAGCTTTTTTAGACTGAGGGAAGATCTTTCTCATCAGGATATATGATAACCCGGCAGGCCTCCTTGCTTTTTAAAAGTTTCAAAGCTTTATGAATATCCTTCAATGCAAAACGATGACTTACAAAATCTTTTATCCCAAGTGCTTCATCCTGAAGTAATGCCAGGGAATCCACAAAATTCTTACCGAGCGCCCCATAGACTTTCAGCTCTTTTTGTGTGAAAACCGCCGGCGGTACTTTGGCAGACGCATTGCAGTTTAATCCGAAAAGCAGCAGTCTGCCATGGCTGTTCAAAAGCCGAACAGCCTCCTCCATAATTTTGCCGGCACCCACGGCGTCAATCACGAGATCTGCCCCATGATTCCATTCCCGCTTCAAGACCTCTGAAGCAGTTTCCTTTTCCGTATCGATCACAATATCGGCACCGCAATCTTTTGCCTGGGAGATTCGTTTGGCGCCTTTTGCACAGACCGCCAGCTTTCTTACACCATACATTTTCAGCACCCGTATAAATGTCAGCCCGATCGGTCCTGCACCATATAACAAAACATCGTCAACCGGCGTTGGCCTTATCATCTGTATTCCGCTCATCACACAGGCAAGCGGCTCTGTCTGAGGCGCAATATCCGGGCTGATATCCTTCGGGAGTTTGAAAAGCTGTCCTGCATCTGCCACCACATATTCCGCAAACCCTCCGTCGCCTGTCTGCCCATAATGATATGGATTCACACAGAGGTTTTCCATATCGTTTCGGCACTCCCAGCATTCCCCACAGGGCACACACGGATTCACTACCACACAGTCTCCTACTTCGTAGGAGTCCGCTTTTTTTCCTGCTGCAGCAACATAACCGTAAAACTCATGTCCCATGATCACTCCGGGCCTGATATACTGCCCGGGCGGCACATGCAGTCCATGGATATCACTCCCGCATATGCTTGCTGATTTTACTTTTATCAATACCTGTGTCGGTTCCTTTATGACAGGAATATCCACTTTCTCAATTTCCAGTCTTCCTTCTCCTTTAAAAACCGCCGCTGTCATTTTTTTCATTCTTACCTCTTCGCCTTATTACTCAAGTGTATTTGCCCACAGTTCGTCGCTGTCGATATTTTCCTGGGTTCCAATCACCGGTGACAATGCATCTTCTATCTTACCGTTTAACTCAGCCTCGCCGTCCAAAGCTTTCACCAGATAGTCGATCGCGTCATTTCCCATAGTGATTGCCGGCTGTGCACGGACTGCATCGATATATCCTTCTCTGATATAATCAATGACACCAGGCGTTCCGTCTACTGTTGTGATAATAATATGGCCATCTTCTCCAACTGCCTTTAATTTCCCGACCTGTTCCAGTGCGCTGACCACCGCATCTGCCATGACTCCATCAGACGCCAGATAGATCGCATTGATATCACTGTTCGCCTGCAGCGCATCGAGAGCTGCATTATAAGCCGTATCAGATTCCCAGTATGTCGGCAATGAAGAGACAATTTCAAATCCCAGTTCTTCAGCCGCTTTCTGGAAACCCTGCGAGCGTTCCAGCCCGGATGTAGATGCCAGATCTCCCTGCAGTTCCACAACCTTCAGATCTTTTACATCAATCCCCTGCTCTTTGGCCGCCTCTACCATTTCAACTGCGCCCTCGTATCCACAGGATACATTATCAGATGCGCACACTGCAACAAAATCCCCTTCTTCAACCGTCCGGTCTGCCAGAGTCACAGGTATTCCCGCTTCATTGATCATTCCCACTGAATCAGACAGTGCCTGTGCATCTACCGGGCACAGCATAATCGCATCGACTCCCTTTGAGATTGCATCTTCAATCGCTGCCGTCTGTGTCGCGGCATCATTTTTCGCATCTACATAATAGATATCAAAACCGTATGATTCCGCCCGCGCCGCTGCCGCCTGGTACACGGCGTAGATAAATTCATCCGCAACACTGTGCATAAGAATCGCAACCGTCTTTCCCTCGCCGGGAAGTACATCACCGGACGGCTCTTCCTTTTTTTCATCTTCCGGAGTTGATTCTTTTGAAACCGATTCTTGGGTTTGATCTGTTTCTTTTTCATTTCCTCCGCACGCCGTGAGTGATGAAATGACAAGAATAATTGCCACTAATAAGCTAATGATTCGCAGATTTCTTTTTTTCATAGTCTTTGCCTCTCCTTTTTCATTTTAGATCGTCTGTTTCCCTGTCACTCCGCCGACCGCATCCTGTTCTTAACAGCGTCAAAGAGAACTGCCAGGAATATCACAACACCCTTCGCAACATCCTGCCACTCGGCGCTGACTCCGAACAGGTTCAGCGCATTATTGATCACACCGATCAGCAGAGTTCCGACAAGCGTTCCCATAATGCTGCCGCTTCCGCCGGCAAGGCTGGTTCCCCCGATAACCGCAGCAGCGATTACCATGAATTCCATACTGTCGCCCATGGCTGCATAATAACTTCCGATTCTTGCCATTGTCATAAATCCTGCAAGCCCACTTATAATCCCCAGGAATACATACGTACTCAAAATCACTCTTTTGTTGTTAATACCTGAAACCTTCGCAGCATTTGCATTACCTCCGACCGCCATGACTTTACGCCCATACACTGTGCAGTGAAGAAGTACATACCCGAGCACGTAAATGATAACCACAATCCATATCTGTACAGGTATATTCAGAATGCTTCTTTTCCCCACAAATGTAAAGCTGCTCCCCAGATTCCGGTAGGATACTCCCCCGGTCAATACCAGGGACACTCCCCGCCCGATACACTGTGTTGCCAGTGTAACCAGAAATGCCGGCATGTTCAGATACGCCACTCCGATTCCATTGATCAGTCCCATAGCCAGCGCCACTGCCAGAATCATAAGCAGGCCTGCCGGTTCTGTCCATCCGTGGTTCTGCGTCAGCACAGCGTAGACACTTGCACTTACGACCATTGTCGCTCCTACGGATACATCAATTCCGCCTGTCATGATCACCAGCGTCATTCCAACGCCAAGCACTGCGTAGGAAGATACCTGAAGCATGACATTTGTCGCATTATTGAGTGATCTAAAACTTGAATTCGTAATGAGCAGCAGTACCACGATCAGCAGAAACATCAGATATACGCCGTATTTTAACAGTATCTGGATTGTTTTATTTTTATCACCACCACTCTTAGTTTTTACGGTTGAACCTGACTTTACCATTACTTCGTACCTCCCATCGCTGCCTCCAGCAGTTTATTCCCGTTCAAACCATCCTCCTGTCTCAGTTCCATAACCTGACGCCCTTCTTTCAGCACTATCACCCGGTCGCACAGGCCAAGGATCTCCGGCAGCTCAGAGGAAACCATGATAACAGCCACCCCCTGTGACAGAAGCCTGTCTACGATCATATAGATTTCCCGTTTTGCTCCAATATCAATCCCTCTGGTAGGTTCATCAAGCAGCAGCAGATCCGGCTTCGTATGCAGCCATTTTGAAATCACTACTTTCTGCTGGTTTCCGCCCGAGAGAAACTTGACAGCACGACTGACCGTAGGGGTTTTTATATTCAAATCTTTTACCCCCTGCTGTGCCATATCGGTTTCTTTTTTTCCGTCCGCCAATCCTTTCCTTTTGATGGCTTTCAGATTCGCAAGCGATATATTAAACTTCACCGAACGGTCCAGCACCAGTCCTTCCAGATGCCTGTCCTCCGTTACCATTGCCATGTTTCTTGCAATCGCTGCCCGCGGGGTTCTAATGTTCACTTTTTCGTCTTTATAGAAAATCTCACCGGCATCGTAATGGTCCAGACCAAAAATGCTTCGAAGCACCTCTGTCCTTCCGGAGCCCAGCAGCCCATAAAGCCCCAGCATCTCCCCTTTTCTTACACTGAACGTAATCTGATCCAGCTTATTTTTTCTTGTCAGTCCCCTGACTTTCAAAATCTCTTCACCCGGCGTTCTCGGCTGATGGCTGTACTGCTCTTCCATCGCCTGCCCCAGCATATTGTTGACAACTTCCGGACGTGTGATATCGCGTACTCCGCATTTCATGATCCTGCTTCCGTCACGCATAATCATCATGGTATCGCAGATTTCATAAATCTCATCCATCCGGTGCGTGATGAATACAATGGCAGTCCCTTTTTCTTTTAATTTCCGGACAATTTCAAACAATACCCCAATTTCCGATGCCGTCAGTGATGAAGTTGGCTCATCCAAAATCAAAACTTTTATATCCTGTGTAAGGCATCGTCCGATCTCCACCAACTGTTGCTCCCCAATTTTCAGCTCTCCGACTTTCTGGTCAGGCCTGCAGTGCTCAAGCTTTACCATTTTAAGAATTTCATCCGTTTTCGCGTACAACTGTTTTTTGGACAAAAAACCTTTTTTGTTCGGCAGTCTTTGAATACAGATATTCGTTGCAACATCCATATTCCGAAACAGCGACAGTTCCTGGTGTATGAACGCAATGCCAAGCATTTCAGCTTCCCTTGTGTTTTTTACACTAACCTTCTCACCGGACAGATAAATGTTTCCTTCATCGTGGCAAACCACACCTCCCAGTACATTCATCAATGTAGATTTTCCTGCGCCATTTTCGCCAAGTATGGCACACACTTCTCCTTTACTCAAGTCAAAATCCACTCCCCGCAGTGCATGAACGCCGGGATAATATTTGTGGATTCCCTCCATTAAAAGAAGTTTCTCATCCTGCTCTTTAATAATCGCTGCCCCCTTTCTTACGCAAATGCCTGCTGTACAGTCCTTATGTCTTCCGCCAGAAGTGTAAACGCATCTGCATTTAATAAGCTGAGCGGTTTTTGATTGTAATAATTCTCCAGCAGCAGCCATGTTGTACAGTGACACTCTTTGATAATTTGAACTGTTTTATAAAATTCCGTATCACCTTTACCGAGAAGTGCTGAACTGATCGTCTGATTGAATCCATCTTTAATGTGGATCTGACATATGTATTCTTTTAATTCCCGAAGAATTTCCTGCTGTGAATACCCTTTCTCCAGCTGATAATTCTGGCTGTCATAAAACACCTTTAAATTATCACAGTTTACTTCCCGTATCATTTTCAAGGAATCTTCCGCTGACAGTACATTCTCAACCGCAATGATAATGTCATGTCTTTTTGCCAGCTCACATGCCAGCCTTACTTTTTCACATGTATTCCAAAAGTCTTCCTCACTGTCAATTGCACCGTCATCAAAACTCGGGACCTGAACAACCGGTATTTTCATATCCGCTGCCGCCTGTACGCCGCGACAGATCGTCTCTACGGCAATCATCCCGTCATAGGTATTCCTGCCGTGCCTCATACCATGTGCATTCAAGGCATTCAAGGCAATCGAAGGAAATTCAACACCAAACTGGCTGCCGCATTCCATATACGCTTTCTGGATAACAGGATTTGACAGTTTAAATCCGGTCTCATAATCCCCAAAGTCCAGTTCCATTCCCTCAATTCCCATATCCGCGGCAATTTTCAGGCCATACGGCCCGGGAACGGGGAACGCCCACTCCACAATCCCTATTCTATAATTCATAGATACCTCCCAGCGATTAGTGATTTTCGCGGCCACCGGAAATATTAAACGAGGAGCCGGTGATAAACGCCGCATCTTCCGACGCCAGAAAGACGCACAATTTACCGATTTCATCCGGTTCTCCCATTCTTCCAAGAGGAGTCGCTTCGTTAAATTCCTTCAGATATTCTTCATAGGTGAGCCCGTATAACGGTGCCCGGTCGTGCAGACACCTGCTGATCATCTCTGTATTAATCGTACCCGGCGCAATACTGTTTACATTAATCCCATATTTTGCAAGTTCCAATGCCAGGGACTGGGATAAAAGCCTGACTCCCGCTTTGGAAGCACAGTATACCGCATTAAACGCTTCTCCTGTTTTTGATGCACAGGAATCAATCAGCACCATCTTGCCGGAATTTTGTTTTTTCATCTCCCGGCCAACATATTTGCAGTACAGAAAGGTGCTTCTCAGATTGATGTTAATCACCGCATCCCAGTCTTCTTCTTTCTGTTCAATAACAGGACAAGATCTGAGAATACCGGCCGCATGCGTCAGAATATCAATTTTTCCATATTCCTGAATCGTTTTGTCCACGACATTTCTCACGTCTTGACTCTTTGAAACATCTCCTTTCTGACAAATGCACTTCCTGCCCCATGTTTTAATTTCTTCACAAACATTTACCAATTTTTCAAGATTGATATCGGTTATCATCAGGTCGGCACCGTTTTTAGCATATTCCAGTGCAATTCCACGGCCAATTCCCTGTGCTGCCCCTGTAACAACCGCCACTTTGCCTTCTAACTTCATCTTGTTGTTTTCCCCTCTTTCATAAATTTCTCCATTTTTGTTTTCATTTGTTTGTTTATAATTTTACGTTTGTTCGACTTCATGTTTTCATTATAGTTTGGCTTTTGTTTTTTGTCAATAATTTCTATAACGTAATATTTTATAAAATGCAACAGGTTTTTTTGTCAATAATGTTAAATAAATTGGTGTTCTTCCATATTTTAACAAAACTTCATCAATACAAAACCAATACATAATTGTTTTTGTTAGAACGTTTTATTTTTTTACATAATAATATTACTTGATACTCACTTGACTTTTGGATATTTTTGCAATAAACTACAAACAAGTCCCAAACATTCGATTACTGTTTTTATTTAGCTTGGAAAGGATATGAGATATGACAATTCGACAAATTGCTGACATGTTAAATGTTTCGCCTTCAACGGTATCCGTTGTTCTGAACAACCGGCCCGGTGTGCGAAGTGAATTAAGAGAACGGATCAAAGATGTTTTGATTGAAAACGGTTATACGATCAAAGAGCCAAAGACAACCGCCGGAACAATTCTTTTTGTCTATTATAAAAGCACTAATTATCTGGCTGCACGTAAAGATGACACTTTGACGGTAACACTTAACGCGATCGAACAGGTATGCCGCGAGGAAAGGTATGCTTTTTCCCTGACAAACGCAACCTACCAGAACATCGACGAGCTGTTCAGTAAGAATAATCTTGCCGGAATTGACGGCATCATCCTGCTTGGCACAGAATACTACCACGAACCCAGAGAATCTTTTTATAAGATTCCGGTTCCTCTCGTGGTTCTGGACGGTTTTTTCCCTGAATATCCAATCAACACCGTCAACATCGATAACAGCTATGGTATGCATCAGGTCATTTCTTACCTGCTGGAAAACGGACATAGAGATATCGGTTACTTAAAAAGTGCTGTGGAATTTGGGTGCCTGCGGGATCGCAAAGACTGTATCCGGACCTCAATGGAACGTCTCGGTCTGCAGCTGAATCCGGACTATCTCATCGAAGTAAGTCAGGAGTCTGAAAAAATTCAGGCGGAAATGACACATTTCCTGGAATACACGGATACACTTCCCACCGCCTTTATCGCAGATAATGACATCATTGGTGTTTCAGCCATCCAGGCACTGCAGAGAAAGGGCCTTCGTATCCCAGAAGATATTTCAATCGTCGGCTTCGATGACTCGAATATCTGCACGATATTTTCACCCCAGCTTACAACTGTCAAATCAGATTTTAAGAGAATGGCTGAGCTTGCCACCAGACGGCTGATTCAAATGATAAGTCTGGAAGAACCCGGCATCATTAAATCGACAGTTGGAACCACTTTTATTCCTCGCCAGACAGTTTCCAGACGGTCTTAAAAAACAAGATGGCAGTCAAGTCTCTCCCGACTTCACTGCCATCTGCAGGTTCATAGCATACAGAACGCTGCTGCTGATTATGTAATTTTTTTAATACCATTATGTAAATCTTCTGATCGCAAGAATCGTCTTGCAGTCTGCACTTCTGTCATGAGTGATGCCCCACTGGCTGCCCTTCGCCTCCACGATTCCGCCGTTTCCATCGTAAATCGCCACATGGCCCGAATAGCAGATGACGTCACCGGCTCTCGCTTCGGACAGGCTTCCAACAGACTGTCCAAGGCTTCTCCAGCCCCCTGATGTGGTATATCCGCCGCTGTATACGCCGCAGTTTTTCAGAACCTGCCACACAAAATGAGAACAGTCAATGCCATTCGTCAGAGAGTTTCCGCCCCACACATATGGATTGCCCACAAACTGATCGGCATAAGCTACGATCGCGCTTCCGGATGAGCTTCCCGCAGAATAACTCGGCTCATTGTCTTCTTCATAGGATTCGCTGGAAGAAGATGAGGAACTGCCGGAATCGGAGCTGTTGTCATTTGAAGATTCATCGTCATTCGAAGAACCGCCATCAGAATCCGAACTGCTGTCAGATGCATGATCCGAGGTACTTCCACTATCTGAATTCGACTCAGAATCTGCAGAGGCTTCGTCTTCCGAGGACTGCTGTCTCTGAGCTTCCTCAGCCGCCTCCTGACGTCTGGCTTCTTCTTCTGCCGCCTGTCTGGCTGCCTCTTCCTCAGCACGTCTTCGCTCTTCCGCAAGGCGGTCAAGCTCTGCTTCCTGCTGCGCGATCAGGTTGCTGATCTCTGATGCCTGCTGGCGTGCCGTTGCGATCTGACTTGCATAATCACTGCTGGCTGCCTGTTTCTCATCGATGCGCGCCTGAAGATCTGCCTGCTGGCTTTCCAGGTCCGCTTTTTGGCTTTCCAGAGATGCCTTCTGTGTCTCCAGCGCCGCTTTCTGATTTTCCAGATCTGCTTTCTGCGCTTCCAGATTCTTCTTTAATTCCGTAACCTGGTTCACAACCGCTACATACTGCTCCAGCTGTTCCCGGTCATAATCATGCAGACTCTGTGCATAATCTGCGCGATTCAGAACTTTCGAGAAATCTTCTGACGCAAAAATCATTTTCACCCATGCCGTGTCGCCGCCGTTTTCATATATGTACTGGATACGTTTTTTCATATCCTCATACTGTTTGTCACGATCATCTTCCGCTTCCTGCAAATCTTTTTTCGTCTGTTCAATTTCTGCTTTTTTGTTTGTGATATCGGTTTCCGTATCTGATATTGCAGCTTCCGTATTTGCTATGTCGGTCTTTGCCGCATCGATCTGAATCATAAGATCGACCATATCAGCATCCATCGCATTGATCTCCGACTGAATCTGCGTCTGTCTCTCAGACAGGCTGTCAATGACCGAATTCGTTTCGCTCAACTGGCTTTCCGCCTGGTTCTTTTCCTGTCTTAGCTGGTCTTCCGTTGTAGCCAAAACCACCATCGTCTGAGACAACATCATAACAAGACCAAGGAATACGCATACTATTTTTTTTCTCATTTCAAATTTCTCCCTACATCCATCATGATTTTTGTCATGTAATGCCGTAAATATTTCGTAATATTTTCAAGACTTCCTCCATATATTATCACGTTCCGAAAAGAATTTCAACCTTTTTGATTATTTTCCTTAAAGTATTTTAATATTTTTGTAACATTTACAGTGTTTTTTCGTAATACCACCATACATACTCCTGACAGACTGTACACCACAAAATGCGAGAAGGCTGCCTGCAATCGCCGGTCTGTATCGATCATGCCGGCCAGTATGCGGGGATTTTTCAAAGTCGGAACACTCTGCCGGCTGATCTCTGTTCTTTCCAAGTTCAGCTGGTCTATGATATCCTGAATGGTTGTGTTGTCATAACACGTTTCCGCGAAAAGCCGCCTGGACACTTCCCGTGCACCCGCGTCATACTTTCGAAACCGATCAGTACCTTCGTGCCCTCCCCGGGCTGTGACATAATCGTCATGGTATGAGACAGGCGCGTTAATATCTTTTTGCACAGGTACAGTCCGATACCCGTCGACTTCTGGTGACTGCGCCCGTTATAACCCGTATATCCCCGCTCACACACACGCGGCAGGTCCTCCGCTGCAATGCCGATCCCTGTATCCTCGATGACCAGCGTATTTTCGTATTCTTTTGAACGGTAGACTGAGATTCTCCCCTGCACCGTATACTTAAGAGCATTCGACAACAATTGTTCGATCACGAACACCAGCCACTTTTCATCTGTAACCACGGCACATCGGATCTCATCATATTCCAGAGTAATTTTCTTTTGAATAAACACTCTCGCGTATTTTTTCACTGCCTGATGAATCATATCGTCCAGAGAATAGTACTTCAATGTGAGATCACTGGATATATTTTCTGCCCGCAGATACTGCAGAACCATCTCAACATACTGTTCAACTTTAAAGAGCTGTGCTGACAACTCTTTTCTGTCCACATCCCCCTCTTCCTGCAGCAGAAGGTTCATAGCAGAAATCGGCGTCTTAATCTGATGCGCCCACAGCGTATAATAATCGTTCAGTTCAGCCATGGAACGGTCCTTTTCAAGGACTGCCGCCGCTCTGCCCCGTGCAGCTGTCTCCAAAAGCTCCTGATAATCCGCCTCCAGAATATCTCCCGGTTCCGGCAGTGTAATCATCTCATTTTCCATCGCCGCTTTCTGACTGTGCAGCTGTACATGCTTTTTATAGTATCCGTAAAACCGGACTGCCGCTGTCACCGACAGTACAAGAGCCTCCATGATGATCAGATATACCCCCATCTCAAATGGCAGCCGGTACAGCCAGAACATCATGATGATAACAGCGCTGATCAGAACAGCAGCCGTAGTGACCGGCACCTGCCTGCGAATATATGATTTTATGGAATACAGTATATCTTTCATATTATCCTCCTCTGCCGCACCGTCTATCTGCAGCCGTCAAAACGCCGCCCTGTGCATGTCACTTCACCAGATATCCGATTCCTTTTTTCGTCACGATAAAGTCCGTAATCCCGGCCTCGTCCAGTTTCCTGCGCAGCCTGGTTATGTTCACGGTCAGAGTATTGTCATCGATAAAACTGTCGCTTTCCCAGAGGCATTCCATGATGGCATCACGTTTTACGGCATGCCCTGTCCGTTCCATTAAAAGCTGCAGTATACGAAATTCATTTTTCGTCAAATCAATTTTTTTACCCTGATATGTCAGCGTTGCATCAGCCAGATTCAGCAGCACTCCGCGATGTTCCAAAACTTTTGTATTCTCCGCAAAGGAATACGCTCTGCGCAAAAGCGCCTGAATCTTAGCTGTCAATACCGGCAGATCGAAAGGTTTTGCGATAAAATCATCCGCTCCCATATTCATGGCCATCACCATATTCATATTGTCAGATGCTGAAGAAAGAAATACGACCGGTACACTCGACTGGCGGCGTATCTCTGTGCACCAGTAAAATCCATTAAAAAACGGCAACATGATATCGAGCAGTATCAGATGTGGTTCAAATGCAAAAACCTCCTCCGTTACCTTCTCAAAATTCCTGACACATGCCGTCTCGTACCCCCACTTTTTCAAATGTTCACTGATTACTTTTGCAATCGTTACATCGTCTTCGATAATCATGATTTTATACACCTGATGCCTCCCATGCTTTTACGATTGATTATTCTTATTATTTTCCTATCATATCACAATTCCTATACAGAAAAAAGAAAAGTGCCAATCTTCTGACCGGCACTTTTAACATTTTACAGCTTATCAATAAAACGAAGGAATGCTGCATTTCCTTCCTCTGTCCTTTTATATACCCCTGCATCTTCCAGAACTTCCTGAAACACACGTCCGATCTCCTTCTGCAGGATTCCGTGGACATTCTCCTTCGTCACTTCTGTATAAAATGGCAGGAAATCCTCCACCCAGTCTGCATGTTTTTCCAGCACACTGTCGCCGCGTATGTTTTTCTTTTCCAGGATCGCCTGCGCCAGCTGTTCCATCTCCGTTTTCAGCCTGGACGGCAGCACCGCAAGACCCATCACCTCTATCAATCCGATATTCTCCTTTTTGATATGATGCAGTCTGGCGTGTGGGTGGAATACCCCCAATGGGTGTTCTTCCGTTGTTATGTTATTCCTGAGAACGAGGTCCATTTCAAAAAAATCACCTCTTTTTCTGCAAATCGGTGTTATCGTATTGTGTGGTATGCCATCAGTCTGTGCATAGATAAACGCTTTTTCATCCGTATATGTCCTCCAGATGTCAAGAATATGCTCTGAAAGCACCGCAATGTGCCCTGCATCCTGCGATCGAAGCCTGATGACGGACATTGGCCATTTCACAATCCCAGCTTCCACATCCGGATAATTTTTCATATGGACATGCCGTTCAATCGGAGCCTTTGCCATTGCAAATTCATGGTGCCCTCCCTGAAAATGTTCGTGACTCAGAATAGACCCCCCGACAATTGGAAGATCCGCATTTGACCCCACAAAATAATGAGGGAACTGAGCAGTAAAATCAAGCAGCTTTTCAAATGCTCTGCCGTCAATCTTCATCGGCACGTGTTCCATATTGAATACAATGCAGTGTTCCGGATAATAGACATAAGGAGAATACTGCAGCCCCCAGCGCTCATCATTTACAACGAGTGGTATCACCCGGTGATTCTGCCTGGCCGGATGATCCACCCGGCCCGCGTATCCTTCATTTTCCCTGCACAGCAGGCATTTGGGATATCCTGACGCTTTAGCCTTTCCGGCCGCCGCAATTGCTTTTGGATCCTTTTCCGGTTTGGACAGATTGATCGTGATCTCAAGAGAACCGTATTGGGTCTGCGTCTCCCACCTTTCGTCCTTTTTAATCCGGTAACGGCGAATATAATCACTGTCCTGGCTGAGCTTATAAAAATAATCGGTGGCTTTTTCCGGATCTTCCTGGTAAAGCTTACGGAAATTTGCGATTACGGTACTCGGCCTTGGCACCAGTTTTCCCATCAGCGCAGTATCGAAAAGATCACGGTAGACCGTTTCGTTTTCCTTCAGAAGTCCCTGCTTCCAGGCATAGTCCAGTATAGATGCAAGCACTGGTTCCAGATCTATCCCGTGATACTCTTTGGCAGGCTCCTCGTAAAAAGATAATCCCAGAATCTCCAGCAGCTGATTGGTAGCGTCCGTCACATCTTCCGGTTCCAGCAGGCCAGTCTCTACCCCGTAGGTGACCAGTTTCTTTATATCCGTATCAATCATCATACTCCTCCTCCCAGTCAGTCCTCATATCCATGCGGATGCTCTTTATGCCACTTCCATGCGGTACCGATAATCTCCTCCAGACTGTCATGCTCTGGCCGCCAGTTCAGGACCTCCCGCGCCTTCCGGCTGGAGGCAATCAGCTGTGCCGGATCCCCCGGACGCCTTTTGTCCGTCGCCGCAGGAATCGGATGACCAGTCACTTGGCGGGCTGTCTCAATCACTTCACGCACTGTGAAACCGACACCGTTTCCCAGATTGAAAATATCACTTTCGCCCCCGTTCACGAGGTATTTCAATGCCTGTATATGGGCCTGAGCCAGATCGGTAACATGAATATAATCCCTGACACAGGTTCCGTCTTTCGTATCATAGTCATCTCCAAAAATACTGACCGATTCTCTCTGTCCGTTCGGGACCTGCAGAATTAAAGGGATCAGATGGGTTTCCGGATGGTGGTCTTCGCCGATATTCCCGCTGATATGTGCACCGCAGGCGTTGAAGTACCGGAGCGAAACAAATCTCAGACCATGCGCTTTTCCCGTCCATTGAAACATCTTTTCCATAGACAGTTTTGTCTCACCATAGGTATTGGTCGGTTGTGTCCGGTCCGTCTCTACGATCGGGATCCGCTCCGGTTCCCCGTAAGTCGCCGCTGTCGAGGAGAAAACAATCTTATCCACACGGTGGGCTACCATACTTTCCAGCAGTACCTTCGTCCCGCACAGATTATTATCATAATACTTTAACGGATCAACCATGCTTTCGCCCACCAGTGAATTGGCCGCGAAATGGATCACCGCATCAATCTGCTCATGTTCCAGCACCTCATCTACAAAACTGCGGTCCCTCAAATCCCCCTGATAGAAAACTGCATCCGGGTGAACAGCCTGCTTGTGACCCGTTTCCAGATTATCTGCAATGACCGTTTCATACCCTGCGTCTATCAGTTCATAAACCGTATGGGAGCCGATATACCCCGCTCCGCCCAGCACAAGTATCTTCATCGTGATACCTCCTTTCATTTACAGCACTTTTATTCCGCCGTATTTTCTCACCTTCAGGATATGACAGGCGCCCTCGCCAAACACCCGATCCATCACCTGTTTGTAACTGTCTACAAAATCATTGTCCACAAACGCCTGGATCGTTCCGGCAAAGCCCCCGCCATGAACTCTGCACACGCCGTGCCCCATCAAAATGCTCTCACTGACTGCAAGGCCCACAGATATACTCTGATTCTGTACTTCATGGTTTGTGTAGACATTCTGCAGATATTTAAAAGATGAATTTCCGGAGTCCTTAACAAGCTCTAAAAATGTTTCAAATGCTCCTTCCTCCAGCGCTTTTGTCTGCTTTTCTACACGTCTGTTTTCCTCAAAGAAATGAATCGCACGCAGAACCGGCCGGTCACCCAGTTCTCTTCTCATATCCGCCAGATGTAAATACAAATCCTTTTCCTCAACAGCTCTCAATACTTCCTGACCAAAATAACCGGCTGCAGCCTTCATCTCCAGTGGTATCATCGCATAATCTTCCGTCAGATCTTCGTGTGATCCCTTTGTATCAACAATGCACAGGCTGTAACGATATTTTTCGAAATCCGTCTTCAGCTTTTTTACAACCGGCTGTTCAGGTTCCTGAAAATCAATGGCAATCATTCCGCCGACGGAACACGCCATCTGGTCCATCAGACCGCATGGCTTCTCAAAATAGAAGTTTTCCGCAAACTGTCCAATCTGCGCGATTTCCGCCGGACTGATCTTCATATCGTTAAACATCCCGGATATCACAGTTCCCAGAATCGTCTCAAATGCTGCCGATGAGGAAAGGCCGGCTCCGATCAGCACATCACTTGTCACGTATAAACAGCAGCCGCCAAGGAGGTATCCTCTGCTTTTAAGGCCTGCCAGCACACCCCGGATCAGTCCCGTCGAAGTTCCCGCCTCGTTTTTTTTCTTTTCCAGGTCATCCAGCGGCACAACGGACATATCGTAACCGTCCGAGACTACTTTGATACAGTGTTCCTGATTTTTGCCGGCCACTGCCAGGGCGTCCAGATTGATCGATGCAGCGAGCACTTTTCCATGCTGATGGTCTGTATGGTTTCCTCCTACCTCGCTTCTCCCCGGCGCACTGTAAATAGAAACTTCATCTTCCCCAAACAGCGCCTCATAATGGTTCAGTGCTTCTATGTACCGTTTTTTCTGATAGTCCAGCACACCTTCATCCAGATAAATTTCTTTGAGCTTTTCGTCGTAATCCCCACATTGAAAGCCTGCAATTAAAGTTTTGGAATTTCTCATATCACTTCACCTCTCCCGTACCATGCACACCTTGTTCCTTCTTAAGTAAATTATATACTTATTTTACTAAATTCTCAACTATTTTTTACTATATTAGTAACTGAATTTCATGAAGTGTTTTTGTGGTTTTTTCACAAAATAAATTTTTTTATCATATTCCCTTCCCTTTTTTGTTGTTTTGGTATAATATTAATATGATAATTTCGTAAACATTTACCGGGGGGCACATGCATGACTACGATTAAGGATATTGCCCGGGCAGCAAATGTTTCAAGCGCAACCGTCTCACGGATTCTTAATCAGGACGCTTCTTTAAACGTTGCACCGGAAACACGCCGGAAAGTTCTGGAAACTGCCAAGGCTATGAATTATATCAAAAAAGGGCGGTCCGCCAAAACGTCATATACTCTTGGTATCGTCCAGTGGTTTTCAGCCCAGCAGGAAATGGATGACAATTATTATCTGAAAATCCGTCAGGGCATCGAAGATTACTGTCGCGGTCACTGTATTCATGTGGTACGCACCTATAAAGCAGACCTCGGATATGCAGAACAGCTGAAGGAAGTTGACGGGCTGATCTGCATTGGAAAATTCAGCGCACAAGAAATTGATTATTTCCGGAACATTACAGAGAGTATTCTGTTTCTGGACATGGCAGTGGATGATATTGATATTTCGACGATAACACTTGATTTTGAACAGGCTGTTTATTCTGCGCTCGCCTATCTTTCCGGGCTTGGCCATCAGCGAATTGGGTTTTTAACCGGAAAAGAATATGTGACTCCGTCAGAATCCTTTAACGATATGCGCAAAGAGTTCTTTCTTCGATACTGCAGGGAACACGGCATTACCTGCCATCCTTACCTTAAGGAGGGCACCTTTACAATTGCCTCCGGCTATGAGATGATGACGGAACTGCTGCAGAGCACAGACCTTCCGACAGCTGTTTTTGCCGCAAGTGATCTGATTGCCATCGGCGCTTTAAAAGCTATGGCTGAACACGGCCTTTCTGTCCCGGAAGATCTGTCACTGATTGGTTTTGACAATATTACCATGACCGAGTTTACCACTCCGCCCCTTACGACCCTGCACGCTCCTGCCTATGAAATGGGAAATTATGGCGCACATATTCTGTGTCATGTTCTGAATCCCAAAAACAAAACGGCCATGAGGATCAAACTTCCGTGCCGACTGGTAGAACGCGAATCATGCAAAACTTTGCTTCCTTAAAAATATTTTACATACAAATGAACAGAGACCCCGTATGGATCATTCCATACGGGGTCTCTGTCTTTTAGAAGAATTGAAAAAATGATAATTGAATTGGCATGATTACTTACTGGCGTGCCTGCGCAAGACGTCTGGATTTTTCTTCCTGCTTGCCGCGGACAACATCCACAAATACCGCCAGGATTACGACCAGTCCGAGAATCATCTTCTGGATATCTGACTGTGCACCCAAAAGATTCAGTCCATTGTTCAGCACCGCAATGATGAGTGCGCCGATCAGGGTTCCGCCCACGCTTCCGCGGCCTCCGTTGAATGACGCCCCGCCGATCACACATGCGGCGATCGCATTCATTTCATAACCGTCACCGGCATTTGGATACGCAAGGCTGACGCGTCCGATCATCACGATACCGGCAAGCGCTGCCAGAAGGCCGGATAAAATGTACGTCAGATTCAACAGCGGTTTGACTTTGATGCCGGACAGCCGGGCCGCCTCCCGGTTACCGCCGATCGAATAAATGTAGCGTCCAAATGCTGTTCTGTTCAGGAAAATTGACGCTATAACAGCTACCACAATAACGAGGATAAAACAGATTGGGAAACCTGCTACGTTTTGATATCCAAGCCACATAACGCCGTCCGGAAAACCAGCCATGGATGCCGAACCTGTGATCCAGAGGCAGAACCCTCGAATCACCAGCTGTGTTCCGAGCGTCGATACAAACGGATGCGGAAGATCCAGTTTCGTGAACAGAAGCCCATTCACCAATCCGATGACCAGACCGCAGAGCAGACCTACCAGCAGCAGCAGAAACGTATTGGTAATGCCGCCTTTGATCATAATCCCCATCATACAGCCGGAACAAGCGATCGTTGCCCCGACAGACAGATCAATTCCGCCCGTCAGCAGCACAAACAACATACCGAAAGAGACGAGTGCATTGATCGAAGCCTGCCGCAGTATATTTAAAAAGTTATTCGCTTTAAAAAACTGATCTGTTACGATCGTCAGCAGCACACTCAAAACAACCAGTGCAATCAGCGGTCCCAATATGCTTGAAATTTTTTCATTCTTTAATACTTTATTTTTCATCTCATCCAACCTCCCATGCAGCTTTCATAATACTTTCCTGATCAAACTCATCGCTGTCTCTGTTAATTTCACCTGTGATATGCCCGTGTCTCATGACGATCACACGGTCACACATTCCCAGAATTTCCGGAAGTTCCGACGAGATCATGACAACTGCCTTACCCTCTTTAACCAGATCATTGATGATATTATAGACTTCGATTTTAGCTCCAACATCGATGCCGCGGGTCGGTTCGTCAAAGATGAAGATGTCTGCATCTGTGTTGATCCATTTTCCGATTACCACCTTCTGCTGATTACCGCCGCTTAGGTCTCCGGAATTCTTATTGATGCTGTCCGTTTTAATCCTTAATTTTTCAACGGTGTCTTCTGCCTGCTGTTTCAGCCTGTCATCGTTTACAAACAGTCCTTTCGACAGATTTGCCATATTGACCAGTGCAATATTTTTGCTGATACTTTCCGTCAATACGAGCCCCTGCCCTTTCCTGTCCTCTGTCAGGAACGCAAGTTTGTTCTTGATGGCTTCTCCCGGGCTTTTGATCCTGCACTGCCGTCCGTCTACATAGATTTCACCGCCGTCGATCGGATCCGCCGCAAAGATGCCGCGGAATACTTCCGTCCTTCCGGCTCCCACAAGACCGGCAAATCCCAGGATCTCCCCACGCCGCACGGAAAAGCTGATGTCGTGATACACCCCTTTTCTGGAAAGATGTTTCACTTCCAGCGCCACATCCCCGATTTGGGCGTTCGCTTTCGGATACAGGTTGTCAAGGCTTCTTCCTACCATATGGGTAATCAGGTCATCCTGTGTCATCTGGTCCGTATCCATCGTCACCACGTGCCTGCCGTCACGCATAACGGTCACAACATCACACAGTTCAAAGATCTCTTCCAGTTTGTGCGACACAAACAGGATCGCCATCCCCTGGCTCTTCAGCAGATTGACAGCTTTAAAGAGCTCTTTCGTTTCCTGCTCTCCCAGGCTCGATGTCGGCTCATCCAGTATCAGCACCTTGGCCTCCTGGAGGATGGATTTTCCGATCTCAATCATCTGCAGCTGACCCATTCCCATGTTTCCGCAGATCTTGGTCAGGTCAATATCCTGATTCATGGACTTCATAACTTCTTTCGTCTTCTTGTTCATGTATGCATAATCCAACAGACAGGAACCGCCTTTATGTTTCATATTCCCCAGAAACATATTGTCCGTTGCATTCAACTCAGCCACAATATTCAGTTCCTGATAGACACACGCAATCCCGCGCTTCTTAGCGTCCAGCGGTCCGGCAAATGTCATCTCCTGGCCTTCGCAGAAGATTTTGCCTTTATCTGGTTTATGTACGCCGGTCAGCGTCTTAATGAGTGTTGATTTCCCCGCACCGTTTTCTCCGATTAATCCGTGAACTTCACCCTTTTTCAGCGCCAGCGAGACTCCGTCCAGCGCCCGCACACCCGGAAAGTTCTTCACAATATCTCTTAATTCTACGGCTATTTCATGCTCCTGCAAACACTTCACCTTCATTTCTATTCGGATTTTTAAAGCAAATGGGCCGCCATGGCAGCCCATATACTCTTCGTTTTTCTGCTATCATTATTCCTTGTAGTCCTCATAATTGGATGCATCGATGATCTCGACATCCACCGGAATCTGACGGTCATACGTTTCGCCCTTCAGCGCACCGACACCGCACATCACACTGTCATACCCCATTTTATATGGCTGCTGTGCAATCGTCATTTCCATGCTGCCGGCTTCGATCTGCTGAATCGCCACCTGGAATCCGTTAAAACTGCAGACTTTAATCCTGTCTGTCGCGTTATTCTGTTTGATCGCCTGAATTGCTCCCATGGAAGCGTCATCATCTGTACACATAACCGCATCGATTCCGTCCACTCCGTATTTCTGGAACCAGTCTTCCACCTGGGAAGCCGTCAGATCGGCGGAGTTGTCACAGTACTGAAGATCCAGTACGGTACAGCCAGCTTCTTCCATCGCATCTTTATATCCTTTGGAACGTTTCTCGTGATTATCATCCCCCTGCTGTCCGGTTGCAATCACTACCTTTGCCCCCTCCGGCAGTCTGGATGCAAATTCTTTTGCGCCTTCAACAGCAGCATCATAATTTGCTGTACCAACGTACGTTACCGGATTTTCAAAATTGGGAGAATCCGTATCAACCAATACAACTTTAATGTCTTTCGCTACCGCATCATTCAAGACGGTGAGTACAGAATCGGCGATATTCGGGTCCACCAGCAGGATATCAACGTCCTGTGAAATAAAGTTTTCAATCATCTGCACCTGCTGTGCCGCGTCAGTGATATCATCCGGCGCGATACAGGAAATCTTTGCACCAATTTCTTCTGCTGCATCTTCCGCGCCGTCGATAACTTTATTCTGAAACTCATCGTACAGCTTCATAACCACGCCGATGGACAGTTTGCTTGTATCCAGTTCACCGGAGCCACTTGTCTCGGAACCTTCGTCACTCTTTGCCTCTGTACTCTCCTGTGCCTTGCTGTCCGTGCCGCCGGAGGTCGCCTTGGAATCCGAACTGTTGCCACATGCCGCCATCGAAAACGCCATACAACATGCAACCAGTACCGCTAATGTCTTCTTCATATTTCTTCTCCTTTATTCAGTTATCTTTTTCTGTTCACAATCTTTTTCAATTCGTATCGATACGTTGTTTGTAAATTCATTGTAACAGTACTTTTTTAAACCCGACACTCACGCTTTTTAGAAAAAGGTGTAAGATTTTTGGATACTTTCCTCACTCGAATAACTGGACGATATCCTGCGGGTCCTTTTCATACATAACTCCCGATTTCATTACGATCGTCCGTTCTCCCATAATACTGGCCTCCGATACCGACATCGTCAGGATAATAACGGCAATCCCCTTGCCTGCCGCTGTCCTGATCAGATGTTGTGTCAGCTTCTGAATATTATAGTCTGCCGCCGAAAAAGGACGCAGACAGACAAGGACCTGCGGCCAATATAAAATCCACCGGTAATACGCCGCTTTCTGGAGCAGGTAAGGACCCGCCAGATAGACTGACTTTAACAGTTCCTCTTTTGTAAATTCTTCCGTAGCCAGCAGTTCCGCTTCCAGGCATTTCATATATTTGGCAGAAAATCCATTAATCCCCAGTTTTCTTGACATTACCATGGAAATATTATCCAGAACAGTGGCGTCAAAATAGGTATACGTCTCATAGGAATTTTCCTCTATGATTCCAATCCCACGTTCCACCGCATCACTGAACATTCTCGGACGGAACTCCTTTTCCTGCAAAAAAATCTTTCCCCTCCTCACCGGTTCATCTCCGCTTAAAATATCTGCCAGAGTTCTCCAGTTTCCAATGTCCAGATTTACGAAATTAATGATCTCTCCCTCGTGTACCTCAAAGCTCATACGCTCACAATGACTGGTTCCCACATCCTCAAACCGCAGCACCGTGCGCCCCTCCGGTTTCTGTTCCGGAAAGTTTTCGTGTATATTAAAGCTTTCCAGCAGGACAGTATACAGGTGTTCCAGGCTGTATCTCTGTTTCAGGATTCGATGTCTCGTTCTCCCATGCGAAAACACATACATGTATTCCGTATAGCCAAACAAAACCTTTGTATGATTTGAGACGATCAGAAAATCCATGCCCCGTTCTTTCAGTTTCAAAATCAACGCAAAAAATTCCCCGATAGTCTCTTCCGTAAAGAACTCGTCCATATCAGAGATCACAACCAGCTTCTTTCCCGAAACACAGGCATGGATCAGCTCCACCTCTTTCTTCTGATGCGGAAGGAGGTTCCCGATCTGTTCCTCCGGATCAATACTGCATCCCAGCTCGCAAAACAGCCGTCCGGCCGATTCACACAATTTTTTGGTTCCCGCAATCAGACGGATTCCTCCATGCAGAACAAACACATACTCTTTGACCTTCAGCTGTCTGACACAGTGCTCTTTGCGTTCCATGACAAATACATATTGCTTAAGTACTCTGTCATACGTTTCCTGAGCAAGTTCCTCCTCTTCAAAATAAACCCAGCCGTAGTCGAGCCGCACATCCCCGGACAGCAGATCGACCAGACATTTCCTTTCCAGATTATTCTCAACAATCAGCCCGCAGATTTCATCCCGGTAGATCTGAATGGAAAAATCCAGGATCCGCTCTGTAATTCCCGTTTTTTTGATCCCGCTTTGTATTCTCAGCACTTCTTTTTTCAACGTACTCCCTCTTCCTGGTTCGTCTCTATTTTTTTCATATATTTTTTTGCCGCCTCTTCGTCCAGATACGGAAGCGTGATTCTTATCTCGGTCCCCGAATATGTAGAGCCCAGCACGTGCAGCCCGTACTGGGTTCCAAACAGCAGCTTGATCCGGGCGTTCACATTGCGCAGCGCAATCCCTGACTTCTTCTTTGAAAATGCAGCCGTGATCTGTTTATCCGGTTCCTGAAACATCCGGTTCAGTTCGATGATTTTCTCCTCATCCATCCCGACACCGTAATCACGGACAGAAATGAACACACGGGTACTTGTCCGCTCAATGTCAATCTCAATCGTCCCTTCCCCGATCGTGGCTTCCAGTCCATGCTGAATCGCATTTTCCACAAGAGGCTGCAGCGTCAGTTTCAGGATCCTGCACTGAAACAGCAGTTCCTCATCTTCGCAGTGGATCTCCAGATTAATGCGCTCTTCAAACCGGTACTTCTGAATCAGAAAATAATTCTTCACACTGTCCAGCTCATCTGCCAGTGTCACAATATTTTCCTTGTTGGTAATCGTATAGCGGAAAAACTTTGCCAGCGCCTCCGACATTCCTGCAATCGACGCCTGTCCGGCCAGCAGTGCTTCCGCCCGGATGGATTCCAGTGTATTGTACAGGAAATGGGGATTGATCTGATTCTGCAGCGCAAGATATTCGACCTGTTTTTCCGCCATATTGACGGCATGATTCCGGTCTATCATAACCGCAAACTTTTCCAGTGCTTTTTTCATCTCCTCGTCCATAGAAAAATTATTGTGAAATACTTCATCATAGATGTATCCGTGATTAAACAGCTCAAATGCCTGACTCAGGTTTTTCATAGGTCCCAGGATATACAGTTTCCCCGCAGCGTACGATCCGACGATCGCAAGCCCTGCCGCCACGGCAAATACTGCCTCCAGGCTTTCGGATATCGCAATCTTGTTGGCGGCCGCCAATAAAAGAAGCACCAGCAGTATCACCATCACAACATACATTCCACGGATCCAAAACTTCAGCTTCCTATACCAGAACTCTGTCTTTTTCATGGCGCCTCCTATCCGAAAAACTTACGGTACTGTGAAGGTGTCAGCCCGTTTACTTTCTTAAACTGCCGGGAAAAATATTTGGCATCTCCGATTCCGATCAGTTCCGGGATATCATTGATTTTAATCTCTTTATTCTTCAGCAGCTCTTTCGCCTTATCCATGCGCACCGAAAGAATATACTCGGTCAGCGTCTGACCGGTCTCTTTTTTAAACATAGTGGAAAAATACGCAGCATTAAATCCCGCCATCTCACTCATGTCCTCCAGTTTGATCGGCTGAGCATAATGATTCTGGATATAAGACTTTACAAGTTTGATCGGCTTTATCTCAACCATGCGGTTCTCTTCAATCTCTTTCTCAACGATGGTTCGGATCAGATCCATGAATCGCGTGAACACTTCATTTACCGAAGTACATCGGTAAAATACATGCTGAAACTCTTCCCGCACCCACTCTTCACCACTCTGCATCTTATTCTTTTTCAGCTGAAGCACAAAAAGCCCAAAAAGTTCCTGAAGAGCCAGATAGATGGAATTGCCGTCACATTCCTGTCTGCTTTTACAGATCCCGCTCAGAACTTCAAGCTGCCGTGCAATTCCATCCAGATCATACATGTCGGCCATTTCCAGAAAACAGCCTTTAAAATCAGCATTTGCCAGTGTATACGGATCAAAAACCCTTACCTCTGTCTCTTCATCTACTCCGATCATTTTATCGATTCCAAGGCAGATGCGGTTTAAGATTGCACTTTTGGCATCCAGCAGTGACTGTCCGATCTTTCCCAGATCATCAACCTGCCGCCCAATCCCCACCGTCACATGAATCTCCTGAAATATTTCATGCAGATTTGCCGTATTGACCCGAATATGTTTCAGCAGCCAGCGAAATTCCCGGATTCCCTCTGTCGGATAATTTAAAAGGACATACGTTCCCAGATTGTGCTCATAGGTAATGATGTCAAAGCATTCTTCTTTCAATTCCTTTCTGCTGATCTCACTGATCTTTCTGGTGATCTGACGGTAGATCATTTCATATTCCTCTACCTCTTCAAAATCCGGCTTCACGATCAGCACCTGGAAACATCCCCGCTGAAAGTTACAGTGATACTGGCTGTTGATCGTCTCCAGACTCTGGCACTGCACGCTGCCCGGCTCCTGATTTACCAGATGTTTCAGAAACGTCTGCTTGATCTGTGTTGACTGCTGCTGGACCTTGCTTCTCAGTATATTGACATTTTGTTCGTGCTCCTGACTTTCCAGACGTTCTGCGGCCACACGCTGCAGTGTCTCCTCCAGTTCATCTTTTTGTACTGGTTTGGAGAGATAATCACGTACCCCGTAACGGATCGCTTTCCTTGCATATTCAAAGTCCTGATAGCCACTGATAATGATAAAATGTATATCTGGTTTCCGCTGCTGGACCTGCTGTATTAATTCCAGGCCGTCACATCCGGGCATTTTGATGTCCGTGATGATAATAGCCGGTTTTACGTCTTCCACCAGCCGCATGGCATCCACGCCGTTATACGCCACGCCCGCAACTTCAAGACCCAGTTTTTCCCAGTCGACCAGAAACTGAATCAGCTGACAGATCTTCCTTTCATCATCTACAATAATAACCTTCATTCCCATCACTCTTGCCTCCTTCAGGATACAACCACCCCATGTTACTATCACTATACCAGATTCGGAGGGAATTACTTTATATTTATTGCTTATATGAAAAAACAATCCCTGTGCTGTCTGTCGAGAGTGCAGATGACAAACGGAGAACTGCCGCGAAATGCGACACCTCTCCGTGTTCAATTCTCCTATATCCTATTTACGCCTGATGGCAGCCACGACTCCCGTGAAAGCTGACAGTATCACAGCCAGAATCATGCCTGCAGCCGGTGTTTCATCCCCCGTTTTTGCGTTGGCCGCCAAAGAATCTTTGCTCCCTCCCGACGAAACATCCGCCGGTCTTGTGAGCACCGGCCTTTTTGCAGGATCAGCAGCCGGCGTTTTGGACGGTTCCTTCGTCACCTCTGCTGTCGGGTCCGTCTGTGGGGTGACGGTCGGCGTCTCCGCTGGTTCTTCTGTGGGAACTGTTGTCGGCATCGGCGTTACCGTGGGTTCATCTGTAGGAGCTGGTGTAATCGAAGGTTCTGCTGCCTCTCCCGGATTTTTTTCAGGAGCTGTGTATACAGTCTCCGCAGAGCGGAAGATAAACTCCATGCTGTCAGTTCTGCTCAGAACATAGAACTGATTGCCGGCGGCCGCTCCAACATTCAGGGTCGTCTTTGTTCCGTGATAAAGAATGTCGTCCGCACTGCTCCAGCTGTCCGACCTCACATCATACCGCCACGTGTCAGCCATCTGCTCTGTCCCAAGTCTTTTGACAGGACCCGTCACCATCATTCCTTCATCTGTGGCAGTTAACGCGTAATTCAGAGTCTGTTTTGTATCAAACGCTTCATTTGCAGCGCCGAAAAAATCCACGCTGCTCTCTTTCCATTTCTCTCCGTCATAAACGAGAATATTTTCAAACTGAGTCGATTCCTCCCCCATCAGATAAGCCATATAGGAGTCATACCCCAGTGCAACCACCAGCATCTTGCCGGAGGCCGACGCCGACGCTGCACTTCTTCCCTGCGGCAGATCCGGGAGATTTCCGGTAACTTCCCCGGTCACCGGATCCAACACCTGCACTTTCTGACTGGATCCAAAAATACCTGACTCCTCATCCTGAACTTCTCCTCCGATTGCCAGCAGCTGATCCCGATAGACAACCAGCGTCTCCATCCCCGACAGATTGTCCGAAACATTTACAGAAGTCCAGGTCTTTTTCTCCGTGTCATAGGTGCCGAGACAGATATCCTCTTGTTCACCTTCAATTTTCGTATACAACAGATACAGCTTACTTTTTCCACCTGCCATGGAGTAAAATCCTTCATAAAAACTGGCCATCATATGATTATCCGGAAGATCCAGTTTCTCCCATGTGTCATTCTGAATATCATAGATTTCCATATACATACCGTCCATTTCGGCCATTGCCCCAAGATAAACAATCTTGTCTCCTGCCGCCGCCATACAGATTGGAATACCGTCACTGCTGCTCACCGGAACACCTGCTGCTTCCCCATAATCCAGTGCAGGGGCATTTAAACCGGCAAAACTTTTTGCTGTGCTTCCGATATCAAAGTAATCATGACCGTATTTACCCTCTGCAGAGATAACTGCTGCCTGCCGGTTACCGGCAGACCCCGCCGGAAGAATAATTGTAATGCTGTTGTCTGACCAGCTCTCAATCTGTGCCGCAGCACCGTCCACCGTCACACTGCCTGTCTCTGTTCCGAAAAAATATCCGGTTAGTTCGGCTGTCTCTTCGTCCTGCTGTATTCCTGACAGTACCGGGACGACCCTCGTGTCGTCAAACGCTGCACCGGCATCAAGAAATCCGCCGGAAACAGATCTTTCCTCCAAATCAAATCCATCTGTACGGTTAACACCGCCCTTCAGACGGGCGCAGATCTCTGCTGCAGCTGCTCCGTCAGTCCCTCCATAACGCTCCGCCAGCAAAGCCGCAGTTCCGGTGGCCATCGGCGCAGCCATCGAGGTTCCGTCTGAATAATAATAATCACTGGGAATCTTCCCAAATCCTATGTCGTCAAGGTGAAATACTGCCCCTTCTGATTTGTTCTTCATCGTTCCGCTTATGCGGAATTCAATTCTGCCGTCTCCGTCCGGGTCCTGTAAAAATTCTTTATCCGAAAGCGACTGACTGGATATATTCCAGTTGTGATCTGCCAGTCTCAGACGCGCCGGAAACAACTCCCCGTTATAAATCATTGTCGAACTTATATCTTCCCAGTTTCCGCTTATATTCTGCTGAATTCTCATACTCTGCCCATACATTGCCTGATCGAAGGCTCCGGCAAACGCCAGATATACATCACCTGTGCAGTCGATATCAGCAAGATCCTCCGCCTGAAATGAAAGTTCCAGCGCAAACACTTCTCCTTCCTGTATAGGATCCAGAGAAATTTCTATTCCTCTGCTGCTGTGGTATCCTCTGGAAGTTTCCTGTTGTACCTGCGCTAAATTACCGTCTGTATCAATCAGACGCAGTTCTGCTTTATCTTCTTCCTCCTCAAAATCCTCGTAAAAATAACTGTCCCCTTCATCCTGGATCCAGGGCAGATACTGCACCGGCATCTGGTGTTCATTCATTGGAAGCTGGCCGTCTGTAGTAGTGGCAGCCAGAATCTGTGTCCCCGGCGCAAATACATCCACGGTCTGGCTTCCATAAGAACTAAAATAGGCAGGGTAACCCTCGCTGTCCATCGCCCCCACGCTGACGGCATAAGGACTGTTCACAATACTGCCTGTATTTTGATCATTATCTACATTATCATTTCCGGCTGCAAAGCAGGACACAATTCCCCATTTTCCAGCCTCAGTAACTGCCGTGGAGACTGATTTTAACTGAACCCCATCAAAACTGGAAGGTCCCCAGGAGTTGTTCACAGCCACAACATTTACCCCTGCTTTCTTAGCTGTCACCAGATAGTTGTAGGACTGTATAGCCCCTAGCGTATCCCCCTGTCCGCCCAGAAACTTGATTGCCATAATTTCGGCATTTCCGCTGACCCCGGCAACGCCTTCCTGATTATCCCACTGAGAAGCAATAATTGATGCACAGTGCGTGCCATGTCCAACTTCTGTATCCATCGGATCCTCTGTCGCATTCCCGTTATTGGAATAGTTGACACCGTATGTCCCTCCCCCGAGCTGTAAAAGCTCCGGATAGTTCTCTCCGTCATCCCACATGACTTTCTGCAGGTCAGGGTGCGCATAGTCCACACCAGAATCCACAACGGCAACAACCGGTCCGTCGGACGAACTGGAGGTCCCTGCCGACCACGCAGTCACAGCGTCTATATCCACAGCCGGTATGGAATCATCCTGATTCACCGTATTATCCAGTCCCCATTGATAACTGTAGGCAGGATCGGACGGTACACCGTATGGCTCCATGATATAATTGGGTTCTGCATATTCTACCAGAGGATTTTTCTCCAGCTGTGCGATCAGATCCTCTGTGCTCCCACCGGTTACCAGCACCAGTGACTTGTTTTCACCGGTACTCCCGTTGGCAGAAAAAGTGGAACTGCCGTTTCCGCCCAGTTCCATCAGCGTCCGTAACTGGAATTCTGCTGCCCGGCTTCTTCCCGGACCATCCGCCCGGCTCAACGCTTCTTTTCCCCCGTTCACGCAGACGATCACTTCCCCATCCACATAATCCACCCCGGGAATTCCATAACCGACTCCGTCATCCGGCGCAGCAAATGTCCCGGAGGCAGCCATGGGAATGGCCATCAGGCCGGCTAATAATCCCGCAATCCATTTTTTTCTCATCATAGGTTCTCCCCCTGTATATCATCTTTCTTTCATCGCATATGCTTATAGTTTATCATGGCCTTCCGTCCTCAACAATGACATTTCAGGCAATATTGCCGCCTGTCAGGCAGAACAAAAAACCGCCACTGCCTTGTGCAGTGACGGTTCATATTCTTTACTTCAATACTATGTGCGCAGGAATTAGTCCTGGACATAAGGCATAATCGCGATATGGCGTGCCTTTTTGATCTCTACTGTGAGAGCTCTCTGATGTTTTGCACAGTTTCCTGTGATTCTTCTCGGAAGAATTTTTCCTCTTTCAGAGATATATCTTTTTAATTTATTAACATCTTTGTAGTTGATCTCATTATTTTCTTTACCGCAGAATACACAAACTTTTTTTCTTCTGCGTCCGCCTCTTCTCTTCATCGGAGAATCCGGTCTGCTGCTTTTTTCATAAGCCATGATAACTTACCTCCTGTATTATTTCACTCAATTTTTAGTTAAATGGCAATTCTTCATCAATGCCATCCGGAATATTCATAAATCCGTCTGCTGACGCCGCGCTCGGTGTCGGTGCCGGAGATGGTGCTGAACTTGCAAACCCACTGTTGTCGCTCGCATTCTTGCTCTCGGCAAACTCCTGGTCTTCCACTACCACTTCCGTTGTATACACTTTCTGTCCGTCCCGGTTTGTGTAACTTCCGGTCTGAATCCTGCCGCTGACTGCAATCTTAATCCCCTGACGGAAATACTTTTCTGCAAATTCTGCAGTTCTTCCAAATGCCACACAGCTGATAAAGTCTGCGCTGGCCTCTCCGTCACGCTTAAATCTGCGGTCAACCGCCAATGTATATCTTGCAATTGCCAATGCGTTTTCTCCTGCGGAATAGCGTACCTCAGGATCTCTGGTCAGACGTCCCATTAAAACTACTTTGTTCATATTCTTACCTCACTGTTCACTACTCATCCTGGCTACTATACAAACCTTTAATGGGTTTGGTCATACAGATTACGCTTCTTTTTTTACAATTAAATATCTGAGCACGTTGTCCATAATGCGTACATGTCTTTCCAGCTCTGCCGGGCACTCCGCATCTGCTTCAAACTGAATGAAATAATAGAAGCCTTCGCGCATTTTCTGAATTTCGTAAGCCAGTCTCTTCTTACCCCATTCTTCAACTTCTGTCACGGTGCCGTTGTAACGTGTGATGTAGCCTTTTGCCTTCTCGACAACAGCTTCGCGCGCTTCGTCTTCAATTTTTGCATTCACAACTAATGCTAATTCATACTTGTTCATGCTGTTTACCTCCTTTTGGTCTCTGGCCTCCCAACAATGTGGGAAACAAGGATAAAATAATATATCACGAGGATTTATTTTACCATAAACAACTTTTGAATGCAAGTACAAATTTATTCTTTTTCGCCCTTTTTCCGCAGTCCTTTTGTGTTTTTCTCCACAAGTTTTCTGGCAATCATGATCTGATGTCCACAGCCTGCACATTTCAGACGGAAATCCGCTCCGACTCTCAGAATCTCCCACTCATAGCTGCCGCATGGGTGTTTTTTCTTCAGTTTTACAATATCTCCGACTTCGTATTGCATCATTTATCAAACTCCTGTTTTAATCTGTGAAAATACTTCTCCGATAGGGCTTTTAATCAGTAAATCCGCATTGCGGTCACGGGAGGTTGCCCCTTTATTGATCAGCACCAGCCTGTCGCCCTGAAAATAATCCAGAAGTCCGGCTGCCGGATAAACGACCAGCGATGTCCCGCCCACAATCACAACGTCCGCCCGTGAAAGCGCCGCGACTGATTTCTGAATGGTTTCCTGATCAAGCCCTTCTTCATACAGCACGACATCCGGTTTGATCATCCCTCCGCAGCTGCACCGCGGAACGCCTCCCGCCGCTTTCACATACTGGGCATCGTAAAATTTCCTGCAGTTCATACAATAATTACGGTGGACACTTCCATGCAGTTCATATACTTCCCTGCTTCCTGCCAGCTGGTGCAGTCCGTCTATATTCTGAGTGATTACCGCCTTTAATTTCCCCGCCCGTTCAAGTTCCGCCAGTTTTATATGCGCCGCATTTGGCTTTGCATCCAGCTCCAGCATCTTATTTTGGTAAAACCTGTAAAATTCTTCCGGTTTTCTCAGAAAAAAGCTATGACTGAGAATCGTCTCCGGTGGATACTCATACTCCTGATGGTAAAGCCCGTCCGTACTTCTGAAATCCGGGATTCCACTCTCTGTGGACACTCCGGCTCCCCCGAAAAAGACAATATTTTCATGCTCATCGATAATCTTCTGAAGTTCTTCAATCTGGTTCATAGACTTAACCTCCTATCCCAGGCGCTTCCCCTGAACAATAAATCGTGTTGATGAATCTCCCGTACACGTGGAGAGCGATACGACACGGTCCATCTTGTCAAATGCCACGTCGCCCACCGGTATTTCCGAAAGCTCTTTCATTTTCTTCAGATAATCCTCGAATGCCTTTCCCGGTCCGCTGAAGAGTGTATACGCCTCGCTCTCCACCTGAACCTCGTGTGCTGAGAATATCCGGTATTTATAGTTTTTTTCCGGTGTACAGATCCAGAAATACATGCTCTTTGAGTATACGTCTTCATTGCGGAACTGTTTCAGGGTTCCGAACATGGAACCATTTTTCATATTGTGTCCGTATACGATAGAATGACAGTCTGAAAAATCCGGTTTATTCATATAATCCAGAAAAATAGAACCGGCAAAGTTGTATGTCTTTTCTGTCGTCCTGTGCAGGTAGAAATCATTGTCATCCGACTGAACAATCGGATAGCTGATATCAAGAGCCTCCACTACAAGCCATCCGATGACATCTTCATTGACCGCCTTTAATGCATCAAAGTCGATGACCGGTCCTTCCTCCTCCTCCACTTCATCAGAAGTCGTCACGTCCTGCGGGACTTCTGCATATTCCTCTTCCAGCTTCTCATACTCATTATCTGCTTTTTTGTACTCCATCATCGTCGATGCAAGTTTATATCCCGATACACAGAACACTGCGATTGCAATCAGCAGTATCAGCCACCAGACCACTTTTCCTGCACCCGATTTTTTCTTTGTGCCTTTACTCATGATCTTCTCCTTAAAAGATTTCGTTTTACAGGAAACGCCAGGAGATCCTCCTGGCGCTAAAAGTTGCGGGAGTAGGATTTGAACCTACGACCTTCGGGTTATGAGCCCGACGAGCTTCCAGACTGCTCCATCCCGCGCTGTTATATCACTGATTATATTCCTTTAGATGATATTTGTCAACTCTCCCCAAAATGGAATTCAAACGCCGCAGAGCATTTCGGCTCTGCGGTGTTATCTCTCACCGGTCTATCACGCTGATCATCTTATTGTAAATTTTGTCATAGGTGGCTGCTGAATAGTGCAGACCATCCCTCATCTCAAAACCGGTATTGATCAAATAATTATACATGTCAATATAAGTATAATCCGAAAGCTGCGTCCGCACACTGTAATTAAAGTTCTGAACCCATTCCGGAGTCCTTTTCCAGGAAACGTTGCCATAGTTTTCACTGCTCAGCTCTTTCTCATTCAATGGATTTACCGACATGAAATACATATCACAGCCGCTGGACTTTAACGCCCGGGCAAATGCTCCCATTTCAGATACATAAGTATCTATAGAGGCTTCCAGACTGTCATAATTATATCTCAGATCATTGACACCAAAGTTAAAAACAACCGCCTTTTTCCCTTTCTGTGCTTTGATGCTGCTGATAAATTCATCCTTATTCTCCTGGAACCATTCGATTCCCATTTTCCCCTTCGCAAAAATCTTAAGCTTTAGCCGTTCCTCCGCAGTACCCTTTCCAAGCTGATCTTCAAGACGGCGTTTCAGCTCATACGTCCTGGAATCCCCGATAAAAAATACCTGATCATATTTCTGGCTCACTTTCAGGTCCTTGGCCTCAACAGTTTTCATCGGTTTTTTCATACAGACGGCATACAGTTTCATGCTTTTTGACACCGTCAGACGTCTTCCCATCTGATACTGAGGATAGGACGTCTGGTTCGGCTTTGCGGACCATCCAAGGAACGTATACCCTTTCGGGCTGAACGCTGTGGGCAGTATGATCGAACCGCCTGTGACATCCACCCGCAGACTCATATACTCTTTGCTTCCATCCCGCAAATAAAACTGAACCGTCTTTGCAGTTTTCCAGCAGCCGTAAAATTTCATATTCTGTGTAACACGGACTGAACTGCCTGCAGTCTTGACCTCCGATTCTTTCGGAACCTTGTCGGTTCCCCAGCCAACCGCCTGATAGTTCAGTCTTCTCGGGAGCCTGGGCAATTTCTGCCAGCTTCCCTGTTTCACTCTGATCCTCAGTTCCGAATACTCATAACCGCCATTTGCCGTATAAAACTGCAGGGTATTATATTTGGTCTTCTGGTAGACTGCATAAAATTTGGCACTTTTTGTAACCTTAACTTTTGCACCTGGCTTATATTTTGCGGCAGCCGCACCTTTCGTCAGCGACCATCCCACGCTGTCATATCCGCTCTTTGCGGGAAGCTCCGGCATTGTAAGGTAATCCTTTGCCATGATCGTCTTCGTCAAGCCAGTAAATCCAGCAGTTGAGCCATTGCTGCTGCAAAACGAAACCGTATAATGGCGCCGGTTGACCTGATACAGCTTTCTGTTTCCTTCAATTGTATATGTACTGCCCTCCAGGTAACCGACACTTTGGCTGTTTGCCTTAGCAGCCCATCCAAGGGATGTATATCCTGAGTATTGCGGAAGATCCGGAAGAACTATTTTTTCTTTCCAGACCCCTGTGACTGTCAGCGCCTTCAGACGCTTGGTTGTCTTTCCGGTATTGGTAAGAAACGTAATGGTGTAAAGCCTCTGGCGTACCGGATACAGCGTCAGATCCTCCGTGATCACATAGCTTTTTCCAGCTCTGTATTCCGCTGATCTCGCATTCGGATCAGTTGACCAGCCCATACTGCGCAGACCGTCTTTCCCTGACGGCGCCGGCATCGTATAAAGCACCCCCTTTTCCACCAGATCGGTTTCAAGGCCTGTCTCATCATCCTCAAAAGTAACTGCACAGCCGGTCCTCTCATAAACCGCATAAAATACCGGTTCTTTTCCCTCCGGAATATCAGCAGTCTTCAAAATGTCTCCGGGCTTATACTCTGCCCGGACCGCATTTTCATTAAAGCTCCATCCGATTCCGCGATAATATTCTTTATCAGGCAGCTCCGGGAAAATAATTTCCCCGCCGTCCTGTATGTTCTTCGCCAATTCGGCTAATTCATCAGAGCCGTCATAAAACATGACGTAATGACAGGCAATAAATTCGTCATCTTTTGACAGATCTTTTTCCGGCTCCGGACTTTCCGGCTGTTCCTGCAAATCAGGAATAATCTCTGTCACCTGCAGCCTCTTTGTCTCAGATGCAGAAACAGAAACTGCAAAGCCCATGATCAGCAAAAACATGAATGCGACTGCCGGCAGCCACTGTTTGTTCCTTCGTTTGTTCCCCTTATTCATTTTCCTATTCTCTCCTCCAAAGTAATTATATATTATAGACCAATCAGAGACGGATAGCAATGAATACCCTCTAAAGAAAAGATAAAATATATTAATTTATTCGACAGAGACCATCGATCCGTAAGACGCATCAGGCAGACGGTTCAGATGATATTTTTTTGTATCTGCCAGAACTGCTTCAATTTCTTTCTCCCGGGGCATCTCAGCATCTGTATATACGATCGCCAGATACTTCTTCTCTTTCTCAATCAAACTTATTTCTGAAAAATTGAGACTTAACAGACTGAGATCTTAAAAAATGCAAGCACATCTGACACTGAGAAAATTCCGGAAATCCGACTACAGCGCTTTAAGAGACGTGATCCGTGAGACATGTTCCAGCACCCGCTCGGAAGACGTCTCTATGATCGAGATATTGGCATGCAGTGTGTCAGCGGTTTTGCGCATGCTCTTCTGCTCTGCAATTTCCACAAAGTATTGTAAATCTTTCCGTTCTATATATTGTCTCTTTTCCCGTTGTTTTAGAACGTTCTAATAAGTATATCATATTTACCCGGAATAGTGTAAAATAGTGTTGGATTTTGTATTGGTAAAACAAGCATACAGACAAGAGGGCACCTATATGACATGGTATAAAAAAATAGAACAGCGCGCAGCACAGCTGCAGCCAAACCTGGAAAAGCTCAGAATGGACTTTCACCGCCACCCGGAACTGGGCTGGGAAGAATTTCGCACGACAGAAAAGATAGCCGGGCTGCTGGCCGGCTGGGGATATGAGGTTGTAACCGGAAAAGAGGTGGGCGGTCACGATACCGGCGTGATCGGCATGCTAAGATGTGGTCCGGGGCCAGTCACCGCACTCCGCTTTGACATCGATGCGCTGCCGGTTCTTGAAGAAGAGAAGCACGGTCACGATCCGTTCCTGAAAGGTTTCCAATCCCGGAACCGCGGCGTCATGCATGCCTGCGGCCATGACGGCCATACCGCCATAGGACTGGGCTGTGCGCAATTGCTGTCCGAAATTCAGGCTGTCCTGCACGGCACACTCAGACTTATCTTCCAGCCGGCAGAAGAAGGTGCCAGAGGGGCGCTCCCCATCACAGAGAAGGGCTGGCTTGATGATGTGGACTATTTCCTGGCCGGTCACATTATCGGCTGCGAACTGGCACAAGGCGAGGACGCCAACGTCATCGCAGGTGTCTCTTCCTCCTTCGCGACCGCGAAAGCCGACGTCATATTCCGCGGCCGCTCCGCTCACGCGGCGCAGCCCGGACTTGGACGCGATGTGATTCCCGCGATTGCCGAAGCTGTCTGTGCCATGCAATCGGTAAAAGGTCCCGGCTTCATTCACACAGGTACCATCCACGCAGGAAGCGGACGCAACATTATCGCTGACTTCGGAAAACTGGAACTGGAAACACGGGCCCGGACAACTGCTCAGAATGACGACCTGAAGACACAGATGATCACCATCCTGCAGTCCTCCGCCAAAAAACACGGTGTCACCTTAGATATCACAATCACAGGATCAGCCCCCTCACTCAAAAGCACTCCCTGTTTTTCAGAATTTCTGCAAAAGCTGTATGCGCAGGAACTGACATCTGTGAAACCCGCCTCTTTCACAGATGCAGTATTTCCTGCAAGCGAAGATGCGGCTCACATGATGGACCGTGTAACGTCACACGGGGGCCAGGCATCTTTTCTGCTCTTTCCCGTCTGTCTCGCCTCCGGACTGCATCATGCTGATTTTGATTTTCCGATGGAGCTGCTTTCAGTCGGCACATCTGCATTTTCAGCCGCGGTTTACGCGGTGATGCATCAGTAGCGCAGCTGGATCCCCTGCTCCTCAATCCATTCCTCCAGATCATCCTGGGCATCCGCGGCCCAGGTTTCTGAGAGTTCCTGTGAAACTGCAGCATTTTTATTACTATTTTTACTTTTTAATTGCTCCTGCTTTTTCTGCTCTTCAGCTTTCATAGACAAATCCTCCAACTCATTGATTGTGTTGTTCCTGACAATGTCAAAAAGGACGCTGTACGAAATGTACTGCGCCCCTTTGCTTTTTATATCATACCATATCTTTTTCTGTGCGGCAATCATCTGCACAGGATTTTCCAGCATATTTTCAGCGTCTGTCTCTTTTTTCTTTCATATATTTATGAACTGTCTCATATATCTGCATGCCGGTTTTCGCAATATTCCTCTGCGCCTCGCTGTACTTGCCTTTATGCAGCGCCGTCGCCGGTGCGATATACGAAGCGAGGATCAGGCCCTGGGGCGCAAGTCTTTCAAAATACTCCCGGAAGTAATCATCGATTCTGTCATCTGCGACTGCGAAGTCTCCTGCCAGATACGCAATTTTCTTTTCGGACAGCCCTTCCTGCATCTTCTGCGCTTCTTCAAGATTGTCGAGTGTCATATTGTGGTACAGCGTCAGCCCTTTTGTGTTTTTGAGATTTTCGAGCTGATGCGTAACCTTTCCGCAGCAGTGGATACAGCCTCCTCCAAATGCCTGCAGTACCCGTTCATTATAAGGTTTGACAAATTCCTGATAAGAATCCGGATCCAGGATAATGGCATCGTCATCAGAAAACAGTACGCCTCCTTTTCCCGTCCCCGTCCGAACTCCCATCTGATATCCCGGTTCCGCGTCGGAGATGCCGATTCTCCGCTTCTGCACCTGTATCCAGGTGATCAGCGCATCGGTCACCTTCTGCATCAGACAGTGAATTGCCTCTGGCTCATCGTACATCCAGTACATAAAATTCTCATGCCCGATCAGACTGAGTGCGTTGGTAAATGGTCCCTGGCAGTCGGTCATCATAATGGGCAGATCACAGTTCTCCTTAAAATAATCAATGGTTTCCAGCACTCTCGGCATCAGCCCGTCATGCTCAAAATCCGGTGTTTTCAGCGCATAGATACCGTCTGTGTCGGTAATCTGACTGATCCCAACCGCCGGGTCCATCCCCGGGTTGATGATATACTCTGCCCCGAATCCCGACGCCAGCACACACGTTCCATACCAGGCCATTAAAAATGGTTCATAACAGTCGTCGTAGCCACGGCTGAAATGCCCTTCAATCTTTTCCAGTTGATGCCTCAGCATCCCCTCATAATTTCCCTCGCAGTAATTTTCTGGTATGCTTCCCGGAAGTTCGCCAAACAGCCACGGAGCTGCGTCTGCGATCACAACCGCCGGCTCGTCATTCCGAAAAGTATACACCTCTTCAATTTTTTTTCTTGCCCGCTCTGTCTGAGAACGGTATTTTTCTTTTAAGCAAATCAAAACTTTCTCCTCCCTTAATCATTGATATGTTTGAGTTGATCCAGCACGATGGCCAGCACGATGATGATGCCCTTAACGACCTGCTGCCAGTAAGAACTGACTCCCAGCAGGTTCATCCCGTTATTTATTATCCCGATAATCAGTGCGCCGCAGACAACTCCCCAGATGGAACCCACGCCGCCTTTCAGACTGACCCCGCCGACGACTGCCGCCGAGATTGCATCCATCTCGTACCCTTCTCCCAAAAGCGGCTGTCCCGATGCAATACGTCCCGACATCAGAATACTGGCCACAGACGCCAACATCCCTCCAATTATGTAAACTGACAAGATGATCCTTTCTGTTTTAATTCCGGAAATTTTGGCTGCCTGCTCGTTGTCTCCTACCGCAACCACATGACGCCCGTAAGGCGTATGTTCCAGCAGGATATACATGATAACAGCCAGTATCAGCATAATGATAATCGGTATCGGAATCCCCAGAAGTTTGCCTGCTCCCCAGATACGGTAACTGTCCGTCAGACCATTGACAGAATTTCCGTCCGTATATAACATTGCAATTCCTTTTGCAGACGTCATCATGCCCAGAGTTGCGATAAACGGAGGAACCTTAAGCTTTGTCACAAAAATTCCATTGATTATGCCTGCGGCCAGCCCGACACACAATCCGATCAGGATCGCAAAGATTACAGGATATTCTCCGCGCCCAAAGGATGCTGAGACAACGGAAGTGACCGCTACAATCGCTCCCGGAGACAGGTCAAGGCCGCCGCAGATCAGGATTAACGCCGAACCAAATCCAATAATCGATATAAAGGATACCTGTCTGACGAGATTTAATATATTTTTAGTGGACAGAAAATTATCAGAGAGGCATGTCATAAGAATCACCATGCCAATCAAGATCATCCATATTCCATACTTTATGTAAATCTTTTTTATCATATCTTTTTTACTGTTTTTTGCCGCTGGATCTGTGCTGTTCATTGCTCTCCCTCCTGTCTGTCAACTGCTTCTCCTGTTGCCATCTCCAGGATGATCTCCTGTGTAGCTTCTTTTCTGTTAATACATCCCGTCATTCGCCCCTCATGCATGACGTAGATACGGTCACTCATGCCAAGAATCTCCGGCAGCTCGGAGGAGATCATCAAAATACATTTCCCCTGTGCCGCCAGATTCGAGATAAACCGGTGAATATCTGATTTTGCACCGATATCAATCCCTCTCGTCGGTTCATCCAGGATAATGATATCCGGGTCCGTCAGCAGCCATCTCGATACCAGGATCTTCTGCTGATTTCCACCGCTTAGATGATTTACCGTCTGTTTAAAGCTGTCTGTCTTCAGCAGAAAGTTCCGCCTTTGCTCCTCGCATGATCCCAGTATTTTTTTGTGATTCAGAAACGGACCTTTTTTATACTGCTCAAGGCTCGGCATCGCCATATTATCTTTGACTGACAGCGATAAAAACAAACCAGTGCGCTTCCTGTCTTCCGTCAGCAGGGCCATGCGGTGTCTGATGGCATCCGCCGGAGTTTTAATGTTCACTTTTTCACCATTGATAAATATCTCCCCGCCATCGAGTCTGCGGAATCCAAATATTGTCTCCATAAGCTCCGAGCGTCCTGCCCCTACCAATCCGGCAAAGCCGACAATTTCACCTTTTCGCGCCTCAAAACTTACATCTTCAAATTCTTTGTCCCTGGAAATATGAAGAACTTGGATTGCTGTTTCTCCAATCTCAGTCTTTACTTTCGGATACAATTGTTTTACTTCACGTCCCACCATCATTTTGATGATGCTGTCTTTATCCAGACCGCTCACCGGACTGCTCCCAATCCATTCTCCGTCTCTCAGTACGGTCGCTTCATCAGCAATCCGGAAAATCTCTTCCAGCTTATGAGATATAAAAATAAAAGCAATGCCTTTTTCTCTCAGCATATCTACAATTTCAAACAGATGCCGGCATTCATTCTCTGTCAGAGACGAGGTTGGTTCATCCATGACAATCAGACGCGAGTGATAGGAGATGGCCTTCGCAATCTCCACCAGCTGCATTTTTGCTGTTGTCAGATTCGCCATTTTCTCTGTCGGCGACAGATTGGCAATCCCCAGCTCCGCAAATAATTCACTTGTATTTTGAAACAGTGCTTTATAGTCGATCAGCCCCAGCCGTTTTTTTGGTTCTCTTCCCAGATAGATATTTTCCGCGACACGCATATCCGGAAGGGGATTCAGCTCCTGATAGATCATGGAAATCCCCTGTTTCAATACATCGCCCATCCCGGAGGCCTGCAGCTTTTTCCCGTCAAATACCACTTCACCGGCATCGGGACGGTACATTCCCATTAATATTTTCATCAAGGTTGATTTTCCGGCTCCATTTTCTCCCAGAAGAGCGTGGACTGTCCCCCTTTTTACTTTCAGGCTGACACCTTTCAGTGCCTGAACTCCGAGAAAGGATTTTTCAATTCCATTCATTTCCAATATATAATCGCTCATTCATCTTTCCCCCGTTGTTATCGCTACACCTCTAATTCATATAATCCTTTACATTATCCTTAGTGATTTTAACGTAGGGAATGTCCACATATGTATTTTTCTCTGTCTCTTCTCCCTGAGCGATCTTAACCGCCCAGTCACAGGCTGCTTTACATATATTTTCTCCATCCTGCAGAACTGTACAGTAATCAACTTCGTCTCCGGCTACATACTTTAATGCTTCCTCTGAAGCGTCAACGCCCGCAAATATAATGTCGGTGCGGTCCGCATCCATTGCAGCCAGTACTGCACCGATCGCCATTTCATCATTTCCTGCCACCACTGCATCCAGATCTGCGCCAATGTCCGACTGCAGCCAGTCTTCCATCACAGACATCCCTTCATCTCTCAGCCAGTTTGCTGTCGACTCAGCGACGATATTGATTCCTTCATACTGCTCAAAAACTTCTTTCGCTCCTTCCCACCGTTTATTCGTGGCATCGTTTCCGAGTCCGCCATACAGAATCGCCACGTTTCCTTCTCCATTCAGCGCCTCCGCTACGTATTCCGCCTCAAACTGTCCGGCTACTTTGTGATCGCTTCCAACCCAGATATCATATCCGGAATCTGCAGGATTCTGTCCGCAGATCAGCGGAACTTCGTTTTCCTCGCACATTTCTGTGATGGAATCACAGGTTGTGCTGTCAACCGGAACGATCACGATTGCATCCGCGCCTTTGGTCAGTGCCATATCGCACTGGCTTACCTGTGTATTCACGTCATCTTCTGCATCGTACATAGTGATCTTTGCAACACTTTCATGATCCTTTGCCCACTGTTCATAATAAGATTTGATCAATGCCTGATAATCTTTGGTATCATTCATAAGAATATGGATATCCACCAAATCTTTCTCCCCCTCCGAAGAAGCGGAGGCCGCTTCTTTCACATCTTCGCCTGCCGTCTCGTCCTCCGACATTCCACATCCTGCCAGTGATAAGGTAACCACAGCTGCCATCAATATACCAAACCATTTTTTCTTCATATCTCTTCCCTTTCTCTTTACACTTTAACAATCTTTTCATATTGGCTGTAAGTATTATATCGAATCCACAAAAACTGTAATTTTATCCGTCGCGCGCCAAAAAAAATTATAGTTTTTTTATACTCCTGTAAAAAAGCGTACAATAATCCAGGCTTTACATATTCACTGCAAAGCTTTAACTTTTTTACTGTTTTCACTTCTTTTTTGTTGATTTTTTTATAAATTCGATATAAGATGGATTTATTATAGCTCATATTTTTGGACGTTTCATTCATGTTTTTTCATATAAAACTTAATGTTTTTTAGATTCGGTAGGGAGGTGTTATCTTGAAACCCTGTGGCGAGGCAGGCATTATATTAAAAAAATCAGAATTGTTCATTCATTTTCCGTCGAAATTTGCAAAACAGCATCTGTTTTACACGGAACGCTGCGGACATTACTTCGTGGATAAACATTATCTGGTCTCCCGCATCAAACCGATTATGCTGCGTTTTGTGATGTTTTATATTGTGAGCGGAGAAATGCTGGTCATTATCGGCGATAAAGAATATATCATGAAAGAAAATGAAATCCTGATCCTGGATATGCGTCAGTCGCATCTTTACACTACGCTGGGTGACGCTGAGCTTATCTGGCTGTGTTTTGACGGAAACTGTTCTGAACTCATGGTGGACAAAATCTGCCGCTATCAGCATGTGTATACTCCGATTCGCATCTCGCGTACTTATCATGCGCTGAAAGAAATCCTGAACGGTTTTTATTCCCAGCAGCCGCTTGCCGATGAATTGATATCCAGCAGCCTGCACTTTATTCTGTCCGATCTTCTTTCCCAGCAGAGATATGCAGTCAATCAGAAACCTTCCGCCATGGAACAGGCTGTCATTTTTATCGAATCGAATTACTATCGCCCTGTCACGATTCAGGAGATTGCAGATATGCTGTATCTGAATCCCAGTTACCTGTGTCAGAAATTCAAAGCGGAAATCGGAATTTCTCCAAAGCAGTACCTGATGAACACACGTCTGAATGCCGCCAAATTGCTGCTCTGCGATACGAACTGGAGCATTCGGGACATCTCAGAAAAAACCGGTTTTCTGACCGACACTTACTTTTCTTATTATTTTCACAAACGTTTTGGGATGACGCCGAGGGAATACCGGAAAGAAATTCTTCTGAAATCGGGTAGGAGGTAAATAATTATTTTATTTGCCGTCCTCCCACACCACCGTACGTACGGTTCCGCATACGGCGGTTCTTTAGTTTTCATAAACTATCCGATAAGAGTCAAGCATGGATGTATATCCAAGGTATTTGACTTTACTGATATGAGCCACTTTCGTTTTCTTCCGATTTACTTTGAGATACAATTTTCCCTCGACAAACCTAGTTCCTTGTCTAACTCATTTAACATGACATTGCTTAGCAATGGGCTAAGTGGACCACCTTGGGGCATTCCGACCTCTGTTCTTTCAAATTTCCCGTTTGCTCTGGCTTACGGCGTCGAAGAATTTTTCCAAATCCATATCTACCACATATACATAGCCGGCATTTACATTCTTTTGGCACTGTTTAAGAGCAGCATGTGCTCCTTTTTTTGGACGAAATCCAAAACTGTTCTCAGAGAACTGTCCCTCATAGATTGGGGAAAGTTCCTGTGCGATTGCCTGTTGTACCACTCTGTCAGTCACGGTAGGAACTCCCAGTTTCCGTAACTCGCCTTTTGTTTCTTTGGGCATTTCTACCCGCCGAACGGGAAAAGGTTTATCTTTTCCTAATCGAATCTCTTGGATTAGGGCATCTTGGTTTTCTCTAAGGCAGGGCAGAGGGTTATCCTTTCGCAAAATCAAATCCAGGAGATTGTTCGTCCAATAGTCTGTGATGATACCGCTCTTTTCAGTAATCTTAGAATAGTCGAACTCTTCTGCATACTCTTTCTGTTCCGCAGATACCATTTGCAGGTAGTCTTCCATATGAAATTGTCTGTTCTTACATCTATTTTCAATTACGTTCATTGCTTGTATC
>CAZUNG010000019.1:0-60128 GCA_964621905.1 uncultured Ruminococcus sp. | reverse complement strand
AAACCATGTCTCTTTTTATCCTTTTTTCAATTTGCGCAACTTATTGTACCTTATCGCCCATGAAAGCTTATCAGTTAAAGATTGAAATTAAAAACGCAAAACCGCCCGTCTGGCGGAGGATTATTGTGCCGGCGGGGATCACATTTTCTCAGCTCAGTATTATTCTGAATCGGGCGATGGGATGGTCAGGCTATCATCTGTTCCGTTTTGAAATGCGCAGTACAGGTGCGGTTATTCAGGAAGCTGACGATGATTTTTCGGAATTAATGATCTGGAATGCCGAATATAGCCTGGATGCTGCGGAGACATACATCAACTCATTAATTGAAAAGGAAGACTGGTTTTCTTATCTTTATGATTTTGGGGACGACTGGAGGCATAAGATAACAGTGGAGGCAGTGCTTCCGGATTATGCCAATAATTTTCCGTGCGTCCTGAAATACAGGGGGAATTGTCCGATCGAAGACAGCGGTGGACTGGAGGGGTATTATGAATGTCTTGAGATTATGAGTCAGCCGGATCACGAACAGCATGAAAACATACAGCTTTGGGCCGGGGAACAGGGATATGAAGAATACGATATGGAGGACGTCAATAAAGATTTTATGGCTAATTTCCAGGTCATCTTCGGTGAGGGGGAATACAGGCTTCAGGAGGAAATATATGAGGCTATGGCAGAGGGAGAGACGGGATTGCTGGCAGCCCGGAATCCGGAAGCTGCCAATCTTCGTCAGCCAGATTGGAACCGCAAGGAGGAGTCTCTTGCAGACGTGTTTGCGTGCTATCAGTTTCATGATATTCTGGATATTGCGCATATACACGGACTATCAGCGGATTTGCCCAAGGGAAGAGATGACCTGATTGCATGTACGGTTTCTCATATTCTCAGGCCGGAGATTATGAGCCGGTTCTTTTTGTGTCTTCGCGATTACGAGATTTCGGAGTATGAAGCAGCGATTCGCGCGAAGGGTCCGTATAAAGCAAAAGATCCTGGGGTCTTTGAGCGGCTGCAGGATGGAGGGTACTGTGGAGTCCTGGAGGGCGATTACATTATGGTTCCCAAAGATGCCGAGGAGGGATATCTCAGACTGGAGAAAGAAGGGTGTTTAAAAGAACGGTTCCGCAGAAGCTTTTTGTTGGACTGTCTGGAAGCGGCCGGATATTTGTATGGGGTGGCCGAGCTGGAAGTTATTGCGAGAATCTATAACCAGAACTGCGAGGACAGGATTTCAGAACGGGACATCATTGAAGCCTATGAACAGCTGCCGGAGGGCTACAAAGATTTTGTGATGGCAGATGGGCTTTATATACAGAAACCGCTGTATACAGAGGCGACATACAAAAAGCTGCGGGTCATTCAGAAGGGGAAAGAGTATTATATTCCGGGAAGAGACGAGATATACGATATTGTAGTGCATGGATATCTGCCGGAGGGAGAAGGAATCAGGAGATTTGCTGAATATCTGATTCGCAAGAAGGGGATTCCGGACATCGATGCAGAATTTATTGGTGCCAGAGTACAGTGGGAAATCTGTTCCGGCTGCAGTGTGCGTGATATTATTGATTTTATCAAGGAACACGGAGTAGAGATAGACAGTAAGGAAGAACTGCAGAAAATTGCGGATGTATTGATGGTTTTGTGGAATGATACCAGGGTGATCGTAAACCGGGGATATAAGCCCGGTGAGCTGCCCCAGGGACATGCCAGGGAGACAAAAAGTTTATCCGGAAGTAAGATTGTGGACTTTAAGGACTGGAAAGGAGACCGGCATGACAACTGATAATTGCCTGGGAAGTATGCAGGGATATAACTGTATTATGATTTTTAACGCAGAGCGTACGAAGGTGCTGATGTGTCAAAGAGTGTGTGATCCTTATAAAGGTCAATACAACCTTGTCGGAGGAAAAATAGAGGCGGGAGAAGATGGATTTTGTGCTGCGTACCGGGAACTGCGGGAGGAGACAGGGATTGAGCGCGGACAGACAGAGCTGTTCCATATGATGGATTTTACCTATTATAATCAGCTGAATTATGTGGAAGTTTATGTGGGGATGCTAAAAGAGAATGTGGATGTCCGCAGTGAAAAACATCCGCTTGTGTGGATGAATCTGGATGAGGATTTTTTTGACGGAAATAAATTTGCCGGGGAGGGAAACATTGGTCATATGCTGGAGCAGGTCAGGCGCTTTGGCGTGGGAATGGAAGACAGAAACGCGGTTGTGTACAGCGACTGATGTGAGACCGGAATATGTCTATGCGCCGGCGTTTGTGACAATGGAGCAGTTTCAGTCAATGGAGAATTATCATACACTGGAGGCGGCGTGGAGAAAACTGGACGTGGCGATTGTAAATATTGGAAATTATCCGTCCGCCCCTGACTTTGCGTCCGAGGACAGATACGATTATTGAATTGTTTGTGGAGAAGTAGTGTAAAGCTTGTAACTGACAAATTAAAAACATTCCGCTCATCTGTATGAGCGGAATGTTTTTTAATTTTTATAATAATTCTTTTTCTGCCGCAGCCAGTATTTTTTCGACTTCAGTTATGATCTCGGGCTTCGTTTCCGGGACTTCGTCGTTCTGAATCAGTTCGAGTGCGCGGTCAGCGGCGCGTTCGGTCAGCGGGATTTCTCCGCACTTGATCCAGTCTGCCCATACACTGTCAAAGCCGATAGACGGCTGGAATACCTCTCCATGGAGGTGATCGATGGTGTGTTCCTGTTCGAGGAAGGTTTCCCCGTCATTGATCACGTACTCCAGTGACTCAAAGCCAAGTTCGTCTTCAGTGATTGTAAATGGTTTCTTGGCCTTGCGGATCATGGCGATGATCTCATTGTCCAGCACGAGCTGGCTTAAGGAACAGCACATTACGCTTGCGGTGCTGCCGAAACCTGTGATCAGGGTTGCACCTGCAAGTCCCGGCAGCATTGCATTGATCATTTTTTCGTAGCCTGTCTGTTCGTCCATTGCACAGCTTGTGCAGGAAAGACCATAAACGTCTGACAGGAAGCCGCAGTGGTTTGCGAGCTGTACCGCCAGTGCACTTGAGATGCCGGTCTCAGGCAGACCGAGAATACTCTGGCTGTTCTTCATATTTGCAAAGAATGTTCTGGATCCGTAGAACAGCACGCAGTCCGGATTCATCAGATAAGAGACACAGGCAAATGCCAGGATCTCCGCGTGGGCCTGTGCGACTGTTCCGGCAACGGACAGCGGAGAAGTCAGTCCGCCCATCGGTGCGGCCAGTATGCTGACCGGGATACCGGCGCGCACGATGTGGCTCATGGTGTCTGTGATTTCTTTTGGCAGAAAAAGCGGTGATTCCGGGGAGATACCCACCATACCGATGGGGTTGTCTGCCAGGGAGCTGCCGCCGTAGACTTTAAAAAGTTCCGCAATATATTTTGCGTTGCTGGCGACAGAGATCCCGGGTCCGTAAATCGGCTTGTGGGAGTATTTCAGCATCGTAGCAGTCTGCTTCAGCTGAGTGACCGCGGAGGGGATTTCACTCGGGTAAACCAGGGCGCACGGAAGATCCAGCTCAGGAAGCTGATTCATCACGCGAATGGTATCGATCAGGTCTGTGAGCATTCCATTGCGGCGTTTTCCCGTCTTCATATCTGCGATCCAGGGTGCGCCTCCGGTACTGTGTACGAATGTTTTTCCGATTTCCATTTCTTTTTTCATGCCGGTCACAGCCGAGGTCATGGTTACACGGCCTTTCTGCGCCTTCAGCATGTCTCCGATTAACGTATCTGTAAAGAAGATGCGGTCTCCCTTCTCCGTGCAGCCATGCTCACAGAGCAATTTTCGGATCATGGGATCCTCAACGCGCATACCGAGTTTTTTCAGTATTTCCATACCATACTGATGCAGTTTTTCAATCTGTTTTTCACTGACATAATTTAACTGTGGTACAAAGTTCATAAATAGCCCTCCAGGAATTTGTTTGTTTTTACAAGAATCATGTGCGAAATGAAAATGATATTGTGCATAATCACGTCTTTCATTTAAATTCATGATATCCCGTTAAAAACATTTTGTCAACAGGGTTGTGAAAAAATGTAAAATATTTTCATTTATATAAAAAAGCGATTAATTTATTGAGAATGCATTTATTTTTATACTGTTATGGTGTATAATAAACAAAAAGTAACATGATCACAATTACAGAAAGGAGGGAAAACTGTGGGCAATCTTGACAGAATTGGAAGCAGTATCCGGAGCCTGCGAAAATCCAGGAAAATGACACTGCAGAAACTGGCGAAAGAGACTGGATTGTCTACCGGTTATCTGAGCAACATTGAAAGAAACATAACCAGCCCGACACTGATGAACATACAGAAGATATGCGAGGTATTTCACAGTTCACTGGGGGACCTGCTGGAGCGAAATGCCGAAGAAAAAATTATTATCCGCAGAGAAGACCGTGATATCACGATCGATGAAGAGCACAGCATGCGTATCGAGATGATTGATTTCGGTATTGAGCATGCGAGTTTTCTGGTTACAGAACTGCCGCCGATGTCAGAGACCAGCGGTGAGTGGTGGACACATGAGTTCGGGGAGGTCGGAACAGTGATAAACGGGGAACTCACCATCGATATTGACGGAGAAGTGTTTGAGCTGAAGACTGGCGACAGTGTATATGTGAAAGCGCATACGAGGCATTGCTATTATAATAAAAGCGAGACAGATAAAAGCGTGTCCTACTGGTCCCGGATATGGGATGTTAGGGAAGAAGATTAAGAAGGAAATGCCATACGGCTGTGAGAGAAATCTCACAGCTTTTTTTGTGCAGTTTTTATAAGAATGCATTTTATTGCGAAATAATTTGACTTTTCATATTCAAAAATATATAATTTCATTATAAATTATTTGTACGTGAAAAAATGAAATAAAATTTCACAAAAGTATATGGGAGGTATTTATGGAACGTGCAATGGAAAAAATGAAAACGAAACCAGTGGTAGGATTGGAAGTCTTTGTGTTTCTGGCATTGTTTGCGGGGATTTTTGTGTATCTGGGCAGTCAAATGGGGGCAGTCAACATGATTAACACCATGATGAATACCGGGTATCAGCTTCTGATCGATACGGTATTGTATATCATGGCGATTGCGGTGCTGGCGGGGGCGATATCGGGGCTTTTTACAGAATTCGGGGTCGTGGCGCTGATCAATAAAATCCTTTCTCCGCTGATGAAACCGCTGTACGGACTTCCGGGAGCCAGCATCATCGGTGTACTTGCAACGTATCTGTCAGATAATCCTGCGATTCTGACGCTTGCAGACCAGAGCGGATTTCGCCGGTATTTTAAAAAATATCAGCTTCCTGCGCTCACCAATATCGGTACGGCATTCGGCATGGGACTGATCATCACCACGTTTATGATCGGAATCAAAAATCCAGGGGGAGGAACCTTTATCCTTCCGGCGCTGATAGGAAATCTTGGGGCTATCGTGGGAAGCGTTATCAGTGTCCGCATCATGCTGATCTTTACGTCTAAGGTTTTTGGAAAACAGGAAATGTGTGATTGTTCTGTCAATGGACAGACGCTGATGGCGGATGAGAGGGAAGTGCGTCCGGGCTCCATCGGCAACCGTGTGCTCGGAGCGATCCTGGACGGAGGAAAGGCGGGAGTGGAAATGGGAGTTGCCATCATTCCGGGCGTAATCATCATCTGTACACTGGTATTGATGCTCACGAACGGACCTGCCGCCTCAGGCGTGTATACGGGAGCGGCTTATGAGGGCGTGGCATTGCTTCCGGCGATCGGGGATAAGCTGCAGTTTATTTTGGAGCCGTTGTTTGGATTCACAAATTCCATGTGCGTAGCGGTTCCGGTTACGGCTCTTGGCGCAGCAGGAGCCGCCATCGGTCTGGTGCCTAAGATGGTGCAGGATGGGATTGCAGCAGGAAATGATATCGCGGTGTTTACGGCGATGTGTATGTGCTGGAGCGGCTATCTCAGTACGCATGTCGCGATGATGGATTCGCTCGGATGTAAAAAACTGACCGGAAAAGCCATTTTCAGTCATACGATCGGAGGTCTGTGTGCAGGTGTTGTGGCACATTGGTTTTACCAGTTATGCATGATGATTTTTTGAAAAATCATAAAATAGATATAAAAACGGTTGATAAAAACTAAAAAGCATGATAAAGTGATTAATAACAATCATGTGTGTGAAAAAAATTAATAAAATTTAATAAGGAGAAAAATATGGATGCATTAAGAACAAGACAGTTAAAAGCCTGTGAAATTCTGAAAAAATCCGGATATGATAAAGCGATCATAGGAGACCCCATGTCGATTAACTATCTGACGGGGATACATATCATTCCTTACGAGAGATATTATGGGCTGGTACTGGATGCCGGAACTCAGGAACTCACCATGGTTAATCCGAGCGTGGACACGGGGTGTATGAAGGGCGTTGTTCCGGAAAAAACGTATCTGGATGAAGACGGTCCTGCGGATACGATACGTGAGGTTGTGGGGGAATGCACGACACTTGCGGTGGACAAAAAGTATTTTTCCATGCGGATCGGGGAGATCTTTCATTCGCTGGATTGTCAGATTGAAGATCTGGGAGACTGCATTGCACAGCTTCGGATGTTTAAGGATGAAACAGAGATAGAGACGATGCAGTTTGCAGCGAAGATCGTTGACGAAGCTGTCGCCTATGTATCTGAAAAGATCAGACCCGGGATGACAGAGAAAGAACTGAATATGATGCTGTATACATATATGGCTTCCTATCCTGGATTTATCACGGATGAATTCATTATTCTGGTACTGGCGGCTGCAAACTCCGCAAACCCGCACGGTGTCAGTGGTGATTATGCATTTCAGGAGGGGGACATTGTATTGATGGACTTCTGTGCATACTACAACTATTACTGGTCAGATATCACACGCTGTCTGTTTGTGGGGAAGGTCGGAAATCCAAAACTTGCGGAGATCTATGACATTGTACTCAGGGCAAACCTGACGGCTATCGAGTCAGTGAAGCCGGGTGTAAAGGCATCGGATGTTGACAGGGCGGCAAGAGATGTGATCACAAATGCCGGATACGGTGAACTATTCCTGCACAGGACGGGCCATGGACTGGGTCTCGACGTCCACGAGGAGCCGTACATTACATCCGCCAGTGATCTGGTGCTGGAGGAAGGGATGACATTTACGATTGAACCTGGTATTTACATAGAAGGCGTAGGCGGTGTGAGGATCGAGGATGATATTCTTGTGACGAAGGATGGCTGCCGGACGCTGACGTTAAGAACGAAGAAGCTGGAAGACCAGATCGTGAGGTACTGATACATGATCGCGAGGGAGCAAAGGGAAAGAGCGAAAGTGATTGGGAGGAAGCTATGAGACAGGTAACTACGGGAAGTAAACTGAAAAAGAATATGCCGACACTGATAATTCTTATCATATCGGGGGCATTGATTTATGCACTGCCTTATTTCAGAAGCTATTATTATGATGCGTTTGTGGAGTGCTTTGGAATTACGAATACGCAGATGGGCGCGCTGGGAAGTGCGTTCGGCGGGTTCAGTGTGTTTGCATATTTCCTCGGTGGTTTCTGTGCGGACCGCTGGCCGGCAAGACATTTGATGACGATTTCGCTGGTGACGACAGGCATCTGTGGATTTGTACTGCTGTTGTTTCCACCGTATCCGGTGGTGTTTGCGATACACTGTATCTGGGGAATTACATCTATTCTGACATTCTGGAGTGCGCTCGTAAAGGCAATCCGTTCCCTGGCGAATTCCGATGAGCAGGGAAAGGCGTTCGGTTTTTTTGAAGGCGGACGCGGCATCGTTAACATGGTGCAGTCTGCCATTGTACTGGCACTGTTTGGATACCTCGCAAAAGTCAGTACGGATAAGACGGCTCTTTCGGCGGTCATCATCATTTACTCGGTGATCTGTGTTCTCCTCGGTATTCTGGTCTTCTTTATGTTTAAAGAGCCGGAGCGTTCGGAGGGAGAAGAAGGACCGAAGAAACTTTTCGATATGAAGATTCTGAAACGTGTGGCAAAAATGCCGACGACCTGGCTGCAGATATTAATTATCTTCTGTTCTTATGCTATGATCATCAGTTATTTTTATATCACACCGTATGCGACTTCTGTGTTCGGAACGTCCGCCGTTATCGCTGCGGCGCTTGGATATTTCTCACAGTATTGCCGCCCGGTGGGGTGTTTTGCATCAGGGATTTTTGCAGATAAAGTTGGTTCTTCCAAGATCCTGTCCATCTCCTACGTGATCATGATCATCGGCATTTTCGGAATTATCTTTACACCGGGACAGCCGTCTATGATCTGGATGCTGCTGGTATTTATCGCAGCGATTTATGCATCGATGTATGCGATCCAGTCCATGCATTTTGCAATCATGGAAGAGGGAAACTACCCGCTGGAGATCACGGGTACGGCAACTGCTATTATCACACCGATCGGTTACAGCGCGGAGTTCTTTATGCCGGTCATCGGCGGTATGTGTCTGGACCGCTGGGCAGGTGCGATGGGATACAAAGTATTTTTTGGCATCCTGGCAGGACTCGCCATCGTGGGTCTGATCGCAAGTATCGCATGGATGGGACTTACGAAAGAAAAGAGAATGAAGATTCAGGCGGAGAAAAGAAGCAGAAAAGCATAATGAATTATGGAACAGTATGATAAGTTTGTATTGGATACCGCGGTAAAAGCAGGGAGGATCCTGCTGGCATCCGGGGCTGAAATATATCGTGTGGAGGAAACCATAAAAAGGGTTTCACGATATTACGGAATGGACGCCAGCAGTTCCTTTGTGCTCAGCAGCGGGATTTTTCTCACTGCTGAGAATCAGCAGAATGAGATTTATGCCCAGGTGAAACATATTCCACTGGCAGGTGTACAGCTGTGCAAGGTCGCAGAGGTCAACAAATTGTCCAGAGAGATTGAAGAGGGACGGTGGACGGTGGAAGAAGCCTGGGTGCACCTGGAAGAGATTGAGCACATGGCAGGAAAACGTGCGTATACCAGGATGGCGGCCTCCGGTCTGGGAGCCGCCTGTTTCTGCTATGTAGCGGGAGGGAACATCTGGGACAGCCTGGCGGCGTTTGCAGCCGGTCTGCTGCTGTATGTGTTCATTCTCTGGGCGGAAAAACGGGAACGTCCTATGTCTAAGATTGTACTCAACATTGCAGGCGGTTTTCTGGCGACATTTTTATCTGTTGTTTTGTACAAGATCGGGCTGGGCAGCAACCTGAGTGCGATCGTTATAGGGGCCATCATGCCGCTGCTGCCCGGGGTATCTTTTGTTACATCGATCAGAGAGCTGGCGGATTCCAATTATATTGCTGGATCTGTCAGGATGCTGGACACGCTGATCGTGACGTGCGGCATCGCTATAGGGGTAGGGCTCGTCTACATCCTGTATCACAGGCTGACAGGAGGGATCATGCTATGATCATGACCGTGTTGTTTCAGTTTATTGCCGCCTGTTTCGGGACAGTCGCTTTTTCTATCATGTTTTATGTGCCGAGAGAGTATTATCTGTACTGCGGTCTGATCGGCGGAGGCGGCTGGGTAATCTGCTGGAGTATCGTACATTATCTGAGTTTTTCGAATATTACGGGGACTTTTATAGCCACTGCGTGTGTGGTGTTTCTGTCGAGAGTCTGCGGAACCGCACGGAAATGTCCGGCGACGCTGTTTATGCTGTCGGGAATCTTTCCGCTGGTGCCCGGATTGGGGATCTACTGGACGGTGTATTCGATGATCATGGGCGATATGCAGGAGTGCTCCCGGTACGGGCGTCAGACGTTGTGCCTTGCGGCGGCGATCGTCCTTGGCATTATCTTCGTGTTTGAGATTCCGCAGAAGGCGATCGCCGGGATTGCGGGTGTATTCAGAGGGAGAAGATGAACGAATGGGGCTGCCGCGGTTCAATACAAGGACCGCGGCAGCCCTTTTGTGTCTGATCGGTCTGAAAATCGGTGGAGAAAAGAACCTGAGGGTGATAATATAGAGACAGCCGATAACAGTCAGAACAGGAGAGGGAAAGGAAGTGTCGGAGTTATGAAACTGAATATCATTTTGGGAGATATCACGGAGATGGCGAGTGATGCGATTGTAAATGCTGCGAATACGTCTCTTCTCGGCGGGGGAGGTGTGGATGGAGCGATCCACCGTGCGGCGGGCCCGGAGCTTTTAAAAGAATGCAGGGCCCTGAACGGGTGTGAGACGGGAAAGGCGAAACTTACCGGAGGTTACCGCCTTTTGGCAAAGTATATCATACATACGCCGGGACCGGTATGGCGTGGAGGGAATCACCGGGAGAAGGAGCTCCTTGAGAGCTGTTATAAAAGCTGTCTCTCGCTGGCGTCGGAGTACGGGTGCAGAAGCATTGCATTTCCATCGATCAGCACGGGGATATACGGATTTCCTCTGGCAAAAGCGGCCGAAATCGCGGTGCGGGTGATCCTGGAATACTGTGCGGTACATCCGAGACCGGAACAGGTGACGATGGTCTGCTTTGATGAGGGGACGAAACAGTGGTATGATGCAGCATTAAGGGAATGGAAGAAAGAGATCAGTTTATCGGGAGTGGAAAATGCCAGGTAGCTGGGCGGCTACCGGTGTGCTGCAGAGGTTGCTTTCCGGTCTGATGGATGGAAATATATCGGGATATGATACTCAGAGATTTTGCACTGACGAATATTGTGGAAAGTGACAGGATCGCGGGTATTATGAAGGAGGCACGAAAACACACAGATGATCGGAATGTACTCGGCTTGGTACGGTCTCTGGCGGCATTTGCGATGGGACCGGAAGAGATACAGCTGCTCAGGGAACATTATCTGGAGGAGTGACAGCCATGATAGAATAGTCTTCTGTTGACAAAGGCAGACTATTGTGATAGCGGCAGATACGGAATTTACGGATTAAATAAACCGGACAGGGGTTCAAAACAGAAGTACGCCTGTCCGGTTCATTTGATTTAGAAGTTAAATTCGTCTTCCCAGTTAAAATCAGCGGAGTCCTCGACACTGCGCGGCCAGTGGCGGCACCAGCCGGGAAGGCCCAGATTCTCTATCCGGTCGAGACTCGGCGTATACGGCTTGATATCGAGCACCGGACTTCCGTCTTCGGCGTCGATGTAAGCAATCTGAATACGCCCCCGCTTTTCGTCGATATGAATGACCCCTGCGGCAGACAGGGCAATGGGATTCGGACGTACGGGTGATCTTGTGGCGAAGATGCCCATCACATCAGGCGATTGTCTGTACGGTTTGGGCGCTTCCAGTGTGCGGCGCAGTTCTTTTGCATCACAGTGGCTGAACCACCAGAGTACGTTGATATGGCTGAAGCCGTTAAGTGCCTGAAGAGCAGGGCGGTATGAAGGATCCAGATCGATGAAAAACCCTTCCTCATCCGTATGAACCTCTCCGATCGGGTATACCTTATATTCTTCCATATGTTTTCCTCCCATGTGTGATTGATATATCCAGCGTATACCCTGACACTGTGTGAGAGTCAACAAGAATCTTATGATTTTACATGATCCTTCAGCGGAATCTGTAATTCGACCAGGTAATGTTCCGGGTTTTCCTCATTCCACGGACCGCGGTGGACGATCTGCCGGCTCGTCCCAAGCATTTGAAACTGACTGTTTTCCTGAAGCCACCGCGCAAACGTAAGATATGCGCCTGCGATATTACTGAATGGACCGTATACCATGGTGCTCGCCATACAGGGGACTGCTTCGGTATTCCGAAAGAGAAACCCCTCTTTGGAGTCCTCCATACGTGATACGATAGCGCACAACTCAACATCCACATCCGTTTCTTTGTATTCTGTGTCGTGATAGATGGAAAATGTATCACCGATTATCTGGATATGGCGGCTGGCCGCAAACGCGGACATCTCTTTCCAGAGCAGGCCTTCTGCATAATAGTCGGGGATAATCTTTCGAAGAGAGAGTACCTGACAGCTGGGAACGGACTTGATCGTGATGCTGCAGGGCATATCGCTTTTTTCCTGCATAAGATCCGCTGTGGCAAGTTCGATCCTGGAGATTTTCTGCTGCTGTTCCTGAATGTTTTGTTCAAGTTGGATGCGTTTGTTCTCGAGCAGCTGTATGACTTTGCCGTCATCCCAGCTGTTCAGGGCCTCTGTGATTTCGGTGACGTTGAAACCGCTGTCCCGCAGGAAAACTATGCGGTTGAGCCGGGGAATCTGATCGACGGAATACAGGCGGTATCCCGTATATGGATCCACCTGCGCAGGCTTTAGAAGATGATTTTCGTCGTAGTACCGCAGCATTCTGATAGATACTTGTGTCAGTTTTGAAAATTCACCGATTTTGAACATGGGACCTCCGCTTTTTATTCGTCCCATCCGTCTGTTAAACGGACATGGACGGAAATGTTCCGTACGATATCGCCGTCATTCAGCGGGATATCGGTGATATCGGTAACTGCGGGAAGCTGTCCGTCAAACTCTGACAGCTCCACGTAGATCCAGTCATAAGCGGCGCTGTTTGCATTCTCAATGCAGTCTTCCAGGGTATCGCCATCGGCGCGGCACATCTCCAGGTCCGGAAAAACAGCGGTAAAACGCCCTGTCTCAGTCTTGTGAAAAATAGCGGGATATATAAAATTCATGAGAAATCTCCTTTGAAAAGTTATAGGAATCATATGATGACGTCTGAAGGAAGTATACAATGTCAGGGGGAGAGTTGTAAAGAAAGAGCGGGAAGAAAAAGATGAAAAACCTATTGACCCTCACGCTGCGTTATACGTTATGATGGACATATCAGGAACAGGAGGAAGCAGTGATGAAGACTGTAAAAGAAGTAGCGAAACTGACAGGTATCAGCGTGCGTACGCTGCACTATTATGATGAGATCGGCTTATTGAAACCGACACAAACAAGTGAGGCGGGATACCGGCTTTATGACGATAAGGCACTGGAAGTTTTGCAGCAGATACTGTTTTTCAGGGAATTTGATATGCCGCTTGGGGATATCAAATCCATCATGGAAGATCCTGAACTTGACAGAAATCAGTTATTAAACAGTCAGAGAAAGATGCTGGTACTAAAAAAGGAAAGACTCGAGCGTATCATTGCCAGCATTGACGGGATTCTGAAAGGAGATCATAAGATGGATTTTGAGGTTTTCAGTAAAGCAGATATTGAAGAAATGTATCGCACAATGGTCAAAAACATGTCGGAAGAACAAAAAGATACTTTTGTCAGGCAGTATGGGAGCATGGAAGGATTTGAAAAACATTTTATGGAACAGGCGTCAGGTGAGCAGGCACAAAAAAATTTTGCCAAAGTCGTCGAGTGGTACGGCGATAAAGACAGTGCGCTGAAGGCCGCAGAGAACCCGGACAATTCTAAAATCATGGAGGCATACGGACAGAGGCTTGAAAAGATCACAAAAAAGCTGGCAGCAAAATCAGGAACGGATGTAAACTCCTTCGAGGTCAGGGAGATTGCGGGGGAGATGGATTTTGTCTCCAGACAGCTTTATCAGATGAAAGATGTGTCGGTATTGATGCTGGATATGGCGCGAAAGTATCAAACTGACAGAGATTTTCAAATGCGAATGGATAAGCTATACGGCGCGGGAACCACGGAGTATATCGGACGTGCACTGGAGGCGTTTTACAACCGCTGATCAGATAGCTTTAAAACGTGAGATTGTTGGGGTAAACCGACATAACCGTCTGAGCCTCCGCATACACTGTAAAAACAGCGTCTTCGGGGGCTTATCCTTGAAAGATTATATAGAAGAACGGGCAGTGGAAATTGCCAATTATATTATTGAAACAAAAGCAACTGTGAGGCAGACAGCAAAGAAATTTGGAATCAGCAAGAGTACGGTACATAAAGATGTTACGGATCGGCTGCTGCAGATTAATCCGGGACTTGCGCAGGAAGCAAGAAAAGTGTTGGATATCAATAAACAGGAGAGACATATCCGCGGCGGACTTGCCACGAAGGAAAAGTACCTCCACAAGACACAGGCGCCCATTTAGGGCGCTTTTGTTTACGGGAAATTGCGTCCTGTAAAACGAAAAAGCTTCAAGTGGATTGTGCTGCTGAGAAATGAAATTATGTCGCAAGCTGATATATCTTGAAATAACAGGAATAAGACGAAAGAAAGTTATAAAACCGTAGAAATATATAAAAAATCTCAATACAAACGATTAAAAACAGACAAAGTTGACAAAATATGAAAAATATGGTATTGTTATATAAATTAAAAGTAAAAACTACATATTGAGTGCCAATTGCGTGCAAAAGCATTAAGTGTCTTGGTTTTTCTGGCTGAACGTGAAAAACTGAGCACTTTTTTATTTTTTAAAAAAGTGTACAGGAGGGTACTGTGAATAACTATTATGTAAAACCAAGAATTTACACGGACAAATCGGGGTTAAGAGCGGTATTAAAGGAAGCAGGTCGTGCATTTATTGTCACAGACCGTTTTATGTATGAGAGCGGTAAGGTGAGTTATCTGACGGGGCCGTTGGAGGAAATGGGGATTGCTTATCAGATTTTCCCGGAGGTGAAGCCGGATCCGGACATAGCGACCGTGACGAAAGGGATATCCATCATGCTGGATTTTCATCCACAGGTACTGCTGGCATTGGGAGGGGGATCGGCAATCGATGCAGCCAAAGCGATGAACTACCTGTCAGCCCGTCAGGGACTCGCCGAGAAATGCCTTCTCGTGGTGATACCGACGACCAGTGGGACAGGATCTGAGGTGAGTAAATTTTCTGTGATCAGCAATCCGGAAAAATCAGCAAAATATCCGCTGGTGGAGGATGACATGCTGCCCGACGCAGCCATTTTGGATGCGGAGCTTGTGAAGTCTGTTCCCCCGGCTGTGACGGCGGATACGGGGATCGATGTACTGACGCATGCGATCGAAGCGTTTGTGTCGACGGAGGCCAACGATTTTACCGACGCTGCGGCGGAGAAGGCGATCAAACTGGTCAGGAGCAATCTGCTCAGAGTCTATCATGAGCCGGACAACCTGGAGGCAAGACAGAAGATGCATCATGCATCGTGTCTTGCAGGCATGGCCTTCAGCAATGCAGGACTGGGGCTGAACCACAGCATGGCACATACGCTGGGTGCTCACTTTCATATTCCTCATGGACGGGCAAACGGTATACTGCTGCCTTATGTGATGGTGTTTAACGCGGGATGCCTCGATAAACTGACGGCCACTGCCAGGCGGTACGCGATCATTGCCAGGCTGGTGAAAATTGACGGCCCGAGTATCAGGCAGAGCGCGTTCAGCGTAGTGCGGTCGACGAAACAGATGATCCGCCAGCTGGGGATTCCGGAGAGTATCAAAGCTGCGGGGATTGAAAAGGAGGCTTTTGAGCGGGCGCTGGATGATATGGCTGAGGCGGCGTATAAGGACAGCTGCACAAGGACAAATCCAAGGACATGTTCGAAAAAAGAGATCCGGGAACTGTTCATGAGGGCCTACACGGGAAAACTAAACTGAGAAGCGATAACAGAAAGAGGCGATGCTTATGTTTGATGGTGAGAAAGAACGTATCATACAGGAATTTGTGCCGGGCAAGCAGGTGACATTGGCTCATGTGATTCCGCACCCGGTGAAAGAGCTGTATGCGAAAATGGGACTCATCGATGCCAGCGGTGCCATCGGGATCTTTACGATCACACCGAGTGAGGCGGCAATTATCGCCGCAGATGTGGCGAGCAAGGCGGCGGGGATAAAAATTGGATTTGTGGACAGATTTAACGGCTCCCTGATCATTACGGGAGAGGTTTCGGAGGTGGAGGCGGCACTGCAGGATGTGATGAAAGTGCTCTGCGACGTGATGGGATTTGCCCCTGCGCCGGTAACCCGCTCATAGAGGAAGACAAGATGACAGCAAAAAAAAGGATTATCCTGATCGGACGGTCGATGGCAGGCAAGACGACACTGTGCCAGTATATCAATCAGGAAGATTTGAAGTATCACAAAACACAGACGATAGAGATTATTAACGACAACATCATCGATACACCGGGAGAGTATCTCGAGAGGACCCACCTCAGAGGGGCACTGATCGTGACGGCGGCAGATGCCGATCTGATTGTTCTGGTCCAGCAGGCGGATGAGGAGGGAACGATGTTTCCACCGGGATACTCCAGCACATTTGCCAAGCCCTGCATCGGTGTTGTCACGAAGAATGACCTTGCGACTCCGGAACAGGTGGAGGATGCAAAACAGTATCTTCAGATGGCGGGAGCAGGGAACATCTTTGTGACCAGCAGCTATGACGGGACCGGGTTTGAGGAACTGATACGGTTCTTTAAAGGGGACGAGAAAGAGTAGGGGTACATAAGGGAGGCGATTCCCATGCGGGAGATAATTTTAAGTGTTGGAATAGATATCGGAACTTCGACCACGCAGCTGATCTTCAGCAGGCTGATCATTGAGAACAGGGCCAGCAGTTACGCGGTGCCCCGCATCAGCATTGTGGAGAAGGAGGTGACTTACCGCAGCCGCATTTATTTTACGCCGCTTCTGTCCCAGACGGAGATTGATGCGGCCAGAGTGAAAGAGATCATTCAGATGGAATACCAGAATGCCGGCATGAAGCCGGAGGACCTGCAGACAGGGGCGGTTATCATCACCGGCGAGACTGCCAGGAAGCAGAACGCCAACAGTGTTCTGAACTCTTTGAGTGATATGGCGGGAGACTTCGTCGTTGCCACTGCGGGACCGAACCTGGAGGCGGTACTTTCTGCCAGAGGCGCCGGTACAGATAAGTTGTCAGAGGAACATCGGGAGGTGGTAGCCAATGTGGATATCGGAGGAGGAACCAGCAACATAGCGCTGTTCCAAAAAGGAAAACTAAAAGGCACCTGCTGCCTGGATATCGGGGGACGGCTGATCAGGATTGAGGGAGGAAAGATCCGTTATATCTTTCCCGGGATTTTAAGACTGGCAAAAGCGTATGAGATTCCCCTCCGGGAGGGGGATACGGCGGATGAACGGATCCTGTACCGTGTCTGTGAGCGAATGGCGGAACAGCTTGCCATGGCGCTGCACTTAAGTCCGCCTGACCGCATACACCGCGGGCTTTATACCAATCAGGGAAGCATGCTGCCGGATACGCCGGGGATCATGGCGCTTACATACTCAGGCGGAGTTGCCAGCTGCATTTATGAAGAGGAGCCGAAGGACATATTCCAGTACGGGGATATCGGCGTACTGCTGGCAAGGGCAGTGAGGAAAAACCGGGCGCTGCAGGCAGTCAGGCGGTATCCGGCCGCCGAGACGATCCGGGCGACGGTGGTCGGCGCAGGTACACACACAACAAATGTTAGCGGCAGTACCATCAGCTATACAAGCGGAAAGCTGCCGATTAAAAACATTCCGGTTCTGAAGGTTCCGGCGGAGGAGGAACGGGAACCGGCAGGGTTTCAGGATACCATTCGAAAAAAGCTGCCTCTTTATGGGACGGATGGTGTGCTGGGACAGGTTGCCATCGTATTTTCCGGTGATTATCATACCACGTTTGCACAGATTCAGGAACTTGCCCGCTGCATAGCGCAGGGTGCGAGGGAGATCATCGAAGGTCCCCATCCGCTGATTCTGGTGATAGAGAATGATATCGCCAAGGTACTCGGAAATGCGCTGAATGTACTTCTTGAAAACAGGAAGGACATCATCTGTATTGACGGGATATATGCAAATGACGGCGACTACATTGACATCGGGGAGCCAGTAGCCATGGGGCGCGTGGTTCCGGTCGTGACCAAAACCTTAATATTTAACTCATGAAAAAGGAGGGTGAAAGGATTGATATTAAAGACAAAATTATTTGGCAGGGTATATGAATTTAAATCTCTTCGCGAAATCATGGCAAAAGCCAATGAAGAAAAATCCGGCGATAAGCTGGCAGGAATTGCCGCAGAATCTGCGGAGGAAAGAGTAGCTGCAAAAGTTGTGCTTTCACATATCACATTGGAAGACCTCCGCAACAATCCGGCAGTTCCCTATGAGGAGGACGAGGTGACCAGGATCATCCAGGATTCCGTCAACGAGACCATTTACGGGGAGATCAAAAACAAGACGGTAGCCGAGTTCCGTGAGTGGATCCTGGATACAGAGACCACGGGCGATATGGTCCGCAGGGCAGCAAGGGGCATCACAAGTGAGATGGTGGCAGCTGTCTGCAAATTGATGAGCAATCTGGATCTGATCTATGCAGCGAAGAAGATCAGGGTATCGGCACACTGCAACACAACGATCGGTTTGCCGGGAACATTTTCCTCACGTCTGCAGCCCAACCATACGACAGATGATCCGAAAGGCATCATGGCTTCCGTAATGGAAGGCTTAAGTCTTGGCTGCGGTGACGCGGTGATCGGACTGAATCCGGTGGATGACTCGGTGGAAAGCGTCGCAAGAATCCTGAGAAACTTTGACGAGTTCAAAAACGAGTGGGATGTGCCGACACAGATCTGTGTACTCGCGCATGTCACCACACAGATGGAGGCGGCCGACAGGCTGGGGGCCCCGATCGATCTGATGTTCCAGTCCATCGCGGGATCCCAGATGGGAAATGAGGCATTCGGACTGACTGCATCCATGCTGGATGAAGGACGCGATATGATGCTTCACAAAGGCACCAGCACGGGTCCGAATGTGATGTACTTTGAGACGGGGCAGGGGTCCGAGCTGTCATCTGAAGCACATAACGGCTGGGATCAGGTGACCATGGAAGCAAGATGTTATGGGTTTGCCAAACGGTATCAGCCATTCCTGGTTAACACCGTCGTAGGATTTATCGGACCGGAGTATCTGTATGATTCCAAACAGGTAATCCGTGCAGGCCTTGAGGACCACTTCATGGGCAAACTGACGGGTATCCCGATGGGCTGCGACGCATGTTATACGAATCATATGAAGGCTGACCAGAACGATATCGAGAACCTGGCGACTCTGCTGGTTGCGGCGGGCTGCAACTATGTCATGGGTGTGCCGCAGGGCGACGACTGTATGCTGATGTACCAGTGTACCGGTTATCATGAAGCAGCAGGACTTCGCGAAATATTCGGACTTCGTCCGATCAAAGAATTTGATGCGTGGCTGGAAAAGATGGGATTCTCTGAGAATGGAAAACTGACGCCGCTGGCAGGCGATGCATCCGTATTTTTGAGCAAATAGGAGGTGGAAAGTTTGGTTAATGAAAAAGATTTGAGAAGTATTATTGAACAGGTTTTGGTGGAAATGAATCTGAATCAAACGGACGGTTCCTCTGCGGCTGCCGCAAAATCTTCCGATGCAGGCGCGCCTGTGATCGAAGAAGGCTGTATTCCGGACGTGACGGAAGTAGATATCAAAACGCAGTATCTCGTTGAAAATCCGGTGAACAGGGAAGCATACTATGATCTGAAACAGTACGCACCCTGCCGTCTGGGAATCGGTAAGGCAGGCGCCCGCTATAAGACGGATCCGGTCCTTCAGTTTCGAGCAGCTCATTCGGCGGCGCAGGACGCAGTGTTCTCAGACGTTGACCAGGATTTCATCGATAACATGGGATTGTTTACGGTGCAGACGTGCTGTGACAGCAAAGATACCTATCTGACGAGGCCGGACCTCGGAAGACGACTGAATGACGAGGCGGTACAGACCATCAAAGAAAAATGCAGGATGAACCCGAAGGTTCAGATCTACGTGTCAGACGGACTGAGTTCAGCGGCTGTTGCGGCAAACGTGGGAGATGTGCTGCCGGCGATCCAGCAGGGACTTAAGAGTGCAGGAATCGAGTGCGGAACCCCGTTTTTCGTAAAATACGGGCGTGTGGGAGCGATGGACCAGATCTCGGAGATCACCGGAGCGGAAGTGACCTGTGTGCTGATCGGAGAACGGCCGGGACTGATCACGGCAAAGTCCATGTCCGCCTATATCGCCTACAGGGCAACGGTCGGAATGCCGGAGGCCAGGAGAACGGTAGTTTCCAATATTCACAAGGACGGTACGATTCCGGCTGAGGCAGGGGCACATATCGCCGACATCATTAAGAAGATTTTGGAGATGAAAGTCAGCGGAACTGATCTGAAACTCTAAGTACGATAGGAGGGAATCAAATGAAACGAGATCCAATCAAAGCGGATGTACTTGCAACCAAAATCATATCGAACGTCAGTCCGGATATGGCGAAGGAACTGAATCTGGCGCCGGACCAGAAATCCGTGGCTCTGATCACCTCGAACTGTGATGATGTTACATATACGGCTCTTGATGAGGCAACCAAGAAGGCGGACGTAAAAGTTGTCTATGCAAAAAGTTTCTACGGGGGCGCCGACAATGCCAATACCAAGCTGGCTGGCGAGATCATCGGCATTCTGGCGGGACCGAACCCAGCGGAAGTGAGAAGCGGACTGGAAGCCTGCGTGGATGTGATTGAAAATGAGGCTCATTTTGTCTCTGCAAATGAGGACGACACGATCGTCTATTATGCACACTGCATCTCCCGCACCGGCTCCTATCTGTCTGAGGGAGCGGGAATTGCGGAAGGCGAAGCGATGGCGTACCTGATCGCACCGCCTCTTGAGGCTATGTACGGGGTGGATGCGGCTCTGAAAGCGGCTGACGTGAGAATGTGCGTACTGTACGCACCTCCGTCAGAGACAAACTTCGGCGGCGCGCTGCTCACGGGCAGTCAGTCTGCATGCAAAGCGGCCTGTGATGCATTTGCCCAGGCAGTGGAATTCGTAGCGGATAATCCAAAAGAGTAGAGCAGGCGGCATCGTGATAGCGGCGGAGGTACTATATGAAAGCATTGGGAATGATCGAAGTATATGGCTACCTTGCAGCAGTGGAAGCTTTGGATAGTGCGCTTAAGGCGGCAAATGTTTCACTGAGGGATGTCGTAAAAGTGAGAGGCGGACTGGTGACGGTCATGGTCGAGGGCGATGTGGGTGCGGTGAAGGCGGCTGTCGATGCATCGGCGGCTGCGGCGGATCGCGTGGGTACTGTCGTATCGGTACATGTGATCCCGCGCCCCGCAAAGGATGTGGGCAGGATGATCAAGAAGGCTGGCAGTGGCAGAGAAACTTCGGGTGAGAACGGACAGGTATCGGCGGAAGTCATCCGTGAGCCGGAGAACGCCGGGGAGCCGGAAGTCATCGAATCGCCGGGAATCGTCAATGAACCGGAAGCGGGACAGCACGAGGAACAGCAGCCTGCCGACACGGAGGACGACGGACAGGAATTAAGCCCCAAGAAGCTGCAGAAGATGACGGTTGACGCTCTTCGCAGGCTTGCCAGGGAACTGGAAGTTACCAATATGACATCACCGGAGATCCGTTTTGCCAAGAAACAGGAACTGATTCAAAAGATATTGGAATTTGTGAGACAGGAGAATTAAAATATGCAGTTATACGATAAAGATCTTTTGTCAGTGCAGGAAGTACGCGAGCTTGTGGAAAAAGCCAAGGCTGCCCAGAATGAATTGTGTACAAAGAATCAGAAAGAGGTAGACGCGATTGTGAAATCAATCGCGTATGCCGGTGTGCGCAATGCAAAGCGCCTGGCCAGGATGGCCTGCGAAGAAACGGGATTCGGCGTGGAAGCTGATAAAATTATTAAAAATGTATTCGCCAGCAATGGCGTATATGAACATATCAAAGATATGAAGACCATAGGGGAAATCAGTAGAGATGAGGAACGCAAGGTGCGCACTCTGGCAGTTCCGGTCGGTGTGATTGCCGGGCTGATACCGTCCACCAATCCGACCTCGACGGCGATGTACAAGGCTGAGATTGCGATCAAGGCGGGAAATGCCATCGTATTTTCCCCTCATCCAAATGCCAGGAATTGTATCCTGGAGACGGTGAAGGTGATCCGCCAGGCGATTGCGGAGATGGGGGGCAATGAGGATCTCGTATCCTGCATTACCCTCCCTACCGTGCAGGCCACCGACAACCTGATGCGTCACCCTGACATTGCGATGATTCTCGCGACGGGCGGATCAGCCATGGTACGGGCGGCATATTCATCGGGCACGCCGGCGATCGGAGTGGGCCCCGGAAACGGACCCGCCTACATAGAGAAAACGGCTGACCTGCCGCTGGCAGTCAAACGGATCATGGACTCCAAGACGTTCGACAACGGTACGATCTGTGCATCGGAGCAGTCTGTCATCTGCGACGAGGGCATGGAGGAAGCGGTCCGAAACGAAATGGAACGGCAGGGGGCATACTTTCTGGACAATGAACAGATAAAGAAACTGGGAACCTTTATCCTCCGTGCCAACGGTACCATGAATCCGATGATCGTGGGTAAAAGCGCGGCGGTGATCGCCAAGATGGCGGATATCACGATTCCGGAGGGAACCAGGGTTCTGGTAGCAAGGGAGGACGGTATCGGCAGAGGGCACCCTTATTCCAATGAAAAACTGGCGCCGATTCTCGCATTTTACACGGGGCCGTCCTATGTGGAGATCTGTGAGCTCTGTCAGGAGATCCTTCACTATGAGGGAGCGGGGCATACGTTCTCCATCCACACGAAGGATGACAGTATGGTCGAATATTTTGCGAAGAGGATCCCGGCGTCCAGGATCGTTGTGAACACGCCGAGTGCGCTGGGCGGCATCGGCGGGACCACGGGTCTGATGCCGGCGCTGACCTTGGGCTGCGGTGCTGTCGGCGGCAGTGCCACATCAGAAAATGTAGGTCCGGAGAATCTGCTGAATCTGCGCTATGTGGCGGAGGGCATTCAGGAGATTGAGGATGTACAGGCGAGCCTGCCTGACTGTTCCGAGGGTGTCTGCAGGCCGCAGAGTTATGATGATATTGATATTGATGCAGTAGTGAGCGAGATTATCAAGCGGCTTCGCTTGGCTTAACAGAAGGAGGAATTGATTATGGCAGCAATGCAGGCATTAGGAATGATAGAGACAAAAGGACTTGTAGCGTCTATCGAAGCAGCGGATGCGATGGTAAAAGCGGCCAATGTGACCTTGATTGGAAAGGAGCATGTGGGCGGCGGACTGGTAACGGTCATGGTGCGCGGCGATGTGGGAGCTGTCAAGGCGGCTACTGACGCGGGGGCTGCAGCGGCAGAACGCGTAGGGGAACTGATATCCGTCCATGTGATCCCGAGACCGCATGATGAAGTGGAGTCCATCCTTCCGCATTTAGAATAACGACTTTTAAAAGGAGGTAAGCGATATGGCAATGATGCAGGCATTAGGAATGATAGAGACCAGGGGCCTTGTGGCATCCATCGAGGCGGCAGATGCGATGGTCAAGGCGGCCAACGTGACGCTGATCGGAAAAGAGCACGTGGGAGGCGGTTTGGTAACGGTCATGGTGCGCGGTGATGTGGGAGCCGTCAAAGCGGCCACAGATGCAGGAGCTGCGGCGGCGGAGCGCGTGGGGGAACTGATATCCATCCATGTGATTCCGAGACCGCATGATGAAGTGGAAGCAATTCTGCCATCTCTGTCCAGATAACCGGGGGCTGGCCGCCGGACGAAAGAGCCCGGCGGCAGACGGTGTGGAATGATAAGGAGGTGGCTTCGCAAAAATGAAAGTCATAACAGAAGCAATACTGCGCGATGAACTGAGGGCATCCCGGCCCGAGGTCTATACGGTTCCGGAAGGGAAGATTCTCTCACCGGCTGCCAGAGAGTATTTGCAGCAGTGCAGGATCAGGATTGACAGCGGAGCCGGGAAAAAGACGCAGAAAGAAAAGGTGCAGATTACAGCATCGGAAGTAACGCCAATGCCCGAAGTAAACGTGCAGGTACAGGAAAAGCCGAAGTTCGTGGATGATGCCACAGGAGCATTTTATTATGAGAAGCCGGAGCATATGACTCACCTGTACGGAAATGTGCTGGTGCCTAAGGACAACAAACGAATTGTATTCCGGGGAAAACTGGACAGCCTGGAGGCGGTGTTCGTTCTGAATCAGACACTGATCAAGGAGGCAGGCGGGGACCAGGAAGTGATCGATGATCTGGAAGACATTCTGAACGGGCTTCGTGAGATGATGCGCTGTGACGTGCTGAATGAGCCGTTTATCAGGGACAGCATTATCGGCCTGACCCATAAAGAGCTGAGGGAGCGTTCGCATAACCCTGCAAAATTTTATGGTATCAGGCAGATGATCCTGCCCAGCTGTACACTGGGGAAAACGTACGCACTGCTGAATCAGCTCCGCACAGCGGTCAGGGAAACGGAGGTCGCCGCAGTATCGGCATACTACAACGGCAAGACGTATGAGCACAGGGATATTATCCAGGAACTGAACCGCATGTCCAGTGCCATGCACATTATCATGTGCAAATATCTCGCCGCAAACAGCAGAGAATAGGGGGACGACGGATGGAACAGCTTGTTGACAAAGTTGTGGATACCATCATCAGAGCCGGACTGGTGGAGGTTGAGGTCTCGGCGCGGCACGTCCACCTGACGGAACAGGACATGGAAGTTCTGTTCGGGAAAGGAGCGGCACTTCATGAAAAAAGACCGCTGTCCCAAAAGGGACAGTTTCTGTGTGAGGAGCGTGTGAATCTCGCAGGGCCGAAAGGCAGAAAAGAGCGCGTGGCCGTGCTGGGACCTGAGAGAAAAGAGACTCAGGTGGAACTGTCGGTGAGTGACTGCGTGGCAATGGGGATCGATGCTCCAGTCAGAGAGTCGGGAAATCTGGACGGCGCCGCCCCGGTCATCATCGAAGGGCCGAAAGGAGTGCTGCATGCAGAACATGCGGTGATCGTGGCGCACAATCATATTCATGTGCCGGAGGATGTGGCGCGAAAGCTGAGACTGCAGGACAGGGAACGGGTCAGTGTCCAGATCCTGAGCCAGAGACCGGTCACGTTCGATAATGTGATCATTCGTGTCAGCAGCCGGTTCCGGTTTAAGATGCACATCGATTTTGATGAGGCAAATGCTGCTACGATCAGCGGGTTTACGCTGGGGAAGATATTGCCCGGTGAAAAAGTCAGGTAAGGAGCAGATGGGATGGACATAGAACGTGTTGAGAAATTGATGAAACGGGTGGAGGAATCCGAATGGGAGACATTTCGGCCGGTGGGAGAGAAGCTAAAGGTTGGAGTCGACCTGGGGACGGCATACATCGTTATCGTTGTGCTGGACGAGGAGAATAATCCCATTGCCTGTGAAAAGCAGGCGGCAGATGTCCTGCGGGACGGCGTGGTGGTAGATTACGCCGGCGCACTGCAGACGGTGAAGCAGCTGAAGGAAAAGCTGGAGAAACGTCTGGGAACAGAACTGCAAAACTGTGCCATCGCCATGCCGGCAGGAACCGAGAGCAGCATCAGGACGCATCAGTATGTGGCGGAGGGAGCCGGTTTTGAGGTGACAGGGGTGCTGGATGAGCCGTCTGCAGCGAATGCTGTGTATCAGATCGAAGACGGTGTAATCGTGGATATCGGCGGCGGTACCACAGGGCTTGCCATACTGCAGGGTGGGAAGGTTGTTCAGATCGAGGACGAACCCACCGGAGGGACGCATCTGACTCTGGTGCTTGCGGGAAATTACCATATTCCATTTTCGGAGGCAGAGGCAATCAAGCAGGATTACAAAAGACACCGTGAAATCCTGCCCATCCTCAAGGCGGTGGTAGAGAAGATAGCGACCATAATCAAATGTTATGTAAATACGGATGTGATCGATACGATTTATCTCTGCGGTGGTACGTGTTGCCTGACAGGAATTGAAGAAATTATTGAGAAAGAAACCAGAATTAAGACAATAAAACCGGAGAATCCGTTTCTGGTGACTCCGACAGGAATTGCCATGAACTGCAGAGTGTAAATGAAAAGCAGTTTGGGGCAACATAAGTATAAATTTGAGAGAAAGGAGGAGAGTACGTGGATATCGATGCTTTAATCAATGCAATATACGACAAAGTGCAGGAGCGTATCACCGCTCAGGAGAGCAGCGGTTCCTGTGAGACGGACGGCTGCTATCATGAGAAACCAAAGTTTTTGATTCTGGCAGACGCTCACGGGGACATTTGCCATCAGGCGCTGGAGTGCCCGGTGCTTGGCAGATATTATCAGATGGAGTGCGCACTGCTGATGGACTGCTGCTGCGATATCACCGATTATGAAGCGGTCCTGGCATATACGATGACCAATGAAAATCTGGGAAAGATCGCATGCGGAATCATAGACAGTGATTACACCAGGCTGTTTTCCCAGGCATTGCTGGCGGGCAGGAAGATCTTTGTCCCGGAGGATGAAATCGAGCTGTTTCGTTACAGGGAGACGGCACCAGCGGCATACTATGCGAGAATGGAAGACAATGTAAAACTTTTGCAGGACAGCGGCGTCATCATCGCTCCGAACCGTGAACTGCAGGCATGTATCCTGGACGGAAAAACTCCATCTTCAGAACCGCCATGTTTGCCTCAGGAGCCCGGTCAGGAAGAAAGGGAGTTCGTGATCTCCAAAAGAGTAATCACAGAGCGTGACCTGATCGCAGCAAAAGAACAGAAAGTCTGCTGTGTGGTGGTGAATCAGAAGGCAATCCTGACTGATCTGGCCAAAGACTATGCGGGTAAACAGAGAATTACAATCCAGAGAGGCTGTCTCGGTTCCTCTAAGGGGAGGCAGGACGTATGAAGACAGGAAAAGTGATTGGGAACATATGGGCGACAAGAAAGGAAGAGCGTCTGGCAGGTCTGAAGCTTCTGGTCATTCAGCCGATCGATCTGCTGGATGACAGCCCGATCGAATACCCCATCGTGGCGGCCGATATCATCGGCGCCGGTGTTGGGGAAAAGGTAATCTATGTAGGAGGCAGCTCTGCCAGGGGCGCCGCAGGATCCGTGGATATTCCTGTGGATGCCACAGTAGTCGGGATCGTGGACGGGCAGGAAATCGAGGAGAGCCTGGTTGAAAGAAGGCGGTGATCATATGCAGATGACAGAGGCTGTAAAGAACGCAGGTGTGGTGGGTGCGGGCGGGGCCGGTTTCCCCACACATGTAAAACTGAATACCAAAGCAGAATATTTTCTGATAAATGCTGCGGAGTGTGAACCTCTGATCGAGACGGATAAATATTTATGCCGGACACATGCGCGGCAGATCGTCCGCACCGCAGTCAGGATAGCCGGTCATCTGGAGGCAAAACACGCGGTGATTGCCCTGAAGGAGAAATATACCAGGGAGATCGGTGCTCTCACGGAGGCGATCGCGGAAGAGAAGGCGGATCTTGGCATCTTCCGGATGCGATCATTTTACCCGGCAGGTGATGAGCAGGTGCTGGTGCAGCAGGTGACAGGGAGAAGCGTACCTGAACGGGGGCTTCCACTTGACGTAGGGTGTGTGGTTGAAAACGTCGGGACGGTGCTCGCCGTCTCGGATGCCCTGGAGGGAATGCCTGTGACAGAGAAATTTCTTTCTGTCACAGGAGCGGTAAAGGCCCCGGTCATATGCCGGGTACCCATCGGTACGCCGGTCAGGGACGTGATACAGAAGGCAGGGCCTCTGCCCGGACAGTATGCAGTGATACTGGGCGGTCCGATGATGGGGAAGATGCTGGCAGAAGAGCAGGATATCAGCCAGGCTGTCGTGACTAAGACCACGGGCAACCTTCTGGTGCTGCCGAAAGATCATTATCTGGTGAGACGCACGCTGATGCCGCGGGAGAAAATGATACGCAGGGCAACAGCGGCCTGTATTCAGTGCCGGATGTGCACGGACCTGTGTCCCAGATACCTGATCGGACATGAGGTGTATCCGCACCGGATCATGCGGAATCTGTGGAGGCAGTCAGCCATCACGGATGACAAAGAATTTGAACAGTGCTTTGGGAGCGCTGCCAACTGCTGCAACTGTGGGGTATGCGAGATGTTCGCCTGCCCGATGGGACTCTCGCCGAGAAAGATGAATGAGTACGCGAAGGAACTCCTGAGGGAGAGAGGGATCAGTCCCGCGCGAAGCCTCAGTCCCGTGGCGAGACGGGCGGCCGATTACCACAGGATACCGACAGAGCGGCTGATCGCCAGGCTGGGTCTTATCCAGTATGCATCGCACGGCCTGCCGGAGTTGGTCCGTCTGGTTCCGGAGGAAATCTTTGTTCCGCTGTCTCAGCATATTGGGAAGCCGGCCGTGCCGGTTGTGTCTGCGGGAGACAGGGTTGAAAAAGGAGATCTGATCGCGGGAGCGGCAGAAGGACTTTCCGCTAATATCCATGCCGGAGTGGACGGCGTGGTGGAGGAAGTCACGGCAAAAAGTATCAGAATCAGCAGGAGGGAGGAGTAAAGAATGGGAAAAGCAATCGGCATGGTGGAGTTGTCCAGCATCGCACGGGGTATCGAGACAAGCGACTATATGGTAAAAGCTGCCCGGGTGGAACTGATCCGTTCTTCTACCGTCTGTCCTGGAAAATATATCGTGATCGTCAGCGGGGACACGGGGGATGTGAAAGCATCCATGGCGTCCGGGCTGGCAAGAGGAGAGGGATTCGTGGTGGATTCCCTGCTGATCTCCAATGTGCATGAGCAGCTGTTTCCGGCGCTTGCCGGGGCAGTGGAGGTAACAAAACCCCAGGCGGTAGGGGTGGTCGAGTTTTATTCTGTGGCATCAGCGATCCTTGCTGCGGACAGAGCTGCAAAGGCAGCACAAATTACATTGATAGAAGTGCGTATCGGATATGCGATTGGGGGGAAAGGGTTTGTCACTCTTACGGGAGATGTAGGAGCTGTACGGGCAGCAGTGGAAGCTGCCAGGGGACAGGACGAACTGTATGTGGAAAGTACGGTCATTCCGCGTCCTTCACCTCAGGTATTTCAGGCACTTTTGTAATCGAATCGAAAAACTTGGACCGTGATCTGAGAGAGGAGGCGTGTGTATGTTTAATGAGTTAGTTGAAAATATTACGAACGTTGGAGTTTTTACAGAAAGTATTAAGGAATGGGTAAGCGGCATTTCAATTAATTCGGTTATCATTTTTATTATGATGATCTTCATGATCGTAGGGGCAATTGACAAGATACGTGGAAATAAAAAAGGGTACGGTGAGCAGTTTGACGAGGGCTTCAATGCGATGGGACCGCTGGCGATCGCCATGGCGGGTGTCGTTGCGGCAGCTCCGGTGCTTGCAATTATCCTGAAGCCGATCATTGTTCCGATCTATACGCTGCTGGGCGCAGACCCGTCGATGTTCGCGACGACCCTGCTGGCATGTGACATGGGAGGATATCCATTGGCGATGCAGCTGGCGGAGACCGAGGCGGTCGGCAATTTCTCCGGTCTGATTCTGGGAACTATGATGGGTCCGACGCTTGTATTTACTATCCCCGTTGCGTTGTCTATCATCAAAAAGAAAGACCGCCCGTTCCTGGGCGCAGGTATTCTGGCAGGTATGATCACCATACCGATCGGCTGTATCGTCGGTGGTCTGGTCATGAATCTGACACAGTACAAAATGGACTTTCTGGAAATTCTTGTCAATCTGATTCCGGTTATCATTATCGCCGCTCTGATCGTGCTTGGCCTGTGGTTCATTCCGGATAAGATGATCAGTGGTTTTAATAAATTCGGTACAGGTGTTACCATCGTGATCACATTTTTCACTGCAATTGCAGTCTTTGAGTATCAGACAGGGATCAAGTTTCCGTTGATGAATATCATGGTGGAGGCTGATGCGGACGGGGTGATCCCGCTGGAATCTGGCCTTCTGGTCTGCGGACAGATCGCCATCGTATTGATCGGTGCGTTCCCGATGGTGCTCTGGATCACACGTACGTTCGGCAAGGCGCTGAACGCGATCGGCAAGAAATTCGGTATGGATGAAAATGGTTCCGCCGGCCTCGTGGCTACGCTCGCAAATAATATTGCGATGTTCAACATCATGGATCAGATGAATGCAAAGGGCAAGCTGTTAAACGTTGCGTTTGCGGTAAGTGCGGCATTTGTATTCGGCGATCATCTGGGATTTACGGCCGGTGTAAATTCCGAAATGATCTTCCCGGTTATCGTCGGCAAGCTGGTAGCAGGTATCACGGCACTTATTCTGGCGAATATCCTGGCTCCAAAACTGTTGTCCAAGGTACAGGATTCTGTTGGCAAAGTGAAAAGTGAAGATTAGCGAAAGGAAGAACAGCTTATGAATGTCAGTGAAGAGTTAATCCGGGAAATTGTCATGAAGGTACTGCAGGAGTCATCAAAACCGGTCCCTCAGGAAGACTTTGTGAAAGAAAAAGATCCGAGCGGCATTATCAGGATTCAGACGGATACCGTTAAATGCGAATCATTCAAACAGGAAGGCGTGGCGCTGAAAGATGTTGTGACGCTTGAGGAGGCGCCCAGAATGGGCTGCGGAATCATGGAACTGGATCACACCAGCTTTGAATGGACACTGACGTACGATGAGTATGACATGGTCATCGACGGCATTCTGGAGATCGAGATTGACGGCAGGGTGGTTGCGGCGGGGCCCGGAGAGATTATCTATATTCCCAAGAACAGCCATATTCATTTTCAGACACCGTCAAAGGCGAGATACGCATATTTTGTATATCCGGCGGACTGGCAGTAGTATCACTGCCGTATTGCATAAACGCTGAGTCAGTGAAAGGACAGGTGAGGAGCTAATGAGATACTGCACAGAGACTGTGGTTCGGCTTGTTTCCAAAGAACTTCTCCTGTCATGCTACAGGAATTTTGGACAGGTGCAGCAGTCATGCTGCGCCTGCCCGCACTATGGAAAGGTCTGGTCATGTCCGCCCGGGATACCGGATACCGCGTGCTATCTGGAACCTTATGGTGAAGTCTTTTTGACTGCGGTAAAAGTCATTTATCCGCAGGAGCTGAGAGATGCGGCAGTGACCGCCAAGCAGACTGAACTGATTCGTCAGGAGACTTATGAAAAGGTAAAAAAAGAATTACTGCTAACGCTGCTGGAACTGGAGAAAAGACTGCCCGGCAGCAAATGCATGGGGGCGGGGCGATGTATTCTCTGCGGAAAGTGCGCGAGGGAAACGGGAGGTATCTGTCGTCATCCGCAGGACAGGCGATATTCTGTGACCGCCTTTGGGTTTGATTTCGGAAAAATGCTTGGGGATCTGATGAATATCCGGTTGTTATGGAGTCCCGGAGGGCTGCCAGAATATGATGTGGCTGTTGCGGCATTGTTTTTGAGAGCGGCAGGGGTCTGATTTTGTTAAAACTTCATAAATGGAAAAAAATATGGGTGTTCTGCGGTGCAGAACGCCCGTTTCGTTTTGGCGGAATCCGGCGATTGTATTGAAAATTCTATAATCTATCATGAAAAATATAAAATACATTGTACGATGAAAGCGATGACGGGTTCAAGCACTAATGCATGTGCAAAAACGGCAGGCATCGCGGATGAGCTTCCGGAAATTCCGGTTATCGGAAACACTTCGTTTACCGGCGATATCACTCCGGAGCGCTTCTGGCGGTGACGATCGTGTCACCGCTCGAGGTCAAGGACAGAAATGGAGGCTGACGTGGGTGAACTTGATCGACTCCACGGGCAAAACGCTGAATGAACTGAAAGAGCGGATGAAATGGCCGGCAGGCGCTTACCATCCGGTACACTCGAACACACCAGCTCCTAAATGATATCAAACACCTTGTCCACAACTCTTACAGTATCTTCCAACAACAATCCTTCCGTTTCACATATCATCTGTCAATCTGTTGCTGCAATATGTAGAAGTATGCATTTTTTCTGTCAATAAAAAGCGCAAATTCTCCTTGTCAGGATAACAGCTTTCCTCTATAATGTAATATGTTCAATCAATGGCATGAGATTAGGAACCGGAAATGGAGCGGAGCTTATGCCCTGCAGAGCTTATAACATTCAGTGAGTTCGGGAGCCCCATATGCATCCGGATGAGAAAAAATCAGGAGGAACACACGTGGAAAAAGAGATGATCATCGTCCTGGACTTTGGCGGACAGTATAATCAGCTGATTGCAAGAAGAGTCAGAGAATGTCACGTATATGCGGAGGTTCATCCGTATACCATGAGTATTGATAAAATAAAAGAGATGAATCCGAGAGGAATCATTTTCACCGGAGGTCCCAACAGCGTTTATGCTGAGGATTCTCCAAGATACAGCAAAGAGATTTTTGATCTTGGGATTCCGATCCTAGGAATCTGCTATGGTTCACAGCTGATGTCCTACCTGCTCGGCGGGAAGGTGGAGACTGCGCCAGTCAGCGAATACGGCAAAACAGAAGTTGATGTAGAAGATCATTCCCTGCTTTTTAAAAATGTATCTTCTCGGACAATCTGCTGGATGAGCCACACGGACTATATTTCAGAGGTGCCTGCAGGCTTTACTGTGACAGCCCATACGCCTGTCTGTCCGGTGGCAGCCATGGAAAATTCAGAGCGCAGGCTGTACGCTGTACAGTTTCATCCGGAAGTCATGCATACGCAGGAAGGCATGAAAATGCTCTCAAGCTTCGTATATGATGTGTGTGGCTGTGAGGGCAGCTGGAAAATGGACTCTTTTGTGGAAGATTCTATCAAAAATATTCGTGAGAGAGTGGGCACTGGAAAAGTACTGTGCGCACTTTCAGGCGGCGTTGACTCTTCGGTGGCTGCTGTCATGATGTCAAAAGCAATCGGCAGACAGCTTACCTGTGTCTTTGTTGATCACGGCCTGCTCCGTAAAAATGAAGGGGACGAGGTAGAAGCCGTCTTTGGACCAGAGGGCAGCTATGATCTGAATTTCATCCGTGTCAATGCGCAGGAACGTTTTTATGAAAAGCTTGCGGGGGTAACTGAGCCGGAGAAGAAACGGAAAATTATCGGCGAAGAGTTTATCCGCGTATTTGAAGAAGAGGCACAGAAGATCGGTTCTGTGGATTTCCTGGTGCAGGGAACCATTTATCCGGATGTGATTGAATCTGGTCTTGGAAAATCGGCAGTTATCAAGAGCCATCACAACGTGGGCGGGCTTCCGGATTATGTAGACTTTAAGGAAATCATCGAGCCGCTGCGCCTGCTTTTTAAAGATGAGGTGCGCAGAGCAGGTCTGGAGCTTGGCATTCCGGAGTACCTGGTTTTCCGTCAGCCATTCCCAGGTCCGGGTCTCGGCGTCCGCATCGTGGGTGAGGTCACAGCGGAGAAAGTCAAAATTGTACAGGATGCCGATGCCATCTACCGCGAGGAAGTGGCGAAGGCGGGCATCGACAAGAATCTGGGCCAGTATTTCGCAGGACTTACCAATATGCGTTCAGTTGGCGTCATGGGCGATGAGAGGACGTATGATCACGCTGTTGCACTGCGCGCTGTCATGACGAGCGACTTTATGACGGCTGAGGCTGCAGAGATCCCTTATGAGGTACTGTTTAAAGTGACGAGTCGGATTATCAATGAGGTTAAGGGCGTAAACAGGGTACTTTACGATTTGACCAGTAAGCCTCCGGGGACGATAGAGTTTGAGTGATAATTTGATACTGAAAAATCCTTTGTTAATACGGGTTCCAAACAAATTTGTTTAGGCTCTGGCAACGATTTGGCAACAGATTTGTTATCATTCATCGAGTAATTTTATCTTAATATAACATATAAAAACCTTACTGATTTTCAGAATGAAAACTGAATATCGGTAAGGTTTTTCTTTTTCTCTATTTTTTATCTTTCTTATCTTTGATCAATTCTTGCACAAGAAAATCACTCAATTCCTGAGATGGAGCCTTTGCCCAGTGATGAGCGGTATCAAGCTCCGGGTATTTGTATCTCCATTCGTCATATTCTTCCTTACTGATTTCTCCATTTTCCAGTTTCTGTGCCTGTTGCAGCCAGGCATGGAACATATTGTCAACAGAAGAACCGGGAGCGGATACAGAGTGGTCAAGGTAAAGGTAAGGCTGTCCGTCTGCCTCTTTGATTTTCAGTCCGTACATATCTTCTAATGCAAAGAGCGTGTGGATCAATCCAAGATATGTGTCGATATCCGGTACATTGATTGCACGAGTGCTGACATCAAAAACCTGAGCCATCTCCTTTACAAGGTCATTCTTCGGAACTCTGGCTTCGGATTCATATTGTGCCATACGGACATCCGAGGTCTTACCCAGAAAACCGAGAATTTCACCGAGCTGTTTTTGTGTCATGCCCTTTCGGTTACGGAAAAACTTGATACGTTGTCCGATTGCCATTGTGAAACCTCCTTTGGTGCAAATGGCGTTGCCACTGCTTTGTGATAATAAACATTTCTGTTTAAGTAGAGTATACCATCAGTCATTTTGAATAGCAAGAAGAACTTAAACAAAATAATTTAATATTCATACGAAAACTACTTGACTTAAATAAATATGTCGGTATCATACAAAGCGAGGAGACTAAACAAAAAGAGTTAAGAGAGGAGAAGCTCTATGGAAAACAAAACATTTATGACGGTAGAAGAAGTAGCAGCGGAAATGTCTGTGTCAAAATCTTATGCGTATAAGGTTGTAAAGCAGCTGAACGCAGAAATGCAGAAGATGGGATATCTGACTGTGACAGGAAGAGTAAACACCAATTATTTCCGCAAGAAAGTTTGCTACAACGAGTAGAAAGGGGAAAACAGATGGCAGTGTATAAAGATAAGCCTACAGGGACATGGCGAGTTGTGTTTCGTTATACAAATCATAAAGGCGAACGCAAGCAGACGCAGAAAAGAGGCTTTTTGACCAAGCGAGAAGCCCAGATGTGGGAGCATGAGCAGATGTTAAGGCCAGAGTCAAAACTGGATATGACATTTGCCAGCTTCTTTGAAATCTATAAAGCTGATAAAGTGCAGCGGGTAAAAGAGAATACGTGGGAATCGAAAAGCCACATTATCCGCACCAAAATACTTCCTTATTTTGGAAAGCGAAAGATGGGAGAGATTGAAGCAAAGGATATTATTGCCTGGCAGAATGAACTTCTGGCATACAGGGATAAAAATGGGGAAGGATACGCACCAACTTATCTGAAAACCATTCATGCACAGCTGAGTGCTATTTTCAACCATGCTGTCCGGTTTTATCATCTTCCATGCAATCCGGCACAGAAGGCGGGAGTGATGGGATGCGAGGAACACAAGGAAATGCTGTTCTGGACGAAGGAGGAATATCTGAAATTTGCGGATGTAATGATGGATAAACCACAGTCCTACTATGCATTTGAAATGCTCTACTGGTGTGGCATCCGAATGGGGGAACTGCTGGCACTTACACCGAAGGATTTTGACTTTGAGAAAAAGGCATTAACAATCAACAAGTCCTACCAGAGGTTGAAAGGAAAAGATGTGATTACCAGCCCCAAGACGGTAAAGAGTAACCGAACCATTAAGATGCCGCAGTTCTTGTGTGAGGAGATGCAGGATTATATTGGGATGTTGTATGAGATCGGAGAAAACGAACGTATTTTTACCATCACAAAATCGTACCTTCATCACGAGATGGACAGAGGGGCAAAAGCCGCTGGAGTAAAGAGGATTCGAATTCATGATTTAAGGCATAGTCACATCAGTTTGCTGATTGAGATGGGATTCTCTGCACTGGCGATTGCCGAAAGAGTAGGACACGAAAGTATTGATATCACCTACCGTTATGCACATTTGTTTCCAACGAAGCAGACGGAAATGGCGGATAAGCTGGATATTGAACGAATGGGAAAGGAGCAGACAAATGGATAGAAACTTAGACTGCAAGGGCAGATGGAGAAGCAAAACAGTAGCATTTCGGGTATCACCGGAGGAAGCTGCGCAAATAGATGTTTGTGTCAGGCTCTCTGGGCTGACGAAGCAGGACTATATCACAAGACGGCTGATGTGCCGGGAGATTGTGGTGCAGGGCAATACAAGGGTGTATAAAGCACTCCGAAATCAGATGCAGGAAATCTATGAGGAATTGAAACGATTAGAGCATTACAGTGAAGAGATTGATAGAGCAGATGAAAGAAAGGCAGGGAGTGACAGAGCAGTTGAAAGCAGAGAATCAAATGCAGTGGGTTGGTAGGATGAATAATATCCGGAATTGTGCGGAAGAAGTGGTGTTGAGGGAATTAGTGTATTCATAGTTGATAGGGCGGTCTTAGGACTGCCCTTTTGAAAAATATATAGAAAAAGGAACAATGAAATGACACAATAAAAAATGAGAATTAGACAAAAAGAATTTGGAGATTAGATGATGATAAGAGAAATAGATGCAAGTGATGTAAATAGGCTTATGGAGTGTATTGTGCAGTTGTCGGAATATCACAATCAAGTATCGACAAATTTTAAGGGATGCTATCCAAGTAGACCTTATGAACTTACACTTTCTGTTTTTGAAAATTGTTTATTGAATGGAACTTCTCATATTGCTGTTATTGAAAACAATGACAAAATTGTGGGTTTTTGCAAAGTTGATATTGCTGAACAAAACGGAAAATTAGACTATTTGGTTGTTTTACAAGAATATCGTAATCATGGGCTTGGAAATCAGTTAATGACTTGGGCAATGAAAACTTTTGAAATGAATCATGTTGCATGCGTAGAGGTAAAAGTAGTTGATGGGAACGAAGCAATACATCTTTACGAAAAATATGGTTTTAAAATAAATGCCCATATTTTGAAATACTTTTCAAAGTAAAACGCAACGAACGAAGTGATATGCTTGCAAGAGCATTTGGTGGTGCAAGACGCCTGTGACGTCTGCTTTGCACCAAACGAATAGTAATTTCTAATAACCTCTATGATTGGACAACCATGCATAGAGGTTATTTTTTTCCTTGATTCTGCAGCAAAAAACTGCAAAGAATAAGAGCAAGCCCCGCACAGGAATATAGATTGATTTTTTCCTTCAGGAAAAAAGTGGACAAGATCATTGCAAGAACTGGCGTTGCATAAGCAAAATTTACCAGATATGAAACCTCACTATTCTGAAGAGCGATTGCCCAGATTACAATACCTATTGCATCAATGAACAGACCAAGCCAGAATATTCCTAACCATTGAAAGGAACTTGGCATGACGAGCTGCCCGGCACTATGACAGGAAATTCCGGCAAGGAATGCGGTCAGGACAAAATAGAATGTCATATTGATCCACTGATCCTTACCAAACATTTTATTCAGCACATTGAACAGCCCATAACAGAATGCGGCAAGAATGCAAAGGATGCAGCCAGTGACACTGTTTTCTGAAAAGGAAGAAAGTCCTGTTCCCTTTGAGGTGACCAATATAACACCGAAAAATGACAGCATAATTGCAGCAGTCTTACCTATGGTGAGCTTCTCTTTCAAAAATATGCAGGAGAAAACTACTGCTGCAATGGGCCAAAGATAATTTAAAATGCAGGCGTCAGTTGAAGAAATTAGAGTAAGTCCTTGATAATATAATGCGGAATACAGAAATTCACCAAGGATACCGAGCCCTGTCAAATAAATAAAATCTCGAAGTGAATAGGTTTTCAGTTTGGAAATTCGTCCTGTCAATAGTAAAAACAGCACCAAAGCAACGGAGGCGATGATTGAACTGTAATATAGCAGAGTCATACTTGGAAAGTCTGCTAGGAGTAATTTGGTCATGGGCGGCAGTGTTGCCCAGAGAAAGATTGTAGTTGCTGCCATTATAAGTTCTTTTTTCATAGTAGTTGTTTCCTTCCGTCCTGCATGATACAATATCAGCAAGAAAAAAGATGTAGCCTAAACTACAACTGAGGTGAAATATGAAGGTTGTTCCAAAACATTTGTTTCCGTATTTTGAAAAAGCTGGGATAAAGAGAATATACCCGGCAAACAGCATGATTTATATGCAGGAAGATACCGCACCAAGCATTTACCTGATTTGCAAAGGTCGTGTTCGTATGTTTTATACAGCGAATAGTGGAAAAGAGATTACCATTCAGATTATAGGTGAAGGACAACTGATTGGAGAGTCTGCATTTCTTAGCCATGCGTCCAGAGATACATCTATATTGTCTGTAAACGAAGTAGAAGTAATTATCTGCAGCATTGATCGGATATTCCCTTATATGCAGCAAAATCAGGAGATAAACGAATTGATTATACAACTTCTGATGGAGAATTACAGTGCCCTTTGCGGTCAACTCAAACGCCTGACCATATATGACAGTGCACAAAGGGTTGCAAGTTATCTTCTGGAGCAAACGAAATGCAATCGTGTCGAATTGGGAATCATAGATAATACGCTTCCTTATACGCATGAGGAGCTTGCGGTATGCTTAAATTTAAACCGTGTAACGGTAACAAAAATATTGAATCGCTTTGCAAAACAGGGGTGGGTGAGATTAAAACAGAAGAGAATACAGATTCTTGATCGGATGGCTTTGATGGGAATACTTGAAGAGAGCAGATAGCGTTCAACAAGCATATCGTAATACTGTTATGATATGCCATTAAGGCAGTGGAACATAAGTCACTATGAAATTTATAAGTGACTCATTAATTCGCTAATATCTTGTTCCGCTTAAGTAATTTTTCTACAATGAATATATGTAAATAAACAAAACAATACTTAGGAGGAACTTCTTATGCTGGACGAAAATGTTGTAAAACTACTGAAAGCAGGTATGTGGGACTTGGCAACTTGCTCTGACGGTGAACCGAATGTTGTTCCTGTTGCATTCAAGGATGTAACGGAAGACGGCAAGATGGTGGTTGGAGATGTATTTTTGGAGACGACTTTGGATAACATCAAACTGAATGGCGGCAAAATTTCCATCTCTGTGTATGATGCGCAGAATCTGGAAGGATACCAGATCAAAGGAATTGCTGAGTATGTCACAGCGGGTGAGATTGTGAACACATTCAAGGCTATGGTCGAAAAAATGTTTAACGGCGCCGCAACCGCAAAGGGAGCCTTGGTCATTACCCCTTCAAAGGTAATCGTAACCACTCCTGGTGCAGATAATAAAAAGGTACTGTAAGAGTTCCCGACAAGGATGCGGAAATTCCCGCATCCTTGTTTCGTATCCGGAGAATTGCAATCAGACACCATTACATCACTCTGAAAAATAGAGTCACTTGCTATTAAAGAGCTATCACGATAAAATAAAGGAGAATGAAGTTTTATGTCAGCTACGGCTTTTGCTTCTTTGATTGGATATATGCTGGCCTGTTCCTTTACACCGGGACCGGGTAATATTTTGGCGCTGACACTACCAGCACATTTGGTTGGAGACGCAGTCGACACCTGATTTTGGGTATTTGTCTGGGGTATGCCATGGTGCAGACAGTTTGTTCTGTGGCACTGTATCATCTGAATCATATGTTTACCTCAGCGCTTGGAATTATGCGGATTTTGGGCGGGCTTTACATGGTATGGCTTGCAATCCACATCTTCCGCAGTAAACCGGAGGAAATCACAATCCGAAAAGATCCCACATTTTTGGAGGGACTGCTGCTTCAGCTTGTGAATGTAAAAATATACTTTTACATTTCCTCTTTGCTCAGTGCATACTTCATTCCAAATTGTGACACAGTCCCTGAACTGTTCTTTGCAGGAGCTTTTGCTGTCAGCATTTGCTGTTCCGCTTGTCTTACATGGGCTTTCCTCGGAATCAAGCTGCAAAGAACCTATATGCGATATTTTAAGCAGATCAATGCAGTTTTGGGATTGTTTCTTCTATATTGCGCCTGGACAATCGTGAAAGGATAAGGTAGCTATGGCATATCAGAGAAAATTGGAAAAAGATATTCGCTGTCCCTTGGAATATGGAATGGAGCTATTTGGCGGCAAATGGAACTCAAGGATCATCTGTGTACTTGCCACACTCGGAACGCTCCGGTACAGCGAACTACGCAAAGAGATGGGAAACATTACAGATGCAGTGCTTGCGTCAACATTGAAGGAACTGATCGCAAACGAAATTGTATCTCGAAAATCTTACGACGAAATCCCGCCGAGAGTAGAATATTCCCTGACGGAAAAAGGTTTTACCGTTGTTCCTATTTTACAGAGTATCTGTAAGTGGGCAGGTGTATTTTACAAGGAGGACAATGAAAATACCATGATTCAGTGTCAGAGGTGTGATCACAAGGGATAAGGCAGGATCTTCGCCAAATAAAGTGCGAGGTGACTAAAAAATTGAATAAACAAGAACACTTGCTGGACAACGCCCCGGTCAACAGAGCCTTTTTCAGACTGGCTCTTCCTGCAGTTGCTGCCCAGCTCATCAATATCCTGTATAATCTTGTGGACAAGATGTTTATCGGGCACATTCCGGAGGTTGGAAAAGACGCACTGGCCGGAGTCGGTGTTACAACACCGGTGATACTGGCGATTTCTGCGTTTGCGGCTTTAGTCAGCATGGGTGGGGCACCAAAAGCCTCTATTTTCCTTGGGAAAAATGATAAATTCAGTGCGGAGCGGGTACTGGGGAGCTGTACCTGGATGCTGCTTCTTCTCTCTGTGATGATTACTGCTGTCATGCTGATATTCGGGCGGCCTATCCTGATGCTGTTTGGAGCAAGTGCGGATACGATTGCATATGCTGCAGAGTATATGAACATCTATTGCCTTGGAACCGTGTTCGCACAACTCACGCTCGGGCTCAATGCGTTCATTACTGCTCAGGGAAAAACACTTGTCAGCATGAAAAATATTGCGGTCGGCGCAGTGAGCAATATGATTTTGGATGCAGTAATGATCAATGAATTTCATATGGGAGTCAGGGGTGCGGCATTAGCGACGGTAATTTCACAGGGAGTATCTGCCTTTTTTGTGATTCGCTATCTTACAGCAGGAAGAACTTCGCTGCATCTAAAGCATAATATGATTCGTTTTGATGGTCAAATTCTCTGGCCGTGTGTTTTGCTTGGCACCTCTCCTGCGTTGATGCAATTAACAGAAAATATGGTGGCCATCAGTTTCAATACGGCACTTCAGAAATATGGCGGAGACATGTCGGTTGCTTCCATGAGTATTCTAAATAGTGTTATGCAGTTTGTAATGCTGCTCCTGCCGGGACTGGTGCAGGGGGCGCAACCACTTTTGAGTTATAACCTTGGTGCCGGAAATATTTCAAGAGTGAAAAAAGTATTTCGTATTCTGCTCGTATCCTGTTTATCAGGTTCATTCCTGATCTGGAGCATATGTATGGTTGCCCCTATGACGGTTGCCCGTATTTTTACGAATGATACGACACTGATTGTCTATTCAGGATGGAGTATGAGGATTTATCTTGCTATGCTGCTGATTTACGGCATTCAAGTGGCGTGTCAATATAGCTTTGTCGCATTAGATCAGGCAAAGAAGGCTATTTTTCTAACCATATGGCGAAAAATAATTTTACTGATTCCGCTGATTTTTATCTTGCCACTGGTATTTCCAAATCCAACTATGGGTGTGTATCTTGCAGAGCCGATTGCTGACACGATTGCTGTCTGCACGACTGCACCTATGTTTTATCAATATTATCGTGCACTGAAGTAATTCGGTCATACAGGGAAGGATGATTCAAATGAACATTACATATACCGAAGAAAAGAAATTCACACAGGAGCAGATACAGCAGCTTTTTCTATCCGTTGGCTGGGTATCCGGGCAATATCCTGCCCGACTGTATAAAGCATTGATGCATTCGTCTACCGTCATCACAGCATGGGATGGCAATAAGCTTGTGGGCCTGGTAAGACTTCTGGATGACAGTGAGTTGGTTGCCTATATGCATTATGTCCTGGTTACCCCCAAGTATCATGGGATGGGGATTGCAGGAAGCATGATTCAAATGGTGAAAGAAAAATACAAAGACTATCTCTACATTGAACTCATGCCGGAAGAAAGAAAAAATGCACATTTTTACGAAAAGTATGGATTCCATATAATGCAGGATGGTGTCGCAATGCAGCTTTGTAATTTTGGGGATATGCGATAAGATGGTTGCTTTTATAAAAAGAAGTGTATATAATGAGTGCATGGCAACACTTTGGCAACCGTAAATCAGTAAGCCAAAATAATATATGTAACAGAGATAAAATAACGGCAATTATCACACGAAACTTAAACGAAATAAGTTAAGCTGATGTGAGGACTTGCCGAGTTCGAATAAAAAAATTTAGCACAGAATGTTTTAAATGGCAGATTTTCCAGGTGATTATCTGTCATTATTTCTATTATCTCAGCTTTTCTGCAATCAGCGGACTCCAACGGACGCGATGCGGAGCGAGCGGATTGATCTAATATATTTTTGATTTGTATATTCCTTATAATGATATTAACCATCAGATGATGGCGAATAAATCATTATAAGGAGCTAACTATATAAAAATCAAGTAGTATTTTAGAAAAATTGAGTTTTAGTTAGTAAACGTATGTACCTTGAAAATATATGAATAATTATGGATTTTCGGCACAACAAATAAACCTTTCAAAGAAGGCTCATTGTATAAGTCGGGTTGTATTTATGGCTATATCAGTAATGCAGGATCAAAGGTCTGTCCGGTGCTTAAAAGATGATAGATGATTCTTAAAAGTTTTCTGATACAGTGCCCCTGCGCACATCTATGACCTTTGCCTTCGGCTAACTTTTTGTTGTAATAAGCAGTAAAGGTTCTGTTGTGATTGATAACCGGCAAAATAATCTGATACAGCGTTTTTCTCAGATACCGGGAACCTTTCTTGGTGATTGCAGTATGCCGGGCGAGAAACCGACTGGATTCATAGTGATACGGAGCAACACCTGCAAATTTTATGATTTGAGATGCCTTTGTATAGTTGCAAATATCTCCTAATTCCGCTAGAATGGAAGTACCAGAGAAGTGTGAAATTCCTGGTATGGAGAGGATAGGAGAGTTGTTTTGCAGGGAGAACTCTTCTATCTTTTTGTCTATTTCAGAAAGTTGTTCTTCTATCATTTCAATCTGACACACAAGGTGTCTGATCTGAATTTCTTCAGCAACAGAAGGTATGCCGACAGAAGCTTTGGCTGCTGTTTTAAGCTGCTGGGCAGAAAGAGATATCCGTTTTCCACGCCCTTCATATTCAAAACATTTCCGGATGGTTCGAATATCGGAGTTTGCAATTTTTTCAGAAGAAGCAAATGTTTTCAGGATATTCATATAAACAATGCTATACTTTGAACGGAACAAGGAATTAAATTCAGGGAATACGATATCAATGCATTTCTGAAGCCGGTTTTTGTAGATGTTTAATTCCTCTTTCAGGTTGTGATGATGGCGTGTCAGCTGCTTTTGTTCATAAAGGTCGAAACGGCTTACTTTAGTAATGCGATAAGGATTTTTACGCTGATTCGAGCTGATTACATCACAAATGGTAAGAGAATCAAGGGGATCGTTTTTGGTAATGCCGCCCTGAAGTTTTCTGGTAAGGTCAGTAGTTGTTGGATTGATCAGAGCAACCATATAGTGGCTGTCAAGAAGAAATTTGAGTAAGGCAAAGTGATAATGCCCGGTATCTTCCATGCCAATAAGAAGTTCTGATTTGGTATAGCTGTTCAGTTTTTTGATGAGTAAGAGGAAGCCTTCCTGATTATTATTAAAAGCAGAAGGTTTGGATAGTATTTCTCCGGTTTCTTTGTCAATGATGGAGAAGGTGTGTTGGTTTTTACCGATGTCAATTCCGAGTAAAATCATGATAATACATTCCTTTCGTAAAAAAATATGTAATGTGTTATCCACAGCACTTACTTCGTAAAACCTGGTACAAGATACGAATTCAAGACTCATCTAACTAATCATTATTTAGAAATAAGGTGTGGTGAGAACCTCCTTAAAGTAGTCAGAGTCACAGGATGATAATATACAAATCCACATCACATATTGAAATCATACAAATGTACAACACCGTAATCAACCACGGATTAAAAGGTTGATAGAAAGGAGAAGGTATATCTGCAAATGACCGTTAGATGAGTCAATTACAATATACCAGGAATGATGTATGCTGGCTTACAAGAACATCATCATCAAGCGTTATGCACTGAATCTTACCTATAAAGAACTAGCTGACGAATTCGGTGTAGCAAATCGGGTATCAACGACTTCATAACGAGCCTTTGAAACATGCGATAAGCTTTCTTATCCATTACCAGAAGGTATCACCAACTATGCGATTGCAGAATTAGTGTATGGTCACGCTCCCGGACGAAACAACAGAAGTTCTGAATACGAGCAGCCAGATTTTGCATGGTCTTCCGCCAGATGAGTGAACGAAAAAATATGACACTCGTATATCTGTGGAACCGTTACAAAAAAAGATTGTCAGGCTAAGGAATCCAAACCCTATCAGTATCGTCAATTCTGTGATCTGTACTCCAGATGGTGCGAAGAGAATTACGAAACCCTCCATATCCAGGCAGTTATCGGTCAGAAGATGGAGGTCGATTTCGCAGGCAAAACATTTGAGCTTATTGATAAACTCACCGGTGAGATTACCAGTATCGTTGTATTTGTTTCGGTTCTTCCGTATTCACAATACATATATGCAGAAGGTATGACATCGACTTGTGAACCACAATGGATTGAAGTAAATAATCATGCGTGAGTATTCCGGGCGATTCTGAACCGCTATTCCGGAAGCGCAGTACCGCAAATCCGTTTTGGTGGATACTGCAATTCCTGAATATTCCGCTGGCGGGAACCGCCCAGACCGGGTTCCAACCAGTCTGGGCTGATGGCCCAATGGTTCCGTTGTGGAACCATTAACTGTTTTCTTTAATACCGTATACTTCCCGCATCGATTTGTCATGTTCTTTATCGATATACTGAATCTCTATCATATAAGAGTCATGAACAATGCGGTCAAGGATAGCATCTGCAATCTGTCCTTCTGGAAATTTATTGTACCAGCCAAGTGGGGCAAACTGAGAGCAGAAGACTGTTGATGCCTTATGATGCCGGGCATGGATGATTTCCAGTAAGTCCCTTGCTTCTGTTTCTGTAAGTTTTACTAGAAGCCATTCATCCAGAATAAGCAGTGTATATTTATGGTATTGTTTAATGGTTTCCTTGAACTTTCCTTCTCCCCTGGCAACTGCCAGTTCTGAGAGAAGTTCCGGCAGCCGGATATATTTTGTTGAATAGTAACGCTTACAGGCTTCCATACCAAGGGCACAGCTCAAATAGGATTTTCCAGAACCGGTTGCTCCGGTAATAATGATGTTGTGCTTCTCCTGTATGTATTCACAAGTGGCAAGCCGCTCAATGAAGGTTTTGTCCAGTTTTCTACCTGATGTGTAATTGATATCATGAACATTTGCCTGTGGCTGATCAAGAGTTGCTTTTTTTATAAGCCTTTGCCGCTTGTTGTTCTTACGAGTAGTATATTCAATGTCTACCAGCAGACCAAAACGGTCTTCGAACGATACTGCCTGCATGGAATCATCGGAAAGCTGAGTCCGATGTGCGTCTGCCAATGTAGTAAGCCGCATTTCAATCAATTTATTTATGGTTGCCTCATTTGTCATTGATTCTTACCTCCATAGTATTCTGCGCCACGGGTGTAACCGTAAGCATTGCTTTCGGGTTGTGGGGTTATAGGTGCTTCTGCTTGAATGTCGATTTTATCCTGACCTGTGGTAAGGATATTTTTAACACTTTTATAGCTGGGGTGCGGTGTATAGGAAAGTGCCTTATGGCAGGCAACCTCTAAACGTTCCACCGAATATTTATCCGCCATCTTCAGAAGTCCCATGCAGGCTTTATAACCCTGCTGTTCCACTTTGTAAGAGGAAAGAATCGATTTTACTGTAATGCTTGTACTGGTGCCGATTTTATCAGCCCATTCAATAAATCTGTTCCAATCCCATTTCAGATATTTCTGATGATCTTCCGGCATATGGATTTCCAGTGTGCTGTATTGGCCGGGACGTTCATACAGGCGTTTATGGGAACAGATCCGCTGATTGTGGTAGAAGACTTCCACAACAGAGCGTGTTAAACGTACATCTACTTTCTGCCTGATATATTCATAGGGAACAGAGTATTGCATCTTGTCCACGGATATATGATAATGGAACTGTACAGCGGCCTGTTTCCACTGGGACAATTCATATGTGGCAGATGGCAATGGTGTAAGAAATGGTTTTTCATCCATAAGGAAAACACTGTATCGGCTGCCTTCCTTTTTCTGGAACGGTGCATGATTAAAGTTTTCCAAACGGCGGAATATTTCATAATTTAACTCTGTCAGAGAGAAAAACTTCTCGTTGCGGATTGCTGCGGTAATCCAGGTGGAGATTACACCAACCGTTCCTTCTGCTGAAGGTTTATCCTTAGGTGCCCTGACACGGGCAGGAATCACTGCAGTATCATAATGCTCAGCCATTTCGTGGTATGTTTTATTAATCTTTGGCGTATACCAGTCACTACGCTCAACACCTGTACGGAGATTATCTGGAATAAGCATTCTCGTACTGCCACCAAAGTATTGGTACATATGGACATGTGCCGTTATCCAACTTTCCATGTCCATGGAAAAGAATGCTTCCACATATGCATACAGACTGTAATTCAGAACACCCACGAATAGGTAACAGGGAATGATCTCACCAGTTGAATGATCAATCACTTTTGCAGTATCACCGGCCCAATCCACCTCAATCTGTTCACCAGGTTTTCTGGGGATATGCATAGTAGCACGATTCTTTTCACGATGCTTCTGATAATGAAAGCAGAACTGTGAATACATAAGTGGAAGCTCGTTAGCTTGCCGTCATGCTTCACAATATTCATTCCAGAGCAGTTTTAAAGGAACTCCATTGCGCATCATTTCCTTATCGATATACTCGTAATCCGGATACCTGCGCTCCACAGCTACTGGCAATGCCAGTTTGGTTAATCCCAAGGCTGGCAAGCCGAAGGATTTTGCGATATTGGGTCATCATGTGTGACCTCCTTATAAATAGATTTACATCAAAAATCGATGCATAATCTCATTATAAGGTATTGGAACGTTGCCGAAATGGGGGGAACCTCATCCCGGAACGATTGGAACTAAAGTCCGGTCTCAGTGAGAAATCACGCCCGGAATATTCATTTTAACTGTTTGCTGAAGGCTTAAGGAGAGTAAAAACCGCGAACAGTATAAAAACACTCATTGTCTTTCCTGTGGTTTCGCTCCATTTTGTCATTATGCCTTGGAGTCAATGGATGTATCAGTCTGGACACATTCGACAGGGCACGGAAGCGCTTTGATAAGATGCTCCAGAAACAAGGCAGCGGAATCCATCTGCTCATAAGGCTTAGGGGATGGATAGCCCTCTTATATGTTTGAGCATTTCCGTGACGGAGAATGAATTGCTGGAGCTGTTGGAACTTGGAACGGCGTCGGAAAAGGATAACGGGTTGGCATAATGAGCCGGCTTCATCCGTTTGCTGTTTCCGGGTTAAGACTTACGGATCATTTGGACAAAGAAGCGGGAAGTCGGGTTTCCGATGTGACCATGGAGGACGGTGACAAATTGCAGGCGGACGCGCTGTACACCGTCTCATATGTCCGGGAAATCTTTCCGGCGGGGCAATTCGACGAACTTCTGGCTTATCGAGTTTCTTTAGTTTCGCCTTATTGGTATAAGATTTGCTTAGCAAAGTGGAGATAAGATGCTACTAGGCAGTTAGCCAGACTTTCCTGTGAATATCATACGAATAGCAGACTGCATTGTGGTAAAATTGAATTGCTGCAGCAGGCGATAAATCCGAAACGGAAAAGGAGAGCGTTTTGTATTAAAAGCTTATAGTTTGGAAGTAAGCTGAATTAGTAAATTAACTATGTGGTATAGAGGAAATAATGACATTGAACAGGAAAGAAACAAGAGTAAGGTTAGGTCAGATCTTGCGCTTATTTATACTTTGGCGGGAACAAGAAATCTGAGCCAATCATATTCTAAAAGAGTAGTTAAGAAAATCCCCAAAACAGGCGGATGGAAGACGTGATAAATGATGTCAGCGACATTACGGCTGCTGCGACGGGCTGTGTTGTGACAGGTTATTAAAAATAAGATGATTTATGGTAAATGGAGAAATGAGTGGAGAACATGCGGTCAGGTGAAAGGATTCAGATGAATATACAGATTATTGGAACAAAGAAGAGTTTTGACAGCAAGAAGGCAGAACGTTACTTTAAGGAACGGGGCATAAAATATCAGTTTATTGATATGAAAGAAAAAGGGCTGAGCAAAGGAGAATTTGGGTCAGTTTGCCAGGCCGTGGGAGGCTATGAAAAGCTGATCGATCAAAGCTGCAAAGATAAAGATTTACTCGCCCTTATTACCTATCTTTCGGAGGAGGATCGTGCTGAAAAGATTTTGAGAAATCAGAAGATTATAAAAACACCGATTGTCCGGAATGGAAAGCAGGCGACTGTCGGCTATCAGCCGGATGTATGGAAGGCGTGGAATTAAGATACAGCGATGCTTTTGAAGGAGGAGATGGTGCCATGCACTATCTCCTCCGCATTGTTTTTATAGTTCTTTTATACGCAGTGACCAATATTTTTTGTAAGGTTTGAATATAGTTGGGGAGAATGATTGCGTTTAATGGGTATATTGTGTAATATGGAGCTGTATATAGTTTGCTGAATATTAGGAAAATTTCATAATGAGGAGGAGACAGAAGCGGCAGAAGACATATTAGAATTGTTTAAGGGTGTCGAACTTAGGGACAATGGAAACACCGATGACAATCTCAAATGTTGGATCGAAGACAAGTGACCGCATTGAAGTGATTTTGGATGCTGACGCGACAGCGAATCTGGCACTTGCAGGTGTCTCAGCTCTTGGTGTGATAACCATGCTCTCCAGACGCAGGAAAACAAGTAAAGAAGGCTGTTTATCCATATGGATAAACGACATTCAATAAAATAAAGCCTTACTGACTTTCAGAACAATGATGTGAGCTGAAAGTTGGTAAGGTTTTTTCTGTACTCCTTGAACGGTGGAGAACCGTGAGGCCAAGAAAAATAGGGTCAGAAGGACATACTGGGGTTCTGCCATCAGTTAAGTTCTGAAAAAGTACCGGTAAAATCCATTGACAAATAATGTAAACGTGTTTATAATTTAAGAAAAGTAAACGTGTTTGCATATTATGCGCAAGACTTAGTACATACATCCGGAGGATCTTCTTGACGGGCGTTTTAAAATAAGATAGTATTTTTATTAGTTAATGTGTTCACAAAAGGAATAATAGATCTGCGGTTGTCGAATAAGAAAATATGGCTGTTTATGAAAAAGGTTATGAAACAAAACGGCGTTTAATCATGTCAATGTACAATAAATTAAAGGTGCAGGACGCGTCACAGATTACCGTACGGGAGCTGGCAAAGGAGAATCATTGTTCTCCGGCGGCGCTGTACCGGCATTTTGAAAGTCTGGAATATTTGATCATCCTTGGTTCGATCCGGTTTTTTATTGATTATATGGCTGAATATGGCCAGCTGATGGATTCCGATAGTAATCTGATGGATTCTTATATCAAAGGATGGCAGTTATTCAACAAGTATGCATTTGAAAGGCCAGATCTGTATTACCGGCTCTTCTGGGGACAATACAATACAATGTTCTCGGATGCATTGGAGGAATATTTTGAATTATTTCCTGTGACAGGATCAGAATTGTATCCGGCATATTTTTATACCCTGCTGTTTACAGATGATTTCAGAGAACGAGATTTTCTGATTTTGAGACGGGCTGTGAATTATAACATGCTGTCTGATGAAGATGCTGTTTATTTCAGTAAGTCCAATACGCTGATTGTTAAGGGGATGCTTGAAATGTATATGGGGCGTGATCTGGAAGAAAGAAGACAAGGAGAGCAGGAATGTAATCAACTGCTTCTGAAAAACCTTGAAAAAGTTTATGCTCCGGCTGAATGTAAGCTTTGAATGCGAGGAGGGATTCGGGTATTTGATTTAATTTGCAGACTGTGAACACATTGGCTGATTTTTTTGAAGTAAAAAGTGAACAAGTTAACTAATAGAACACAGGAATTGGAATTTAGGGAAAAGAACCGGAATCCTTCTTCGTTTCCTTATCGCCCGGGCGAGCTTCAGCAGTGCGGGCAACTTTATAGGACAGGCGGGAAGGAGGTCTGGCGGCACTGATGCCCAACATGGTCTGACCGGGCTTTTGCGGCAAAGGATGTAAAAACGGCAAAACAGTCTTATGGCGTGACTTTTTCCTGAACATTAGTGTGGGTGATTTTGAATAAAATGCCTTTGATCTGCGGCATTATTCCGTCTTTAAAAGTATATTCGGGGAAGAGTGATCCTTGCAATTGTGGTAATGGTATTGGGAATCCTGATACCAAATCTTTTCTTAAAGTATCAGAGCTGGAAAACAGCTTAATATAAAAAAGCATGTAAAGGAGAAGAAAAAATGAATGACAAAAACAGACCGTTGAGACTTGGAATGCACACTTACACCCTGCATTTTTTTGGGCTTGGTGAAAGCTGGGGATTTGGAAAAGATTATTATTTTGAGCAGACGATGTCTCTCTATGAACTGATGGACAGGGCCGAGGCGTGGGAACTTGACGGGCTTCAGATCACAAAGGTAGACCTTTTGACGACTGCGAAAGAAAATCCGTTTGGAACCGAAAATCTGCAAAAAGTTGCGCTAGCCGCCAAAGAACACGGTTTATTTCTGGAATTCAATTCATCATTTCAGGCAGGCAGCGATTCCCGTGTGAATTGTACGGTAAAAGAGGCACTGCAGATCGGCCATGATCTGGATGCAGAACTTGTAAAGTTCAGTCTTGATATCAAACGCCCCAGAGAGCTCTACGGATCCTGCATGCACCCGGAGGTCATGCGTCAGATGGCCGACAGATATGATGAGTTTCTGGCAGTCATTCCCATGATTGAGGAGTTTGGCATGCAGGTTGCGATCGAAAATCATACGGATACCTTCGCTGACGAGATTCTGTGGATCGTCGACAAACTGAATCATCCGCTGATCGGTACGTGTGTAGATACCATGAATCCTCTGCAGGTTATCGAAAATCCTTATGACGTTATGGAACGCATGCTTCCGAAGGCATACTGCTGTCACTTCAGCGATGATATCATTGTTGTGGATCCTCTCGGCGTGCATGATATTGGTGCCGCTCACGGTCAGGGCTCCATGGACTGCCCGAAGATGATCGCACAGATCCGCGAGAAATCACCGATGGAAAAGATCATATTTGAAAATGAGATTGCTTTCAGGAGTATGGATGAGCCGATCGAAGAGGCAAGAGCCAGAGAACTAAGGGCATGTGAAGAAAGTGTACGTTACCTGCGTGACGTATTAAAACTGGGTGTTAGGAACAGATAAATTTGAAAATGGATGAAATCCAGGAGGGAATATGATGATGTCAAGAGAGCAAATGATACATAATGCAGCGATGGAAATTATGCGTGATGTAGGTGTGAATATTCATAACGCCAAAGCAATTAAAATCCTGAAAGAGAATGGTATTAAAGTGGAAGGAAATACGGCGTATTTCACGGAAGAGCAGGTGATGCACTGGGTGCAAAAAGCCCCCGAGTCCTTTACCATTTACGCCAGAAATCCCAAATATGACATGACAGTCGGCGGGGAAATAACGAATCCTGCGCCCACCTACGGATGTGCATTTATCGATGACTGGGAAGGCCGGCGGCGCCGCGGAACCATGGAAGATTATAAGAAATGCTTAAAACTCGTTCATGCTGAGGAGAGCTATTCCATCAACGGCGGTATCATGATCCAGCCGGGTGATATACCGCAGGAGACCGGTGCGATTCAAATGTTTTACGCTGCGCTCCTTCATACGGACAAAGCGATCATGCTGCCGACCGGTTTCAAAGATGAAATGGAACTGATACTTAAGGCGGGCTGTGAAATTTTTGGCGGCAAAGAGGGAATGATTGAAAAACCGAGAATGATTGCGCTGATCAACACTGTTTCGCCGCTCTCACTGGATGAGAGAATGCTGGACTGCCTGATGCTGCTTGCTGAATATGGACAGGCTGTGATCCTCTGTCCGGCAGCGATGCTCGGGGCGACCGGTTCCCTCTCCATGGCAGGAACGCTTGCCAGCGGTGCAGCCGAGAGTCTTGCAGGTATCGTACTGGCGCAGATGATTCGCCCGGGCGCACCGGTTGTCTTCGGCGTTCAGTCGACGGCTGCGGATATGAGAGGCGGCATCACTTTCGCATGCGCTGCACCGGAGGGGACACTGATGCAGGGCTTCGGAGCGAATCTCGCCAGATTTTACGGGCTGCCGTCAAGAGGCGGCGGATGCCAGACTGACGCACCGGTCATCAACTGCCAGGCGGGATATGAATCTATGCTGACATTTTCTTCGGCGTACCGTCACGGCATCAATCTTGTGATGGAGGCAGGCGGCGTCATGGACAGTGTCAATGCCACCTCATTTGAAAAAATGATCATCGATTTTGAGATTATCCGTCAGGTAAAAGCGGCCTTCACTCCGATTGAGGTGAACGATGAGACACTGAATCTGGAGGAAATTAAAGAAATCGGACATGACGGAAGCTTTGTGACATCAGATTATACATTAGATCACTATGAAGATCTATATGCACCGCATATCGGCGAGCGAAATGCAAAGGGATCCGATTATTTTAAAAACAGCATCGACAGAGAAATGAACAGACTGCTGCAGGCGTATGATGCGCATCGGCCTGAGCTGGATGCAGATCTGAAAGAGAAAGTAAAAGCGGTGCTTTCAGAATCCGGACTTGACAGGAAGTATTTTGAAAACATTGAGAAATAGGAATTTGCAGTAATATCGGAAATGGAGAAGTGGCCCGGACGGTGGTTCGGGCTGCTTTTTGTCGTTTTACTGCATTGTAATACCGCCTTCTGCACAGTATAATAGAAAGATGCAGGAACAATAGCATATCCGGGGTAATACAACCGTGTATGGACACCGGCCGGGCGGCGAGTCGCCGTCTGGAGAAGAGCATCAGGCCATCAGACTTCCAGATGCTGCGAGGTACTTCTGCACACCCGCGGTGTGCATTAGGGCGCTGCCCTTGGTACATCTTCGCATCTTCCAGAATCATCTTATTGTATTGTTCCTGCATGTTATAAAACAGAGGGGAGAGAGAAGAAAGATGTCCGTCGATGACTTGTGGAAATACTGTACCGCAGAACAGGAAAAAACAATGCTGATTTCTTTTTGCCTTCTGGACGGGATACCGGTGAAGACAGAAAAGTATCTGGCATGTCTTTACGCTGTCAGCAACCATACGGATCGTCATTATCGTTCGGCTGTCGTAAAAAAGAAAAATGGAGGTATAAGGAAACTTCTGGTGCCGGATGAACTGCTTGGAGCGATACAGAAAAATATACTGCATCATATACTGGACGGGCTGTCAGCTGCAGATGCCGCAAAGGCATACCGCAAGGGGAAATCTGTGGTGAGCAATGCGCGTTGCCATGTGGGTGCAGAACAGATTATAAAGCTGGATATCAAGGATTTTTTCGGTAATATTACGTATTTGCTTGTCTATCAGTACGCGTTTCCCACTGTATATTTTCCTCCCGCAGTGCGAAAGATGCTTGCAGAGCTTTGCTGCTGTCATGAATGTCTGCCGCAGGGAGCGCCGACCTCACCGGCGGTTTCCAATCTGGTCCTTAAATCGTTCGACCAATATATGGAATCCTGGTGCGGCAGACGGGGAATTCATTATACAAGATATTGTGATGACCTGACATTTTCCGGGGATTTTAACGCGCGGGAACTTAAAAATAAAGTGCGAAGTTATCTTCAAGTGATGGGATTTCAGTTAAATGAAAAGAAGACAAGAGTTTTAAGAAGGCACTGCCGGCAGACGGTGACGGGGATTGTGGTCAATGAAAAGCCGCAGGTTAACCGTGATTACAGAAGAAACCTCCGCTCGGAGATCTATTACTGTAAGCGGTATGGGGTTAGCGAACATCTGAAACGGACGGGAAGTTCGAAGTGGATAACTGCGGATGGAGCGGACGAAGGGCGCTATTTGCAGCATCTGCTCGGGAAAGTAAATTATGTACTGCAGGTGAATCCTGAAGATTCGTATTTTCAAAAGGCACGGGAGGAAGTACGGGGGATGTGGCGTGCTTTCATGGCCGGCGGTGAATGATATGCGTTTATTCGAGAAGAAGCCAGTGAAGAATACTGAAAAGCAGCAAAGAACAGGAAAAAACATCACTGGAAAATTTTCATGGAAAATCTGATGTACTTACGTTATAATTAATTCAACGAACGGCGGATGTGAACCGATATCCGCAGCCAAAATTTATACAAAGGGAGAAAATAAAGTGAAGCAGGATATGATTGTAATTTTGGACCTTGGAAGTACGGAAAATACGGTTGCCGCAAGAGCGATCCGTGACATGGGGGTATACAGTGAGATTCATCCCCACGACATTACCGTTGATGAACTGCAGGCGCTTCAGAACGTGAAGGGTATTATTTTAAACGGCGGAGAGAACAGAATCGTCAATGGCGCTGCCGTGGACATTGACCCTGCACTGTATGAATGTGGCTATCCGATGATCGCTGTTGATCATCCGGCTGCGAAATGCCCGAAACAGTATGACGCGATTCCGGAGGAGTCCGTATTGAGAAGCTTTGTATTCGACGAGTGCAAAGCGGAAGCGAACTGGAATATGAGGAATTTTGTGGCGGATCAGGTGGAACTTGTAAGGCAGCAGGTCGGTGACCGCAAGGTATTGCTGGCGTTGTCAGGCGGTGTAGATTCATCGGTTGTGGCGGCTCTTCTTTTAAAGGCAATCGGTAAGCAGCTGGTGTGCGTTCATGTAAACCATGGATTAATGAGAAAAAATGAATCCGAAAATGTTGTTGAAGTATTCCGTGACCAGCTCAGTGCCAACCTGATCTATGTTGATGCGACAGAACGTTTCTTAGGCAGGCTGGAGAATGTGTCTGATCCGGAAGAGAAGCGTAAGATCATCGGCGGTGAATTTATCGAGGTGTTCCAGGAGGAGGCCAGAAAGCTGGAGGGAATTGATTTCCTGGGGCAGGGAACCATCTATCCGGATATCATTGAGAGCGGAACGAAGACGGCGAAGATGGTGAAATCTCATCACAATGTGGGAGGTCTTCCGGAGGATCTGAAGTTTGAACTGGTGGAACCGCTCAAACAGCTCTTTAAGGATGAAGTGCGCGCATGCGGAATCGAACTGGGCCTGCCGGATGATATGGTATACCGTCAGCCGTTCCCGGGACCGGGACTTGGCGTCCGCTGCCTCGGTGCGATTACGCGCGACCGTCTGGAGGCAGTCCGCGAGTCCGATGCAATTCTCAGAGAGGAATTTGAAAAAGCCGGATTGGACAAGAAAGTCTGGCAGTACTTTACCGTGGTACCGGATTTTAAATCCGTCGGGATGAGGAATCATGCGAGATGCTTTGAGTACATGGTAATCATCCGCGCAATTAATACGATCGATGCCATGACTGCGAGTATTGAGAAAGTGGACTGGGATGTGCTTGAGGTGATCACGAACCGGATCTTGAATGAGGTTGCGAATGTGAACCGGGTTTGCTATGATATGTCGCCGAAGCCTCCGGCAACGATCGAATTCGAGTAGGAAAGCTTAGCGAAGGCTTGCGGGATGGAGTGCTACAAATAAATTAGACGAGATAAGGGACCTTGACCAATGAGAGAAATCTTATTTGTTAGGGTCCTTTTCTGAAATATAGAACTTCAGAATAACGGCACATCTTATGTTGTGGTTTATGAAATATCACATAACAATAAACATGTTTCAAAACATCCTGATGTTATGGTTTGTATAAAACATATTTTATAACAGCTAGGATTAATATGCAAACGGAAAAATTTTGTTAGGACTTGACAGAAAACAGATATAAGCATAATATATAATTAATAAAATACATAACAATAAACATTGAGAAAGGAGGTAAAGTTAAATGAAGAATACGGTCAACGTATATGAAAGCAGAGTCAAAGTTTTTCTGCTGCAGGAGATTCCTTTGAATCTTCTGCAGAGTAGTATAACCGATTTTATTGATTCTGCGATGGGGGAGGAAGAAGCATTCTTAAGACTCCATGAGACAAACTGTTTTAAAGGCTATAGTCTGAGTCTCTTTTATCCGGTAGAAAAAGACAAGTTGTATAAGAAAGAGGGAATTTACACAATCACGATCAGAACAGTCGATATAAAGCTCGCCCGTTTCTTTTCGGAAACACTTAACAATCATAACACACCATACATGAAAGGCCTGACGGTGGAAAATCGGGTGATTCCTAAAAAAATTATAGGTGAACTGTATAGCCTGACTCCCGTGGTTATCAAACATAAAGTTTACTGGAAAAATGTAATAGCCCTGAAAGAGTATGAACGGCGTCTTTTTGAAAATGCGGTTAAAAAATACAATCAGTTTACGGAGAGCAAAATTGATGAGGATTTTCAACTGTATACAAATATAGAATTTTTAAACAAAAAGCCTGTCGGTGTGCAATATAAGGGGATTACACTTTTGGGGGATAAAATCAATCTTAAGATTGCAGACAATCCGAGGGCTCAGGAATTAGCATATTTTCTTCTTGGGGCAGGCTTATGTGAGATGAACAGCCGCGGTTTTGGATTCTGTAACTATCGATGGATATAGAAGGCAGGTGATTTGGTGTTAAAAGATTGTCTGGAAATCTTTAAAAAAGAGATGGAACGTGCGGCAGGGGACAGTGGGAATCTGGACAGGCTTATTCTGGACAGCTATGTTCCTGCGGAGGGGATTTATCTGATTGTGAAGGAGGATGGCAGCATAGGTTATCCGGAGGAAATCAGGATGGATAAGAAAACGCGGGAACTGGAATACATTCCATCTACATATGAACAGATTTGTTTTTATGATTACCACAGTCGTTTGGTGAGCATGGATAAACCCCAGGATCCCAAAAAGGTCATTCACTCTAACAATTATCTGTCGTTTTGGGTAAAGCAGGAGAGTTTGCAAAATGGTAAACTAAACGAAGAAGCGATCGACCGCTATTTTGATGTGCTTTGCAATCCCAGAGAAAAGTACAGCAAACCAAAGGACCGGGAAATGTATGATTACATTGCTGGGCAGTTGGAAGAGATTAATCAGGAAAAATTAGAGCGAAACCGCAAATGGATCAAAGAGCATATATTTACTCTTGAGGATTTGGGAGTTACACTGACTGGTAAGAATTATTTAAAAATCTTTTTTGAGGATGAGGATGACGGATATCTGCGGGAGGAGCAGCGTTATCTGATAACGAAGATTTTTAATAAGAATGATTATAATATCAAGATTGGCGGAGAGATACTGGGACTTCCCAATGATAATCTAGGGTTGAATCAGAAAAAACCATATATGGAAAACCGAACGCGGAAAATTACTGTTCCCTATCTGGTGACGTCTGAGGAGGCGGTGCTCCAGAGAAAGTTTTTTGATTATCTGATGAATCAGGCAGTAAAGGGTGAAGTCAATCTCTTTTTTGATATGGAAGGGAAAAGGATTCTTTCCAGAAAAAAAGGGGAAATGATCGAGCGGGATTTTTCTGGTTTTTATCTCCAGGTGAGGAAAGGAAAAGAGGTTGAAATCTGGCACCAGGATGTAATTGTGGATTATCGGTATTATTTAAAGAAGAAATTTTCCTACCAAAATGTACTTCAGCTACCGGATAAGGACGAGATCTATAAGAATTACGGAGTGAAAAAGGAACTGCAGGCTGTGATCGATGATGTGGTATTTTCTAAATGGCTGATTCCCAATTATTTTACACCGGCAGATGAGCTGCAGGCCGACGGCGAACTGAAGAGGAGCCTTCTATGGGCCAGAGACGCCATCTTTGCATGGTTATATAAAGGACAGGAAAAGAATATCGGGAGAATTATGGAACAGGTATGTATGAATATGACGAAAAGTTCCATTCAAAACGGGTTTATTCCGAAAGCTGGAAAGCAGTTTAACCTAATGTGTTCATTAAAAGAGTATTTTTCAGGAGGGAAACAGATGGCTGATAGGTACAGTAATATCAAAGATGCACTGAGAAATAAAATCAATCAGAAGGAGACGGACCAGATAAAGAGCGACGAGGAATATTTTTATGCGGTGGGACAGCTTGTGAACTATTTTATCTCCCTCAATAAGTCAAAAGAGAAGGTACATTCTCTGGCTAACCCATTTTTCAATGCGAAAAATGATAAAATCATTAAAGAGAGGCTGAAACAGTATTTTATGAAATATAACTATCAGCTTAGATTTAATGGTCGTAGATTTGACCACCTGTACGCGATGGTATGCGGGTATGTTCTGGAGGGAAAAGTGGATCAGACAGCAATTATTGAGGGATATTTAAGCAGTAACCTGATTTATGAATCAAAAAAGGAAGAGGAGGAACAGTAATATGAATAAACGGGTGTATGGAGTGCTTGGGATTTCTTCTATTATGGCAAACTGGAATGCGGATTTTACAGGATATCCGAAAACGATCTCAGATGGAACGGTGTTTGGCAGTGATAAGGCGCTGAAATACCCCATGAAAAAAATGTGGGATAATGAAGGGAAAAAGGTTCTGTACATAAAATCTATGAAATTTTCAGAGAAAGACAATGCGCTGGTTCCGAAAAGCTTAAAAGAGCGGTATGAACATATTTTTAATGTAAAGAACCTGAAGGATTGTAAGGATACGAAAGAGGTGTTGACCAACCTTCTGACTGCGGTAGATGTAAAAAATTTTGGGGCTACGTTTGCAGAAGAGGGAAACAATATTTCCATCACCGGAGCGGTCCAGTTTGGTCAGGGATTTAACAAGTATGAGGGGACAACCGCAGAAGAGCAGCAGATACTTTCCCCGTTCCGTGACGGCAGTAAGGACGATAAAAAGGATGAAGCAAAAAATTCTACATTGGGGACAAAAATCACCAGCAACGAAGCGCACTATTTTTATCCGTTTGTAGTAAACCCGTCGGCGTATAAGGAGCTGGTAGAGCTTGGAGTTACAGAGGGATACACGGAAGAGGATTATCAGAATTTTAAGAGGACGGCGCTGGTATCTGCCACTTCATTTGCGACAAATGCAAAGGAAGGATGTGAAAATGAGTTTGCTCTTTTCGTAGAAACGGAACCGGATTTATATCTGCCTAACCTGTCGGAGTATATCAATTTTGAAAAGAGTGAAGGGAAAAATCAAATTGATTTGGTGATGTGCGGTGAATTTTTAAATCAGTTAAGCGATAAGATCAAAAAGATTGAAATTTATTATAACCCGTACACGACGGAATTGACAAACAATATCAGTAACGCAAAGGTGTTTAACATTATTACACAAAAAGAGGTGTAGTTTATGAGGGCTCTGAAATTTACACTGAGCGGTAAAACGGCGTTTTTTAAAAAACCCGAGGTAAATGCATATTGCTATTTTACCTTTGGCCAGATTCATAAAGCTGCACTTTTGGGAATGTTCGGCGCAATCTTAGGCTATCAGGGCTATGGACAGAAGGAGTGGGAGAGCAAGAAGAAAAAGGCGCAGCTCACCGAGGAATATCCGGAATTTTATGAACGGCTGAAAGACTTGAAGGTGTCCATTGTCCCTAAGAATGAAAAGGGGTATATTCCGAAAAAAGTTCAATTTTTTAATAATTCCGTCGGGTATGCGTCCAAGGAACAGGGTGGAAATCTGATCGTTAAGGAGCAGTGGTTGGAGGAACCGATCTGGGAAATCTTTGTGCTGTTAGATTGCCAGGAGGCGGAAAAACTGGCAGAGTTTATTGTGAATGGGAAGTGCGTCTATATGCCTTATCTGGGAAAGAACGACCATCCTGCAGATATCAGAAATGCACAGATTGTGGAATTAGACCAGGAACCGGAGAAGGAGGTGCAATTTGCCTGTTTGTTTCCCAAAGAGACGGGAGAGTTACTTTTGCCGGATGAGGAGGATGAGATACAGGAATTCAAGTATGAGGAAAAGCTGCCTGTAGGCTTAGACGCTTATACAAATTTATATGTTTATGATACCTTCTGCTATACAAACCTCCCGGTGAGAATGGAAAAAGGGTTCGTTGTCAGAACAGAGAAAAAGATGCTGATATTTTATTAATTAAGAGGCCCCCGCTTTATAAGGCGGGGGTTTTGTGTAATGGAGGAACGAGATGTTAAGAGAAGACATGTACATAGCTTTGGAAGAAATTGAGCCGAACATAT
>CAZUNG010000018.1:0-62870 GCA_964621905.1 uncultured Ruminococcus sp. | reverse complement strand
TTCACTCAGCTCAGAGATCTGCAAACCAATTTGCGCATAAATCTTGACGGCACCGCATAAGAACCTTCACCGTTTAAATCATCCAATACAGCTTCGTGATTTGCAGATGGTTTTCCTGTGAGACATCTTTGAACAATATCCATTTTTATTTCAAAAGAAAACTTTGCTTTTCTTCCCAAAAATATGCTCCCTCCTAAGTGACAAGTTTTTATTATTTCACTTGTCTATCTAGAAGGGAGCATACCATTTGGCACTGCTTTTACATTTTTAACGTTATTCTATTTTTTCTCTAACTTTTGCGATGCTTGCAACAGCTATTTTTTCATCAACATTCATCAGTTTTACACCGGATGTGATTCTTCCAAGTATTGAAATGTCAGCGCAGGCAATTCTGATAATGATACCTTCTGTTGTAATCAACATAATTTCATTGTCTTCGTTAACCGCTTTTACTCCAACTACATTTCCTGTCTTTTCAGTAATTTTATAACACTTAACACCTTTACCACCACGGTTCTGAGGAGTAAATTCTCCGACAGAAGTTCTCTTTCCAAGGCCATGTTCTGAGACAATCAACAGGTAATCTCCCTGCGTATTCAGCTGCATACCAATCACTTCGTCCTGATCACCCAGATTCATTCCGCGGACGCCCATGGAAACTCTGCCTGTACTTCGAACATCTGTCTCATGGAATCGGATACACTGACCAAATTTTGTAATCAGTATAATATCTTTTTTGTTGTTGGTAGCTTTCACTTCAATCAGCTCATCTTCATCTCTCAGAGAAATTGCGGCAAGTCCTGTTTTTCTTACATTTGCATAATCCTGAATAGGTGTCTTTTTCACAAGCCCTTTCTTTGTCGCCATAAAGAGATAGTTGCCCTCTTTATATTCCCTAATCGGTATCACGGCTGTAATCTTTTCACCCGGAGACAGCTGCAGCAGATTAATGATCGCAACTCCTCTGGCCGTTCTTCCCGATTCTGGTATCTCATATGCCTTAAGGCGGTATACTTTTCCTGTATTTGTAAAGAACATCAGATAATGATGAGTTGTTGTCATCAGCAGATCTTCGATGTAATCATCTTCTATGGTCTGCATTCCCTTGATTCCTTTTCCGCCCCGGTTCTGGCTGCGGAAATTATCTACAGATATTCTCTTTATATAGCCGAGCTTTGTCATAGTGATGACCGTATTTTCTTTAGGAATCAGATCTTCCATGGAAATGTCATACTCATCAAAACCAATACTTGTTTTTCTGTCATCTCCATACTTTTCAGAAATCATCAGAATTTCCTGACGGATAACGCGCAAAAGAAGTTTTCTGTCCGAAAGAATTGCTTTTAACTCACGGATTTTTTCCATCAATTCCGCATACTCCGCCTCCAGCTTTTCACGTTCCAAACCCGTCAGTGCACGCAGACGCATATCTACAATTGCCTGTGCCTGTGCATCACTCAGCTCAAATTCTTTAATCAAAGATTCTTTTGCTATCTGAACATTTCTTGACCCCCTGATGATCTGAATGACACGGTCAATATGATCAAGAGCTTTTAACAGTCCCTCCAAAATATGAGCCCGTTCCTCAGCTTTATTCAGATCATATTTTGTTCTTCTGGTAACGACATCTTCCTGATGCATCAGATAATAATTCAGAATCTCCAGAAGGTTCATAACCTTAGGCTGGTTATTCTGAAGTGCCAGCATAATAATGCCGAATGTATCCTGCATCTGTGTATGTTTATAAAGCTGATTTAAGATAACATTTGCATTGGCATCACGACGAAGTTCAATGCAGATTCTCATACCTTCTCTGTTTGAATGATCATTTAGATCTGTGATTCCATCAATTTTTTTATCACGGACCAGTTCAGCAATTTTTTCAATCAGTCTGGCTTTGTTTACCATGTACGGAAGTTCGGTTACAATAATCTGGCTTTTCCCATTCGGCAGTGTCTCAATATCTGTCACAGCACGAACTCGTACTTTACCTCTGCCTGTGCGGTATGCTTCTTCAAAACCGCGCGCACCAAGAATTGTTGCACCGGTAGGAAAATCAGGACCCTTAATGATTCCCAATATCTCATCAATCTCTGTTTCCCTGTCCTCCTCTATTACATTATCAATAATTTTTACAACAGCACTGATAACCTCACGCAGATTGTGAGGCGGTATATTCGTAGCCATTCCGACTGCGATACCTGAAGTTCCGTTTACCAGCAGATTTGGATATCTTGCCGGAAGAACAACCGGTTCTTTTTCAGTCTCATCAAAGTTAGGTATAAAATCAACTGTATTTTTGTTAATATCCGCCAGCATTTCCATCGATATTTTACTCAGACGGGCTTCTGTATACCTCATAGCGGCAGCTCCGTCTCCATCGACAGAGCCAAAATTCCCATGACCGTCAACAAGCGGATATCTCGTTGACCATTCCTGAGCCATATTTACCAGCGCACCATAAATGGAACTGTCACCGTGCGGATGATATTTACCCATTGTATCACCGACAATACGCGCACATTTTCTATGCGGTTTGTCCGGTCCGTTATTAAGTTCAATCATAGAATAAAGAACTCTTCTTTGAACCGGTTTTAGACCATCTCTTACATCCGGAAGTGCACGTGCCGCAATAACACTCATGGCATAATCGATATATGAATTTTCCATTGTTTTTTTCAGATCGACGTCATGAATTTTATCGAAAATATTTTCTTCCATTTTCCCTCCAGTGCCGCACTCTTACGCGGCTATGCTATGATTCACTGAGTTGCTTTTGATCGGTCAGATATCCAGATTCTTTACATATTTTGCATTAGCCTCAATGAATTCACGGCGTGGTTCAACCTTATCACCCATCAATGTCGTAAAAGTAAGATCAACTTCTGACGATGATTCTTCATCCATGGTGACACGAAGCAGAATTCTTTTCTCCGGGTCCATCGTCGTCTCCCAAAGCTGCTCTGCATCCATCTCACCAAGTCCTTTATATCTCTGGATTTTATTGTTGCCATCTCTTCCAATCTCCACCAAGATATTGTTAAGTTCATCATCTGAGTAGGCATACCATGACTTTTTATTTTTTTCAATCTTATAAAGCGGCGGCTGCGCCAAATAGACGTACCCCTGCTTGATAAGCTCCGGCATAAATCGATATAAAAATGTCAAAAGCAATGTAGCTATATGGGCACCATCAACATCGGCATCCGTCATAATAATAATCTTGTGATACCGCAGTTTTGTGATATCAAAGTCATCATGGATTCCTGTTCCGAAAGCCGTGATCATAGCTTTAATCTCGGCATTCGCATAAATTTTATCCAGGCGCGCTTTTTCAACATTCAAAATCTTACCGCGAAGCGGAAGAATCGCCTGAGTTGCACGGCTTCTCGCTGTCTTGGCAGAACCGCCTGCAGAATCTCCCTCAACGATATAAATCTCGCAGTTCGCCGGGTCTTTATCCGAACAATCCGCCAGTTTACCCGGTAAAGACATACTTTCCAGAGCAGATTTTCTTCTTGTCAGATCCCTCGCTTTTCTTGCCGCATCTCTGGCCCGCTGCGCCATCAGAGACTTTTCCACTGTCTGCTTTGCAACAGCAGGATTCTGTTCCAAGAACAAAGTCAGCTGGTTACTCACAACACTGTCGACTGCACCTCTGGCTTCACTATTTCCTAATTTTTGCTTTGTCTGACCTTCAAACTGAGGATCTTCGATTTTTACACTGATGATAGCTGTCAATCCTTCGCGGATATCTTCACCACTTAAATTAGCTTCACTGTCTTTCAGCAATTTATTCTTTCTCGCATAGTCATTAAATGTTTTTGTCAGCGCATTTCTGAATCCGACAATATGAGTCCCGCCCTCAGGTGTCGTAATATTATTGACAAAACCATATGTGTTTTCCGTATAAGAGTCATTGTGCTGCATGGCGACTTCCACCATGACACCGTCTCTCTCCCCCTCACAGTAGATAATATCCTGGTAAAGGGCAGTTTTGCTGCGGTTCAGATAAGTAACAAATTCCTTAATCCCGCCTTCATAATGGAATTCCTTTTCAATGAGCTCCTCTTCTCTTTCATCTTTAATTTTGATATAAAGCCCTTTTGTCAGAAATGCCATTTCCCGAAAACGCTGTTTCAAAATATCAAAATCAAAGACTGTCTCTTCAAAAATTTCCTTATCCGGAAGGAATGTGACCATCGTCCCTGTTTTATCCGGTTCACATTCTCCGACAACTCTTAATTTATAAATAACATGTCCCCGCTCATAGCGCTGCCTGTATATTTTTCCCTCATGATAAATTGTTACTTCCAGCCATTCTGAAAGTGCATTGACAACAGACGCACCTACCCCGTGCAGTCCTCCGGACACTTTGTAACCTCCGCCTCCGAATTTTCCGCCTGCATGAAGAATTGTAAATACCACCTCTACCGCAGGAATTCCGGCCTTATGATTAATTCCAACAGGAATTCCACGCCCGTCATCGATTACAGTGACAGAATTATCTTTATGAATTGTAACTTCAATTTTATCACAATATCCTGCCAGGGCTTCATCAACGGCATTGTCTACAATTTCGTAGACCAGATGATGCAGACCTCTGCTCGAGGTACTCCCGATATACATACCAGGCCTTTTTCTGACTGCTTCCAAACCTTCCAGAATTTGAATTTGATCTGCTCCGTATTCTGTGCCCATATAATTCCTCCTACTTTTTTATACCCGGTGAACATCAATTATTTTTAAATACATTACCATCTATCACTTTAAAAACTTTATTAATTTTAAACTGGTTGCTGACAAACTCATCCAATCCAGTACAAGTAATAAGAGTTTGAATATTGTAAATATTCTTTAATAAATAGTTTTGCCTGCTACTGTCCAGTTCAGACAAAACATCATCCAATAATAAAATTGGCGTATCCTTAATTATTTTTTTAACAAGATAAATTTCAGACAATTTAAGAGAAAGAGCCGCCGTTCTCTGCTGACCCTGAGATCCATATTTCCGAATATCTATGTCGTTTATTTTTACACAAAGGTCATCTCTGTGAGGCCCTATCGATGTCTGTCTGAATTTTAAATCCTTCTCTCTGTTCTTTTTCAGTTCAAAAGAAAAAGCATCTTCCTGTATATTCGGCTCATAGATAAGATTCAAAAGTTCTTTTTCCCCTGTGAGGTTCTTATGTATATCAATGATAATATCATTCAGTTCCCCGACAAATTTTTTGCGGGATGCTATGATTCTCAGTCCATAATCCATCAACTGTTCGTCCCAGACATCTATAGTATCTTCAAGATCCGGACGAAACGAAATATCTTTCAGAAGTTTATTTCTCTGATTCAATATTCTGTTATAATTCATCAAATCCGTCAAATATAGTTTATCCAGTTGACATAATTCTGAATCAACGAATCTTCTTCTCTCGGATGGACCATTTTTTATAATATTCAGATCTTCCGGAGAAAAGAAAACAATATTGATAATACCAAAAAGCTCCGAGGCCTTTTTTATTGGAATGCCATTAATTGCAATACCCTTGGATTTATTCTTTTTAAGGTGCATATCAATTCGATAGGACATATCGTGTTTTCTGACATGCATCCGTATATGTGATTCATCTCTGTCAAAATGTATAATCTCTCTGTCTTTGCTTCCTCTGTGAGATTTTGTCGTTGCACACAGATAGATCGATTCCAGAATATTTGTCTTTCCCTGCGCATTATCCCCATAAAGAATATTGGTACCTGAATCAAGATTCAAATGAAGTGAATCGTAATTTCTGAAATTGTTCAATTCTAATGTTTCTATCTGCATCGTCTACCACAACTACTTAACAATTTTAATGTCAGTTCCTTCAAATGTGACAACATCACCGTCATAGAGCTTTCGCCCTCTTCTTATGTCAACCTCACCGTTCACTTTCACAAGGCCGTCCTGAATCACATACTTTGCCTCTACCCCATCTTCGACCAAATTGGCCGCTTTAATAGCCTGACCAAGTTTAACAAATTCACTTTTTAACTGAATGGTTTCCATGTTTTCACCTTTTCCTATCTCGACGTATTAAAGTTAACCGGCAAAATGAGATAAATATAATTTTCCATATCATCCTTGATAAAACATGGCGCTTTTGCATTTACCAGGTAAATAGAAATTGTTTCATCATCGATTACTTTCAGTGCATCCATTAAAAACTTCGGATTAAATCCGATCAGAATATCTTTTCCTTCTTTTTCGATATCAATGTCTTCATCCATGGATCCGATCTGGGAATGAATCTTCAACTGCATATTGCCATCCTGAATGTCTATAATAATCGGTTTTTTATCTCCTTCTTTTACAAGAAGAGTGGCTCTGTCAATACAGTCTAAAAATTCTCTTTTATTGATCGTCACCTTTGTTTCATAATCACTGGAAAGCATCTGATCAATTTTAAAATATTCTCCCTCAATAAGTCTGGAAACAACGACTGTCTCATCAAATTCAAACACAATATGGTTTTCCGTAAAGAAAATCTGAACCATATCTTCCATTTCACCGGACAAAATCTTGCTGACTTCGTTCAGAGTTTTTCCAGGAACAACCACTTTTTTATCTGAGTAACTTTCTTTTAACTCGATTTTGCGAATGGCAATTCGATGTCCGTCAAGAGAAATAATTTTCATAATATTATTCTTTATTTCAAATAACTCACCGGTCATCAATTTATTATTCTCATTGGCGGCAATTGAAAATATCGTCTGACGGATTGTCTCTTTTAATGTAAACTGAGAAATTTCCACACAGTCGTTCTTTTCAATGATCGGAAGATAAGCGAAATCTTCCCCGTCTTTACCGGGAATCATGAACTTTGCTTTTTCACAGGAAATTGTCGTGTTTAATTTGTCATCTGTTTTAATGATGACATCACTGTCCGGGAGTTTTCTTACGATATCAGAAAATATACGGGCGTCAAGAGCTACGATCCCCTTTTCTTCAATCCTTCCGTTAACTTTTGTTTCAATTCCTAGTTCCATGTCATTGGCAGTAAATTTAATTTCGTTAGAAGAAGCATCAATGAGGATGCATTCCAATATCGGCATGGTTGTCTTAGATGGAACTGCTTTCAGTGTAATGTTAACACTTTTCAGTAATTCAGATTTAGAGCAGATTAACTTCATAATGTGTATAACTCCCTTCCTGTCACAAGTGACTTTAAGATAAATAAATGAATAACAAATCCGTAGTCTTAGCCGTAAGGGCTGTGGATTTGTGAAAATGTCGGTTAAAGTGCTGAAATACAAGCAAAATGTCCGTGGATAAACATGTTGAAGTAATGAAATTAAGATGTGTATGCATTGTTGATAAAAAAATTAGAAAAATTATCCACAATTGATCAACATACAATAAACACATTATCCACAAATAAATGTGTATAACTTTTTTATGAAGGAGGATTAATCTTCTTCTTTAATACAGAAATGGTATTTTCAAGATCCGAAGAGTTTTCCATTTCTTTTTCTATTTTTTTAATTGCATTGATGACTGTCGTGTGATCGCTTTTACCAAGCGCCTTTGCAACTCCCGCAAGTGTAAGTCCTGTCATTTCCCTGCAAAGATACATGACAACCTGCCTTGGGAAGGTAACTTTTTGGCTTCTTTTACTCCCTTTAATATCATCAGACGTCACATCGAAATGTTCGGCAACTGTTGTAATGATCAGTTCCGGGGTAATTACTTTTTTTGCGTCGGGTGAAATAATATCTTTCAGAACCTGTTCAGCTAATTCAAGAGTAACCTCCCGTTTTTCCAGATTGGCATAAGCCATAATTTTATTCAGAGAACCTTCCAGCTCACGGATATTTGATTTAATATTGGTTGCAATGTATTCAATTACGGAATCATCGACGTTATATCCATCCAGTTCTTCTTTTTTACGAAGAATTGCCATTCGTGTTTCATAATCAGGAGATGAAATATCTGCAATCAGCCCCCATTCAAACCGGGAACGAATTCTGTCTTCCAGAATTTCCATATCTTTCGGAGGTTTATCGGAAGATATGATAATTTGTTTTCTGGCACTGTGCAGCGCATTGAAAGTATGGAAAAATTCCTCCTGGGTAGATTCTTTGCCGATGATGAACTGTACGTCATCGACCAGTAAAACATCGATATTTCTGTATTTTTCACGAAATTTTGACATGGCTGAATTATTTCCATTACGAATCGATTCGATGACTTCATTTGTAAAATCTTCACTCGTTACATAAAGAACCCTTTTCGAGGGATCACTTTGCAGAATAAAATGTGCGATGGAATGCATTAAATGTGTTTTTCCCAGACCAACGCCTCCATATAAAAACAGGGGATTATAGATATCACCCGGTGATTCTGCAACAGCAAGTGACGCTGCATGCGCAAATTTATTATTGCTTCCAACGACGAAGGTATCAAATGTATATTTTTCGTTCAGATTTGCATTGATCAGATTTTCATTGATAGTCTGCGGCTGTGTTTCAATTACTTTCGGGATATCTTCCGGTATGATGAATTTTATTTCACAGCTAATTCCTGTCACTTCCGTAATTGCAACTTTAATAGGAAGAGTGTACTTCTTACTTATATAATTAATAAATTCTGTAGAAGGTACAAGAATGGTAACAACGTCATTTTCTACGTTATGTACCGTTAAAGGTTTTAACCATGTTGTAAATGATACATCTGACAGTTCGTGTTCTTTTTTTACCATATCCAGAATATCATTCCATTTTTTTATAATAATGTTCATTTTAACAGTCCCCGTTTCCTATAAGTATAAACACAGCGTTAAACGATAAATATATCGTATCACCCTAAGGGTCCTGCAGAACAGGACCCTCCCAAAATCTTACCAATGTTTCATTTTAGATAATATCTCTACTTTATATTATAATAAAACCTGATTTTACGCAATGCTTAATTCTGGAAGCGGGACAATAATCAGTTACCATAAAATGTAGTTATTGTTCGAAATGTGTATAAAGGTTTTGATTATTCACATTGAAAAAACATTGTATTTCAAACGAAAATCGAGGTTGGCGCTCATATAATCACATCAAAATCGCACTTTATCCACAAGTTATCCACAAAATGTGGATAATATTACGTAAACTATGTGTTATTTGAGAAAATACCATGTAAAGTAAAAAAATCCGTAATTTTACTTGACTTAAGGGAATAATATGCATATAATTGAAATGATGTTTTCGTGCATACATGAAGATTATAAATTGCCATATATGATAGATATTTGGTTTTTAAAGGAGGTGCCGGAATTATGAAAATGACATTTCAGCCAAAAAAGAGATCCAGAGCTAAAGTTCACGGATTCAGAGCGAGAATGGCCACAAAAGGCGGAAGAAAAGTTTTAGCTGCAAGAAGATTAAAAGGAAGAAAAAGTTTATCAGCATAAGACCGCAGTTATGTGGTCTTTTCTTCTCTTATCTTTTTGTTGATTATTAAGGGAATAATTCTATGAAAAATTCGGAAAGTTTAAAAAAAAACAGAGATTTTCAATTGGTTTATCAAAACGGAACGTCGTGTGCAAATAAGTATCTGGTAATGTATGTAAAGAAAAACCAAACAGAAAAAAATCGTCTGGGCATATCTGTCAGTAAGAAGGTTGGAAATAGTATTGTTCGTCATAGAGTGACCAGGCTGATCAGAGAAAGTTATCGGTTAAATGAAGAATTATTCCAAATTGGATTGGATATTGTTGTCATTGCGAGAGTAAATGCAAAAGACAGAGATTATGCACATATTGAAAGTGCGCTGATGCATTTGGGCAAACTGCATCATATTATGAAAATTAAAAATGAAACTAATATTGATTAGAATGATTAAGTTTTATCAAAAATATTTATCACCTTTAAAGAGAACATGCTGTCCGTATACGCCAACCTGTTCAAATTACGGATTAGAAGCAATTCAAAAATATGGGGCTTTCAAAGGAAGTATATTAGCAATATGGAGAATATTACGCTGTAATCCCTTCTCAAAAGGCGGTTATGATCCGGTTCCATAAAATACAAGGAGGAAAATTGGTTTGGATATCTTTTTGACAAAATCAACAATGCCGATTATCGGATGGATAGCTGATATTCTCGGATACGTTATCAGTGGAATATATTGGTGCCTGGAACAGATTGGAATTCCAAATATAGGTCTTGCGATTATTTTATTTACATTTGTAATGTATCTTCTGATGACGCCTCTGCAGGTTAAACAGCAGAAATTTTCAAAGCTTAACAGCATTATGATGCCTGAAATTCAGAAAATACAGCAGAAATATAAAGGAAAAAAAGATCAGAAATCAATGGAAAAGATGCAGGAGGAGACGCAGGCTGTCTACCAGAAGTACGGCGTATCACCGACTGGCAGCTGTGGACAGATGCTGATCACCCTTCCTGTTATGTTTGCATTGTATCAGGTTATCTATCATATTCCGGGATATATTTCGAGTGTGAGAGAAGTGTTTACTGGTCTTGTGACAAAGATTACTTCGATACCTAATTTTACGGAGATACTTCAGACATTTATAGATGAAAATAAAATCACGACGACAAAGCTCGCTGTGGAAAATGGTATTGCAAGTACCAATTCCATTATTGATATGCTTTATAATCTGACGACCAATCAGTGGCATGCAATTGCGAATGTTTCTGATTTTGGTGGCTTTTCAGATATTATCAATGCCACCAAGGACAGTATTACAAATGTTAATATGTTTTTGGGTCTGAATATTTCAGATACACCATTTATTCTGATTAAGGATGGAATATCAAATCATCAGTATCTTCTGGTGATCGGGGCAGTATTAATTCCGGTTCTTGCATGGCTGACACAATGGCTCAATTATAAACTGATGCCGCAGCCGGCGACGGCTTCAAATGGTGATGCTCCGAGTGCTATGGATGCATCGATGAAGAGTATGAATACCGTTATGCCGATTATGTCTGCATTTTTCTGTGTTACGTTCCCGGTCGGTATTGGTATTTACTGGATCGCCGGTGCTGTATTTCGCAGTATCCAGCAGCTGATCATCAACAGGCATATGTCAAAGATTGATATGGATGATCTGATCAGAAAAAATCAGGAAAAGGCACAGAAAAAACGTGAGAAAAAGGGACTTCCACCACAGAAAATAACACAGCAGGCGACTCAGAATGTGCGTAAAATCAATGAGCCCGCAAGCGCTGCTTCTGCTGAAAAGAGAGAAGAAGCGGTCAGAAAAGCTACCGAATATTACAACAGTGGAAATGTGAAACCGGACAGCATTGCTTCAAAAGCAAATATGGTTAAACAGTTTGATGAAAAGAACAAGAAGAAATAGGGGGATTGGTTATGGATTTTATTGAAATTTCCGCAAAAACCGTTGATGATGCAATTACCAAAGCATGTCTCACTTTGGAAACCTCCAGTGATAATCTTGAAATACAGGTTGTGCGGGAAGGAAGTTCTGGATTTTTAGGATTTGGCAGTAAACCGGCGATTATTAAAGTTCGGAGAAAAGAGGTTGCTGAACCTGTTGAAGAAGTAAAACCTGTAAAACCTGAGATTAAAAAAGAGCCTAAGAAAGAGGTTAAAAAGGAAGTTAAACAGGAGAAAAAACCTGTAAAAACTGAAAATAAGCCAAAGGTAAGGGAAGAAAAAAAACAGGAAAAATCAAAACCAGCTGAAAAGCCTCAGCCGGCTGAAAAATCACCAGTCCCGGAAAAGAAAGAATATGTGGTTGTTGAAAGAACACAGGAAGAAATAAAAGCGATTGAAGATACAGCACGTGGTTTTCTGGAACGTGTATTTCATGCAATGGAAGTTCCTGTTGAGATTGAGATAGAGTATCAGAAGAACACGGGAAATCTGGATGTTGATTTTTCCGGAGCTGATATGGGAATGTTGATCGGAAAACGAGGACAGACATTGGATTCTTTGCAGTATCTGACAAGTCTTGTGGTAAATAAGGGGCAGGAACATTATATTCGTGTTAAACTGGATACGGAGAATTACAGAAACCGAAGAAAAGATACACTGGAGAATCTGGCTAAGAATATTGCTTATAAAGTTAGAAAAACAAGAAAATCAGTTGCTTTGGAACCGATGAATCCTTATGAAAGAAGAATTATCCATTCTGTACTTCAGGGAAATAAATATGTTGAAACGTACAGCGAAGGCAGTGAGCCTTACAGACATGTTGTTGTAACATTAAAAAAATAGGAGGCCATGAGCCTTTCATAGTACCTCACCTAAATTTGTTTGAATTTAAGTGAGGTATTTATGTTTTGGTGTAACATGAAATAAGGATGCCAGAGCAAAGCCGCAAAGTGTGCAGTACAGGAGGTAGAAATGTCAGTTTCATCTAATGATACGATCGCTGCAATTGCAACTTCCATGAGTCCATCAGGAATCGGAATTGTCCGCATGAGCGGAGAAAATTCTATTGAGGTCATCGGAAAAATATTTCGTCCGAAAAAAGAAGATAAGGATATGAGAAATGTTGATTCTCATACGATCCATTACGGTCATATCTATGATGGCCCTGAAGTGATAGATGAAGTTCTTGTTATGGTTATGAAGGGACCTCACAGTTATACCGGGGAAGATACCGTTGAAATTGACTGTCACGGTGGAATACTTGCTGTAAAAAAAGTGTTGGAAACGACAGTCAGGTATGGGGCGCGCCCGGCTGACCCTGGAGAATTTACAAAGCGGGCATTTTTAAATGGAAAAATGGATCTGTCAAAGGCGGAGGCAGTTATCGATGTAATTCATGCTAAAAATGAATATGCCCTGAAAAGTTCTATAAGCCAGCTGAGAGGATCGCTGGAACAGAAGATAAAAGAAATTCGGCAGAATATCATTTATCAGATGGCTTTTATTGAATCGGCGCTGGATGATCCGGAACATATCAGTATTGATGGTTATGGAGAAAAATTAAGAAATATATTGGTAAAAGAAAAAGAAAAAGTACAGATGCTGATTGATTCATCTGACGAGGGCAGAATGATCCAGGAAGGAATCAAGACGGTGATTGTAGGGAAACCAAATGCCGGAAAGTCTTCTCTTTTGAATCTGCTTGTAGGTGAAGAAAAAGCTATCGTTACAGATATTGCAGGGACGACCAGAGATATTCTGGAAGAGTCGATTCTACTTGAGGGCATTTCTTTGCGTATCATTGATACTGCGGGAATTCGCAACACGGAAGACATCGTTGAAAAAATAGGAGTAGGCCGTGCAAAAGAACGTGCAAAAGAAGCCGACCTGATTCTTTATGTTGTAGATTCATCAGTTCTGCTGGATGAAAATGACAAGGAAATCATTGAAATGATTCAGTCTGAACAGAAGAAAGCAATCATTCTGTTAAACAAATCGGATCTGAAAATTAAAGTAACAGCAGAGGACATGAAAGGATATCTTCCGGTTCCTGTGATACCCATATCAGCGAGAGAAGAGACAGGACTCAAAGAATTAGAAATGTGTATGAAAGAGATGTTTTTCATGGGAGAACTGTCTTTTAATGATGAGGTTTATATTACTAATATCAGGCATAAAAGAGCACTTGAAGAGACAAAAAAAAGTCTTGAGCTGGTAGAACACAGTATTGATGATGGCATGCCGGAAGATTTTTTCTCGATTGATCTTATGAATGCGTGTGAATCATTGGGAAGCATCACAGGGGAATCTGTGGGAGAAGATCTGGTAAATGAGATTTTTGCAAAGTTCTGTACGGGTAAATAACAGGAGAAGAAAATGAATACGTTAGTGGAAAAATATGATGTTGCGGTGATAGGTGCCGGTCATGCAGGATGTGAAGCGGCTCTTGCCTGTGCGCGTCTGGGGATGGAAACCATTATTTTTACCGTCAGTGTGGACAGTATCGCACTGATGCCGTGTAATCCTAATATCGGCGGGAGTTCAAAGGGGCATTTAGTGAGAGAGATTGATGCCCTGGGTGGAGAAATGGGTAAAAATATTGATCAAACATTTATACAGTCCAAGATGCTGAACAAATCAAAAGGGCCTGCAGTGCATTCTTTGCGGGCTCAGGCGGATAAGCACGCATACAGTGAACGTATGCGCAGCATACTGGAAAATCAGGAACATCTGACTGTTAAACAGGCGGAGGTTACAGAGTTGATTGTGGAAGAAGGCGTCATACAGGGTGTAAAAACTTTTTCACAGGCGGTTTTTCTGTGCAGGGCTGTGATATTGTGTACCGGAACGTATCTGAAGGCTAGATGCATCTATGGGGACATCAGCAATGATACCGGACCGAATGGTCTTCAGGCAGCCAACTATCTGACAGATTCACTGATTAAAAATGGTATTGAGATACAACGCTTTAAGACAGGGACACCCGCCAGAATTGACAGGAGAAGTATCGATTTTACAAAAATGGAGGAACAGTTTGGAGATGAAAAAATTGTTCCGTTCTCATTTTCTACGGATCCCGGGGATGTTCAGATTAATCAGGCATCATGCTGGCTTACGTATACGAATGAACATACACATGATATTATCCGGAAAAATTTGGATCGTTCGCCGCTTTATTCAGGCATGATAGAAGGAACAGGGCCAAGATACTGTCCTTCGATTGAAGATAAAGTAGTAAAATTTGCAGATAAAAACCGGCATCAGGTCTTTTTGGAACCGGAAGGACTTTATACCAATGAAATGTATGTGGGAGGTATGTCAAGTTCTCTTCCTGAAGATGTTCAGCATGAAATGTACCGGTCCGTCCCTGGGCTTGAGAATGCAAAAATTGTGAGGAATGCTTATGCAATAGAATATGACTGTATTAATCCGCGGCAGCTTCGCCCGTCTCTCGAATTTAAAAATATTAAAGGGCTTTTCAGTGGGGGACAGTTTAATGGAAGCTCAGGATATGAAGAAGCGGCCGCACAGGGGCTGATTGCGGGGATTAATGCTGCACTTCAGATAAAAGGAAAAGATCCGCTGATACTGGATCGTTCTGAATCTTATATCGGCGTATTGATTGATGATCTTGTGACGAAGGAGAATAAAGAACCTTACCGTATGATGACGAGCCGTGCAGAATACCGATTGCTGCTTAGACAGGATAATGCGGATATACGTCTTAGAAAAAAGGGATATGAAGCCGGCTTAATCAGTGAGGAAGATTATCTGAAGCTGTTAAATAAAGAAAAGCAGATAGAAGAAGAAATCAACAGGATCGAACATACGAATATAGGAGCTTCAAAAGAGGTTCAGGAGCTGTTAGAAGAAAAAAACAGCACATTATTAAAATCAGGCACTACTCTGGGAGAATTGATCCGGAGACCGGAGCTTACTTACGACGATCTGGCACCGATCGATATTGCAAGAACAGAGCTCCCTGAGGATGTTAAGGAACAGGTAAACATCAATATTAAATACAGTGGATATATCAAAAGACAGTTAAAGCAGGTAGAACAGTTTAAGAAAACGGAATCTAAAAAAATTCCGGCGACAATCAATTATGATGAGATTAAAAGTCTGCGTATTGAAGCTGTTCAAAAACTGAATTTATATCGTCCGGAGAATATAGGACAGGCTTCTAGAATTTCAGGTGTTTCGCCAGCGGACATCTCTGTATTGTTAGTATATCTTCAGGGTTATCATGTACAGTCTTAACATCAGAGGTGGAGAGGAGATACGAAATGCCAAAAAAAGATCTGACTTCTTTGAAGGAAGGAATGAAACAGTTAAATATCTCGTTAAACGAGGGTCAGTGCAGACAGTTTGTATTATACTATGATCTGCTGGTTGAATGGAACAAAGTTATGAATCTGACCGGAATCACAGAATGGGAAGAGGTGATTGTCAAACACTTTATTGACAGTCTGGCGATTGTAAAAGCATGTAATATGAAAAATATCAAACATGTCATTGATATCGGAACAGGTGCTGGTTTCCCTGGCATACCTCTCAAAATCGTATTTCCGGATATTAAGATCGTACTTCTTGACTCGCTGGGAAAAAGAATTAAATTTCTCGATGAAGTGGTTTCTGCTTTGAAACTTACGGGTATCTGCAATGTACATGGAAGAGCAGAGGATTATGCAAAACAGGCTGAGTACAGAGAATCATTTGAACTTTGTGTTTCTCGGGCAGTTGCAGGCCTTAATATTTTATCAGAGTACTGTCTTCCATTTGTACGGGAAGAAGGATTTTTTATTCCCTATAAGTCAGGAAAGGTTGATGAAGAAGTCAAGATTTCACAGAAAGCCGTAAAGGTACTCGGTGGAGAGATTACTTCCCAGATAAAGTTTCAGCTGGCGGATACCGACATGGAACGTTCTTTTGTGGTGATAAAGAAGATGAGAGCAACACCCCGGAAATATCCCCGCAAAGCAGGAATGCCTTCTAAAGAACCTATTTTATAGGATTAGAAAAAATAAACAGGAACGTGGACAGCTCTACACTGACAGATAATATGTCTTTGTAGAGCTGATTATTTTTATGATAGATGGTAAATTGCGGAATGATTTCATAAAAAAAACACAATTTTTTCGGATGATTAACACAATTAAAATGTAAAATGAATTAGAGTATACGGGGTTTTTGAGATCCCGGTGATTAAAGGAGGGAAATTGATTTGATAGAAGTAAAAAATCTGGTGAAACGGTATGGTGACCACCTTGCGGTGGATGACCTGTCGTTCACAGTGGAGAAAGGCCAGATTTACGGATTTTTGGGCCCAAATGGCGCCGGAAAATCTACAACCATGAATATCATCACGGGATATATTGCTTCTACAGAAGGAGAAGTGATCATTAACGGGCACAATATCCTGGATGAACCGGAGGAGGCCAAAAAGAGTATCGGTTATCTACCGGAGCAACCGCCTCTTTATTTTGAAATGACGGTTATCGAATATCTGAAGTTTGCAGCTGAACTAAAGAAAATCCCGAAATCAGACAGGCAGCAGATGATTGATGAGGTCATGGAACTTGTCAAGATTACAGATATGCAGAATCGTCTGATCAAAAATTTATCCAAAGGTTATAAGCAGAGAGTAGGACTTGCACAGGCCATACTTGGCTATCCGGAGATTATTATACTGGATGAGCCTACGGTAGGACTTGACCCGAAACAGATTATAGAAATCAGGGATTTGATTAAAAGTCTGAGTGAAAAACACACGGTAATATTGAGTTCACATATACTGTCTGAGGTGAGTGCAGTTTGTGATTATGTGATGATTATTGCACATGGAAAACTGGTGGCAAGTGATACGCCCGAAAATCTGAGTAAACTGATGATTGGATCCAATGAATTAGAATTAACAGTCAGGGCGGACAGAAACGATGTGGATGAAATTCTTCATTCTGTTTCTGAAATAGAGGAAATGTCCCTGAATGAATCTCAGGAAGAGGGTGCAGTTGATATTTTCATTAAGACTGCTGAAAATACAGATATCCGGGAGAAGCTCTTCTATCTGTTTGCTGAAAACAAATGTCCCATTATAAAGATGGAATCCAGCAGACTTTCCCTGGAAGATGTATTCCTTGAGCTGACTGAGGATGGTCAGGAAGATTCCGATGAGTCCGAGGAACAGGAGGTGGATGAAAATGCGGGCGATTTATAAAAAAGAACTGAAAAGCTATCTCACTTCAATGGTGGGTTATGTATTTATGTTTTTTATCCTGTTAATGACAGGAATTTATTTTACAGCATATAACCTGCAGGCGGCATATCCGGTATTTGGCATTACATTGAGTTCCATTACCTTTATCTTTTTAATTGCAGTGCCGATCCTGACAATGCGTGTTCTGGCAGAAGAAAGAAAACAGAAGACAGATCAAATGCTTTTAACATCTCCGGTTTCGGTAAGAGACATTATTATCGGTAAATATCTGGCGCTTGTAACCATTTATCTGATCCCGATGGTGATTATCTGCTGTTATCCGCTTGTCATGAAGAGTTTTGGCACGGTTTCCCTTCCCATGGCATATACCTCCGTTTTTGGTTTTGTACTGCTTGGCTGTGGAAATATCGCAGTCGGCATGTTTCTTTCATCGGTGACAGAAAGTCAGGTTATCGCGGCGGTGATGTCATTTATTATATTATTTGTCTGTTATATGACAGATGGTATAGCATCCTTTTTTTCGGATACTGCACTGTCTTCCATGATAGCGTTTGTCGTGCTGGTTTTAATATTGACGGCAATTATTTATATGATGATAAAAAATGTATTTATCAGCACGGTTATCGGGCTGATCGGTGAAATCATTGTTGTTGCGTCTTACCTCGTGAAGTCATCCATGTTTGAAGGTGCGTTTCAGAATTTTTTAAATATTTTCAATATCAACAGTCATTTAAGTAACTTTGTTGACGGTATTTTGGATTTGACAGGGGTCGTTTATTTTCTGTCTGTTATTGGAATCTTTTTATTCCTGTCCATGCAGTCAATATTAAAGAGACGGTGGAGTTAGGAGGTTTATCATGAAGTTAAACATGAAGTTTAATAAAGAGAAAATATTTAAAAATGATGGTAAAAAGAAGTTAAAGAAGGGATCCTACAGTGTGATCCTCTCTTTGATTGTAATAGCGGCAGTGATTGTGCTTAATCTGATTGTATCAGAGATTCCATCTCAGTATACACAGATTGATTTAAGTGCAGCAAAACTATACACAGTAAGTGATGATACAAAAGAATATTTGGATACCCTGAATCAGGATGTGACAATCTATTATATCGCACAGAGCGGACAGGAAGATGATACAATAGAAAAACTTCTCACGAGATATGAGGATTTGTCAAAATATGTAAAAGTTGAGAAAAAAGATCCGGTTCTTCATCCTAAATTTACGTCACAGTATACGGATCAGGAACTTACAGATAACAGTGTTATTGTGGTTTGCGGTGATAAATCAAAGGTTATTGACAATAGTCAGTTGTATGAGTCGGAAGTTAATTATCAGACGTATTCTACGAGTGTTACAGGTTTTGACGGAGAAGGTCAGGTTACCAGTGCAATAGAATATGTTACCTCAGATGATCTTCCCATTCTCTATACGCTGGAAGGCCATGGGGAACTGGAGTTATCAACAACGGTGACAGATGCCATTGAAAAGCAGAATATAGAAGTAAAATCACTGAATCTGATGACAGAAGAGAATGTGCCGGAAGATGCCAAGAGCATTATGATTGCTGCACCTACGAGTGATTTGTCTGAGGAGGAAGCAAATAAAATTATTGAATATCTGGAAAATGGCGGAAATGCAATGATCTTTTCTGATTACAGTGAATCGGTTCTGCCGAATCTCCAGAAAGTACTTCAAAATTATGGCGTGAAGACAATGGATGGTGTGGTATTGGAGGGCAGCAGCAAACATTATGGGTATCAGATGCCATATTATCTGCTTCCAAATATCAACGAATCCGATGTGACAACTGATGTGGCAGAAAGTGGAAAATATGTGATGATGCCGATTGCACAGGGAATCGAGACACTGGATCAGATCAGAGATACACTGACGATTACACCGATTTTAACAACGTCTGATAAAGCATACAGTAAGACAGATATTGAGAATATGGAAAATTATGAAAAGTCTGATGGTGATACAGACGGTCCATTTGATATTGGGATGTATATAACAGAGAGTATTGATGATGAAAAAGAGACAAAAATTATCTACTATTCTTCATCCAGTATTCTAAATGATAATGTGAATCAGATGGTATCGGGAGGAAATTTAGAACTTATCACAGAGTCAATATCTGCAGTCTGCAAGAACGGAGATGAAACGACTGTGTCTATTCCAAGTAAGAGTCTGCAGACAGAATACCTGACACTTACGAATTATGATGCAAGTTTCTGGATGATTATGTCCATCATGCTTCTGCCTGGGTTATGTCTTGTCTGTGGTCTGGTAATTTGGCTGAAAAGGAGAAAGCAGTAATGAAAAAAAGAAAGATCACCAATTTGATGATTCTTCTGGCTGTTCTGATTCTTTTGGCTGTCTCCTATGTAATATTAAGAAATCACAATCAGGCAGAACAAAAGGAGGAAGAAAGTGCGGAAACGTCGGAAATTGTGTCTGTCGATGTGGATAACATCAAAAAAATTGGTTTTATGATTTCCGGTGAAAGTGTTGTGTTTGTAAAAGACGGAGATTTATGGAAAATGGAAAGTGATGAAAACTTTCCTGTAAAGGCGGAGCAGATAACAGTACTGACGGATGCTCTGGCAGAAGTGACAGCAAACAGGACACTGGAAGATGTTGAAGAGTTGAGCGAATATGGGCTGGATGATCCGGAAAATGTTATTGAAGTGACTACGGCGGATGATGAAAATATAAAAATTGCGGTAGGCAGTACGAACGAGTCGACAGGAGACTGTTATGTATATTTGAATGATGATAAGAATACGGTGTATACAACAGACAGTGATTTTTCTACTGTTTTTGCCGGAAGTCTGATGAATTATGCGGAAGGTGAAGATTACCCGACTATTGTCGGCAGCAATATTGAAAAAGTAGAGCTGGATCAGGCAGACCATTCTTTTGTCCTTCAAAGTTCGGATACGGCAGTTTCCGGTTGGTCCTATACGGATTCCAATGGGAATGTAAAAGATGCGGAGAGTTCTGCGGTGAGTTCACTGCAGTCTGCAATCGCTGGATTTACGTATGCAAATTATTATGAATATCATTGCGAGACTCCGGAAACGTATGGACTTGACCAACCATATGCAACATTGAAAGTTACTTATACAGAAGCAGAGGAAGACACAGATTCAGGATCATCGGATGAAGAAACTCAGACTGTGGAAAAAAGTATGGTTTTGTATATAGGCGATGAGGATGGTAACGGAAATCGTTATACGATGGTTGGTGGATCAACAGAGGTACATGCAATATCTACGGAATCATTGGGGGAAGTTTTGGACGGTGCACTGGAAAATGTAGAAAATTTGACAGTCAGTAATGTGCTTTTGAAAGATTTAGATAGTCTGACCGTGGATTATGATAAAAGTACACATACGTTCACGTTGGAGACTGTGACCTCTGATGACGAGGAGGAAGAGAGCAAGACCGTATATTATATGGATGGTAAAGAATTAGATACACTTGGTTTCAGCACTTTCTATAATAATGTGGTTGCTCTAACGGCTCAGGAAATGGCTGAGGAGGGAACTGTGCCTGAAGGCGATGCAGAACTGTCATTTACCTTTGCAAAGAAGGATGGCACATCCGTCAATGTTCAATATTATCCGTATGATTCCAATTTTTATTTGGCACAGCGTCAGGATGGAAAAGCCTATCTGGTCAATAAAATGAAAGTTAGAAATCTAATCAGTGAATATCAGGAATTGATCAATTAAGATAAAAATGGCTGTCACACTTAGCATTCTTATTGGTGTGACAGCCATCCTTTTTATCCTAAAATCCCAAGGTGCTCAAATAAAATTTTCAAACCCAGCAAGATAAGAATAATTCCGCCTGCAAGTTCAGCTTTTGATTTATATTTTGTGCCAAACAGACTTCCAATTTTTACACCGGCAATGGAAATTACAAAGGTAATAATTCCAATAAAGGAGACTGCAGATGTAATATTAACCCGCAGAAAAGCAAACGTAATTCCGACAGCCAGAGCATCAATGCTTGTTGCTATTGCAAGTATCAGCATATCTTTGCAGGCAAGTGAGGGATCTGCACATTCTTCATCTTTGGATAAAGCTTCTTTTATCATATTAATACCAATCAGAGACAACAAAATGAAAGCAATCCAATGGTCAAAGGCAGTTATGTAGTCTTTAAACTGTATTCCGAGAAAATAGCCGATTAAAGGCATTATTGCCTGAAAGCCTCCAAACCATAATCCAACCAATATGCAGTTTTTTGGATTTGCCTGGCGGAGTGCCAGGCCCTTACAGACGGATACAGCAAATGCATCCATAGATAATCCTATCGCCAGTGTAAATAGTGTCCAAATGCTCATTTTATCCTCCTTCAATATAAAAAGAGACTCATAGACAATAACTTTTCGTGAGCTATTGTCTATGAGTCTCGTTATTTCATGTAATACCGGATTTTCATCAGTATGTCGATATTACCACGGCAATTTTGCCGTCAACTACTCCCTCATAGAGTTTTTCATCAGTAATAATGAATATACTAAAATTTAGCAGAAATGTCAAGAGCCATAAGAGAAGAAAATTCCAATACTCTCTAAAACTTTTTCGGGATTTTCCATATGAGGCATATGACACGTTTTAGAAATTAATTCCGATTCGATAGAGGCATTCAGGGAAGTGTAAAGAGCAATCGTTTCCTGGATGCCGACCTTTTTTTCTCCTGATAATATAAAAATACTATTATTGATTTCTTTTAAAGCGTGTGCAATATTGCAGTATACGTAACGTCCCGATATACTTGATTGAAGATATTTGCCATCTCCGTTGCCTTTGTGTGCAGCCTCATAGTAGGTATCAATCGAAAGATGATCTGCATGAAATGGATTAAACAAGTATTTTTCAGTAAAAAGCAATTCAATATTCGGTCTGCAAACTAGGATGTGATAGACGAGAGTTCCCAGTATCGGTATTTCAAGCAAGAACTTTGCAGCTTTAGATTGTTTTGTGGGAGCCTGATTTAAAATAGCAAGATCTTCAGGACTGATCAACATTATCTTTTCAAAAACATTGTCATCATTTAGGCATGTCATTATCGTGAATGAAGCAGAAAGCCCGGTTGCAATGACGTTGGTCTTTTGATGAATTACATTCTTTACAAAATCTGTAATTAGTTGTACATAAAGAAAATTCGTATAAGTAATCTTTGGTTTATCAGATCGTCCGCATCCCAAGAGATCAAGTGTATAAACGGTATAATGTTTTTCTAGAGATGAGACAAGCTTTTTCCATTCATAATTGCTGCAGCTGGGATGCAGATCATGAATTAAAAGAAGTGGTTTGCCTTCACCTGATTTCGTATAATAGATTTTTCCAAAACGCCATTCATAGATATTATTCTCTCTGTCCGGCAATAAATTCTTTATAACTGCTGATGCGATAATCACCCGGTTTACGATATGCATTACTATGGTGGACATTGTTATCAAAATACTGGTGGTCAGCAATTTTTTCTTATATTTTTTCATCTGTTCCTCCTATTATAGCAATTTTAAAACCTACCTATATTATAAGCGATTCAGGCAGAAGATACAATGAATTTTTATCTTTATTGAATTAAATGTTTCACGTGAAACATTTTCCAATATTGTAAAACTTACATTAAAATTGTTTCACGTGAAACATTTATATAGAAATGCTTCTATATTAATGGTATAATTAGCACAGTGACAATATATTTGTTGTCAATACGGAAAGGAGAAAACATTGAGTAGAGCTATAGCAATTGCAAATCAAAAAGGCGGCGTTGGAAAATCTACTACAGCAATTAACCTTTCTGCATGTCTGGCTGAAATGAATAAGAAAGTGCTGACTATCGATATTGATCCTCAGGGGAACACTACGAGTGGACTTGGCATAGATAAAAATCAGATTGAAAATACAGTCTATGAACTATTATTGGGAGAATGTGAATTAGAAGACTGTATGATATCCTTGGAGTATGGTGATATTACATTGATACCATCCAATGTCAATCTTGCTGGAGCAGAAATTGAACTAATTGGAGTAGATGATAAAGAATACATATTAAAAAATGAAATATCCAAAATTAAAGACGATTATGATTTTATTATTATTGATTGTCCGCCATCACTAAATATGTTAACGATTAATGCTATGACAACCGCTAACACAGTACTGGTTCCGATACAATGTGAATACTATGCTTTGGAGGGATTATCTCAATTGATACACACAATCGAATTAGTTCAGGAACGTTTAAATCCTCAATTGGAAATTGAAGGGGTTGTTTTTACCATGTATGATGCCAGAACAAATTTGTCACTTCAGGTAGTAGAAAATGTAAAAAACAATCTTCAGCAGACAATCTATAAAACAATCATACCCAGGAATGTCAGATTAGCTGAGGCACCGAGTTATGGAATGCCCATCAACTACTACGATGGAAAATCAGCTGGCGCAGAGAGTTATCGTCTGTTGGCTGAGGAAGTAATACACAGGGAGGATGAAGAATGGCCGTAAAGAAAAGTGGACTGGGAAAGGGATTAGATTCATTGATTCCGTCTTCTTCTGCCAAGAACAGTTTAAAATCTAATAAGATATCTGGTGAAGCAGAAACAAAAGTTATAGAAAAAATAATAGAAAAGCCGATTGAGATAAAAGTGAAAATCAATGAAGTTGAACCGAACAGGGAACAGCCAAGAAAGACTTTTGATGAGGATGCTCTTTTGGAGCTTGCTGACTCAATCAAGCAGTTTGGTATTCTTCAGCCATTATTGGTTCAGAAAAAAGGAAAATTCTTTGAAATTATTGCAGGAGAAAGAAGATGGCGCGCAGCTAAAATGGCTGGGCTGAAAGAAATACCAGTTGTGATAAAAGAATTTAATGAACAGGAAATTGTGGAAATATCTTTAATTGAAAACATTCAGCGGGAAAATTTGAATCCAATAGAAGAGGCAATTGCCTATAAAAGGCTGATGACGGAATTTTCGTTAAAGCAGGATGAAATCGCTGACCGTGTCTCAAAGAGCAGGACTGCAGTTACCAATTCCATGCGTCTTTTAAAGCTTGATGAGCGTGTACAGCAGATGGTGATCGATGAGATGCTATCAACGGGTCATGCCAGATCACTTTTAAGTCTGGAAAATATAGAAATGCAGTACTCTGTAGCAATGAAAATATTTGATGAGAAGCTAAGTGTAAGGGAAACGGAAAAACTTGTGAAAAGTCTTTTGAATCCCAAAAGACAGAAACAAAAAGAAACGAATGCTACGGCTGATGTCATTTATCATAATTTGGAGGAAAAGATAAAGTCAATTGTCGGAACAAAGGTGCAGATTCAAAGAAGAAGTGATCATAAAGGGAAAATTGAGATAGAATATTACTCTGAAGAGGAATTGGAACGTCTGATAGAACTGTTTGAATCAATAAAATAAAGGGAGTATAAATACATATGAGTAATTTTTTTGATAACATTGGGATTGATCAGGGTATTATGATTTTAATCTTAATTGTACTTGTATTGATTTTGATGTTAATGACACTAAATCTATCCCTGGGACTGCATCGTCTGAAAAGAAAGTATATGATTTTCATGAAGGGAAAAGATGCACAGTCTCTGGAACGACAATTTATCAATAAGTTTCGTGAAATTGATCGGTTATCTACGATCACAGACGTACAGATGAATGATTTTAAAGTACTGAAATCTGATTTTGAAAAGACATTGACGAAATATGGGATTGTAAAATACGATGCCTTTGATGATGTGGGCGGTAAATTAAGTTTTGTATTGTCTATGCTGGATCAAAATAATACGGGATTTGTATTAAATGCAATCCACAGCAGAGAGAATTGTTTTCTTTATATCAAAGAAATTGTGAAAGGTGAATCTTATATTATGCTCAGTGAAGAGGAAGTAGAAGCGCTGAGAAGAGCTGTTACATATGGAAGTGATGTGGTGAATTGATTTTAAAAAATTATGTAAACCATTAAATGTGTTTCCTGTGATTCGATACTTGAAAAAAGGTTGATACTATTATAAGATAAGGAAAGCATTCAGTAAATAGGAGGAAATATGTTAGACATTAGATTTGTAAGAGAAAATCCGGAAATCGTGAAACAAAACATTAAAAATAAATTTCAGGATAATAAGGTGTCATTGGTAGACGAAGTGATCGCGCTTGATCAGAAAAACAGAAATATCAAACAGGAAGTGGAATCACTCAGGGCCGACAAGAATAAAATTTCTAAGAAGATCGGTATGTTGATGGCGCAGGGAAAGAAAGATGAAGCGGAGGAAGTGAAAATATCTATCGAAGCTTCCGCGGCAAGGATTGAAGCATTAAGTGCGCAGGAGCGAGAGGTAGAAGAGAAGATCAAAAAGATCATGATGATGATTCCAAACATAATTGACCCTTCTGTGCCAATCGGAAAAGATGACAGTGAAAATGTTGAAGTTCAGAGGTACGGGGATCCCGTTGTACCTGACTTTGAAATTCCCTACCATGCAGAGATCATGGAAGCATTTGACGGACTGGATCTGGACAGTGCCCGTAAAGTTGCAGGTAATGGATTCTACTATCTGATGGGTGATATTGCGAGACTGCACTCCGCTGTTATCTCTTATGCCAGAGATTTTATGATCAACAGAGGATTTACGTACTGTGTACCGCCTTTTATGATCAGAAGTGACGTTGTGACAGGTGTCATGAGTTTTGCGGAGATGGATTCCATGATGTATAAGATAGAAGGAGAAGATCTGTATCTGATCGGTACGAGTGAACATTCTATGATCGGCAAGTTTATCGACACTATCATATCGGAAGAAAATCTTCCGCAGACTTTGACGAGTTATTCACCGTGTTTCAGAAAAGAAAAAGGAGCGCATGGGATTGAAGAACGTGGTGTCTACAGGATTCATCAGTTTGAAAAACAGGAAATGATCGTAGTCTGCAGACCAGAAGAAAGTAAAGCGTGGTTTGATAAGCTGTGGCAGAATACGGTTGATCTGTTCCGATCTCTGGATATTCCGGTGCGTACCTTGGAGTGCTGTTCAGGGGATCTTGCGGATCTGAAGGTGAAATCTGTTGATGTGGAGGCATGGTCTCCGAGGCAAAAGAAATACTTTGAGGTGGGAAGCTGCTCAAATCTGGGAGATGCTCAGGCCAGGAGACTGAAGATTCGTGTCAGCGGAAAAGACGGAAAGTACTTTGCGCACACGCTGAACAATACGGTAGTTGCACCTCCGCGTATGCTGATTGCATTTCTTGAGAATAACCTGAATGCAGACGGATCTGTGAGGATACCGGAAGCACTGCGTCCATATGTCGGAGGAACGGAAGTTATTGTACCGAAGAATAAATGACAGAATAAAGAAAAATAAATTAGAAAGGGGGTGCCCTTATGCACAGTTATTTGAAGGCAATTGGATTTTCTGATGTTGACAGTAAAAAAGAGCTCAATAAAATTTTGGATATGGTCATCTCGAATTATGACGAGAAAATGGTCGTAGAACATGGAGGTACCCATCTTTTTGCGGAAATGTCAAAGTCTTTTGGTTATGACTGCGGTATTACAGTCTGCGGAGAATATGATGAAAATAATGAATTTCAGATGGAATACTATTATCCATATTTTCATGGTACGGATGTCTCCACGAAGGAAGGTGTGATTATTGAAAAACATGCCGGTAAGGAATCCTTTGCGGGAGCCTGTGACGATGTGCGCATAGGGGTCACCCTGATTTTTTATCTGCTGAACGCAGGGGAATATCTGAATGAGAAGGAAAAAGGATTTTTCCCCGGACAGGATATTACAGTGACGCTTTCCGGACTGGCGATGGAAGGGAAGATCTTGCTTCCGGTGAAGAAGGACCGCCAGCAGGCCGAAGAAGATAAAAAGACGATGACAAACAGAAATCATCTGATAGCGGCGGCGAGAAATGGTGATGAGGAGGCCATGGAGAGCCTTACAATGGAGGATATCGATACGTATACCATGATTTCACGCCGGATTCAGCAGGAAGACGTATTTACCATTGTAGATTCCTACTTTATGCCATATGGCGTGGAATGTGACCAGTATAATGTCATGGGGGATATTGTTGATTTTGTGGAATCAACGAATGTAATCACAAAGGAAAAGATGTATCAGATCAGCTTGAATTGTAATGATATCAAATTTGATGTGTGCATTAACCAGGAGGACCTGATGGGAGAACCTGAGATTGGACGCAGGTTCAAGGCAATTATCTGGCTGCAGGGATTTTTGAATTTTTAAGAGGATGATGATGAAAGTAAAGCGTGTTTTTTTAATTGTTCTGGACAGCTTTGGCATCGGAGAGATGCCGGATGCGGCAGATTATAATGATGAAGGAAGTAATACGTTGCGGACAATTGCTGCCTCAGAAGCATATAATGCACCGAATATGAAGAAACTGGGTCTGTATAATATCGATGGAGTATCCTGCTGTGAGAGTGAAAATTTTCCGGTGGGAACTTTTGCACGTATGAAAGAAGCCTCCAGAGGAAAAGACACAACGATCGGCCACTGGGAAATTGCAGGAATCATATCAAAGCAGGCAATGCCAACGTATCCCGAAGGATTTCCAAAAGATGTACTGGATGCGTTTGAAAAAGCCACAGGCCGGGGAACTCTGTGCAACAGGCCATATTCAGGAACGGAAGTTATCCGTGATTATGGTGAGGAGCACATGAAGACAGGTAAGCTGATTGTATATACGTCTGCAGACAGTGTGTTTCAAATTGCTGCTCACGAAGAGATCGTACCTGTGGAAACACTCTATGAGTACTGTAGGGCTGCGAGAAAGATACTGCAGGGTGAACATGGCGTGGGAAGGGTGATTGCCAGACCATTTACCGGAGCGGCACCGAACTTTGTGCGGACGAAGAAACGCCATGATTTTTCCCTTGTACCACCCTCAGATACGATGATGGATTATATAAAAGAGGCCGGTATGTCAGTGATTGCAGTCGGAAAAATCAATGATATTTTTGCCGGTAAGGGAATCACGAAAACCTCGTCGATTCAAAATAATGATGACGGCATGAAACAGACAGAAGAGATATTAAGGACAGATTTTTTTGGGCTTTGTTTTGTGAATCTGGTGGACTTTGATATGCTCTACGGACATCGCAATGATATCGACGGCTATGCGAAAGCGATAACTGAATTTGATAACTGGCTGGGAAATTTTTTGGAAGAGATGAGAGAGGATGATGTGCTGATGATCACTGGGGATCATGGGTGTGATCCCGGTACTCCCAGTACAGACCACTCAAGAGAATATACCCCTCTGCTCATATATGGAAGCACCATTCGGGAAAATTGTAATCTGGGGACACGAAACAGTTTTTCTGACATTGCTGCGACGGTACTTCAGATGTTGGGAATTCCCGGGAAAACAGAGGGTATGGGATTTTTTGACGAAATAAAAAGATAAAAGGGGGGCTATTATGAAAACGTTGGATTTGTTGCACTATGTGGATCACACACAGTTAAAAGCATTTGCATTGTGGACAGATATTGAAAAATTATGTGAGGAAGCGATTCAGTATCAGACAGCATCTGTCTGTATTCCGCCGTGCTACATTGCAAGAGTGCATGAGAAATACAAAGACCAGGTCAATATCTGTACCGTTGTGGGTTTTCCGCTCGGATATTCTGTGTTGGAGGCAAAAGTGGCGGAGACAAAAAAAGCACTGAAAGATGGTGCAAATGAAATTGATATGGTTATTAATATTGCAGATGTAAAAAATGGCGATTACGACAAAGTAGAAAAAGAAATTGCTGCGTTGAAGGATATCGTTGGAGAGAAAATATTAAAGGTCATCATCGAGACATGCTATCTGACTGATGATGAGAAGATTGCCATGTGCAGGGCTGTGACAAATGCAGGGGCTGACTTTATCAAAACTTCTACAGGTTTTGGAACAGGTGGTGCCACAATGGAGGATGTAGAACTGTTTAAACGGTATATAGGACCTGGTGTGAAAATTAAAGCGGCCGGCGGCGTCCGTACAGTGGAAGATCTCAGGGCATTTATTGATGCCGGGTGCAGCCGTGTGGGAACAAGCTCGGCAGTCAAGCTTGTCACAGAGAGCCTGTAGAACCGTCGTGTGGAGGATTAAACTTCCGGCTGATACATAAGAAGAGGCATATGTGGTCAATAATATTGGTAAATAGTTCTCGGAGGTAAAACATGAAGAAATACTTATTGATCACTATGCTGGCCAGTATGATATTTTTACTGATTGGATGTGAAAGTAAAGATGACAGCAAACTGGAATCCTACCTGAAAGAAGAAGAAGAGATTATGGATCTGATGATGGAGAATATGGAGAATGTTGAAGATACCGGAAGTGCGTCCCTTGATTTTTTGTATGGCATGATTCCACATCATGAGGCCGCAGTTGACATGGCAGAGAGTTATCTGAAGTATGCAGGGGACAATGCCGAGTTTGGCGAAATGGCTAAGAATATTATCAGTGCGCAGGACGATGAAATTGACCAGATGAATGACATGATAAAGAGAATCGAGAAATCTGAACAGATGGATCTGGATGAAGAACAGGAATATCTGGAAAAATACAATGGCATGATGCTGGAGCATCATGAAGCTCATGAGATAGAGGCCAACAGCCTGGACAGTGCTTTTGCAGTTGGAATGTCGATGCATCACCAGATGGCGGTAGATATGGCGGAAGCGATAGCAGATAACACAGAAGATGAGCAAGTGTCAGAGTTTGCAGAAAGTATCATAGAGCTTCAGAAACAGGAAATTGCAAGGATGCAGGCATACCTGAATGATCAGAGAACGGACAGTGAGCGCAGGCATTAAACAGTGATCCAGAAAATGATACAAAAAGTAAATTTGATGTTGAAACAAAAGATGTAAAATAGTATAATAGGATAGCAGTCAATTGATTGCTATCCGTTATGTTGATATCAGTTTTTATATTTGATAAATGTTTCCGTAGCTCAGCTGGATAGAGCGACCGCCTCCTAATATGAGAAATGTTCTTAGGAAATTTGGAAAGTACTGAGGTGTCGGTGGAAATTCGGTACTGAGAACTTTTGTTAGCAAAAGTGGGTACTCCAAAGAGGTGCGAGGAAGAGAAAACTGGATTTTAAAGCGAAATTCAGTAAAAAATCGGTTATCGATTCCGAGGCATAAAAAGACCCGAAAAGCCTTATTTTAAGCCGAAAATCGAGCATTAGTCCTGTTAGTTTAACGGATAAAACAAGCGCCTCCTAAGCGGCAGATTGTTCGATTCCTTCGAGCCTTGAAAATTGCATAAAACTTATAAATGTCTCAGTAGCTCAGCTGGATAGAGCACACGCCTCCTAAGCGTGGGGTCGGAGGTTCAAATCCTCTCTGGGACGCCAGAAAGCACCGCTGCAAGCCTTTTTTCGGGGTTTGCAGCGTTTTTTTGTTCCTCCTTCTCCCGGTAATTTCACTTCCGTTACCGGGAGATTTTTATACTCCGCATGATGTATATTTGCTAATTGGACTCGAACGCTTTTCAGAAATTTGCTAAGGAAATTCTGCGTTTTGCTAATTCGATTTTTCGGATCACTTTGCCGGGGCTTGCGCCGCTATCAGGGCTGCGAGCGCACTTGCCAGCTCCGGCGACTTCTGAAGCTGCTCCACAAGGCTTTCAAGGTCCAGGGTCGCAGGCTCCGATTTTGCCGCTTCCTCCGGTGGACGGACATTGCGAAGATCAGGCTTGGCATAGAAGGCTGTCTCAAATTTCTGAGCATTGACCTTTCTATCCTCGTCCAGAATGTGAGCATAGATACTGGTTATCATGTCGATCTCGGCATGGCCCGTATCGCCCTGGGTGGCTTTCAGATCGCCGTGGTTGAGTTTCAGTTTGTAGGTGGTACTGGAATGACGGAGAGAATGAAAGACCACCTTCGGCAGCCCTGCGTCCTCACGGAGCTTTGCAAACTCTTTGAGGATGATTCGATCCTCGCAGGGGCGTCCATTGGGAAGTGCCACGACCAGATCGAAGTCCTGATACTCGTCGCCCAGAAAGCCTTTCAGCTCGTCCTGGGACTTCTTCCATTCCCGCAGAATGTAGGCCAGTGTTTTCGGCAGCCACACCTTACGGATGCTGGAATCGGTTTTCGGCTTTTTCAGAATAATTCTTGTGCTGGTGTTCGGCATAAGCGGAGTGAAGATGTAATAGATATCCTTCTCACCCAGCGTTTCAATCGCCCGTTTGGAAGCCCTCGTCAGCTCCTTGTCGATGTAGACATAGGCATTATCCGCCGCAATATCTTCATCGGAAATATGGACGTTCTCCCAGGTCAGTCCCAGGATTTCACCCATACGCAGAGAGCAGGCAAAGGAAAGGTTCATTGCCACATAGAGTTTGCTGTCCGTGCATTTGTCCAGAGCAAGACGGATCATATCCGCCGTCCAGATATCCCGTTTCGCATACTCCGTTTTCGGGAGGATCACATTGTCAAAGGGATTTCTTGCAATGATTTCCCATCGTACCGCCTGCTTAAACGCACACCGCAGGAGCTTGATGATCTTTTCAATGGTCTTGTCGCTGACATAAGTGGTAACGGCCTTTCGGGTTTTGGTAGACACTGACTTGGTTTTCTGCAAGGTCTGGATATAACCATCAACCGCACGAGGCGTAACCGCCTGTACTTCCATATCACCGATGATCGGATTGATATAGTTCGCAATCAGCGCTGTTTGGCTGTCATACATAGACACGCCCCATTTCTTTTCTCCGTAAAGTGATACGAAGTCATAAAGGAACTCGGTGATCGTCTGATTGCTTGGCGGGAGAAAAGTTCCCGTGTGCTGCTGATTTTCGATTTCTGCCTTGCGCTTCAAGGCCTCTTTGTGGGTATGCCAGGTCTCCCACTTCTGTTTGGTTTCTCCGTTTTCGTCCACATAGTTGTAAACAACGGAATAGTTTTTCTTTCGCTTGATAATAGATGCCATATCGTTCTTCCTTTCTTGGATCACAGGTCGAGGGAGTCAAGCCACTCGTCAAATGACCGCTTGGAAATGCGTATGGCGTTACCAATTCGCACGATTTTGAAGTGCCCTTCTTTTACAAGGATATATGCGGAAGTTCTTCCGATGCCTAGGATTTGAGCAATATCGTCAACCGTATACGTCCTTCTTTCAGGGGTTTCTTTCTTCGTGCCGTTCCATGTTTGAGACATGAGAACCCCCTTTCAGTTATGAAAAGGAACAGCACGAATATGTGTGGGTAATATAACTTCCACTATTATTTTACCGTGCTGCTCCGTGTTTGTCTGCTGCTAATTGAAAAGTTTACGATCTATCCATAAACTTTCAAAAAAGAAAAGTAGGCTTACGGACGGCTGCTGGCACAGCTCCACGGGAGTCTAACCCCGGCCCATGCTGATGGGTGCGGCGCACAATGCTTTGTGGGCGTTCAATGCGCGAGTATCTTTGACCCTGCCCGTGTGTCATCGCCCGCAAGCTGCCACGCTTGCTTTGCGGCTTGGTGCTGTTCGCTCGCCCGTTACAGTGGTCCCGTCCTGCGGACTTGAAACGAGGTCATGGCGCACCGACCGTATGGCTCGGCACAAACAGGAATGTATCCGTTTGCCTTATACTGCGGCGCTGGCCTCCCAACGGGCTTTCTTTGTCAAGGTGCTGCCTCCGGTCACGAAAGAGAGAAACAGGGAAAGGGTAAGCTGTTTCCGCTTTCAGACCGGGCTTGTCAGCTCATGCTGACAATGGAATGAATGAGCTTGATCTCCAATCGGCGCTTCATGTACTCGTCCACCCGAACATGGGGCTGGCCGTCAGGATCGTAAAGCGTCCGGGTGCAGAGCTTATTGATATAGCCCTCATAATACCGGAGTACCTGATCCACAGCCTGAGAGTCCCCGTCACGGGCGGCGTCAATCACCGAAAGAGGAAGAAGCTCCTTGCCCTTGTAAGTGGGGTTCTTCATACCTTCAACCTCCCTTCGGCATGAGTGCGGCCAACTTGATCCGCAGCTCGGTCAATGATTTTGCCCTTCGCCGCTGAACGGCGCTGCGAGACATTCCAACAAGGCGGCCAACTTCCTGATCCGGCAGGTCCAGAACAAAATGCAGAATCAAAATACTCTGCTCCTGAACAGACAAACCGGCGAAGGCGTCAGCTACAAGCTCGTTTTCGATATGCAGATCATACCCGTGGGACGAGAATGTAAATCTGTCACTGGGGTAATGATCTACAACGCAGAGCTTGTCCATCTCCATTTGCGGAATGTCGCTGAATGACAGTTCCCTGTCACGGCGCCTCTGCATTTCCCGAAGGTAGTCGATTGCCTCATGGTACAGTACCAGCTTGCAGTAAGCATCGAACTGGCACCGCTCGCCATAGTCATTGCGGGGAATCATATCCATCTTTTCACCCCCTTTCCTGGGGGAATGAGGTGGGTTTCTCCCTTTCCGCTAACAAGGCGAACGCAAAGCCGCTCGCTACCCGCTAAAAGCCTCCTTTTTGAAAATTTCTCAAAAATTTTTTTCGAGGCGGGCTTGTCCTCGGAAAACAGCAAAAAGCGCCCAGCAAGTCGCAACGGACCTGCAGGGCGCGGAAGTGTTTTATAAGGATGATTGCTTACATGGTATAGTTCACATTCAAAGCCGGATGGCTCCGATGGAGGGACTACGCTTTTTTTAGCTGGTGCAAATCATGGATACTACGAAAAAGAGAAAAGGACACGGTAAAATAACCTCCCATCGACTACCGTGTCCCTGCAAGTCGTCATTGGTTTGTGTAAACGCAAAGAAACGGCGGCTCTGATTTCTCAAAACCACCGTTAGGGTAATAACTTAAAATGAGCGCGCAAAATCACCTGCCCCAGCCAGCGGTTTTTTTCTTTCCCCGTAGTCGGGGCAGGTTCATGCGCTATGCAATTATTCTTCTTTAGCTTCTATCAAGCTGATATTTTTTGCTCTGCGTTCCACATAGCAGCATATTTTCCGCCTTTCGCAAGCAATTCTTCATGGGTTCCCGATTCAGCAATCCCACCATCACCCATTACAAGGATTTGGTCTGCATTTTTGACAATGGAAAGGGTATGAGCAATCATTACCACTGTCTTTTTCTCTTTTAGCAGATTGGCGATGGCCTGCTTTACGGCAAGCTCATTTTCAATGTCAAGAGATGCGGTTGCTTCATCCAAAAGCAGGATGGGGCTATTTTTCAGGATGGCGCGGGCTATTGAAATTCGCTGACGCTCACCGCCAGAGAGAAGATTTCCATTCTCGCCAGTCGGCGTATCGTATCCCTTTTCCATCTTACGGATGAAGCTGTCACAGTTAGCCTCCCGGCAGGCAGCCTCGATTTCCGTGTCCGTAGCATTAGGGCGAGCGTGGCGGATATTATCCCGGATGGTATCATCAAAAAGAAATACGTCCTGGTCTACCATAGAAACTTGTTCCAGTACACGCTCTGCGGCAATATGGTTAATGGGTTTACCGCCAATCGAAATCGTCCCGCTCGTTGCTTCATAATATTTTGCAATCAGGTTCAAAATAGTAGATTTGCCGGAGCCAGAGTCTCCGACAATGGCCGTGAGCTTTTGATCCGGCACCGTAAAAGTAGCGTGTTTCAGTACCGGCTCACCGGGCACATACGAAAAATCTACATTGTCAAAGGTGATTTCATGGGTAGCTGTGTGAAGCGGCTCCATGCTGCCAGTTTCCTCCGGCTCATTCATTACACCCCCAATTTTGTTTTTTGAGATCATCAGGTTCTTATAACTGGTGAGATCTACAAAAATCGAGTTAGCCAGCTTTGCACAGAACAGGGGCAGCATACAAATCAAAAGGTAGTCCACCGTGTTCAGTGTCCCTGCGACCCAGGGTGCATAGGCCAGCAAGATAACCAGCGGGCAGGACAGCCAACTCAAAATACCAAAGACCGCACCAATAGGAAGCACTTTTGATTCGTACACAAAGCTGATCCGGGAAAACTCCCGCATGGCGTTGATAACAGTTTTGTTCTTCATACCGCCTACACCATAAGCTCGGAAAGTCTGAATACCAGAAACATACTCAACAATGCTGCTGACGTTCTCCGCACAAATATCGTTCTTTTCTTTTCCATATTTCCGTACCATGCGGAAAGAAAGCCATAGGCCGGGGATTAAAAGAAGATCGGCTATCAGCAGGATAATTCCTGCCGGAACATAGAGCGTCATAACAAAGACAATCAACATCAATGACAGGGCAAAATTCTTTGCGAAATCTCCGACTTTATGGGTCAGGATTTTTTCGTAGTTGTTTACGTCGCTTGTAATGGTGTTGATATAATCGCCGGTCTGCCCCTGCGTAAAGCGGGACAGTGGGATGCGCTTCAAATGGTCACCCATAAAAAGCCGAATATTCTTACTGACCTCCGCACCGCCAATCTGCGCTTTGGTATAACCGTAGCTGTAAATCAGGATACGGAGAAGAAAAACCACTGCAATAATACCGGTCAGAGCCAGAACGCGGTTCATGTCAAATTGACCCGACCACAAAAACTGCATAACAGAGTAAAGCAGCATAAACAGGCTGCCGGAGAGAAGTCCTTCCAGAACGGTTCCGCCGACACCAATATAGAAATTGCGGTTTTTTTTCAATACATCGTGCTCATTCATACTGCTCGCCTCCCTCCAACTGATAAGTGATATTCCGGGCTGTTTCGTAGTCATCCCACGCTTTTCGATAGTAGGCGTTGTTCTTCCGAACTTCCTCATGGGTGCCAACGTTGGTAATTGTATGGTTTTCCACCACAGCCACCCGGTTACACATTTTCAAAGCACTCAAACGGTGTGCTACTACAATGACTGTTTTGCCTTTGCATAGATTTTGAATAGCTTTATCAATCTCCATCTGATTTTCCGGGTCAGAGGCGCTTGTGGCTTCGTCTAAAATCAAAATGGGGGCGTTCTTCAGGATAGCGCGGGCAATGGCAATCCGCTGTTTTTCACCGCCGGAGAAGCGAGAGCCAAAGCTGCCCACTTTCGTGTCATATCCATCTGGCAAGGACATGATAAAATCGTCAATCTGCGCCTCTTTTGCAGCAGCCCGCACTTCTTCCAGAGTGGCGTTGCTGCCCATTCGGATATTTTCTAAAACGCTGTCACGGGTCAGGAATGTCTTTTGAAATACGATGGCTACATTTTTCAGAATGGTATCGTAGTCAAGCTCCTTGACATTTTTTCCACCAATCAGCACTTCGCCCTCCTGCACATCATAGAAGCGGGAGATCAGTTCAATCACAGTGCTTTTGCCGGCACCAGACTGTCCCACAAGAGCCACGCGTTCCCCGTCATTGATTTTGAGGTTGACGCCTTGCAGTACATCGGTCTTGCCGTCATAGGAAAATCGGACATTACGAAGTTCAATATCGTGATTTTGGGGAAAGTCCGTTCCACCCTCATAAATCGGAATATCCAGGATTTCTTTGGTCTTGGTAACAGCGTTCAGTACATTAGCAAAATTAGTCCCCAGTTCTTGCAGGGGGCGGATTTCCGTCAGATACATGGAACCTACATAGACGAACAGCAAAAATGCGCTGGCCGCCAGTGAGCCTTTGAGGAAAAACATTCCGCCGATTGGAACCATCAGCAACATCCCACATTCGATGATAACAACAAAGGCCGCATAAGGTGGCCCCATGCGCCGGGAAGTTTCATTCCACATGGCGTTTTCTTCCTGGATAGCGTCTGAAAACTTTTGAAACGATTTGCTCCCCATGTTATAGGCTTTAATCAATTTCATACCGCTGATGTACTCAATCATAACCGAGTTCAGTGTGGTAATGGAGCGATTGGCCCGTTCCATCAGGTCATCCGTGTTGCGGAACATCATCCCCATTACAACAACAGCAAGGATCAGCGGAACCAGGGAAATCAATGCCAGAGGAATATTGACGGTCATCAGGTAAATAAAGATGACTACCGGCCCAACCAGATAGCACACAAGGTCAGGAAGGTTATGGGCTAGGAACAACTCCAGCTTTTCAATATCTTCATTCAGAACCGTTTTTATATCCCCGGTGCGCCGTTCATTCAAGGCCCCCAAAGGCGCTCTGGCCATGTGTTCCGCAACCATGCAGCGCACTTTGAACAGTGCGCCGTATGCGCCTTTATGGGCTGCCACGCCGGAACAGCCGAATAATGCAAAACGCAGGGTGACAGCGGCGGCAATCATTGCCACAGTCTGTACCACAAGTTCTTTTGTGCAGGCATTGTTAAATGTGGCATCCATCAACCTGTAAATCCCAATGTATGGGACAATAATACACAGCCCGCTGCACATGGACAGCAGGATTGCCAGAAACAACCAAAATTTCTGTTCTCCGGCCCAATGGAGCAGCAATGCCATACTGTTTTCTTTTTTCTGCTTCATAGACTACCTCTCCTTTCCATCTGAAACAGAGAAAAGCTCTCTCAATTTCGGAAGGGCCTCCATTGTAACTGATACGTCATCGGGCATTTCGCCTTCGTCAAAATGCAAGACACGAGAACAGGTACGGCAGACAAACTCAAAATCATGGGTGACAATGAAAATGACTTTTCCCATATCGGATAATCGCCGGATCAGTCCCGCCACCTGCGTCATACTGTCAAAGTCAAGACCGCTGGTCGGTTCATCAAATACAAGCAAGTCTTTCCCACAAATCATGCTGACAGCTACTGCTACTCGTTGCTTTTGACCGCCGGAAAGCGTGTTTGGATGGCGCTCCCGGTATGGGGTAAGGCCCAATTCCTCCAAAGTTGCATTTACCAGTGTTTGATCTGGATTGCGTATACCAAAGGAACACTCTGCCTCCACGCTGTCAGCGAAAAGTTCATAATTCACATCCTGCATAACCATGTAGGAGCGTTTTAGCCTTTCCTTACGCTCAATCGGCTTTCTTTCCCACAAGAATTGTCCATCACAGTCTTTGTGAAGCCCACAGAGAGCGCGGGAAAATGTAGTTTTTCCAGCTCCGTTATGTCCAACTACGCCAATCACTTCGCCCTTTCCGGCGGATAGTCCAATGTCATGCAAAATGGTTTGCTTCTTGTAACGGAGCGTCACATTCCGCAATTCCAATACAGGGGTAGGCGCAGGCAAGTGGGTTTTTGGTGGGAATACCGCCTGTAGATCAACAGCCCGCAGCCCCATGTGTTCACGGTCAGGTTCAGATAGCTGCCGAAATTCTTCCGGGGTGTATATTCCTTTGATTTCTCCTTTTTCCAGATAAACAATTCGGTCAGCCAACTCCGTCAGGTAGTACAGACGATGTTCCGCTATCAAAATTGTTTTGCCCTGTTTTTTTATCAGCCGCAAATGTTCCTTTAGTTCCTGGATCGAAGTCATATCCAGATTAGATGATGGTTCATCCAGTAGATAAATCTGTGGGTTCATGGCATAAACAGAAGCAAAGGCGATTTTCTGCTTTTCTCCGCCGGACAACTCAAAAATATTCCTGTTCCGTAGCTTTTGAATACGCAAATCTTCAGTTGTCTGCTCTACTCGCTCAGCCAATTTCTTAGGAGGGCGAGCTTCATTTTCAATTCCAAAGGCAATCTCGCTGTCTGTATCAACATTGAAAAACTGCGTCCGTGGATTTTGGAAAACGGAGCCAACTTTAGCGGCAATCTGATACATAGGGATATTGCTGATTTCCTGACCATCTACCAGCACACGGCCATGAAGCTCTCCCTGATAAAACTGAGGGATCAGGCCATTCACCAGCCTTGTAATCGTTGTTTTTCCGCACCCGCTGCGGCCACAGAACAGGACGCATTCTCCGTCCGAAATTTTCAAATTGATGTCATGCAGCCCACCATGTTCCTGCCCCGTATAGGAAAACGATACATTTTCAAACTCAATCAACCAATCACACCTCCCCGCACACATAATTCAAAAATCAGATAAGCTACGGCAACGGCCATAACACCCCAATCGGCAACTCCGCATTTTATCTGGACAAGACAGGTGCGTGGATTGGGATTTTCAATTCCACGAGTGACAGAAGCAACAGAAAGATCATCCGCTGCTTTTGAAGCTGCCATCAACAAAGGCACATAAATACACTCAACCGTCATGCCCGGATGTGCTAAAAAGCCCGCCAGAGAAGGTGAAACATCTCTCATCCGCATAGCGTCCTTGATATATCGCCAGTCCTCTTGAATAGTTGGAATGTACCGCAGCATAACTGCCATAGGAATTACTAACTTTTTGGGTGCGTGGACACGGTTCATAGCAGACAGGAACTCATTGACTTTTGTAGTAGTCAGAACAATCCCAGCCAAGGTTCCGCACGCATAGACCTTATGAAACAATCCTAAAAAGGCAATAAACATTGTCCGCAGCGTGCCTGTCATTTCTGCCATGATCCAAACTGTCAGGACACAGATGACCGCATAAAAGCATACAGCCTTAATGACATATTTCCACTTTCCAAAGAAAGCACCCAATATCGCAATCAGCATAACAAGGACAAATTGATATGCAAGTGAAGGAGCGAACATGGACGATAAAACACATATAAGAATAAGAAAGAGCTTGGCCCGTGGGTCGAGCCAAAGCCCTTTCTTGTGGCGTTTACCGCTCATTCTGTAATACCTGCTTTTTCAAACTGCTTTTTCAGCATTTTGCAGCCTACAAAAGCGCTGATTGCAGATGTAATGATAACAGCAGCGAACATGGCAATCAGGATGCCGGTATTTGCAGTTGCCTGCATGGTGTCGATGTAGCTCTGTTCGGTTCCATTACCCAGCATGGTCTGCGCCCAGCCGTTGGGATCAACAAAGAACACGATATATGAACCAGTGCCACCGAGAGAGAACAGGATATAAGACAGGCTGTTGAGTTTTTTGCTTTTGTACTGCCCTGCACCAGCAACAAAGTCCGCGACAATCGCCATGATCAGATAGCCCAATGCAAAAGCCCAGTGCATACCGGTCACGAACCAAATAATACCCATGATAACGCCCATTATAGAAAGGCTCCAACGCTTATGTACTTTTGCAATCAGCAAAAGATAAATGGGGCCAGCAAGCAGCCCACCTCCTGCCGGCATGAAAAAAGTAAGTACAGGATTCGTTGCAAAAAAGACACCGCCCACCAATACAAAAACAAATAACAGTGCAGTAAAAATACCTGTTGTTACAAGGTCTTTCACTGTCAGACCTTTGTTCATAGAATTTACTTGATTACTCATTTTGACCTCCTACCTTTCATTGTCTTGACTCGACAAGTGGTTTGTGATATTCTTCGGTTAGATAGTTCTAACCACTGTCTAATACAATACGCATTTATCGAACAACATTCAATAGGCCCCGGCGATGTTCGTCTGTTCCTTTCAAAAGTTCGTCTAATCGTTGCAAAAAGGAGGCGGTTTGTTTTCATGTCTGAAATTATTGACCAGTTTTATACACCGTTGCTGATTGAACACGGTTTTATCCATGACCCAGACAACCAGCAATATGGGGCATTAGGTGACTGCTGGAAACTTTCTCCCGAAGTTGGAGAAGGCTCCTACTGGACTTATGGACAGAAAGACCTATATGATATTAAAATCCACAACTTTTCCTTCCACGAAGATTTCATGTTGGAATGTTCCCTGCCGGAATGTCTGAGTATCACTCGGTATGACTCTATTTCCGGGGAGGAATTATCTCCATACCGTAGGCTGTCTGCCGGTTGTATCAAAACATTTATTGGAGGCTACGCTCCATACAAGGCTTTGATACATAAAAATATTCCAATCCGTTCGGTTGGGATTGAGATTGCACCGGCATATTATGAGGACTACCTGAAAAAACTGTACCCAGAGGCACAGATCAATCCTGTGGATGCATTTCGGAAGATCGACCAAACTTCCGACTTTCCAGAAATGTCACGGTTACTCACAGAAATCAAAGACTATCGCGGGGAAGGGATTGCCGCAAAACTTTTTTATGAGGGTAAAGTCGCAGAAGCTGTTTCAATGGTGGTGGAATATCAGAAGAAGCATCCTGATAAACCAGCCCATAAGCTCTCTCAACAGGATATAGAAAATCTCCAAATAGTTGCCGCTTATCTTAGCGACCACTATGCTTTTGATATTCCCCTGGAGCGGCTAACACAGATTGCCTGTATGGGAACGACAAAGCTCAAAAGCTGTTTTAAGAAATACTACGACTGCACCATCACGGAATATGTTCAACAGCGGCGCATGAGCCAAGCAGAATATCTGCTGGCATATACAGAGCTGACAGTCGGACAAGTTGCCCAAACAGTAGGCTATTCCACTTCAAGCCGATTTGCAGAATTATTCCGAAAAAGCACTGGATTGTTACCATTAGAGTACAGAAAAAACGCACAACGAAAGTAAAATGAGCGCCAGAGTTTACTCTGGCGCTCGTCTGATTTTGTGCTGAATTATAAAATGTAGACAAGAAGCATATAGCATCATTCCATGTGCAAACTATGAAATATAGAATGTATATGGGTGATGTTGAATGGCAAAAGTTAAAGACTGCCCTGGCTTTGAAACCTTCGGTGCGGATGTAAAAGAAGCACGGAAGGCGAAGAACCTTGCACGAAAAGATTTAGCCGAAAAGGTGAACATTGATACCAGGTATCTTGCCAACATCGAAAATGAGGGCACGATCCCCAGCCTGCCGGTCATCATTCAGCTTGTAAGAATCTGCGGTCTGCCGATGGAGCGGTATTTCAATCCAGAGGTTATGCGGGAGGAAAGCGAGCTGCGTCAGCGGGTCGGACAGAAGTTAAAGCTCTGCCCGGAACAGTATTTACCTATCGTGGAAGGTGCCATTGACGGGGCCTTAAAAATTGAAAAGCCGAATGAAGAAACGGAGGGTGTCTGAACATCCTCTGTTTTTCTTATTTTGCGGGCATTTTGGGGCTTCCGCAACGCTTTATAAGTAGGGATAAGATACGGTAGCAAGCACAGCAAGCGAGTACCCGCTTGCGAATTTTGAGATTTTCAGGTCCCTTACCCGAAAATTCAAAATTGCTTGTTGGGATAGTCCCAAACCCTTATAAAGAACGGAGGCGGCGCATGGCAAACCGAAAGCGAAATATTCAAATAAAATTCTATGTCACGGAGGACGAAAAACGGCTCATAGACGAAAAAATGAGCCAGTTACCCACACGCAGATATGGCGCTTACCTCCGCAAGATGGCGATTGACGGATATATCATCTATACGGACACCGCAGATATCAAGGCATTTACCAAAGAGCTTTCCGCCATTGGTCGGAATATCAACCAGATTGCCAAGCGGATCAACGCCGGAGGTCCTGCGTATCAGGCCGACATGGACGAGATACGGGAAAGGCTGGATGAGATATGGCAGTTACAAAGACACATCCTATCAAGTCAACGCTGAAAGCCGCCATTGACTATATCTGTAACCCGGAAAAGACGGACGGAAAGCTGCTTGTTTCTTCCTATGGCTGTGCCGCCGAAACTGCGGATATCGAATTTTCCTGGACCCGCCGCCATGCCATCGACAAGGGAACGAACCTGGGGCGTCACCTGATCCAAGCCTTTCAGCCTGGGGAGGTTACGCCGGAACAGGCCCATGAGATCGGCATGGAGCTTGCAAAAGAAATCCTGGGCGGCAAGTATGAATTTGTACTTACCACCCATATAGACAAAGATCATGTTCATAACCACCTGATTTTCAATGCGGTCAGCTTCACGGATCACAAGCACTATCATTCCAACAAGCGGAGTTATCACTATATCCGCCGCACTTCGGACCGGCTTTGCAAAGAACACGGTCTGTCCGTTATCATCCCAGGACAGGACAAGGGCAAGAGCTATATTGAACATCAGGCTGCACAGAACGGCACCAGCTATAAGGCAAAGCTGAAAGCGGCAATCGACCGACTCCTGCCAGCCTGTTCCGATTTAGAAGAACTGCTTCGTCGCCTGCAGAGAGAAGGCTATGAGATCAAGCGGGGCAAATATATCTCTGCCAGAGCGCCGGATCAGGAACGGTTCACCCGTCTGAAAACCCTGGGTGTGGACTACACCGAAGAAGCCCTTGCCGCCCGGATCGCCGGACGCGCCAGACCTTCCCGCCAGCCGAAACAGCGGAACGGAAAGATCAGTCTGCTCATTGATATCCAGAACAACATCAAGGCACAGCAGAGTGCAGGCTTCACCCATTGGGCGAAGCTGAACAATCTGAAACAGGCCGCCAAGACCATGAATTTCCTGACCGAACACGGGATAAGCAGTTATGGAGAACTGGAAAGCAAATTGAACGCAGTATCCGCACGCAGGGATACCGCTCATGCAGAAATCAAGCGGATAGAAAGTAGAAGTGTCGAACTTGCCCTTGTGATGAAGCACGCCGGAACTTACCGTCAGCTAAAGCCGCTTTATGACCGATACCGTAAATCGAATGATAAAGAAAAGTTCCTGCGGGGGCATGAGGGCGAGATCATCCTTTTTGAAGCAGCCGCCAGAGAATTGAAACGGATGGGGGCTGTGCCGCTGCCGACAACGGAAAGCATGAAAACGGAGCTTGCCAATCTCAACGCAGAAAAGGAACGGCTCCTTGCTGAATACAAAGCCGCAAGAACCGAAGCCCAGGAATACGATACCGTCAAGCAGAATGTGGATGCGCTGCTGGCCGTTCCAAAGGAACAGAAACAACAGCGGCGGCATGAACTTGAATAATTTTCTCTGAAAGACGCTGGGCGTAGCTCCCGGCATCCTGTATAATGGAACTGCGGAAGGAGGTTTTACCGATGACAAGAAGCGAAGCAATCAAAGTATTTTTCTTCAAAAGTGTACTGCCCGTAATCGTGGCGCTGATCCTGTATTGTATTTTCAAATCCGCCTGCATGAAGAACGGAGAGCTTGACTATGTATGGCTCTGGATACTCTGCGGGCTGCCGTTTGGACTTCATCGGATGTGTCTCTGGATCGTGCCGGGCGGCGGCTCCCTGGGTGGAGGGATCGCCCTGTTTGCGTTGAACTTCATTATCGGCGGCGTGATCGGCGGTTTCGTTCTGGCATGGCGGCTGATTGTGGCAGTGTGGTATGTGCCGCTGACAGTGTACCGGCTGATCGTTGGATGATTTTCTTGCGTCATGGAAATATGGAAAACTGCCGCTCGTGCTGATGGAAAAGCCATTCACAACCTGATGGAAAAAGACAAGCCTTTTCCACAGGTCTGCAAACAACTTTCCCACAGCCTCGCAATTCTGGCAGTTTACGCACATTCCCACAACGCCTACTACGGCGGCTATCCATCCTTTCCTATCCAATCCTAAAAAAATACTATGGAAATCCTTCTCTAACTGAGGTACAGTTTGTACCCCTGTTCAAATAATTTGATTAAAAAGAAAAAGCGGGAGTACAGCCGATCGGACGAACCGAAAAGCTGTACTCCCGTTTTGCGTGACAGAAAGTGTTTGAAATCAAGCATTTTTTTCATGTGCCAGCAAGCAGACCGACACATGAGAAATCATAAAGGCTCCCTTTGAAAATACGAATACAGGGAATTATTCTGCGTTTTTCGCCCCCTTATCCTCACAGATTTTAGATCGTTTGGAACTGTAATGCGGACAAGCGACCAGACACGCCCGGAAACTCTGCTTGCAGCCATGAACACATTTTTTACAGATATGGTTATACTGCCGCCTGCCGTTCTCGCCCAGGAAGAACGCCCATTCCAGCCGCCACTTCTTGCTTCGGCTCATAGGCAGTCCTGCTCCGGCACATCACGACCGGACTTCTTGCCCTCCGGGGGCTTATGCTCAGCACATTCCCGTTTGGCATCCTCCAACCGCTCACGGATGGAAGGCTTCTCCGGCGTTGTCCGTTCTGCGTACTCCTGGGCTTTTTCCAATTCCTCACCGCGTCTGCCATTGTTGATAACGCCGTCGATCATGCCGTAGTCATCCTCCAGCGTCATTTCAGCGGTGCGGAGAGGATTGTCCTTCTCCGGCTGCTCCGCTGCCACGGCAAAGGCCCGTGTACCATTTCCCATGATAAGATACTTTCCATCATCGGAAATATGGTGGACACCGTAACCGGCCGCCTCCATCTGTTCCCGGCTCATAGCCGTCACCTGAAAGCTGCCCCTCGGTGTCTGCACACGCTCGCCAGTTTCAAAACGGTCTGGCAGATAAGCGAGGTCTTGCTTCTCTGCCGGGACAGGGAGAACAACGATATTGCCATTGATCTGCATAAATCGTTCCGGCGTTTTGAACTGCTCTGTGTATTTCTGGATCAGTTCCGGGGACAGGGACGCAAAATCTTCCTCACCAAGTCCAACCACCAGGAATGTTCCTGCTACGATATCATAAATTTCTCCATCTTCATCCCGCAGCCCACGGTTCAGATCAAGCCCGATGAGCTTTCCTTCATCATTGCAAACCAGCGCCACCGGGTCAGAATAGGGATAAGTTGCGCCAATGTCTCCGCCGACCTCCGCCTGCAGGGAATGAAGATCGGGGTCGATCTCCTTCACATAGGGTTCCTTCATAGGCTCCACTACAAGCACAGTCATCTTTTCCGAGGCAACCTTCTCCGCAGCGGACAGCATTTCATCCGCATGGGACTTCTCCGGGTCATCCAAAGCGGCTTTGACCTCCGCTGGGTCAAAATCAAGAAATTCCTCATAGCCCGTGGCATCCTTGAACTTTTCAATCTCCGAAGGAAGATAGTCCTCCTGCGTTTGCCCCAGCGCCGCCAGCTTTTCATCCAGAGCGGAAATGCGCCCTGCCATCAGATTTTCATACAGTTCTTCCTTTGCGGCGTGTGCCTCCGGGTGCTCTGCCGCATACTGCGGATCGTTCTGACGGAAAAACTCGTCCATATCAAAGGCAATATCCATAGCCCACTCAGATTTTTCTTCTTCGGGAAGATCGTCCTGAAAAGTCATCACCCGGTATTCCTCCGGGATACTGCCGCGCTCGCCGTCATAATACTCACGGAAGGCTTCTCTGGTATCCCACACATAACCCTGATCGGTAAAAGTGCCGTTTTCTTCCAACGCCACATCCCGTCCGTAGGCCTCATAGTCGATGTAATTCTGCAAATGCTCTGGCACCTGCATAACGTCCAGTTCTTCGATGTAATAGCGGCCCAGATCGTCATAGTCCTCGATATTGGGGTAAATCTCATAACAGTCCAGATTCTCGGTGAGGTTAATGATCTCCTGCAGGCTGCTGGTATAGTCACCGATCTCCATAGCGGCCTGGAACTTCGCATAGTCGCTCTGATCCATTTCATCCAGCTTCGATGCCAGATAATTCAGCTCGTCCAGATTCTCATATTCACCCAGCTTACTGTAAAGACCGTCCACATAGCAGTCATAGTCCGTGATGAACCATTCCTCATAGGGCTGGCCGAAGTCATCCTTCTGGCCGATCCCGATACGCTTAAACACTTCCTTCAATTTCTCGGCGGTGGTGGGAAACTTCACCCACTCGCCCACAAGTTCGCCCTCGTTATATTTCCCAAGATTGGTGATAAAGGCGGCAAAGGGATAATCCTGGTTGTGATCGTAATATGGCATATCAGCACCTCCTTACAGTTCCGGCGCAGACTTTTCCTTATGGGGCTGCGCCTTGCTTTTCTCCGCACATTCCTTCTTGCCCTGTTCCAGCCGTTCCCGGATGGAGGGCTTTTTCTCCGGCTCCGCAGGGCGTTCATGCACCCACTCGTCGCCGGAAAGAGAAATATATCCGTGTTCCGTAAAATGGCCCTGTTCCTCCTGCATGGCGTATTTGCCAAACGGAACAGGGTCGATTGCTTTCAGAAGTTCCGTGGGTAACGGTGTATCCATGTGCTGCGCCAGATACCGCCAGCCCAGATCATTCAGATCGTGGATATTGGGCTCAAATACGAAATAGTCGATGTTGGCCGCAAACTCCTTGAACTGCTCCGGCGCTGTCAGCTTGAAGGGCGAGACCTGCACCGCCGCCAGCACCTCCCGATCCTCCGGGGAGAGGGCAGCCACCGCCGCCCTCACTTCGGGTAAATGTTCCAAAGTCTTATTTTCTGCCATTGACACCTTCCTTTCTTTTTGGAAATTCCAGCTTGAAATTGATGTACTTGCCGCCCGTGTCGTTCAGGATCACCGCAGCGTCATAAGTGGCCTGTTTCTTTTCAGACCACATTTCCTTGACATTGGTACGTCCCTTTTTCAGAAGGTCCGCCGCCATCTTTTTTGTCAGCTCCTTCTTACGGCTTGTCCAGAAGCGGTCATTTTTCCAGAGGACGAAACCGCAGGATCGATCCGAACACGCAAAGTTTTTCTTTCCCTCATAGACCGGCTGGCCGCAGCGGGGGCAGGTGCCGATCACTTCCTTCTCCGGGGCAAACAGCTTTTTGCCGTCCTCGGAAATGCAGGAATAGGTTGAAACGATCTCCTGAACCATCGTGCGGATACCGTCCATGAAGGTATCCGGGTCAGCGTTGCCCTTTGCGATCTCCGTCAATTTCTGCTCCCACTCCGCTGTCAGCATGGGAGAGGTCAGCGGCTCCGGCAGGACCGTGACAAGGTTGATACCTGCTTTCGTGGGGATCAGGTTTTTGCCCTTGCGCTCCACAAATCCGGCTGTCACCAGCTTTTCGATGATGGCAGCTCTGGTCGCAGGCGTGCCAAGCCCTTTTCGCTCGGCTTCATCGGGGATATCCTCCTTGCCCGCATTCTCCATGGCCGACAGGAGGGTATCTTCCGTGAATGGTTTTGGGGGCTGTGTGAAATGCTCAGTGACGGAAACCTCCGCACCGTCAAAAGTCTGCCCTTTGGTAAAATCGGGCAGTTCACTGTCGTTTTCACCTTTCGGCTTTTCTTTCAGAGAGAAACGGAAAATGTGGTCAATTTCCCGCCAGCCTTCGGCAAGGATGCGCTTGCCCTTTGCGGTGAAGGAATGGCCGCCGCAGTCAAAAGTTGCTGTGACCGCCTCGTATTCGTAAGGACTTGCCGACGCACACAGCAGCTTGCAGCAGACCAGCAGCAGAAGGTTCCGTTCACCAACGGGGAGCAATTTCAAATCCGCTTTTTCAATCTCCATCGTGGGAATAATGGCGTGATGGTCGGATACGTCCTTGTCGGAAATCATGGCCTCCACCAGCGGAAAGAAGTTGCCGCAGCCATCAAAGGGCGGCAGCTTTGCCGCCAGGTGGATCACGCAGGAAGCCGTTTCTGCCATGTCGGAGGTCAGATACCGGCTGTCCGTGCGGGGATAGGTCAGCAGCTTCTTTTCGTAGAGGCTCTGGGCGTAGTCAAGGGTCTGCTTCGCCGTGTATCCGAACAGGCGGTTTGCCTCACGCTGCAAGGTGGTAAGGTCATAGAGCTTCGGAGGCTGTTCTTTTTTCTGCTCTTTCGTGACAGAGGTACAGGTGACGGCCGCACCCTTGCACATGGCCGCTGCCTGTTCCGCCTCTGCCGGATCGGTGAATTTCTCCGACACTGCTTCGGCTCCATCCAGCGTCAGGCGCAGCAGATGATATTTTTCTTTGTGGAACAGCGTGATCTTCGCGTCACGCTCCGCCAGCATTGCCAGCGTAGGCGTCTGCACACGACCCACATTCAAGGTACGGTGATAGAGAACGGAAAACAACCGCGTGGCGTTGATCCCCACCAGCCAATCCGCTTTCTGGCGGCAGAGTGCTGATTGATATAGGGCTTCATAATCGGCACCGGGGCGCAGATCAGAAAATCCCTCCCGGATGGCGCTGTCCTCCATCGAGGAAATCCAAAGGCGAAGGATCGGTTTGTGGCAATCCGCCATTTGATACACCAGACGGAAGATCAGCTCGCCTTCGCGCCCGGCGTCACAGGCATTGACGATGGTATCCACGTCGGGGCGGTCCATCAGGGCACAGAGATTTTCAAAGGTGTCCTCCTTGCCCGGTGCCAGCACATAGCGGAACGGCTCCGGCAGAATGGGAAGATCATCATAGCGCCATTTCTTGAAACGCTCGTCATAGCCGCCCGCATCCATTGGGGATACCAGGTGCCCCACGCACCAGGATACGAGAAGGCCGTTGCCCTCATAAAAGCCATCGGCCCTGGATGAAGCACCCAGGGCCGACGCGATAGATTTTGCCACACTCGGTTTTTCTGCGATAATCAGTTTACTCATTCTTTTCCTCCGTTTCCTCGTCCTCGGTCAGATATTCTTCTTCATCCTCCAGGTCGAAATCATCCAGATCAGCGGGAACTTTCTTTCCCTGCTTCGGTTTCAGCACCAGGAAATAGACCGCCGCACCACCTCCGGCTACAAGGATCAGCAGCACTGCCAGGAGCGCCCCGGCATTGCTTTTCTTTTCAGGCTCCGGATTGTCTGGCTCGGTGGGCTCTGCGGCTTTCTGCTCTGTGCCAATACATTCACTAAGGTTTTTTACGCAGACCGGGCAAGTGGTATTGACCGCTCCGGCCTGGCACTTCTCCGTACAGGTGCAGACAATAGGTGTTTCCGCCTTTTCTCCATCCTCCGTGAGCGCCATGAGGTCGGCTTCATCCACCTGGTTCAGAAAATGCACGGTTTCCTCGCCCTCGTCGTCACGGTCGATAATGAGATAGAACACATTGCCATTCTTCGTTTCTACTGTAATAAACTGCTTGCCACTGGTGGCAGGGCTGCCGATATCGTCAATCAGCGACAGGTTCCCGTCCGGTGTCAGGGCAGCACCGCCATTCAAACCGCCGCCCAGCATCCCCAGCAGATTTTCCAGCGTTTCTGCGTCCAGAGAGAAAGAACCTTCCCCGGAACCAGCCTTGCCGTCACTTACCGTCATGTAGCCGGAATAGACATAGCCGACTTTCTCCGGCAGGATGACCTTCAGCCAGTCTCCGTCCGTGCCAATCACCTTCACGGTCGTTCCGTTGGGAAGCTGGGTGAAGGCGGTGTAATCCATTCCAGCACCCGTGCGGACATTCAGATTGCCGCCGCCCGTGGTGACGGTGCCGGTCTGCCCGGAGTCATTTTCGCCGGAACTGAACTGGATACCATCCTCGGCGACGGATACCGTGACCTGGCTGCCTGCCAGAGCAGAAAGCAGATCAGAGACATCCCCAGCCGTTTCCTGTTCAGCCACGGACTCCGTGCTTTCCTCGCCGCCGCTGGCAAAGGCGGTGATAGAAAAAGCGGCAGTGCTGAGCACCACCGCCAAAAGAGCCGATACCATTTTTGTCATAAAGTTATGCTTCATCCTCATATCCCTCCGTTTCCTCATGCTCAGTGCTGGCCTCCTGCAGCATACCTTCCGGCAGGGAGATCATACCGCTGGCATAGGCTTTCAGGAAAGCGGTCAGCTCCTTGTTGTCCATCTTCACGGCTTTCACCATGCGGACGATTTCCAGATTTTCTTCCTCCGCAAGCTGAGCCTCCAGCGCACGAAGGCGTTTCTGCTGCTCTGCAATCTTTTCTTTGGTTTTCGCAATGTCATTGCGGATCTTCTGTGTCGTTGCCATAAATCAAATTACCTCCATATCGTTTTTTAGTTGTAGGGTGGTCGCCCGAAAGCGTAAAAGTGGGATTGCCAGTAGCTTGTGTTGATATCTGCATACTGGATGGGGTCGCCGCAGTGCAGCATTTTTCCACCGCCCACATAGATACCCACATGGGAAACGCCCGGTGTATCATAAGTACCGACGAAAAAGATCAGGTCGCCGGGTCTTGCGTTGGCAGAGGATACCGGGGTGGAAATGTTGTAGAGTCCTTGGGCTCCCAGCCTGCCCGTATTGCAGACGCCGCTTTGCGTCAGCACCCAGGACACGAAGCCGGAGCAATCAAAAGAAGTGTTTGGATTGCTGCCACCCCAGACATAGGGATAGCCGATGTACTTCTCCGCCTCGGTAATGAGCGCTGCAAAGGTTTCATCTTCCAGTGCGGAAGGCGGGATATCATAGGTGGTGGGCGGTTTGGTGTACTTGTCTACATAGCCGGAGCCGGGAAACAAATCTTCCCGGTTTCCCAACGTTGCCATATAGACCGCATACAGGGAAAGTGTTTCTTCGTCCATGATGTAGACCGGCACATGGGAAAGGTCGAAGTTTTCCAGCTTCACCTTGCAGATATAGTAGTTGTACGGTACTTCCACGTCATAGTCATTCCCCTCGCTGTCTGTCCGTGTCTCCGTCCGATAGCGTACCTCCACTTCCACGGTCTGCGTCAGAATGTACTGCTTTTCAAAGAGCATTTGCAGTTCCTCCTGAACCTCGTCGATGGTGAAAACCCCTTCATGGAACGCCGTGAGAATGGAGATCAGCACATAAGGGTCATGCTCGATCTCGTCCAGGTCAAAACGGTATTCGTCATATCCGGGGTGCAAAGCCTCATAGTGGCTCAGCTCATATTGAAGTTCCTGCTCCAACTCGCAGTAGGCCGCCTCCGCAGCCAGCATATCCGCATCCTCGGAGAGATAAGAAGAAGTAAATACACCGCCCACGCCGGAGCCTGCCATCATGGAACAGGAAGATACCCCGCCAAACAGCAGAGCAACACAGGCGCCAATGCCGATCACCAATAGCACCGCCCGGCTATGGTGTTTGATGTAGAGGAATGTTTTCTTGAAGGCGTCCTTTGCTTTCTGCGCCGCACTTTTCGCCGTAGCTGCTGTGTTCTTTGCGGTTTTCTCTGCCTGTCGCAGCTCCTTTGCATAGTTCCGCTTGATCCGCTGTTTCTGTAGAAAGCGGGATACCGGGTTAGAAGCCGCCAATGCAGGATCATCATGCAGTGCCTTTTGGTAAAGGTAGTCGGCGTTTGCCTTAAAAGAAGCCTGCTCTGCCTTCGCCGCGTCACGCCAGGGCTTTGTGCGGTGATGGTGAACGGCGGCACGGACTTTGCCTTTTCCGTAGGCAAGCCCGCGTTCCGTCAGCACCTCGCCTTTGTGTCCGGCCTCTACACCCACATTTTCCTGCTCTACCTCATGCACCTTCGCATGGGCGGCGTGGACGATCTCATGGACCGGTCGGGAAAGCGGATTGTGCCGCAATCGTCCGTTGGGGCGTTTCTCCACTTCTTCAAAGTGAAGCTGCGTTTTGCCTTTTCCGGCTGTCTCGTCAAAAACACGCTCGGTACGGAGAACTTTCTTTGTGGGGATAGCGGCCTTTGCCGCGTCCAGCCGGTCCGCCGCACGGTCGGAACGGTCGATGTACTTTCCAAGTGCGGGATCGGCACGTTCTTCCTCGGTAAATTGCAGGCGGGAGGACGGGCGCTGCCTTGCGGCAGAACCATCCCGCACCGCCTGGGTGTCAGCCTTTTCCGCCTTTCGTGCACTTTTCTTCTCATGGTGTTCCGCCGCACGCAGGGCAAGGTCAGCCGCAGCGCCAGCGGATTCTTCCGAAGAAGAGGACAGTTCCGTTTCCGGCTCCCGGCTGCTGATATGTTCCACCTCGCCCGTGGCAAGGTTTTCCGATACCGCACCGTCACGGGTCATTTTCTGCGTGATTTTATCGGTCGCTTTCAGTTCCCTCATAGGCAGTCACCTTCCTTTCCATAGGGGCAGAAGTCACCGCAGGTGCCATTCTCGATCATGGCGATATAGCGGAAAATGGGATAGGCCTGGGGCGGGCAGACCGCATTTCCCAATGTTTTCAGCCGCAGCGCCCGGTCATCCATGCGCTCGGTCATGCGGGGGATTCCTTCCGGTTCGGCGGCCCAGAGGATACGTCCGTCCATCCTTTCGGGAAGCCCATGAGCCATTCCACCCAATCCGGGTTCAGCGCCGCCGTTTCGGACACCGGCCGCTCCTGGGAGATGATCTGCGCCGACAGGTTCCCGTCCTTCTTCGCCGGATCGAAGGCCGACGGCTTCAAGGTCGAGCGGAAACCGTCCGACGCCACCGGGGTCAGATAGAATACCGCCGCCGACAGGCTGAGGCTCCAGATCGCCCCGTTTCGGTTCCTCTTGCGGAATATCCCATTGTCCGACAGGAACACATCCAGGCTTGCCGCGTCCCTGGCGGTGTTGTTGTCGGAGGCAAGGGGTGTGGGAAACATCAGCCGCGACGATAAAAGTTCGCTGGCGCTCATGCCATGCGCCGACACCGCAAGCCGGAAATACGAATGGGAGAACAGCGTATCCCGCTTTTGCCAGGTCAAAAATCGTTTTGTCGAGCCCCATATTGATGAAGCCAGCAACATTTTCCCCAAGCACCCAACGGGGCCGCAGCTCGGTAATAACGCGGCACATTTCCGGCCACAGGTAGCGTTCATCCGCAAAGCCCTTCCGTTTTCCGGCGGTGGAGAAGGGCTGACAGGGAAAGCCGCCTGAGATAACGGTAACTGTTTCAAGTCCTGTTTTTTCAAAAAACGCCTCCTTCGTAAAAGTAGTAATATCCCGGAACCTGGGAACATCCGGCCATCGTGCGGAGAGGACGGAGTGCGGAAAATCCGCCCACTCACACTGGCAGACGGTTTCAAACCCGGCAGCCTCCGCCGCCAGGTCCAGACCGCCAATGCCGGAAAACAGGCTCACATGGGTCAGTTTATTCATGGTCCTTCGGCGCACGGAACGGTTCAATCTCACTTTCCAGCTCCGCAAGGACCGCCTCCATATCCGCCGTGACCGCCTTGCTTCTGGCAATCAGCCGGTTCATCACATCAAAGAAGGTTTCGCCCTCCTGTTTTTCTTCCGTATGCAAATAGCGGGGATCATTCATGTTCGTTTTCTCCTTTCCCGGTTTCACCAAGTTTTGTCGTCATAATGCTGTAAAGTTCATTGTCCTTCGGGAAGTCATCCACAAAAGGCAGGATCACATTGCCGAAGAAGATCAGCCCCTCGCCGGGGCCTGCGTTGCTGATATGCGCCGCCTGCTGGTTGGAGATATTCAGGCGCTCGCAGAGGATTTTCCTGTCTCCGCTGGCCTGGTTCAGAAGGTACACAAAATCGCTGTTTTCAAAAATGTTCTCGATCTCCGGGGAGGAAAGCAGGTCCTTAATGTTCTGCGTGATCCCCGTGGGGATACCGCCCCATTTGCGAAAGCGTTTCCAAATCTCTACACTCCAGGAACCGACCTCGCCGCGCAGCAGAAGGTGGAACTCGTCCACGAAGTACCAGGTGGATTTACCCTGATCCCGGTTTTGGGAAACACGGTTCCACACCTGATCCTGGATCACCAGCATACCCAGGCTTTTGAGCTGCTTTCCCAGCTCCTTGATATCGAAGCAGACAATGCGGTTGTTGATATCCACATTGGTACGGTGGTTAAAAACATTCAGGCTGCCATGCACATATAGTTCCAGTGCCGCCGCGATCCGCTGCGCCTCCGACTCCGGCTGTCGCTTAATCTCGTCATACAAATCCTCCAGCAGTGGCATATTCTCCGGGCGGGGGTCTGCGATATAGGGGCGATACACGATCCGCACGGCACGGTCAATGACCGTCTTTTCCACCGGCTCCAGACCGTTCCGGCCACCTGCCGCCAGTTCACAGAACGACAAGATAAAGTCAGATTTCAACGCCAGCGGGTTATCATCTTCGCTGTAATTGAGATTGATATCCATAGGGTTCACATACTGCGTGCTGGTAGGCGAGATTTTGATGACCTGACCTTCCAAACGGTTTACCAGCGGAAAATATTCCGCCTCTGGGTCACAGATCAGGATATCGTCCTTTGTGTTCAGGAACACACCCACGATGGAACGCTTTGCGGAAAAGCTCTTGCCGCTGCCGGGTGTGCCTAAGATCATGCCGTTGGGTGTTTTCAGCTTTTTGCGGTCAGCAAGGATCATGTTGCCGGAAGTGGCATTGAGCCCGTAGTAGAGGGCTTCACCGCCGTGGAAAATCTCCTGCGTGGTGAAAGGAACGAACACCGCCACCGCCGAAGTGGTAAGTCCGCGCTGTATCTTAATGCGGTTGACACCCAGGGGCAGAGCCGACACGAAGCCGTCCTCCTGCTGAAAGTCCAGCCGTACCAGGGAACAGTTATATTTCTGCGCCACGCTTGCCGCACGGAGAAGGTCATTCTCCAGCTTTTGCTTGCTGTCCGAAAAATTCACCACCAGAAAGGTCATCAAAAACATTCGCTCATTCCGGCTTTGCAGATCACGGAGGATGTTCTTTGCCTCGCCTGCGTAGGTGGCAAGGTCGGTGGGGATGATATCCATATCGAAACCTTCCCGCACCGCCTTTTTCTGCGCGTCGATCTTCATACTGTCAATGTCAGTGATCTTCCGCTTGACCGTTTTGATCGCCTCGTTCTGATCCATGCTGCGGATATGGAGGCTGACAAGCAGCCCGCTGTCCGTATCCAGCAGTTCGGTGAGCATACGGTCATCCATTTCCGGTGCGCTGATCTGCAGAAAGGACACGGCACAGAATTTATCCGCCATCGTGAACTTCCTTGCTTCACCGAAGCGGAAAGAAGAAGGTGCGATAAAATCCTGGACCGACAGGCCGGAAGGGGCAAGCCAGCTCCATTCAAAGGCAAACCGCTCCCCGTCCGGGTGCAGGATGCCGTGGAGCATTTCCAGCCATTCCTTGCCGCCAAGCTCTTTTGCCAGAGCGCCCATGACCTTGAAATGGTTGAGGGCATCCATGACGATCCGGGAAAACCGTGCCCTTGCGGTTTTGCTGTCCCGTGCCTCGATGGTGAGGGTCAGGTACTTTGTTTTGATAAGACCGTTGTTGCCCCGTTCAAGCTGCTTGCGGAGCATTTGCGTGTAAAGCTCACGGATATGGTCGAAGTGATCTCCCTGCGCTGCAATCTCGATACGCTTCACAAAATCCTCCCGGTTCATGCGGCGGCTCACAAGGGAGAGCTGCATCCCGATAGAAGCGTCATGGGCGTTATACATATCACAGAGGGCTTCAAAGATCGCCGTCTGATCGTCAGGTTTCGCAAGCTGATAATTCACATCCTCGAACTCGATACACTTCGCCCAGGTGTGATCGTCCAGCTTGCACAGGCCGTCCGGGTACATCTGGCGGAACGGTAAGGTGTCCTGTGCGGAATGCACCTTGCCGTCGCCTCTGGCGGTTTCCAGGATACGGCTGATCTCACGCTTTTCTGCGGCGGTCAGTTTTACCGCGGCTTTTGCCGCCTGCCGTGCCTGCGGCTCTGGCTTTCGCTTTCTGAACAATGGCTTTCACCTCCTTTTCCGCCTGGGCCTGCCGCTCCAGGGCTGCGTAGAAATTGTTTGTCTGATAAGGCCGATCCTTCGTCCGCAGGAACATACAGCGGATGACCTGTCCGGCCACCACCTCCAGGGGTTGGCCGTGCCGCTCATACATGGCGAGCAGAAAGAACGGGAGCATGACGATAATCATGCAGAACGCGGCGGCGCTGTTGCTGGCCGTGCGTCTGAGCAAAAAGAAAAGCGGTACTCCGATGAGTGCCGCCGATCCGAAACATATAAGCTGCCGTTTGGTAAGCCCAAACAGCACTTTGGATTTTACTTTCGTCAAATCCTTTGGAATGGTTACATACGCCAATTTATCAAGCCTCCTTAATGCGCTCCGAACAGGCTCTTAGAGAGGCTGCCGGTCTTGAACAGGGCGAAGCACAGCAGGACCGTGTAGCCCATGCAGGCCCATATCGCGCCTGAGATATTTCCGTCCGTGGCGATACTCTGTACCAAAACAGAGTAGATTCCCACGCACACCATGATTAGAAATGCCTGGAACGCCAATGCAAACAGGGATTTCAAGTAGTTCTGTCCTGTATGGCTCCAATCCCGGTTTGTCATAGTGGCAAGCGGAATCGGTCCAACGGAAGTTGTCAAATACACCTCGATCATGCGGCCGTAGATGACAAGCATGATACAGATGGAAAGGGCGTTCATGGTAAGTCCCACGAAAAGGGACTGGAACCACAGCCCGAACAGTTCTCCCGTGCCCAGGGCTTCAAGCTGCGCCTCCATATCCGTGATGACGCTGCTGATATCAATGGAGGTATTTCCGATGATGACGCCTGCGCTGCTGTTCACAACGCTTTGCCCCACATCGAAGATACCCATGACGATATTCCATGTGTTCGTCACAATGAGAACGGCACAGAATGTTTTGAAAATCCACTTGAAGAACATCCAGGTGTCTACATCGTGCAGATTGTTTTTCTCTGTCACAAGCTGGATCAGCTCATAACACATTACGAATGTCAGGATAACCCCGGCGATTGGAACGATCACCGTTTCAGAGAGGTTTCGGATCATGGAAAAGACGCCGCTGTTCCAATTAAGCGGCGTCTGTCCCACTTCACCGGCGATCTCGCCTACTTTGGTATTGACCGTATCGAACATGCCCGACAGGTTTCCCGTGATCCCCTCGATGAGCAGCCCTCGGAGCCATTCATCGAGTTTGTCGAGTATGCCGCCCATAAGCGATCACCGCCGGACGATCAACCGAACAGGCCAGAGAGCAGAGGTACAAGGGTGATGCCGATGAGGGCGACACCGCCGCCGGCCATCAACTGTTTCATACCCTGGCTTTTGGAAGCAGGGTTGTCCTGGCCGTAACCTTCCAGAAGGTTGATAACGCCCCAGATACCAAGACCTGCGCCCAGGGCCACTACGAGAGTCTGCAAAACACCAACTGCACTGTTGAAAAATTCCATAAAATAATCCTCCTAAAAAATGTTTTTGATTTTGGGTTAAGTCGTTGCGTCAATCTCGTACACATCGAAGGTGTCCGTGGGTTTTACCACGGCACGCTGCTTCTTCATGTACCGTTCCATGTCAAAGACATTTTTAGGGTCGGCGTCGGCCGTGTATCTGTAATTCGGGTGCCGGGTGAGGTCGTACTTGTCCGAAAGGAACGGGCGCACGCCCCGCAGCATGAAGATACACTTGCCGCCGTCCATCACTGCCAATTCGTCCTGGGTCATCAACTCCTTTCCTAATTTCTGATAACTGAGGCCGTGGGAAACCTGGCTGCCCCGGTTTTCGGACTGGTTATAGAGATCAATGGTCTCTTTCCCCAGCAGCTCCGAAATTTCCTTGAGGGTGGATTTCTCTTTGCCTCCCAAAAACAAGGTGCTGTCACAGTTACCGACGATGGTATCTGCCGCATCCTTGTAGATGGTCTTTAGCTGGCTCTGCGACTGCAAAATAATAGAAGCCGATATCTCACGGCTTCGGATGGTAGCGATCAACTTATCAAAGTTCGGTATCTGGCCGATGTTGGCAAACTCGTCCAGGATCAGACGGACATGGACGGGCAGCCGCCCACCGTAGAAGTCATCCGCCTTGTCGCAGAGCAGATTGAAAAGCTGACTATACATGAGGGCGGCCACGAAATTGAAAGTGCTGTCCGTATCTGACAGGATCACAAACAGCGCCGTCTTTTGGTCGCCCAGGGTATCCAGTTCCAGTTCGTCATATTCCATCAGGTCCCGCAGCTCCTTGATATCGAAGGGAGCAAGCCGGGCACCGCAGGAAATGAGGATGGATTTTAAGGTCTTGCCCGCCGCCATCTTGAATTTGCGGTACTGCTTGACGGCAAAGTGGTCCGGCTCCCGTTCCTCCAACTGAGAAAAGAGCAGGTCCACCGGGCTTTGATAAGTTTCGTCATCCTCTCTGGCTTCACTGGCATTGATAAGGTCCAGAAGTGTGATGAAGTTCTTTTCTTCCTCCGTGGCCTCATACCAGATGTAGCCGATCAGTGCGGAATAATAGAGGCGTTCTGCTTTGACCCAGAAATCTTCCGAAGATTTTTCGCCTTCGCCCTTCGTGTTCATAATCAGGGCGTTCACCAGCTTTAAGATATCTTTCTCTGATCGGATATAAGCCAGCGGATTGTATTTCATGGATTTTCGGAAGTTTATCAGGTTGAGGCACTTGATACGGTATTTCTTCCGTTCCAGGAAAGCGCCGATCTCCGGCAGCAAGGTTCCTTTCGGATCAGTGCAGACATAGGACGAATGAGCTTGCAGCAGCGACGGCTTACAGAAGAACCGCGTCTTGCCGCTGCCGGAACCGCCGATCACCAGAATGTTTTTATTTCTGGCATACTTCGGCTGCTTTGGACGGCTCGCCATCGTAATCCGTTCCGTCTGCGTCATGGGGATGTTCTGGAAAAAGTCCTTGTCCATGTAGGGAGCGATATCTGCCGCCGTACCCCAGCGGGCAGAACCATACTCGATCCCGTGGCGATACTTCTTAGCGTTCTTGCCTTTCAGGTAGACCGCCATGCGAAGGATCACCGCACCGGCTATGCCGATCAGCAGGTCCGTGGGATGGAAACTGAGCCACGGGGAGGAAAGGGCTGCCGTGAAGCCGTCCCCAATGGAGAGCAGCTTGCCGGAGAGGTCAGCACCGGGCGCAAGCCGGAAAGCCTGTGCCAGCTTATCGAAGGGATACACGAACAGAAGATACGGGAGATTCAGCAAAAACAGTTTTTTCATGTTCATCTCTGCACGCTCCGATCTTTGACCTTTACTTTCTCCCGGTCAATGGTGCGGTGTTCCACTTTCTCCGCCGCCTGTTCCTTCGCCTGGGTCAGCCGTTCCCGGATGGAGGGCTTTTCCTCACGGCTCATTTTCCGGCTGGCAAACTCCTGAAACGCCGCTGTGATGGCATCCGCGTCCCGGCTTTTGAAAAAGACCAGGTAACGGGGCTGCTCTGCAGCGGTGTCCTTCTTCAAGGCAAAATCCACATGGTATTTCTTCGCCACACGGGAGAAAGCCTTGATATTCTTGTCGCTGATCTCGATATTGGCAAGACCGGCGTTCTGGCTGGCAAGCTGTTTAAGGCTCTGCCTGCCGCGGTAGATTTTGGGTTTCTGGCTTTTCTGGATTTCCTCCAGGAACTTTTTGACGACTTTTTCAAAGACTTGCTCGCTTAGCTTGGCTCCGTCAACAATGAGCGTTACGGCGCCCCGCGTTACTTCCTCTTGCATTTAGCCTCGCCCCCTTTGCCCGTCCCCGTACATATCGTGCTGCACCAGGGAAGAATAGTAGCTGTTGATGGTGGTCGGGGCGTTATACAGCGCCGCCAGAAGGTATTTCTTGATATTGCGGACATAGGTGGTGTTGTCCTTCATGCAGTCCATGACATACTGAACATGTGAACTGTCCAGCTTCATAAACCGGGACTTTACCACCTCCGCCGGATAATCGTCTCCGGCAATGCGGATGACTTTGCGGGCAGAACATACGGTATCCACGATCAGGTCAACGATCTCGTCAAGCTGCTCACGGTCGATATGGCTGTCCTGCACCAGATAGCTGTACTCGATGTTGTCCAAAATCACTTCACGATAACATTCTCTGGCTCCCATCCGATCCGTTCCCATCCTTGCCCCTGCGGGGGTAGGGGGATTTGATGGGATAGGATTTGATAGTTCCGTACTTGATAAATCAGTCTTTGTTTGATTAGTATTTAATTGTGCGGGGTTTTCCGTACACGGTTCCGCCGTATCCGGGATACCCATATCCGGGTTTTCCGTATATGGCTTTGCCGTACCCGGTAAAGGCGTACCTGGGCTTGACGGCGGCTCGCACTGAGGCATTTCGTAAATGACATACTCGGTATCCGTGATCTTGCCTTTTTCGTCCCGAAGCTGGGTGCGCCGGATATACCCGTGGTTTTCCAGCTCCTTCAATGCCGCCCCGATGCTGTCCACACCTTCCCGGCAGATCGCCGCAAGCCCTCTGGTGGTGTAATTCCACTCGTCAGGGAGCGACAACATCATGGACAGCAGCCCCTTGGATTTCAGGGTCAGCGTCCGATCTTTCAAGTGATGGTTCGACATGACCGTATAATCACGGGTCTTTTCAATACGAAAAACAGCCATCTTCGCACCTCCTTCCTGTGAAAATAAAAAGTGTTGATTTTGAGCGGTTTACCCGTCTGTATGCCTCCATAGCCTCCTGCATGGGAAAACATCCACGCCCCGTTCAGAACGCAAGCCAAAGAGGAAGAAACAGAAGATATCCCACTGATTTTGATACAGTTTTCAGTCGGCTACCTCTCACGGTTTTTATGGTCATAGTGGAGATCGCCGGAAAGTACCTTCGCATGGCTGCGGATTTTGATGTGCCCCTTTTTCTGATTTTCCAAAGCCTTGCTGTATCCGGTGTCAGTCAGGAACAGGCGCATTTTCTCACCCTTCCAGCCAACAGGCGAGTCATGGGTAAGAACATCAAAGACAATCATGTGTCTGGTCGCCGGGTCGAAACGCTCCAAAGCCATAATGTCATGGCCGGATAACTTCTGCGCCCCGGATTGTTGCCTGGCTTCTGCCAGCATTTCCCCGATGGTGCGGGCCTTCTCCGGCAGACGATATTCGGTCTGCACCTTGCGAATCAAATCCATGCACTCCTGATCCGACAGTGGGCGGAGCTTGTCCAGAAGGCTTTCCGCCGTTTCTTTCGTTGCCGGGTTCGGCGCATAGCGCCATGTCATGTAAATCTCATTCAGGGCAGCGTTCTGATTGGTACTTTCAATCTGAAACACCATCCTCATTTCTGCTTCTGTCAATTTCATTGCCAGCCTCCTTCAAAATGGGTATAAAAAAACGCCATAGGTTTTTTGAGCCTACGGCGTTTCTTGCGATATTCACAATTCCAAACTTTCCAGCCACTCGTCAAAAGATTTCTTGGAGACGCGGATCGCATTTCCTATGCGGACGATTCTAAACTCCTCCTGCTTGACGAGCTGATATGCGGTTGTGCGACCGATGTTGAGCATGGCCGCAATCTGTTCCACGGTATATGTGCGCGGTTCCGGCAGTGACTTTTTCTCTTTCTTGTCCATAGTAACCTCCATGTATTTGCCTTGTCATTTTGACTAAGGGAGTGAAGAATGGCAGTAGCAATCGGCTTTGGCTGGGTGTCCTCTTGCTAAGAATTTGCTAATAGGACCACCCAACGGACACATAAAACTGCGTCAGAATAGGTGTTTTGCACCATAAAATTCGTTTACTACAAGTCATTCTGCGTAAGGGATGATATTGGAAGTTACATCCGAACCGTGTATCACATGGTAAGCCATACTCCTAAGCGCTAGCTGTGGGTTCGATTCCCGCACGGGACGTTAGCAGAAATCGTGAGAATTGGTTCGAATCGCGTGAGAAGCGCAGAGTTCGGACCTTTTTTCATGTTGGAATTGCAAAGAAATGGACTGAAATTTCTTATAGAATAATCCAAGAAAAAAGGGTGATTTCTAAACGTGAAAAAGGAATCATTCTAAGGGATTCTAGCGATTACACTGGAAAGCTTATATTTGGCAACGTTAAGTGTAGTCAGAGCTAAGAATATCTAAGAAAAAAGCCTGATTTTCAGCAACTTTATATCGATTTTTGAGTATG
>CAZUNG010000017.1:18671-65949 GCA_964621905.1 uncultured Ruminococcus sp. | reverse complement strand
AGGATTTCGGCACCTCCATCACCACGTCCGCATACATCTGGATGAACCGGCGGTAGGAATCGTAGGCAAACCGGGGGTTCCCCGTCTTCCTGGCGAAGCCTTCCACCGCCTCATCGTTTAGCCCCAGGTTCAGGATCGTGTCCATCATGCCGGGCATGGATGCGCGCGCGCCGGAGCGCACCGACACCAGCAGCGGGTCGCCGACGTCGCCGAAGGTCTTCCCCTGGAGCTGTTCGAGCTCACCGAGCGCCGCAAAGATCTGCTGCCGGATCTCGTCCGAGACCTGTTCCCCGTTCTCATAGTAGTTGGTGCACGCTTCCGTCGTCACCGTGAACCCCTGCGGGATCGGAAGGCCGAGGTTCGTCATCTCCGCCAGGTTGGCACCCTTGCCGCCCAGCAGGTTCCTCATATCCGCATTTCCCTCCCTGAACATATAAACCCATTTTGCCATTGTATTACCTCCAATAGTTTCTAAGTATTTATTTGTTTAAATATGTCTTTCAACCAGAGCTACACTGCACGCCAGTTCTTCCAGCGCAAGATTCAGCAGACCATTTACGTAGTCATCATGGATATCATCCCGCATCATGATCTGCGGCATGTGCTGCGGACTGATCAGCTTCAGACAGTTGTCCCGAATCTTTTCTATATTCTCTGCATTAAAAAAGACTCCTGTAAGTGCTATGATCTCAGGATTCAGAATCGGAACAATAGAACCGATGATATATGCCATAGTCTCCACTGTCACCTCTGCTGTCTTATTCCTGGAAATAGGCGGCATTGGCAAAAATGCAACTTCACCGGCAAATCCCGTCGCTCCGCGAAGGATCTTTCCGCCGGATACAAATCCCGCTCCGAAGTTAATGCCAAAATTGAGGAGTCTGTTACGTTTTTCATTCCCCTGCTCATTTACCTTTTCTTCCAGCTTCTTTACCGGCTCGACAGGCGAATAAATAAAAGCAAGCGTTGCATTCTTTTCCACACTTCCACTTCGGTAAAATCCAAACGCAGCCGCGTTCATGTCATTCTCCACCAGTACACGCAGATCGGAAAATTTCTCCTGCAGTCTGCTTTGCAGGGGTACCCCCATCAGGCTGACAAAATTGCAGAGGTCAACGACATCATCTGTGATGTATCCTGGAATTCCTATCGCCACAGCCCGCAGCTTTGGATATTTTCTGGTCAGGACCTCGATCTGTTCTTCCAGGGTTTCATATGTCACATCATCCGCCTCCTGCGTCGTCTCTCCCTGAAGTTCACCCATCAGGTTACTCACAACTGTACTGATTTTTGTTCTGCCCTTTACCATCTCCGCATAGATGCATGCGATGAATGCATAATTGCCGTTGTACACATAGCTTTTGGCAGGGCGCCCATATCCTCCCGAGGCCACCGCCGCTTCCAGCACTTCACCTGTCCGGCACAATTCATTCAAAATTTTGCCGCAAGTTGCCACGCTGATATCGGTAGCCTCAGCGATCTGCGCCTTTGTCGCCGTACCCAGGTTTTTAAGTGCTGATTTGATCAGTTCTATATTGATCTCTTTTACTTTTGTAATATCATTTCTCATCGTTACCATTATTTATCACCCTATCTTTATTTTCCCAGGTATCGTAGCACTCTTTTGCCATTAAAGTCAATATTAATCATTATATATATCATTTAATAAATAATAATACAGGTGAAATACCGGAGTCACCCCTCCTATGGAATGATTTTCTGGATTTTCCAGGACACCGCCTGCGCAAGTCTCTGATGTCCCTGCTCATCTAAATGAACGCCATCTTCCTGGCTTGCGCTGCAGACCTCTGCAGCATCCAAAAATGAACAGTTATATCTCTTCGACAGAATCTGATATTCCTCAGCCAGGCATCGGGAATCCAACACCGATTTCTGTCCATAGTAAAACCCAGCTTCTTTGTCCATAACGGACCCATCGATCGCCGGAGGCGCGATCAGCAAGACCTCCGGCGCACGTTCTCCAGACCACAGTGCAGGCACATTGATAAACTGCAGATAGCGCTCCATCGCCAGAGCGCTCTCCTGCGGCGATGCACAAATCTGCGTCCTCCGATCATTTGTCCCAAGCATGAGAACCACAAGATCTGCATCCGCCGCACTTTCCATGATCATAGGAAACGTCTCGAATCCATTCCTGAAAGGCTCCAGCGGAATCTGATAAGATGTCGTCCTGCCGCACAGCCCTTCCTCCATCACATGATATCCGGTCCCCAGATATCTTTCCAAGCGGCCCGGCCAGCGGATATCTCTTGGATACCGACCTCCTTTACCCGGGATGTAACCCCAGGTATTGGAATCGCCATAACATAATATACTTTTCATAATTACACATCTTCCCGTTTTTTCTTTCGTGCATAACAGTCCATGCCGATAACCAGGACAATTAATATGCCGCGGATCAGCATCTGCATATACGGTGTAACAGCCAGAAGGTTCATCACGTTTTCCAGCAGCCCAAAGAGGAACACACCGATCAGCGACTGCACCATGCCGCCATAGCCGCCGTTAAACGGAGTACCGCCGACTACGACTCCGCAGTTGATCAGAAGCGCCGTGTTGTCACCATAAGCTGCCGAACCGGAATTCAGCTCCGCGGACAGGCAGAATCCGGCCAGTGCAGCACTGCAGGCAGAGATGATAAACGTGACCCACAGGTGGCGTTTTACCGCGACACCGGAATATGCCGCTACATCCTTGCTGTAACCCACAGCATAGCAGTTTCGCCCAAATTCAGTGCGCTTCATCACCCACAGGGAGATCACAAACAGCAGCACTGCAACCCAGGTAATATTATAAACACCCAGGATGCTGCCTGTTCCAAAAGCCACAAATGTCTTGCTGGTTCCGGCAATCGGCGCTCCGTCAGTCATTACCAGACAGATTCCTTTGAGCAGCATCATCATTCCAAGTGTCACGATAAAGGAGTTCGCCCCCTGATTGACGCTGATAAATGCATTTACCGCTCCCACGACAGCACCCACCAGCAATACCACGATCAGGATCACCCAAATCTGCAGATACGGCAGAAGCTTAATCGCAATGATACCACAGATACACATATTGGCACCCAGTGACAGGTCACACTCACCTGAAATAATACAGAACGTAACTCCAAACGCCATGATCCACAGTATGGTCACCTGCAGCAGCAGAGAAGAAAGGTTCTGAGCTGTCAGAAAGTAACGGTTAAACACAGACATCAGTGCACAAATCATAACGACTGCAAGAAATGCCTTCTGTTTTGTAAGTGTCTTCAGCGACTTCTTTAATTGTACGGAATAATTCATCATCACACCTCCCTCAGACCTTTCTGCGGCTGTCGATCCAGATCGCCAGAATCAGGATCACACCCTTCCACACACTCTGCATGTTGGCGTCAATCCCCAGTATATTGAGGGCATTGGACATGATCGTCACCAGCATAACACCAAGTACCGTATTCAGGACACTTCCCTTGCCGCCTGAGAGACTGGTTCCTCCGATACAGACGGCCAGGATTGCATTCGTCTCATAGTTCTTTCCCACAGTGGGGATCGCCGTCCCCACACGGCACAGAAGCAGATATGCTCCCAATGCCGTCATGACACCAGTCACGCTGAAAGACAACAGGATCACTTTGCTCGGCTTGATGCCGCACAGCTCTGCTGCTGTGGGATTCCCGCCTACCAGATGGACAGACCTGCCGACCGGCATCTTCTTCATTAAAAACTGCAGTACCACAACCGCTATGATAAACAGAATCAACACCATCGGGATTCCAAGAAAATTGCCCGCTCCCAGGAACCGGGTGAACGGCGTCTGCTCGAGTGTCACTGCCAGACCCCCGTTTAGCAGCAGTGCCAGTGCATTGAATACCGTCTGCATGCCGAATGTGATAAACAATGCGTCAGAACTGTTTCTTGCCCCGCACACGATCAAAATCAGTGCACTGGCTGCACCGCAGATCAGTCCTGCCAGCAGGATCAGCAGCAGGGAAACAGGACCGAAACGATTGGAGAGCATGCTCGCCAGGATGGACATCATGGAAAACAGCCCGGCCACCGACAGATCGATGTACCCGCCAATGACGATCAGCGTCATACCGATCGACACAAACGCCAAAGGTACAAAAGATCGGATCAGATTCAGCAGATTCCCTGAATTCAGGAATGCCGGCTGAACGATGATGGTATATACGGTCAGAATGATAATAGCTACCAGCAACAGATATTCGTTGACCAGTCTTCCTATGAATTGTTTTGTATCTCCCTTCACTTGGTTCCCTCCTCTCCCAGTGCCACTGCCATCACATGAGTATCCGTTACCTCCGCCGGATCAAACTCACCCGCCACCCGGCCGTCACACAGTACATAGACACGATTGCTCATGTTCAATACTTCTGGGAGCTCCGAAGAGATCATAATGATCGTGCCTCCCGCTTCGGCAATCTGTTTCATCAACACATATATCTCATATTTTGCTCCCACATCTATTCCCCTGGTTGGCTCATCCATGATCAAAACTTTTGGACTGAGTTCCAGCCATCTGGCGATCAGACATTTCTGCTGATTGCCTCCGGAGAGATTCCCGATTTTCTCGCCCGCTCCCGGTGTTTTTACACCCAGCGCTCTGATCTGCTTCTCGACAATCTCCTTTTCCTTCTGTTTATTCAGCACGCCTTTGTCCGTAAAATGATCGAAGGCCGCCATGGAGATGTTGGTGGCAATATCAAAGTTCAGGAGAAGTCCCTGACCCTTTCGCTCTTCCGGGACAAAACCAAAACCATAGTTTTTTGCATCCAGCGGGCTTTTAATATTCAGCTTTTTGCCTTCCAGCCACACCTCTCCGCTATGTAATCTGTCAGCCCCGAAGATCGCACGAACCGTCTCCGTCCGTCCAGCTCCAACCAGTCCCACCAGCCCGAGGATCTCTCCTCTTCTCGCCGTGAAGCAGATGTCGTGCAGTTTTTTTGTATTCAGATTTCTGACCTCCAGAATCGTCTCACCCACTTTCTGCGCTCGCGGCGGGTATTCATTTTCAATCGTCCGGCCCACCATCTTGGCGATCATATCCGCACGGTTCATCTCAGTGGTATTCCTGGTATCGATGACGTGTCCGTCACGCATGATTGTGACACGGTCGCACAGCTCAAAGATTTCATCCAGCTTATGGCTGATATAGATGATGGTAATCCCCTTGGACCGAAGAGCATTGATAATAGAGATCAGGCGCTTCATCTCCTCATTCGTCAGCGTGGTACTGGGTTCGTCCATAATGATCAGTTTCGAGTGAAAGGACAGTGCCTTGCAGATCTCCACCATCTGCTTTTCGGATACGGATAAATCTTCCACCGGCGTATGAGTATCGATCGTACTTCCGATACTGTCCAGCAGTGCACGTGCTTCTCTGTGCGTTTTCTTCATACCGCCCACTTCACGAAAGCGGTTCAGAAAAATATTTTCACCCACAGACATGGACTCGATCAGATTAAATTCCTGATAAATAATCGAGAGGCCCAGCTCCAGGGAATCCAGCGGTCGTTTAACATGCATTTCTCTTCCATCAAAAAATACCGTTCCCTCATCTTTTTTGTAAACGCCGGATAAAATCTTCATCAGCGTTGACTTTCCGGCACCGTTTTCACCCACCAGTCCATGTACCTGACCCTCATAGATATCGAACGATACATCGTCGAGCGCCGTAACGGTTCCAAATCTTTTTGTTATATGCTGTACGGAAAGCATAACTTTTTGTTCCATATTCTCACCTCCAGATAACTTCTCAGTTCATATATTTTCCGATATGTTCCTTTATTACTTTTGCCGCCAGGCGGACTTCTTCTTCCTGGAGTTGTTTACCAGCCCGCCGTAAAGTTCTTTGCATTTTCTTCTGTAATGCATATATTCGGTGTATACAGCATCTTCTCGACTTTATCTCCGTCCCCGTTCAGCGCTGCCAAAGCTGCCAGCACCTGGATACGCGAGTTCGTATCAAAGTCCTGCATGGAAAGCCCCTTCCAGCATCCGCCTTCTGCTACGGCATCCAGTCCGGCCTGCGTTCCGTCCACAGATACAAAGGCGATATCGTCTGCACGTCCTGCACCCTCCGCAGCCTGGATACAGGTGCCGCATCCGATATCCCACTGGCAGAATACTCCATCAATCTCCGGATATTTTGACAGATAGGATTCCATAACACTCATACACTCTGCTGTGGACCAGTTCAGACATCCCTGTTCCTCCAGAAGCTCATATTCCGGATACTGTGAAATCACCGCCTTAAATCCTTTTGTTCGGTTGATCTGGCAAGTCTCACCCGGGTTCCCCTCAACCATTACAATCTTTCCGCCATCCGGCAGTGCGTTCATAAGGAGAGAGGCTGCCTGCTGTGCCGCCGCCGTGTCATCGGGCCCTATGTAATAATCATAGCTTTCCTCATCTGTCACCGTGTTCTGGACATTCAGTACCACCATACCTGCATCCTTCGCCTTTTTCATGACACTGTTCTGAGAGCTGGCATCTATAGGGGCAACGATCAGCGCATCACACCCCTGAGAAATTGCATTGTTGATATCACTGGTCTGCTTCTGCGGATCGGCCTGGGCATCAAACGTCACCAGCTCAAAACCCATTTCTTCAGACATGCCTTCCATCAGCTCCGTCATGTGCGCCAATGATTCCTCCGCGTTTGAAAGACTGGACCATGCAATTTTCCATGGTGTTCCGTCTTCTTTCGTACCGCTTGTATCGGCATCCTCCGGTACAAAATCTTTGACTTCGGGAGCTACGCCATATTCTTTAATATCTACCGGCTCCAGTACCAAATCGGTGTCAGCACCATCATCTGCACTTGCCTCCTCCGTTACATCTGTCGTCGCCTCTTTCCCGGCCGGCTCCTGCTTCACACAGCCAGCAGCCATTGTTACAACCATTGCCGCCGTTAACAGAATACTGATCACTTTTCTCTGTTTCATATACATTACTCCTTTTCTTTCTTCACCCTTTTGGTTGCTTTGGCAGTATCAGGCATTTCTTCAGACTTGACATCATCTGTAAAACAGCTTGCCGGCAAAATATCATTTAACAGATGTGTATATCGTCCTCTGAGTCTCCTGATTCTTCCTTTTTTATACAATGCATCCTGTTCTCTGCGAGCCAGTCTGCAATCGCATACTTCTTTTCGTTATTTTATTTTTACTTTTAATTTTATCTTTAATAATTATAATTAAAATATAGGGCAAAAGTATTTCGCTGTCAACAATTTTTATGATTGCTTTGTGCAAAACCATGATATTCCCCAAAAACGGTACCTTTGATTTGTGCGCATTGCACTATCAGATAACTCCTTTCGTTTGCCTGCAGCTGTATATAAAACGCCGCCCACGAAGCAATTCCCTGCTTCATGAGCGGCGTTTACAATATTTTTTTAACTTTTTTTTCTATTCATTATGAAATCCGTGATAAAACGACTTCTGGCTGAACCGGGAAATTCGATTACACCTATGCGTTCTCCAAACTCCATTCCCTCCCGATGATCCTTGGTGTAGGCATACCAATTAGGAAGCATTCCGTCATTCGGATTACCGGTCTTAGCAAAATTACACCAATATCTGTTCATCACCGCTGATAAATCAAAATCCAATCCGCACAATGGCCTTAGGCACCGGTGTACCGTATGGAACACATACCACAGCTCTGCCGAATGGTATGCCCCTGCGGGACGTTCTCCCGGGAGCTCACGGTCAAAATAATACAGCCATGTGGGATGATCCCTTTGACTTTCCGTCTGCTTTTCACACCACGCCAGCACCGCGGGCTGTATCAGATCATTCATTCCCCCCTGATCAATCGCAAGCTCCGGATTTTCATAAAATCCGCAGACATCTAAAAACTGCTCTGTTAAATCACCAAATTTACTGCGGCAGCTGTCCAAAAATAATTCCTGGCTCTGGCGCCTGCAATAACGATTTTCTCCGTTTTCGTGTGCATTTGCTCCAATCATATAAGGAATATCATGATATTTCAAAGCATCTATGGCCTCATATGTCTTCATAACCTGCGAGTGACAGTCAACTACCGGAGAAAACATAAAACCATCTGCACAAAATCTTTTTTGAGCTTCAACAATTGTCTCCCATGGAAGCATACGGGCTTCAGCAATTGACGCTACACCCAACAACTTTATAAATTCTTCCCCAACCAGTTCTGCCTCTTCTCTGCTCAACATCGGAATCGTCTGCGTCGTTTCAGATACGTATCCCCCCGCACTCTGCATGATTGCCCCCGAGATATCCCCCTTGGTAAGCGGCGATGTAACCAGGTTCTCCACACTCATAGCCCCTGCTGACTGTCCGAATACGGTTATCCGTTCAGGGTCGCCTCCAAATGCAGCAATATTTCTCCGAATCCATTTTAAAGCTGCAATCTGATCCAGCGTTCCCCAATTTCCTGATCCCTCATACCCCGTCTCCAAACGCAGCTCCTTATGCGCCAGAAAGCCAAGGACTCCCAGACGATAATCAATGGACACCAGAATCACTCCCTGTCTGGCAAATGCCTCCCCGTCTACAGTAATCTCATAATGGTAACCGCTTTGATATCCTCCCCCATGAATAAACATCATGACCGGCAGCCCCTCATCCGCCGTCTGAGCCGGTGTCCAGACGCTCAAGTACAGACAATCCTCGCTCATCTCTTCCCGGTAACCATAAAATTCATCTGCGTAGAAAGGATGACTCTCTTCGGCCTGAGCAGCAATGGGTCGAAATACATGCGCCTGATAAATACCGTTCCACGGCTTTACCTCTTTTGGCGCCCGAAAACGCAGGTCACCAACCGGAGGTGCTGCATAGGGAATAGACTTAAACACAGTGATATTATTATTTCCGCCAGGAACTCCGGACACCAGTCCGCTTTCCGTTCTTGCCTGTCGAATTGCCATAATTCCTCCTATCTCAGTAAATATTTCTCAAGACCTTCAATCATCATCTGATGGCCTTCCTCCGCCTCCGGCGTATAGTATAAATCTGCTGTAAATCCATGAACGACACCTTCAAACAACCGAAACGTTGTTTCCACACCAGCTTCCATTAACATTTTTGCAAACTCGATATCCTGAAACCGCAGCAGATCATCTTCACAGGCAGTCACAATCGCCGGAGGCAAACCGCGAAGCTGTTCCCTGGTAGCATAAATGGGATAGCAGTGGTAATCCGTACGGTATTCTTCAGGGACAAACTGGCAGCGTTGAAAAACATCACTCATAGTCAAAAATTCCTTCTGATATTCTGTCAGTTTCCCCTGCATCTCGATCTCCTTATCAAATGAAGAGCCGCTGACTCCTGGATAATCCAGCACCATACAGCGAAGTGGAAATAAATTCATCTCCTTGGCGTATAATGCAGCTGAAACAGATATCTGACCGCCGGCACTGTGTCCCCCCACTCCCATTCTCAGTGGGTCAATGTGGTACAATTCCGCATTTTTATAAACATAAGAAATAACGTCAAGCACATCATTAGTTGGCACTGGGAACTGGTATTCCGGTGCCAGACGATAGTCCACAGAAACCACCATAATGCCAAGCTGATTGGCCACCTTCAAACAGAACGGCTGATCTGCCTCGCACTTGTGCACTGCCCAACCGCCCCCATGCACATCAAAGAAAACCGGCATACGGCCGCTTACCGGATATTCCGGCCGGTAAATACGGCAGCGGATGGGACAGTCCCGTCCCGGGATCCATACCTCCTCTCCCTCAAAATTCCAATCTTGATACCAGGAGATGGATTCCCTGCGGAGCTGTTCAATCTCTGTTTTTAATTTTTCATCTATCATTTGTTTTTCCTTCATTTTCTATTATTTCGCGGCATCCGCTGCAATCACATTTTTCTTCGTCTTTACTTCCACTGCATCTAAAGCAACTGCAATCAGCAGGATAATACCTTTAAATACTTCTTTGTAATACTCATTGATCCCCATTAAGACCAGTGCATTATCCAGTATACCAATAAAAATAACACCTGCCACTGCACCGCCGACCTTTCCACGGCCTCCCATAATAGAAACACCGCCCAGTACAACCGCTGTCATCGTATCAAACGCATAATTGGATGCTGCTGTCGGCTGTGCTGAATTAGCGCGCGCCGTCATCAGAACACAGGCAATCGAAGTAAAAAATCCGCAGATTGCAAAGATTGCAATCCGCATACGGTCGATGTTAAGCCCTGCCAGTCGTGCCGCCTCTGCATTGGATCCCATGGCATAGATGTATCTCCCAAAATACGTTTTCTGCAGAATAAAACACGCAGCCAGGATAACGAGCAAAAATACGGCAACCGGTATCGGGATAATTCCCGCAATATATCCCTGTCCTATATTAGCGAAGGAATCTGAAAATCCATATACCGGATATCCATTTGTGATAATTTTCGCAACACCTGTCAGTGAAGTCATCGCGGCCAAAGTTACGATCATCGGTATGATCTTCAGTTTCACACTCAGAAAACCAATGAATGCACCTGTAACGGTTCCCATCAGCAGCATTAAAATGACGGCAAGCCACACGGGAACGCCAAGAGAAGTCATCATAAGCCCCCCCAGCAATCCAATCAGAGCAATCTGTGCACCTACAGAAAGATCCATCCCACCGGATAAGATTACAAATGTCAAACCGCACGAAGCAATCCCCAGCATCGACACCTGCCGAAGTACATTAAACAGATTGTTGACGGACAGAAAATTTGGCGCGGCCAATGCAAAGATTACAATTTCAACCACCAGCAAAATATACATTCCGTACTTTTTATAAATTCTCAATGCTTTCATATTCAATACCTCTCTCGTCTCTGTCAGCGGTTTCCGGAAGCCAGATCCAGAATCCGCACCTTTTCCATTTCTTTCTTTTCCAGAACTCCCATCATCTCTCCCTCGCACAGCACAATTAAACGGTCAGACATACCGATCAGCTCATCCATCTCTGATGAAATCATAATGATTGAATGCCCTTGCTCCACGAGATGATTCATCAGTTTATAGATTTCCGCTTTCGCTCCTACATCGATGCCCCGCGTCGGTTCATCGAAGATGATGACTTTTGTCCCGACAGCCAGCGTTTTTGCAATCACCACTTTCTGCTGGTTACCACCAGAAAGATTACCTGCCAGCTGCTCCATGGACGGGGTTCGAATATCAAGCGTCTCTCGATATTCCTCTGCCAGGCTGCTCTCCTTCTTCGTATCTACCACAATTCCCGTGGATATTCTTTTGAGTATGGAAATGCTGATGTTCCAGCGCAGGCTCTGACTCAGAAAAACACCGTGGCGCTTTCTGTCTTCCGGTATCATACCGATTCCCACCTTCAGTGCATCCTTCGGAGAATGGATCTTCACCTCACTCCCGTCCAGAATCACCGTACCTGCTTCCCGCTTTACCGCACCGTAGAGAACCTGCATGATCTCTGTACGTCCGCATCCTACCAATCCTGCAAGTCCCAGTATTTCTCCTTTATGTAGTTCGAAGGATACCCCTCTTACCCCATTACCACATAGGTTTTCAACTCTTAGTACGGTCTCTCCCGAAATATCACGTGAATGTTCATCAAACACGTTTTCTACCTCATGGCCCACCATCATGCGGATCAGCCCTGTGCGGTCTGTATCCTTTGTATTGACTGTATTTACATAACATCCGTCCTTCAATACTGTAACACGGTCGGTCAGACGAAAGACTTCCTCCAGCCGGTGAGATATGTAGATAATGGTAACCCCGCGCGCCTTCAGGCGGTCTACAATGCCATACATGATTTCCACCTCGGAAACAGTCAGCGGGGCCGTCGGCTCATCCATCACAAGTATTTTTACATTCTTGGAAACTGCTTTTAAAATCTCCACCAGCTGCTGCATTGCGGGGGACAAATCTTTCACTTCAGCGGCCGGATTAATGGTGATTCCAAAATCAGAAAATAAAGTTTTAGTCTTTGCATACATGTTTTTATAATCAACCAGTTTTTTATCAGAAACACGCCCTCCTAAAAAAATATTTTCCGCAATCGTCATATCCGGAACCAGATTAAATTCCTGATAGATAACTTCCAGGCCATGTCCTCTTGACTGAGCCGGGTTCACCGTATGATAGCAATGACCCTCAATCTCTATCGTCCCCTCCGTTGGTGTAATGGCACCGGCCACCGATTTTATGAATGTCGACTTCCCTGCACCGTTTTCTCCACACAGAGCATGAACTTCACCGCGAAAAAAATCAATGGAAACATGGTCAAGTGCCACGACACCCGGATAAACCTTGGTAAGATTTTTAACCGATAAAATAATATCTTCAGACATTTAAATCACTCCCTTCTGTAGCAATACATCCTGAATACATGAGGAGAGGGTTTCTGCCCTCTCCCCGGGATTCATGGGTATTTATTCAATTACCTCATAATTAAACATTTTCATAACATCTTTTACATTATCTGCTGTAACAGGAATAAAACCTCCTGTTATCTTATGCTCGATTGTTTCCCCTTTGCACAACTTTGTAAGTGCATCAATTACAACGGGTCCGATCTTATCAAATGCAATAGATTCCCTGTATACGTCCCCTTTTATGATGGCATTGCCCACCTGATCACCAAAACACGCGCCAAAAACCGCATATTTGTCACCCGTTTTGCCTGCAGCCCGGAACACCTCCACAGCTCCCATTGCCGCTGTATCTTCACAGCAGATGAGCACCTGAACGTTTGGATGCATCTGCAGCAGATTCTCAGTCTGGCTCATCCCTTCTTCCAAGGTCTGCGCTTCCAGTGCCGCTGCCTGCGTTCCATTCGGACACAGTTCGGTTACCGTATCTTCCATGGCCTGTGACCGCTCTGCAACATGAGCAGCTGAAGTATATTCCAATAACGCCCATTCAAAAGGTTCATCTCCCAGATTTTTTTCGACCCAAGCTGCCAGCTGTTCACCAAGGGCTTTTCCCATTGCCGCCTGATCACCAACCAGTACGCAGTCAGCCTGCTCGCTGTCAATCCCCATTAAGCAGTGAGGAACCCCTTTATCTTTATAATACTTTGCCGCATAATCGGCCATCGCCTGATCATCCGGCCAGCTGTACACTGCATCAACCCCGACTGTGATCGCATTCTCCAGTGCGTTCGGCCACTTCGCTGTATCATTTTCATAAGAAATTATAACAGATTCCACACCTGCTTCCTGGCAGGCATCTTCAAAATCCGTAATATACTGCGAATAGATAGAACCGGTATCTCTGACGACATAGGCAAATTTAAGCTTTTGATCCTGACATCGATATGATCCTGAATCTGACCGTTCCGGCTGCACATTACCAGTACACCCGCATGGCTCTTGAACGGGGAAAGCATGTATACACTGAAAAACCGCTGGCGACCTCCCACAGTCAAGCCCTGGAACTGCTGAATCTGGCAGAGAAACAGCAGGTATTGTTATACTGCGCTCCGGATACCATTCTGGGGGATGGTTTGAAAAGCTCGGCCCGGTATATTGAGGAGGGACTGATCGGAACTATATTTGGCTGCAGCGCATTCCTGGCAAAACGCGGCGTTGAAAACTGGCACCCCAACCCACAGTTTCTCTTCCAGAATGGCGGCGGTCCTTTGCTGGACATGGGCCCCTATTACTTATCTTTTTTCATTAAACTTTTTGGGCCCATACAGAAAGCGGCAGGCATGAGTATTACTCCCACGCCCGCCAGAGTTATCAGCAGAGGTCCTCATGAAGGACAGGTGATTCCCATAGAAACCCCCACCTACATCTCTGCATTATTGGAATTTGAAAACCACATGCTCGGAAGTCTTACGATGACTTACGATGTACATCGCTCACAGCCGCCTCATATCGAGGTATACGGCACCACAGGAACATTATATCTGCCGGACCCGGATACTTTTGGCGGTCCTGTCCTTTTATACAGAGATGGCTCGTCCCGCATTGAATTGCCGCTGCTGTTCAAGAATAGCGGAAACTGCAGAGGCCTTGGGTTGTCTGTGATGGCAGAAAACATATTGACCGGTGAGTATTCCTATGAAAACGCAAGAATGGCAGTCCATGTTATGGAAATCATAGACGCCATTAAAAACAATACTATATAACATGCTTAATAAACAAATTCTTCGATGTCGTTTTTATGAGCACACGAAACATACCACTTATGGTGACAACAAAAATCACCACAGAAAAACCCCGGAAACCTTGCGGTTCCGGGGTATCTTACGTTTGGACACAATGGTATCCTATGATACCAATCTATATATTCTTTAGCTAATGAGTCATCCACTCCACTAAGTTCAAGCATCGCCTGCGGCTTACTTTCGGCCCGGGATAGACTTTCGCATTAACCTCGAACTGTGCTTACGCTTGTTCTCACTAAATGCTCAATGTCTTACTCGATAATGGTAGCAACACGGCCTGAACCTACAGTACGTCCACCTTCACGGATCGCGAATGTAAGACCCTGATCCATAGCGATCGGGTGAATCAGCTCGATTGTCATTTCTACGTTGTCACCAGGCATGCACATCTCTGTACCTTCCGGCAGAGTGATAACACCAGTTACGTCCGTTGTACGGAAGTAGAACTGCGGTCTGTAGTTGTTGAAGAACGGAGTATGACGTCCACCTTCATCTTTAGTCAGAACGTAAACCTGAGCTGTGAATTTTGTATGGCATTTGATAGAACCTGGTTTCGCAAGAACCTGTCCTCTTTCGATTTCAGTTCTCTGTACACCACGGAGAAGCGCACCGATGTTGTCACCAGCCTGAGCTTCGTCAAGCAGTTTACGGAACATTTCTACTCCAGTTACAACTACTTTACGTGTTTCTTCTTTGATACCAACGATTTCAACTTCATCAGATACGTGCAGGATACCAGCTTCAACTCTACCAGTTGCAACTGTACCACGGCCTGTGATAGAGAATACGTCCTCTACAGGCATGATGAACGGTTTGTCAGTGTCACGCTGAGGATCCGGAATCCAGCTGTCAACTGCAGCCATCAGTTCCATGATCTTGTCGCCCCACTCGCCGCTCGGATCTTCCAGAGCTTTCAGAGCAGAACCCTGGATGATCGGAGTGTCATCGCCCGGGAAGTCATACTCGCTGAGCAGTTCACGGATTTCCATGTCTACCAGTTCCAGAAGTTCTTCATCGTCTACCATATCACATTTGTTCATGAATACAACAATGTAAGGTACGCCTACCTGACGGGACAGAAGGATATGCTCTTTTGTCTGAGCCATAACACCATCTGTAGCAGCTACTACAAGGATAGCGCCATCCATCTGAGCAGCACCAGTGATCATGTTCTTTACATAGTCAGCATGGCCTGGGCAGTCAACGTGTGCGTAATGACGGTTTTCTGTCTCATACTCAACATGAGCTGTAGAGATAGTAATACCACGTTCTCTCTCTTCCGGAGCTTTATCGATATTAGCGAAATCTACTGCTGCGTTACCAGCTACTCTTTCGGAAAGAGTCTTTGTGATAGCAGCTGTCAGAGTTGTTTTACCATGGTCAACGTGTCCGATGGTACCAATGTTACAATGCGGTTTTGTTCTTTCAAATTTAGCTTTAGCCATTTTGAATGTCCTCCTTATAAAACATGTTGCCCTGTGGGCTTTTTTATTTTTCGTTTCAAATAAGACCTACTATTTTTGATTATATTGCATATCTTCAATATTTGCAAGTCAAATTTCATTATTTACTTTTCGCAGAAAGTACTTTTTCCTGAACGGATTTCGGTACCGGCTCGTATCTGTCAAAGAACATCGAGTAGTTACCACGACCCTGTGTCCTGGAACGAAGGTCTGTGGAATATCCGAACATCTCCGCCAGCGGAACGAATCCACGGATCATCTTACCGCCTCCGATATCATCCATACCCTCGATACGTCCGCGGCGTGAGTTGATATCACCGATAACGTCTCCCATGTAATCTTCCGGAGTCGTTACTTCCACTCTCATGATCGGCTCAAGCAGAGTCGGTGCAGATTTTGACATGGCATCTTTGAACGCCAGGGAACCTGCGATGTGGAACGCCATCTCGGATGAATCGACTTCATGGTAGGAACCGTCGTATACATTCGCGTGCACACCAACTACCGGGAATCCGCCAAGGATACCAGCCTTCATAGCTTCTTCGATACCTTCGCCTACGGCAGGGATATATTCCTTCGGAATCGCACCGCCGACAACGGAAGTCTCAAACTTGAAGGTTTCTTCTGCATTTGCATCCATCGGCTCAAATTTAACTTTACAGTGACCATACTGTCCACGGCCACCGGACTGTTTCGCATATTTGCTGTCAACATCCACAGCTTTTGTAAAGGTTTCTTTATATGCAACCTGCGGAGCACCAACGTTAGCTTCCACTTTGAATTCACGCAGAAGTCTGTCTACGATAATTTCCAGATGGAGCTCACCCATACCTGCAATGATTGTCTGTCCCGTCTCCTGATTTGTGTGTGCGCGGAATGTCGGATCCTCTTCAGCAAGTTTTGCCAGAGATTCTCCAAGTTTACCCTGTCCTGCTTTCGTCTTAGGCTCAATCGCCAGCTCGATAACCGGTTCCGGGAATTCCATGGACTCAAGGATAACCGGATGCTGTTCATCACAGATCGTATCACCAGTGGTTGTCACTTTAAATCCGATTGCAGCTGCAATATCACCTGAATAAACTTTGTCAAGTTCTTCTCTCTTGTTCGCATGCATCTGCAGGATACGTCCTACACGTTCTTTTTTATCTTTTGTTGAGTTATATACATAAGAACCAGAATTAATGCTTCCTGAATAAACTCTGAAATATGCCAGTTTACCAACAAACGGGTCTGTCATAATCTTAAATGCCAGAGCTGCAAACGGTTCTTCATCAGATGAATGTCTCTCAGTCTCATTGCCGTCCATATCCACACCTTTGATTGCGGGGATATCAAGCGGAGATGGCATAAATTCAATAACTGCATCCAGAAGTTTCTGAACGCCTTTATTTCTGTAAGCAGTACCACAGCAAACCGGAACAGCTGCGCATTCGCAGGTGCCTTTTCTCAGCGCTGCTTTCAATGCATCAACAGAAGGTTCATCACCCTCCAGATATTCCATCATCAGATCGTCATCCAGCTCGCAGATTTTTTCTACCAGCTCTGTATGATACAGCTCCGCATCATCTTTCATATCTTCCGGAATCTCTTCAATGGTGATATCATCACCCTTGTCATCGTTGTAAATATAGGCTTTCATCTCAAACAGGTCAATAATACCTTTGAAATCGTCTTCTTTACCGATTGGCAGCTGAAGGCAGATGGCATTCTTGCCCAGTCTGGTTTTGATCTGATCTACCGCATTGTAGAAGTCTGCACCCAGAATATCCATTTTGTTGATAAATGCCATTCTAGGTACGTTGTATGTGTCTGCCTGACGCCATACGTTTTCTGACTGAGGCTCAACACCGCCCTTCGCACAGAACACACCAACAGCGCCGTCCAGTACACGAAGTGAACGCTCAACCTCTACCGTAAAGTCTACGTGTCCTGGTGTATCGATAATGTTGATACGATGCTCCAGAGCTCCTGGCTTTGCCTTGCAGTTTTCCTGCAGCGTCCAGTGACAGGTGGTAGCGGCTGAAGTAATTGTGATACCACGCTCCTGTTCCTGTGCCATCCAGTCCATGGTAGCAGTTCCTTCGTGGGTATCTCCAATTTTATAGTTAACACCAGTATAATATAAGATACGCTCCGTTGTGGTTGTTTTACCCGCATCGATATGAGCCATAATACCAATGTTTCTGGTTCTCTCTAATGGATATTCTCTTCCAGCCATTGGATTTCCTCCTAGAATCTGTAATGAGCAAATGCTTTGTTAGCCTCTGCCATCTTATGCATGTCTTCTTTCTTCTTAACGGATGCCCCTGTATTGTTCATTGCATCCATAAGCTCATTTGCCAGTCTCTCTTCCATTGTCTTCTCGCCTCTTTTGCGTGAATACAATGTCAGCCAGCGAAGAGCCAGTGCCTGACGTCTGTCTGGTCTGACTTCGATCGGTACCTGGTACGTAGCACCGCCGATACGTCTAGCCTTTACTTCCAGTACAGGCATGATATTGTTCATTGCTTCTTCAAATACTTCCAGTGCCGGTTTCCCAGCTTTTTCTTCGATTCTTGTAAATGCGCCGTATACAATCTTCTGAGCTACGCCCTTCTTACCATCCAGCATAATGTTGTTGATAAGTTTGGTAACTACCTTGTTGTTATACAGCGGATCTGCCAAGACGTCTCTTTTTTGAGTATGTCCTTTACGTGGCACGTTACTTCCCTCCTTAATCACTGCGGCCTGCCATAACTTACAGCGGGCTGATTGACTTCGATTAAATCATAGGTACTCACATGATATCAGGCTGCAGTTACGTTCTGATATCTACTATGTGTTCGCACTGGTAAATTCCATCTATTTCCCCGCAGCCGACAGGGCTTAGGAATGACCGTACAAATATAGTGTTCTTGTGATACTTCTATAATATTAACTTACGATTTACTTTTTAGGTCTCTTAGCTCCGTATTTAGAACGGGCCTGTCTCCTGTTAGCAACACCTGCTGTATCAAGTGTACCTCTGACGATATGATATCTGGTACCTGGTAAGTCTTTTACTCTACCACCACGGATCAGAACTACACTATGCTCCTGTAAGTTATGACCTTCTCCTGGGATATAGCTTGTTACTTCGATTCCATTGGAAAGACGTACTCTGGCGATTTTTCTAAGCGCTGAGTTAGGCTTCTTCGGTGTAGCAGTTTTTACAGCTGTACACACACCTCTCTTCTGCGGTGAGGACATATCGCTTGTCTTTTTCTTCAGAGAGTTAAAACTTTTCTGAAGTGCCGGTGCAGTAGACTTCTTTATAGATGTCTGACGGCCTTTTCTTACTAACTGATTAAATGTTGGCATTCCATTTCACCTCCTGTAGATTCCTCCGCATATCTGCGGGTTTTCTGCGGCTGCTACATTAACATAATAAAGCACACGAAAACAACTGCATTTTCATGCACGCTTGAATATTATATCCCGCAGAGCCCCCGATGTCAAGGAAAACCGGAAAAATCCGCGTAAAATTAAGGTAAAACGTTCTTACAGCAAGCTTAACACCCGCTTTTCTATAAATTATCCCCGTCTGAAATGCTATGAAAAATAGTTGTCGATTCCGTCTGCAATTCCGCTCACCATCTTCGTCTGCACGGCAGGATCCGCCATCGCCGCATCATCCGACGGATTGGACATATATCCCATCTCCACGATAGTAACCGGCATGGTGCTCCAGTTAATTCCACTCATTTCATCTGTAAGGTACACGCCCTGGCTGGCAAATCCTGTCGCAGCCGTATAAGTATCAATGATATTCTGAGACAGGGACTGGCTTTTTGAAATTAAATCCGGGGACAAAAATGGATTTCCTTCCGAAGGCGCCATCGTCAGTGCACCGCTGACAGAACTGTTCTCTGAACCATTGGCATGGATTCGTACCAGAATATCTCCTCCATGTTCCACAGCAAATTCCGCGCGCTCTTTATTGCTGATATTAACATCATGGGTTTCCCTGGTCATATAGACAGTATACCCACGATTTACCAATTCATCCCGCAGCTTCAAAGAAACTGTCAAATTCAGTTCATATTCATCCTGCCCCGAAACACATCCGGAGGTGCCCGATGTCACCCGCGCTTTCGTCGACGATGCCCCCGGTCCGATCGGTTCCTGCGTACTGTCTCCGCTCCCCTGATGTCCCGGATCAATGATAACCGTCTTTCCCCCTGGTGACTGCGGCATCGAAGTTCCGTCTCCGGCCGCTTCCGGACGTTCGGTGGAGATCACATCATTTGAAACGTAATATGTCTTTCCGCCTTCCTTGATCCGGCTCCACTGCTCTGAAACCCCCGTCCTTACGAACAGGCGGCTCATAGGAGCTGTCGCCAGTATCTCCGCATCCGTGGACGGCTCCTTGCGCAGATTTGCTGTCTGTACCGTCACAAATACCTGATCGTCCGTCTCATCAAACACGACCTGATTTAATTGCTCCCCGCGTTCTGGTTCCTCTGTCACCTCCGGCGTCGCCTCTTTGATGCTTTCTGTGCTTCCTCCGTTTTTTTCCTGCAGCACTTCTTCTACCGCTTCTTTCGCTTTCTGTTCTTTTGCAGACGCCTTTCTCATGATCAAAAATGAAAAAACTGCCAGCACAGCTGCAAGAATTCCCACACAGACCATAAGGATCATGATCAATCTTTTATTTTTCATATGAACTCTTTCTCCTCCAGCAGCTCTTTAAAAGCAACAAAGGAGCCCAACCTGGTGCCTTCACCCGTCTTTGGACTCCTTTATCTGTTTAGACAAAGCTGTTTTTATTCTTCATCGCCTGAATCTGAGATTTCCGCGAATTCTTCATCAGTTTCATCCGCCTCCATCTCCATGGATCCGTCATCCAGATCGTCTGGAAGTTCTTCGATATCAAAAGTAAAATCCTCGTCCAGATCAATCTCATCATCGGCTGCCAGATCTGTATCCAGCTTAATATTACTGTATCGTTTCATACCGGTACCGGCAGGAATCAGCTTACCGATGATAACATTTTCCTTCAGACCAATCAGATTATCTGCTTTTCCTTTGATAGCTGCCTCCGTGAGGACTTTCGTTGTCTCCTGGAAAGAAGCCGCGGACAGGAAGGAGTTCGTTGCAAGGGACGCCTTTGTGATACCAAGCATGACCTGTTTTCCTTCTGCCGGCTCTTTGCCGTCAGCAACCATCTGCTCATTCAGTTCTTCAAATTCCAGAACGTCTGCAAGTGTTCCCGGGAGGAGTTCCGTATCTCCATTGTTTTCAACACGAATCTTTTTCAGCATCTGGCGTACAATGACCTCAATATGCTTGTCATTGATTTCAACACCCTGCAGTCGGTAAACTCTCTGTACTTCACGGATCATATAATCCTGAACCGCACGTACCCCCTTGATCTTCAGGATATCATGCGGGTTGACACTGCCTTCTGTCAGTTCGTCGCCGGCTTCAAGCAGTGCGCCGTCCTGAACTTTGATTCTGGAACCATATGGAATCAGGTATGTCTTGGAAACACCTTCTTCATGATCGGTCACGATAATCTCTCGTTTCTTCTTCGTATCTTTAATCGCAGCGACACCTTTGATCTCCGTGATGATCGCAAGACCCTTCGGCTTTCTCGCCTCAAAAAGCTCCTCGACACGCGGAAGACCCTGTGTAATATCACCGCCGGCAACACCGCCGGTATGGAACGTACGCATCGTCAGCTGTGTACCAGGTTCACCGATTGACTGTGCCGCGATAATACCAACGGATTCACCGACCTGTACCGTTTCACCTGTCGCCATGTTGGCGCCGTAGCATTTAGCACATACACCAATATGTGACTTACAGCTTAAGATTGTACGGATTTTAATCTTATCAAATGGATTTCCATTTTCATCTACGCCGTCTTTCATAATACGTGCGGCGCGTTTCGGAGTGATCATATGATTGGCTTTTACGATCACATTGCCGTCTTTATCTTTAATCGTCTCACATGAGAAACGTCCGGTAATCCGTTCCTGAAGGCTCTCGATCTCTTCTTTGCCGTCCATGAATCCCTTTACGTACATTCCCGGGATCTCACCTCTGTCTTCACAGCAGTCAACCTCGCGGATGATCAGATCCTGTGAAACATCAACAAGACGTCTCGTCAGATAACCGGAATCGGCTGTACGAAGTGCGGTATCAGACAGACCTTTACGTGCACCGTGGGCAGACATAAAGTATTCCAGTACATCCAGACCTTCACGGAAATTGGATTTAATCGGCAGCTCAATCGTATGACCGGTTGTATCCGCCATCAATCCACGCATGCCGGCCAGCTGTTTGATCTGCTTATCGGAACCACGGGCTCCGGAGTCGGCCATCATATAAATGTTATTGTATTTATCAAGACCGCCAAGCAGCGCTTTCGTCAGCGTCTCATCCGTTTCTTTCCATGTTTCCACTACTTCTTTATAACGCTCTTCCTCTGTGATCAGACCACGTTTAAAGTTTCTTGTAATCTTATCAACCGTATCCTGTGCATTCTGAATCAGCTCAGGTTTCTCAGCCGGCACTGTCATATCAGAAATGGATACCGTCATGGCAGCCCGCGTAGAATATTTGTATCCCATCGCCTTGATATCATCCAGCACTTCGGCAGTCTTCGTAGCTCCGTGCGTATTGATAACTTTCTCAAGGATCTGTTTCAGGCCTTTCTTTCCGACGTGGAAGTCAACCTCCAGAAACAGTTCATTTCCCGGAATGCTCCGATCCACAAACCCAAGATCCTGAGGAAGGATTTCATTGAACAGAAAACGTCCCAGGGTAGACTCTACATTGTCATGGATCGTCTCACCGCCCGGCATGGTCTTTTCACAGCGCACTTTGATCACTGACTGCAGTGTAATTGCACCGTTTTCATAAGCGAGAATCGCCTCGTTTACATTCTTGAACGATTTTCCTTCACCTTTGGCACCCGGTCTCTCCTGTGTCAGATAGTAGATGCCGAGAACCATATCCTGTGAAGGAACGGCCACTGGACCACCATCCGATGGTTTCAGAAGGTTATTTGGAGACAGCAGCAGGAAACGGCACTCTGCCTGCGCTTCCACAGAAAGCGGAAGATGCACGGCCATCTGGTCACCGTCAAAATCGGCATTGAACGCTGTACACACAAGCGGGTGAAGCTTGATCGCTTTACCTTCTACCAATATCGGCTCAAATGCCTGGATACCGAGTCTGTGCAGCGTAGGGGCACGGTTCAGCATAACCGGATGTTCTTTGATAACTTCTTCCAGAACGTCCCAGACTTCTGTCTGCAGTTTTTCCACCATTTTTTTTGCATTCTTTATATTATGGGCGGTGCCGTTGGCAACCAGCTCTTTCATAACAAAAGGTTTAAACAGCTCAATCGCCATTTCTTTCGGAAGACCACACTGATAAATCTTAAGCTCCGGTCCTACTACGATAACGGAACGTCCGGAATAATCCACACGTTTTCCAAGCAGGTTCTGACGGAAACGTCCAGATTTCCCTTTCAGCATGTCAGACAGGGACTTCAACGCACGGTTACCCGGTCCTGTTACCGGACGGCCGCGGCGTCCATTGTCGATCAGGGCGTCAACTGCTTCCTGCAGCATTCTTTTTTCATTTCTTACGATAATGTCCGGAGCTCCCAGCTCAAGCAGTCGTTTCAGACGGTTATTCCGGTTGATAATTCTTCTATATAAATCATTCAGGTCAGACGTTGCGAAACGGCCGCCGTCCAGCTGCACCATTGGACGCAGATCCGGAGGAATCACCGGAACCACATCCAGGATCATCCATTCCGGATGATTGCCGGATTCTCTGAACGCCTCGATAACTTCCAGTCTTTTAATGATACGGGCACGTTTCTGACCGGTAGACTCTTTCAGTCCGGCCTTCAGTTCTTTGGATTCTTTTTCCAGGTCAATCGCCTGGAGAAGTTCCTTGATAGACTCGGCACCCATGCCTGCGCGGAACGTATTTCCGTAAGTTTCCCGCGCTTCCTGGAATTCTTTTTCCGTGAGTACCTGTTTATACATCAGCTCCGATGTTCCCTTATCCAGGACAATATAATTTGCAAAATACAGCACCTTCTCCAGTGTTCTCGGAGAAAGGTCCAGGATCAGACCCATACGGGATGGTATCCCTTTAAAGTACCAGATATGAGATACCGGCGCAGCCAGTTCGATGTGGCCCATACGTTCTCTTCGAACACTGGCTTTTGTCACCTCGACACCACAGCGGTCGCACACAACGCCTTTATAACGGATCTTTTTATATTTACCACAATGACATTCCCAGTCTTTGCTTGGTCCGAAGATACGCTCGCAGAACAAACCGTCTTTTTCCGGTTTTAAAGTCCTGTAGTTGATGGTCTCAGGCTTTTTTACTTCGCCGCGGGACCAGTCACGAATCTTCTCCGGAGATGCCAGCCCGATTTTGATGGCATCAAAAGTCATCGGTTGGTAGGATTCTTTATTCGTTGTTTCTGCCATTTGGTTACCCTCCTACTCTTCGTCAAGAGTTTCTTCCAGGTCAATCATTTCCTCTTCTTCCTCAGGTTCTTCGACATCAATCAATTCTTCACCCGCGAATTCCTGCTTGGAAAATCCATACTCACCGTAAGATGATTCATCAGAAGAGTATCCTCTGTCTCCTTCGATGATGGAACGCAGGTCGGTCTCGCCGTAATCGACGGTTTCCATAATTTCGACTTCTGTCTGGTCTTCCTTGAGCACTTTGACATCAAGGCCCAGGGACTGCAGCTCTTTCAACAGAACCTTAAATGATTCCGGAATACCCGGCTCAGGAATGTTATCACCCTTAATAATCGCTTCATACGTCTTCACACGCCCGATGACATCATCAGATTTCACCGTCAGGATTTCCTGCAGCGTATAGGATGCACCGTATGCTTCCAGCGCCCAAACTTCCATCTCTCCAAAACGCTGCCCGCCGAACTGAGCTTTTCCACCCAGCGGCTGCTGTGTAACGAGGGAGTATGGTCCCGTTGAACGTGCATGAATCTTGTCATCAACCAGATGATGAAGCTTCAGGTAATGCATGTGTCCGATCGTAACCGGGCTGTCAAAATATTCGCCGGTTCTTCCGTCACGAAGTCTGACTTTTCCATCCCTGGAAATCGGAACACCTTTCCACAGCTCTCTGTGGGCTTTATTTTCATCCAGATACTCATAAACTTCCGGAAGCAGCTCATCTTTATGCTTAGCCGAAAATTCTTCCCAGCTCAGATTAACATAATCATTCGCCAGATCCAGTGTATCCATGATATCATCTTCGTTCGCTCCGTCAAATACCGGAGTCGCAATATTGAATCCCAGGGCTTTGGCCGCGAGACTCAGATGAATCTCCAGCACCTGTCCGATATTCATACGTGACGGCACACCCAGCGGATTCAGCACGATATCCAGCGGGCGTCCGTTTGGCAAAAACGGCATATCCTCAACCGGAAGCACACGTGAAACAACACCTTTGTTTCCGTGACGGCCGGCCATCTTGTCACCGACGGAAATCTTTCTCTTCTGCGCGATATAGATACGTACCGCCTGATTCACACTAGGGGAAAGTTCATCTCCGTTTTCTCTTGTAAACACTTTGGCATCCACGACGATACCGTATTCTCCGTGCGGCACTTTCAGAGAAGTATCCCTCACTTCACGGGCTTTTTCACCGAAAATTGCACGCAGCAGACGTTCCTCTGCTGTCAGTTCGGTTTCCCCTTTCGGAGTTACCTTTCCAACCAGAATGTCACCTGCACGAACCTCGGCGCCAATACGGATAATTCCGCGTTCATCCAGATCTTTCAGCGCATCGTCACCCACACCCGGAACATCTCTTGTGATTTCTTCCGGTCCAAGTTTCGTATCTCTGGACTCTGCTTCGTATTCTTCTATATGAATGGAAGTGTAGACATCTTCCTGTACGAGGCGTTCACTGAGCAGTACAGCATCCTCGTAGTTATAACCTTCCCATGTCATAAACCCGATCAGAGGGTTTTTGCCCAGCGCAAGTTCACCCTGAGAAGTGGACGGGCCGTCTGCAATAACCTGACCGGCTTCCACATGTTCACCCTTAAACACAATCGGTTTCTGATTATAGCAGTTACTCTGATTGCTTCGTAAGAACTTTGTCAGATGATATGTCTCTGTGCTCGCATCATCATCATAACGAATCACAATTTCCTTTGAAGTTGAGCGCAGAATGGTTCCTGCCCTTTTCGCTGTCATGCAGACGCCGGAGTCAACCGCCGTCTTGGTCTCCATACCGGTTCCAACCACAGGGGCTTCCGTGATCATCAGCGGAACCGCCTGGCGCTGCATGTTGGATCCCATCAGCGCACGGTTGGCATCGTCATTCTGCAGAAACGGAATCAGTGCTGTTGCCACGGAGAATACCATCTTAGGAGATACGTCCATGTAATCAAACATCTGTTTTTCATACTCCTGAGTCTCGTCTCGGTAACGGCCGGATACATTCTTATGAACAAAATATCCATTCTCATCGAGCGGCTCATTCGCCTGGGCAACATGGTAATCATCTTCTTCATCCGCTGTCATATAGATAACTTCATCTGTGACGCGCGGATTTTTCGGATCTGTTTTGTCGATCTTTCTGTACGGCGCTTCCACAAAACCGTACTCATTGATACGGGCATAGGATGCCAGTGAGTTGATCAGACCGATATTCGGACCTTCAGGTGTTTCAATCGGACACATTCTTCCATAATGGGAATAATGAACATCTCGAACCTCGAATCCGGCTCTGTCCCGTGACAGGCCTCCAGGACCCAGTGCAGACAGACGTCTCTTGTGCGTCAGCTCACCGAGCGGGTTGTTCTGATCCATGAACTGTGACAGCTGTGAAGAGCCAAAGAACTCCTTCACTGCCGCTGTTACCGGTTTAATATTAATCAGGGACTGCGGGGAAATCCCCTCAATGTCCTGTGTTGTCATTCTTTCACGGACAACTCTTTCCAGTCTGGACAGACCGATCCGGTACTGATTCTGAAGAAGCTCGCCAACAGCACGGATTCTTCTGTTGCCAAGGTGGTCGATATCATCATCATTTCCCAGTCCATATTCCAGATGGATATTATAGTTAATGGAAGCCAAAATGTCTTCCTTTGTAATATGCTTCGGTATTAAATCGTGGATTTCCCTCTTTATGGCATCTTTGATGTCATCCAGATTGTCGTTTTCCTCCAGAATGCGGGCAAGCACCGGATAATATACCAGCTCGGTAACCCCTACTTCCTTAGGATCGACATCGACAAAATTCGTAATATCTACCATCATACTGGACAGTACTTTGACATTACGCTCTTCTGTCTGAATCCACACAAAAGGAACGGCTGCATTCTGAATGGAATCTGCCATTTCTCTCGTTACTTCCGCTCCCTTTTCGGCGATAATTTCGCCTGTCGTCGTATCAATGACATCTTCAGCAAGAATATGTCCGGTGATACGATTTTTGAGCATCAGCTTCTTATTGAATTTATAACGTCCAACTTTCGCCAGATCATATCTTCTGGGATCGAAGAACATACTCATAATCAGGCTCTCTGCGCTCTCCACTGCGAGCGGTTCACCCGGACGAATTTTTTTGTATAATTCGAGCAGACCTTCCTGATAATTTTCGGAAGTATCTTTCGTGAAGCTTGCCAGAATCTTCGGTTCTTCACCAAACAGCTCGATAATCTCGGCATTGGTGCTTACTCCAAGTGCACGAATCAGTACCGTGATCGGAACCTTCCTGGTTCTGTCAACACGTACATAGAAAATATCGTTGGAATCCGTCTCGTACTCAAGCCATGCACCCCTGTTCGGGATAACCGTAGATGAATACAGCGTCTTACCAACCTTGTCATGTGCGATGGCATAGTATATACCAGGGGAACGTACTAACTGACTGACGATAACACGTTCTGCGCCATTGATAACAAACGTACCCGTCTGTGTCATCAAAGGCAGATCGCCCATGAATATCTCATGTTCATTAATCTCGTCATTTTCTTTATTATATAAGCGAACTTTCACTTTCAAAGGTGCGGCGTACGTAGCATCTCTTTCTTTGCATTCTTCGATGGAATATTTCACATCATCTTCGCACAAAGTAAAATCAACAAACTCCAGGCTCAACTTGTCGCTGTAGTCGGTAATCGGAGAGATATCATCAAAAACTTCCTTTAACCCTTCATTCAGGAACCAATTGTATGAATCTTTCTGAACCTCGATCAGGTTGGGCATTTCCAGAACTTCCTTTTGTCTCTGGTAACTCATCCGCATACTTTTTCCGCTCGTAATTGGACGTATTCTGTTTTTCTCCATTGACGTTTCACCCCTTGTGTATATAAAATTTATTACCGCACATGCCTCTCACCCAGAAGTAGGCATATCTTGCCATAATAGTGCATTTTTTACTGTATCATAATTAGCATACAATGTCAACAATAAATTTCTTTTCAAATTGTGATTTTCGCCCAACTGTGCTACAATGAACGCATAAGCTACGAACGCGCAGTCTGATGAGAGATGATCGGCTGCACCGCAGACGCATCAGCTCACAGCAGAGTGCATGTGAGTGCAACGAACACCGAGGAAGCTTTTTGCTTCCGAGGGGGCGTCCGGGACATTCCAAGCGCAGTCCTGCGAGAGATGATCGGCTGCACCGCAGACGCATCAGCTCACAGCAGAGTGCATGTGAGTGCAACGAACACCGAGGAAGCTTTTTGCTTCCGAGGGGGCGTTCGGAGCCAATCATATTTTTTTGAGGAGGGATTATTATGACATGGCGAGAAAAATGTATCCCTGCATTGATCGCAGCTCAGGTCTTTTTATCACCACAGCACTTTTCCCGTTTTGAGGAGATTTTCCACATACTGAAAGACCGTCCTTTTTTTAACAGGGGTGTCTGCAAATGTGCATTCATGGCCTCCATGGACCAGGAGCGTTATAACCAATTTAAAGACATTATGGAGTACATGATCAGCGAAAAAGCCGTCACTGCCTCTTACCTGATAAAATGGCGAAAAAAACATCTGGCCAATCTCTATGACGCCAACGAAAAAACACTCTGCAAATTGACGATTCAATTTCTGGAACATCCAGACACCACGCCGTCTGAATCATTTATCCTGGAGCTCTCTTCCGCCTGGATTCCGATCGGCGACTCCACACTGGAGGCCAGTTACGTCATTGACGCACTTTAATGTAATCTTTACATTTGTGAAAATTTTGCTGAAACACGAATTAACAAGAGCAGGTATCCTTATGGACTACCTGCTCTTTTGCTTTTGCTGTATGACCGGAATTATTTCAGGTTAACTTTAGCGCCTTCAGCTTCCAGTTTTGTTTTAAGCTCTTCAGCCTCAGCTTTTGCTGCAGCTTCTTTGATTACCTTCGGAGCTCCGTCTACAAGTTCTTTTGCTTCTTTCAGACCCAGACCTGTAGCTTCACGAACTACTTTGATAACTTTAACTTTGTTTGGTCCAACTTCTGCAAGTTCTACATCAAACTCATCTTTTTCTTCAGCTGCTACTGCATCACCTGCGCCTGCTGCTGCTACTACGACACCTGCTGCTGCAGATACACCAAATTCTTCTTCACATGCTTTTACCAGATCGTTTAACTCTAATACAGTTAACTCTTTAATAGCTTCAATAAATTCAGCTGTTGTTAATTTTGCCATTTTATTTTCCTCCATTTGATTATATTTTTGTTTAATGATATACCACCGGTATTTTCACCGGTAAATTTACTTCTACTCTTCTGCAGCTGCAGTCTGTCCTGCTTCAGCAATCTGATTAAGCACACGAGCGAAGTTTGTAATCGGAGACTGAATGCTTCCAAGCAGTTTTCCAAGCAGTTCTTCTCTTGACGGGACGCTTGCAAGAGCCTGCATGCCAGCCTGATCATTGTAATTTCCTTCGATAACGCCTGCAACCATCTCCAGTGCCGGATACATCTTCGCATATTTTGCGAGGATTCTTGCCGGAGCTGTTGCATCTTCACGGGAAATTGCGATTGCGTTCGTTCCGTGCAGATGCTCTGTAAGACTTTCACAAGCTGTTCCCTTGAATGCAAAGTTCATCATTGTATTCTTGTAAACTTTATACTGGATACCAGCTTCTCTTAATTCCTTACGAAGAATTGTATCCTGCTCAACAGTAAGTCCGCTATAATTTACCAGTACCACTGCCTGAGCGTCTTTAATGCTGTCCGCGATTTCTTCTACGATCGGTTGTTTCAGTTCTACTTTTGCCATAAAACGGTGCACCTCCTTATATTATTTTGTTGTACACGCTTCAGGATAATAAAAAACCCTCACTGCGACAGTGAGGGTAAAAGATTCTCTTACGGTAAGAATGATCTCTCCTCGGCGGGTGAATATCTCTTTATGCCCTGCGGCACCCACTGTCTTCGGCGTGATACTTGAATTACTATAGCACTTTCTTTTTAAAATGTCAAGATTATTTTTGTGCTCTCAATAAATATTTCCCGCTTTTTGAACCAGCTCTTCCATCAAACCCTCTATCTTCGAAACCGCAGAGTGTGTCTCCAGTCCATATTCTGCCGCCATTTTTGTGACACGGGGAAACGCAAGCCAGATACTCCCCCCCTCATCCTCCCAGACAGAGATCCTCAGCGGAAGCTCAAGTGAGATGCTCTGATCCTCCTGCATTAACCCGGTTCCCACCTTGGGGGAGCCAAATACAAACACCGTGGTCGGCCTCAGTTTCAATCCGGCCTTTTTCGCGTTGTCAGCGTGGTCAAATTCGGCAAACAGTGGAATCTCTCGTCTTTCAAGCTCCTCTTTCAGACGTCTCTCTGTAACCGCTGCAGAAAACTGACTTTCCAGAAGAAAAAGTTTGCCGTCATCATAGTTGGTGGAGAGCAGATCCCCAAATGCACCCGCGATTTGACGTCCCAAATTGGTAAAATTCACTCCCTCTTTATTTGCAAGAAGCGTCACGCAGACCAATTCCGACGCATCGGTAAACCTGCTCAAAAAAGAAGAAAATCCCGGGACCGATCCCTTAATGTCCATTAATCCCCGATGACCATAAAACTGCCAGCCGGCGACAGCCGGAACCTCCCTGCCGTCCGGCAGTTCCCATGGAGCATATAACAGTGCTCGATGTTGGGGTTCACGTATCAGCACAGATCCGGCCAGGCCGATATCCCAGGTGGAGATGTCCTGTGCAGATGCCCAGATATCAGAAAATCCCCGAAGCGCCGATGAACATACGCGCGGAACCGGATTTTTGCTTTCATCGTAACTGGCAGCCGTCTCTGTCGGATCTATGTAGGTTTCGTCCCGCTTAAACAGAAGGTGGATATTCTCCGTCTGGGAGACATCTTCGTGTGAGAACGCATCCAGATCCTCAGCAAATCCGATATGGCGAAGACCCAGGAATTTGATTTGCCTTTGCGTAATAAAATCATGGTAGCTCATCCCGCTGGCCCGCTCTATGATCTCTGTCAGTATCAGAAAATTCGTCGCACTTTGTTCCACATCAGATCCAGATTCAAAATGCAGCGGCTGATCTTTAATCAGACCTGTCAGCTCCTGAAAACTCCATTCCCGAAATGCGCAAAAGCCGCTTTCCCTCCGGTAATCCGGCAGCCCACTCGCATGGCGGAGCAGCTGCAGAACTGTAATTTCCTTCCAGGACTGCGGAATATCCGGAAGGAACACACCGACCGTATCCTCCAGTTTCAGGCTGCCCTCCTCATAGAGCTGCATCACCGCTACAGCGGCAAATGCCTGCGAGAGCGGCCCAACCGGCCACATGGTATTTACAGACGCCAGCCGTTTTTGGCCGGTGTCCGACATACCGTAGCCAACCACCCTTGGGATGTACGGCGCCTGCACAATCGCCAGCGTAAGACCCGGTATCTTCTGTTCCTGCATAAAATCCCAGATCATCTCATCGACCGTACGGCCCAGATAAGAAGTGTCTGCACTTCCACGCAGCTTCATTGTTCGATGTGTCCGTGTATTCATTTCTCCGCCTTCTTTCTATTCGTCAGCAGCCGCTCCACATCCGCGATCGCTACAGTTTTTAAATATTCCCTGCATCTGAGGTTCAGTTCTTCTTTCAGTTCATCCATATAATCCGGCATCCCGGAGGCAATCACACAGGGATTCTCTCTATCCCCGCTCTGCCACGTAAAATCTGCAAACTGTACATTCAGTGCCTGGCTGATATCATCCAGTGTAACCCTTTTTGTTTTCAGGTAGGAGTATCCTCCCTGTGTCCTCCCTTCACGCGTTTCCACCAGACCGGCTTTTTTCAGCCTCGCCATCACGCGCCGGATCCTCACCGGATTGGTACAGATATTCTCCGCCAGCATTTCACTGGAAACCGTCTCTGCCTTATGGTGCAGAAATACCATTGCATGTACTGCCACTACAAAATCACTGTTCATTTTAACTCACTTCCTGTATCACAAACATTTTGCTGCTATCTACCCTGCAAACAAATCGTTCAATGCCTCAGTCATCGTCGGATGGGTAAATATCTGGTCCCTCAGTACCGTATAGTCCGCGCCAAAATCCATCGCAAGCTTGATCACATTGATCATCTCATAGGATTCCTCACACAACAGCATCGTTCCCAGAATCCGGCTCGTCTTTGCGTCAATAACTGCCTTTAATATCCCTTTGGGGGCCTTTAGTACCTGGGCCTTTGGAATAGCGGCAGCCGGAAGTTTTACTACTTTCACATCATAGCCCGCCTCTCTCGCCTCGCGTTCATTCATCCCTACTCTGGAATAGGGCGTAGAAAGAAATACACTGTAGGGGACATATCTGCGTTCTGCCGTCGTATACGGTTTTCCTCCAAAAAGCTGGGATGCAACCACCCGGGAATCATCCAGTGAAAGATAGGTGTGCTGCAGTCCACCGGCTACATCCCCCATTGCCCAGATATTAGGTGCTGTGGTGCGAAGCTGAGCATCAACCTTGACAGCGCCCCGCGGGGTCATCTCCACACCGGCGGCAGCCAGATTGAGTTCAGCGGTATTGGGGATCCGACCCGTAGCCACCAACACGGCATCCGCGTCAAGTCTCTGTTCCGTTCCCTGCCATTCAAAGACAACCGCCGGTCCTTCCTCTGCCCGTTTTATCGATGCACCCAGACGGAATTTTATCCCCTGTTCCTCCAGCAAATCCCTGATGGCGCCTGACATATCTTCATCTTCTCTGGCGAGGAACGTCCCGCCGTCCTGAAGCACTGTAACTTCACTGCCAAATGCACTGTACATGGATGCAAATTCCAGCCCGATATATCCTCCGCCTATAATGACCAGACGTTCTGGAAAAATATCCAGATCCATCAGACCTGCACTGAAATATACGCCCGAAACAGATGTTATCCCCTCAATGGACGGAATGCGCGGTGTTGAACCCGTATTGATAAATACCTGTTCGGCATAAAGCTGCACAAGTTCATTCCCCGCGGATACCTCAACCTGAAGGGGCGCTGTAAACCGTGCAGTACCGTCATAGATTGTAATATTGGGCATGTCCGCCAGTTTCTCATAATTTTTTTTGCGGAGCATAGCTGTCAGACGGCGTTTTTCTGCCACCGCCTCCCGGTAATGTCTGGCCTTCTCCTGCGCATTCGTCAGAACACCAGCTGCAGCTGCACTGTGTATCAGGGATTTGGAGGGGATACAGCCTACATTAATGCAGGTGCCACCGTACATTCCGGAATCCTTTTCGATTAAAGCTACCTTCTTGCCCGCTCTTGCCAATTTTCCCGCCAGGGTTTTTCCGCCTTTTCCAAATCCAATAATCACCGCATCGTACTGTACTTTCTTCATATCATACGCCTTCTTTCCCAACACATTCTCTTTTTTCTGTAACTTTATCGATTACATTTTATACTGTAACGATACCAGTAACAGTTATGTATGTCAAGTGATTTCATAATATTTATCAAAAAACTTCTGAATTCCCGGCGGAAAGGAATTATCCTTTCCGCCCCCTGTCCATAATCTTGCAGAACACAACCCCCACCACCGTACTGATCAGTGTCGCTGCAATGGCTGGACCCACAATTGCCGTGGGGTTTACACTCCCGTACTGGCTTCTGTAGGCGATGATATTGACTGGTATCAATTGCAGGGAGGATATATTAACAATCAGAAATGTACACATTTCATTGCTGGCAATTCCTCCTTTCCGCACCGGCCCCGGAAGTCTTCCCTTTCTTCTGTCCTCATCGAGATTTGCAAGTTCTTCCATCGCCTTTAACCCCGCCGGCGTCGCCGCCCACCCAAGCCCCAGAAAATTGGCAATCATATTCGTAGAAATATGATCCAATGATGGATGGTCTTTGGGAATCTGAGGAAATAAAAAAGAAAGGATCGGTCCCATTTTTTTTGTCATACGTTCCAGAATCCCCGCACCGGTCGCTATCTCCATGATACCAGACCATAATCCCATAATTCCAAGCATGGTAACTGCAAGTGTCACCGCCTCCTTTGCAGAAGAGAGTGCCGCTTCAGAAACCTCCGGAAAACGACCGGTAGCCGCACCGTAAGCGATCCCAAGAAGAATCATTCCCGCCCATAATACATTTAACATAGTTGATCTGCCATTTCGTTTATTTCTACCACTATATGCTTTTCTTTTAAAAATCAGTATCTCCTGGAGCTTTTCCACATATAATGAAACAATTTAACGGATAGTAGGATGACACTGTTCATCCGAACCCTAAACGAAAGGAAGGGGCCATGTCTTATCAGAAGCATTTGCAGGAAATCCGCCGAAAATATCAGGCTGATCCAGAAAGCGGGCTCACAGAAGAAGAAGCCGGACGACGAAAGCGAGAACAGGGAGAAAACGTACTTTTCCATCCCAAACCTCCTTCAGCCGCGGCCAGATTCGCAGGGCAGCTAAATGATCCACTGATTTTCATCCTGTTTGCCGCCGCCATCATCTCCGTCATGCTTGGCGAATACGGTGACACACTGATCATCCTGGCTGTCATCCTGCTGAATGGGCTGGTGGGCATGATACAGGAAGGAAAAGCGCAAAAATCCCTCGAAGCCCTGAAAAAGCTGACCAGCCCGGAAGCCATCGTAAAACGTGATGGGATCTACAGGAAAATACCGGCCGCAAATCTTGTTGTCGGAGATATCGTCAGCCTGGAGGCGGGGTGTCAGGTTCCTGCCGATATTGAACTTGTTGCTTCATCAAGTCTTAAACTGGAAGAATCGGCTCTCACCGGTGAATCCGTACCGGTGGAAAAAGATGTTCCCGATATAGTCTACATGTCCACAAGCGTCGTCTATGGACGCGGAGAGGGCGTCACAGCGGCAATCGGAATGCAGACAAAAATCGGCACCATTGCAAAAATGATCGCGGAGCCCACAAGAGAGACCACCCCTCTTCAAAAACGTCTGGAGAGTCTCGGCAAAATTTTGAGCATCTGCGCTGTCATTTTGTGCATTTCACTCTTTATTATTGCAATTTTGCAGAAACGGGATATCCTTGAGATGCTGATCACTGCCATCTCACTGGCGGTTGCGGCAGTACCGGAAGGACTCCCCGCAGTTGTCACCATAGTCCTTGCGTTAAGTGTCTCCCGGATGGTTAAGATCAACACGATTATACGAAGACTTCCGGCTGTCGAGACACTTGGATCTGTCAATGTTGTTTGTTCAGACAAGACAGGAACTCTGACGCAGAACCAGATGACAGTCGTTCAGTGTTATACACTCAACACCATGTATGTGCCCGAAAGTATGGATCCCGACCGGCATCATGCCTTTTTTGAGGGTTTTGTACTGTGCAATGACGCCATGTATTCCAATGGCAGACCCATCGGCGATCCCACAGAGACTGCATTGCTGGATCTTGGCCTGAAGGCAGGACTAAAAAAAGAGACGCTGGAAGAACAGCGCCGCAGAATTGATGAAATACCTTTTGATTCCGGCCGCCGCATGATGACTACCGTACACTGGAAGGGCAGCCGGAAAATCTCCTATACAAAAGGCTCCTGTGAAGAACTGCTGGCGCGCTGCGACCGCATTCTGACACCGGCAGGACCGGAGCCCATACACCAACAGGACAGGGATGCCATCCGAGCCGCTCTGCAGGATATGAGCCAAAATGCACTGCGCGTTCTCGCTCTTGCCATGGCAGAGGACGTATCTTCCCCGAGCGAGGATCATCTGACCTTTATCGGCCTGGCAGGTATGTCAGATCCTCCCAGGCCGGAAGTTCCCGAGGCAGTCAGACGGTTTCGGCAAGCCGGTGTCAGGACTGTCATGATAACCGGCGACCACGCAGATACTGCCTTCTCTATTGCAAAACAGCTTACCATCGCAGCCTCAAAAGATGAATGCATCACCGGACAGGAGCTGGAGACAATGACGGATCTGGAACTTGCGCAGAAGATTGAGCAGTACCATGTATTTGCCAGAGTGTCACCGGAACACAAGGTACGGATTGTGAAAGCGCTGAAAAGCAAAGGCTGCATCACGGCAATGACTGGCGACGGAGTCAATGACGCCCCCGCGCTGCGCACAGCGGACATCGGTATCGCCATGGGTAAAAACGGGACCGATGTGGCAAAAAATGCTGCGGATATCATTCTTACCGACGATAACTTTGCCACCATTGAACACGCAATTGAAGAAGGTCGGGGTATCTATGAAAACATTAAAAAATCTGTTCTCTTCCTGCTCTCCTCCAATTTCGGTGAGATTATTACCATGTTTCTTGCCGTGATCGCGGGACTTGGTTCGCCGTTGAAAGCCAGTCATATTCTGTGGGTCAACCTGATCACCGATTCACTGCCGGCACTTGCACTCGGCGTGGATGAAAACGACCGCACACTTCTGATGGAAAAACCACCGCGAAGCGGGAGAGAAAGTCTATTTGCCGGCGGTGGACTTTTCTGTACGTTATTTTATGGATGCCTCATCGCAGCAGTCAGCCTGGCTGCTTATTTCAGCGTTCCCTTCAGTCGTCTGGGACAGAACAATCTGCCAGTCACACTGGAAAATCTTCGTATGATTCTCACTGATCCGCAGGTGCTGATGCGGGCCCAGACTTATGCTTTTACAGTTCTTGGAATCTCAGAGCTGTTTCATGCCATCGGTATGCGCAGCGTGGAACAATCACTGTTCCGCATAAACCCGTTTTCAAACCCACTGATGATTCTGGCCCTGTTCCTTGGTATCTTTCTGCAGGTAGCCGTGACAGAGTTCCCTTTGCTTACTTCCATATTTGAAACAGTACGTCTAAGCCTTGGTGAATGGGCCGGCCTGATCTTTCTCTCATCCATGCCAATGCTTGCACATGAATTTTTACTGTTTGATCCGGGTACTATATTACAAAAATTTCATAAACGCCAGCACCATGAGCAAAAATCCACTGATCCAGGAAAGATTTAACGGCAGTTTCTCGGCCAGCCGATTTCCAAGCAGGCTGCCTCCCAGAATCGCCGCGGCACCGATGATCAGTGACATGAAGGCAGTCGAGACAGGATGCGAAGTCATCACACCTGCCCCAAAGCCCGCTGCTGCGCTGTCGAGTGACAGTGCAGTACCAAGCGATACCGCCTCCTTGGCAGAAAGAACACCGCTCTTATCAGCATCCGCTTTATCCGGATCGGCATAAATCTTGAGAATAAAACAAAATTCCAGAAATGAAAACGAAATCTCGGGGGCATGTTCCCCGTTTTTTCGAATCAGCGTCTTGATATAACTGTCAAATATTTTTATCATGCCAAGCCCAAACAGCACTGCAAAGCAAAAAATCCGGATAAAACCAGACGGGATCAGCGGAACCAGAAGCCTGCCGATCTGTAAGAATATCAGCAGGATACTTGCAGAGATCAGATCCATGACGGCCATGGAAGATACCGGGATCTTTACATGGTTAGTCCCATATGCAAAACTGGCAACAAAGGCATCGACAGAAAGTGCAGTGACAAGTACCAGAGCCTCCAAAAATCCAGAAGGAAAGAGATTCATATTACACATCCAAAGTACTATTCTTAATATCATATGCAGCCTAAAAAAAATCGTCAGGCACGCATAAGCCGGCCCTCAAATGACCATCCTATCATAATAAGGAATTTACGGATACCAAGGAGGGAACATCATTTGATACAGCTGGAGAATATCTATAAAAATTTTGGTGATGCCCAGATACTAAAAGGCATTAATCTTAACATTAAAGAAGGAGAAAAACTGGTCATCATCGGCCCTTCCGGCTCAGGTAAAAGCACGCTGATCCGCTGCATGAACTGTCTGGAAGAACCGACTTCCGGCCGTATTCTGATCGACGGGGAGCTTCTGACCAAGAGAAACAGAACAGCCGTCAACCGTGAGCACTCTTCCATGGTCTTCCAGCAGTTTAATCTCTACCCCCACCTGACCGTCCTAGAAAACCTGACACTGGCTCCCACAAAACTGAAACACCGCAAAAAGCAGGAAGCTATAGAGGCCGCGATGCATTATCTGGACAAGGTCGGCCTTGCAGATAAAGCCGGTTCCTATCCGCCCAGCCTGTCAGGAGGACAACAGCAGCGGATCGCAATCGCGCGTGCGCTTGCCACCCAGAATAAAATCATTCTGTTCGATGAGCCCACCTCCGCACTGGATCCGGAGATGGTTCAGGAGGTCCTGGACGTCATGGTCAGCCTGTCCAAAGAAAATAACTTCACAATGGTAATCGTGACTCACGAGATGGGGTTCGCCCGTCAGGTTGCAGATCGGGTAATTTTTCTTGAAAACGGTACGATCGTAGAAGAAGGAGCACCGGATCACTTCTTTGATCACCCTGAAAATGAACGCACCAGAGAATTTTTAAGCAAGATTATCAGATGAGGAGCCCAACATGAAAAGAAGTTACCACGCTTTCCTACTGTGGACAGTCATTCTGGCCGCCTTGCTGTCACTGACCGGCTGCAGTATAAAAAAAACAGAAATACGCCCTTCAATAACGATCGGCTGCAAAAACGATGTGCCCGGATTTGGTCTTTTAGACACCGCAACCGGCGTCATCTCCGGCTTTGAAATCGATGTGGCATCCACGGCGGCACGTATGATATTCGGAGAGGACGTGAACATTCATCTGCAGCCAGTCACAGCAAAGACCAGAGGTCCGCTCCTCGATACCGGTGAACTGGATATGGTCGCGGCTACTTTTACAATCACCGATGCACGCAGCAAATTTTTTCACTTTACACAGAGTTATTACACAGACCATGTGAAGCTGATGGTCAAAAAAGCTTCCGGCATCCGCACTTTTGCAGATTTAAACGGCTGTACCATCGGCGTCTCCCAGTCATCAACCTCACGCGAAGCACTTGAAGCTGCCGCACAGGAACAGGGAATCATCTTATCGTTCAGCGAATACGGCGGATATCCGGAGATCAAGGTCGCCTTGGACTCCGGACGTGTGGACTGTTTTGCTGTGGACGGCGCGATACTAAACGGATATCTGGACGACTCGGCTGTGATTCTTCCAGACGAGTTCCAGCCGCAGGAATACGGGATCGCCATCGCCAAAGATAACGGTGATCTGGCAGAAAAGGCAGACGCAGCCATCACCGAAATGAAACAGAACGGAGATATCAAAAGACTGATGGAGAAATGGGGGATCACATAATGCACGGTATATTTACAGCAGAAAAATGGGCCATGCTCTCAGACAATCTCGGAAAATTCGCCGAAGGATTCGCCATGACCCTCTTCATCGTTTTTTTTGGACTTCTTCTCTCACTGACGCTCGGCATCCTGTTTGGGATCCTTTCTGTGGGCCGTCTGAAGATTCTGCGCGCTGCGGCCCGTATCTATGTTGAATTCTTTCAGAATACTCCGCTGCTTGTTCAGATTTTCTTTTTGTACAACGCGCTCCCATATCTTGGTGCTGTCATGCCGGTCACTTTAATCGGAATTCTCGGTCTTGGTTTTTATCACGGCGCGTACATGTCTGAAGTTGTCCGAACCGGCATCACAGCCGTTCCTGCCGGGCAGTCCGAAGCTGCCGTTTCTCAGGGTTTTGGACATCTGGAAATGATGCTGTTAATTATTCTTCCTCAGGCCTTAAAGGTAATGCTGCCCCCGCTTGCCAATGTATCGTCAAACCTGATCAAAAACACTTCGATTCTGGCCGTTATCGCGGGCGGCGACCTGATGTACCAGGCCGATTCCTTTGCCTCATCCACGCTCTGTTATGGTCCGGCTTACGTCACTGCCGGGATCTTGTATTTTATCATCTGTTTCCCTCTTACCCGGCTCTCCATCTTTATGGAACACCGGTTGACCGCCGTACCGGAACCGAGAGATTACACAGCATTGACTGATCAATACCAAAATAATAAGGAGGAACGCTAGATGTCTGCATTTACCCAGGTCATGGAATCTATCTATACACAGGGGAATGTCCTGTACCTGCTCCAGGGACTTTTCACCACACTCTTTGTGGCCGTCATCTCTGTATTCCTCAGCCTGATACTCGGCACCATATTTGCGCTGCTGCGAACTTACGGGAATGGACTGTTCCGCGCACTATCCTCCGTTTATATTGAAATTTTCAGAAATACCCCACATCTTTTGTGGGTATTTGCAATTCGTTTTCTGATCCGCATTCCGGAACCATTCGATGCCCCTGTGTACTCTGGTATTCTTTCATTTACCCTGTTCACAACAGCCAGCATGGCTGAAGTCATTCGAGGGGGGCTTAACGCCATACCTTCAGGACAGTTTGAGGGAGCCTATTCTCAGGGATTTAACTTTCCCCAGACACTCCGGCTGATCATTCTGCCGCAGTGTTACCGTGCCATAGTCCCGGCTATGCTGTCGCAGGTCATAACGGTCATCAAAGATACTTCTTTTCTGGCTCAAGTGGCCATCCAGGAATTTTTCAACAACAGCAAATGGATCATGTCGGCGCAGGCTGACAGTTCCGTGAATCAGACACTGCGTGTTTTCGTAATCTTTGGATTCGTTGCACTCGTATATTTCGCAATTAATTCCGCACTCTCTCATGCCGTGCGCAGCAAAAAAAAGAACCGTCTGGAAGTCCGGTACTGATACCGGATCCAGACGCTTCTTCTACTCTTTTCCATCCAGCAGCTGCTGGTAAATCTCTCGTTTCCCCACGCCGCGATCCTTCGCGACCTGCTTCATGGCAGTTTTATGATCCATTCCACGGCTTTCATAATACGCCATATGTTCTTCAAGCGGCATCAAACGCCAGGTTTCCCTTGACTCCTCCTCCAGCAGATCTCTGCTCTTTCCCTCGACCACAATCACACATTCTCCTCTGACACCTTCTTCACGGCAAGCCCTGAGCGCCTCAGCGATCGTTGTGCAAAACGCCGTCTCATGACGTTTTGTCAGTTCCCGTACCAGTGTCATCCTCCGGTCACCAAGCACAGATTTCAGCTCTTCCAGTGTCTTGGCCATCCGGTGGGGCGCTTCATACATTATGATGGTGCGCGTTTCCTCCTTGAGTTCCTCCAGAATTGTCCGCCGCTCCTTTTTGTCAGATGGCAGAAATGCCTCAAATGCAAACCTTCTGGTGGACAGCCCGGAAAGCGTCAGCGCAGTAATACAGGCCGCCGGTCCCGGCAGAGATGTCACCGGAATCCCCTGCTCATAACACATGGCGACCAGCTCCTCACCGGGATCAGAGACCGCAGGTGTTCCGGCATCCGTGATCAGTGCGATCTGCATACCCAGCTTCATCTTCTCAATCAGCTGCCTGCCTTTTTCGATCTTATTATATTCATGGTAACTCGTCATTGGCGTTTTGATATCAAAATGATTCAGCAGCTTAATGCTGTTTCTCGTATCCTCCGCGGCAATCAGATCAGCTTCTTTTAACGTTCGCAACACGCGGAATGTGATGTCTTCCAGGTTACCGATTGGTGTGGCACATAGATAGAGTCTGCCTTCCATGTTTTCCTCCTATGCCGCACTCTTGCTGCGGCTCAAAGATCCCCTTTTATCTGTCATAGATCCGCAGGATGTCATCCGTATAAACCCCGGGTTCCCGGTATACGATCAGCGGTTTTTCTACAGTGATTCTGGAATTTCCTCCGCGCAGCGCCTCTATCAGAACCATGTTTGGTTCCTTGTCCACATACGGGTGGACCAGCTGCATCCGCTTTGGTTCCAGATCACAGCGCACAAGCGCAGTCATAATCTCTGCCAGCCGGAACGGACGGTGAACCATAAAGAACCTTCCTCTCTCCTTGAGCAGCAGTGATGCCTGAGATATGACATCCTGAAGCGAACAAAGCACCTCATGACGTGCAATCATTTTGGGAAGATGCTCGTTCTTCAGTCCGTGCCCGCCGGTCATATACGGCGGATTCACCGTAACGACATCAAAAGAGGCCTTACCAAATATGGCTGCGGCCTCTTTTATATCTCCCGTCACAATACTGATATCTTCTTCCAGATGATTGTAGGCCACACTGCGTTTTGCCAATGCAGCACTCTTTTCCTGAATCTCCAGACCTGTGATATGAATATTGTCATGTCTGGCGCGCAGCAAAATGGGGACGATTCCATTTCCGCATCCCATATCCAGTACCTGTTCCGAGGGCTTTATCCTCGCAAACCAGGCCAGAAGCACTGCATCGATCCCGAAACAAAAATCATTGACATCCTGTATCAGCCGGTATCCATTCTGAAGGTCATCCAGACGTTCTGCTTCTGATATTAGAACTTCCATTTTCGTACAGGTCTCCTTTTACTTTTCCAGCTCCGCCAGAGCTTTCAGCTCTTCAGCAGACAGCTTCACTTTATCTTTTTTACTCTGCTTTGGCCTGAATTTCAGTTCCTGCACCCCATACTCACGGATTTCTTTTTCCTCTCCGTCGTCCACGATTACCTTGACAATCTGTCTGAGGACGTTCACACTTTGCACCTCACCTTTCAGGCCTTCCGGTGTAATGACCTGATCTCCGGAATTCGGGAGCTTCTTGTTCAAGTATTCATATGTCTCCTGCTCATTCTTCAGACAACACATCAGTCTTCCGCATACCCCTGATATTTTCGTGGGATTAAGGGAAAGATTCTGTTCCTTTGCCATCTTGATCGATACCGGAGCAAACTCTGACAGATACGTATGACAGCAAAGCGGCCTGCCGCAGATACCAATTCCCCCCAGTATCTTTGTCTCATCCCTGACTCCGATCTGGCGCAGTTCAATCCTCGTCTTAAATACCGATGCCAAATCCTTTACAAGTTCCCGGAAATCAATTCTCCCGTCCGCTGTAAAATAAAACAGCACTTTATTGTTATCAAACGTATATTCCGCATCGATCAGTTTCATCTCAAGCTCATGCTTCTTTATCTTTTTCTGACAGATCTCAAACGCCTCTTTTTCTTTCCTGCGATTATTTTCTTCCTTCTCGCTGTCCTTCGGCGTTGCAATTCGAATCACATCTTTCAGAGGCTGCACAACCTGGGATGACTCTACTTCCTTCGGTCCCAGTACCACGTGCCCGTATTCCACTCCTCTTGCAGTCTCAACGATTACATAATCTCCGTTTTTTATATCAAGATTTTTCGGATTAAAGTAATACACCTTGCCCACGTTGCGGAACCGGACTCCGATTATTTTTGTCATATTCTAGTTCTCCCTGATCGTCAGGAACAGCAATTCCATGGTGAGATCGAAGTTAACGTTGGCGCGCAGCCTTACCTTTGCCTTTTCAATGGCCTCGATAATCGTTTCCAATCCCTCATAAGAACTTTTCCTTGCACGTTCCTTGATATAATTGATTTCATGTTTAAATACCAGGCTGTCTACTTCCCTGGTCGCCTTAAATAAAAGTACATCTCTGAACCACATCAAAAACAAATCCAGATAATCATTGATATTCTGTTTGTCCTGAGTTAGTTCTTTCACTGCGTCCACCATTTCGTATAATTCCATATCCGCAGAGTGGCGCAGAATCTTAAGTGCCGTATCCGCAAGTGCTGAAAACTCTTCACTCGCAGCAATTTTTTCCGCTTTCCCGATATTCCCCTGTGCCAGCGACGCATCGACCTCTGCCTGATAATCAGGAATATGCAGTCTTTCCATAAGGTATTCCTTGACCATATCGTCACCGACTGCCTTGAGTGTCAAGGTCACACACCTCGATGAGATTGTCGGCAGAAGCGCTTCGATGTTGTTTGTCAGCAGCATGATCACCGCATATGCCGGGGGCTCCTCAATCGTCTTCAGCAGCGCATTCTGAGCCTGAAGGGTCAGAAGCTGCGCATCATTTATGATATATATTTTATAAGGGCTGCTGTACGGGCGGATATCCACATCAGACGTCAGCTGTTCCCGAATCTCTTCAATACCGATAGAGTTCGGTTTTTCATGCGTTATGTTAATAATATCAGGATGGTTTTTACTCAGCGCTTTTTTGCAGGAGGCGCATTTCAAACAGGGGTCTACCCCTTTATCCTCACACTGCAGCGTCATGGCAAACATCGTCGCCAGAAGTTTTTTACCGGATCCGGTTTCTCCCTCGAATATATACGCGTGAGAAACTTTATCAGATTCGATCGCATTCTGCAGATGTGCGATAATATCTTTGTGCCCAACCACACTGTCAAATCCAGACATTTCTCCACCTCCTATCACGAACAGTATAACATATCTTTCACATACTTTTCAATCGTTGCCAGACATGTCTGTCTGTCATCGTTGATAAACCGTGCCTCAATACGCGCTGCTTTAAGTTTTTCCTCACTGAAATCCTGACAGTCAGCCACAAAACGCCTGCACATCTCGGCATATTTTGGTTCCTTCTGCTTCCGCTCACGATCCAGCGCGCGCTGCAGGCGTTCGCCGTCCTCCACTTCCACGTAAACCGGGCAGATATTCTCCGCACCAAAGTAAGTCTTTATCTTCGCGTAGGATTCCAGCGTTCCAATTCCAAGATAGTGATGGTTTGACAAGTCAATCTGTCCGTCATCTGCAGTAAAATATGTCCATACCCCATGTACGGTATTATAGGAGCGGGATTCGATAATCCTGCCTTCCCGTTCAAGCTGACGGTACCGCTTACAATCCACAAAGTAGTATTCCCTGCCAGGCTCTTCCCCATCCCGTATCGGGCGAGTCGTATATAAAATGATACGGTTCAGACCCAGATCCCCCCTGGCAAGCAGGTATTCATAGATACTGTCCTTCCCGGACGCGCTTTTTCCCATGATGTAAAATATCTTTCCCATATTTCCCCTCGTTGCCTGTTTCTATACTTTGAAACGGTACCCTACCCCCCAGATAGTCTCAATATACTGTGGCTTTGCGGTATTAAATTCGATCTTTTCTCTGATTTTTTTAATGTGTACGGTCACTGTTGCAATATCGCCGATGGATTCCATATCCCAGATTTTGCTGAACAGCTCATCTTTCGTAAAGACATGATTTGGATTCTGTGCCAGAAACGTGAGCAGATCAAATTCCTTTGTTGTAAAATTTTTCTCTTCTCCGTTTATCCAGACTCTTCTGGCCGTTTTGTCAATCTTAATTCCTCTGATCTCAATGATATCATTCTCCGGGATGCCGCTTCCGATCAGACGCTCATAGCGGGCCAGATGTGCTTTTACACGTGCAACAAGTTCACTCGGACTAAAAGGTTTCGTCATATAGTCATCCGCCCCAAGTCCAAGTCCCCGTATTTTATCAATGTCATCTTTTTTCGCTGAGACCATGATAATTGGTGTATTTTTTTTATCCCGGATTCTCCGGCAGATTTCAAAGCCGTCCACTTCCGGAAGCATCAGATCCAGAATAAACAGATCAAAATCCTCCTCCAGTGCACGCTTCAGCCCAATATCTCCCTGATGCTCAATCTCCACTTCAAATCCACTCAGCTCCAGATAATCTTTCTCGAGATCTGCAATCGCCTCTTCATCTTCCACAATCAATATTTTACTCATCTGCCGGTACCTCCTGAAATTTTCTAAGTACAAAATACATTGTCGTTCCCACACCAAGCTGGCTGGTCGCCCATACTTTTCCCCCGTGATCCTCCAAAATCTTTTTCACGATCGAAAGACCGATTCCGCTTCCTCCTTTGGATGAATTCCGCGATGCATCTGTCCGGTAGAACCGGTCAAAAATATTGGTCAGATCTTTTGTTGAGATTCCTCTCCCGTTATCCTCTATCTCAAACTGTACAAAGTCTCCCACATCTCTCAGACGGAAAGAAAGTTTTTTGTGTTCCTTATTCATATATTTCAAGGAATTGCTGATAATATTGTTGATCACCCGCTTAATCTGTTCAGCATCTGCGATCACGGCAACTTCCTGCTCCATATAATTCTGATAGTCAAGTTCAACATTTTCTGATTCCAGTTCCAGGCTGATATCCTCTATACAGTCATCAAAATAATCACTGATATTAATTTTACTGAATGTATAAGGAATCCTGTTTGTATCAATCTTGGAATAAAACGTCAGTTCGTTGATCAGTCGATCCATCTCGTTTGCTTTCGTGTAAATGGTCCGTATATATTTGTCCATTTTTTCAGGAGTGTCAGCCACACCGTCCATGATCCCTTCCACATATCCTTTAATCGCCGTAATCGGCGTCTTCAGATCATGAGAAATATTACTGATAAGTTCCTTATTTTCCTGGTCAAACACAACTTTTTCTTCCGCTGAATCCTTCAGGCGTTTCCGCATTTCTTCGAAATCTTCACACAGTGCGTTGATCTCATCCACGCCGTTCCCTTCCACTGTAAATTCCAGGTTTCCTTCTTTGATATTGACAGCCGCCTTCTTCAGCTGATTTAAGGGCCCGATGACACCCCTGTAGATCCAAAGGCTCAGACAGAGACTTGTGATGATCAGCACGATGAGAATAACCGCCGCCATCTCACCAAGCAGCACTTTCATCTGCGGCATAAATGAGTCTGCCTTTGTGACGATAAATGCACTGCCATGGGACCTGTCTGCAAATAAGAAATCCGCCTGTTTTACCAGCGCCTGTACATCACCGCCTATATAAACACCGCTGTCAGAACCGGCCCTTGCATCCCCGTACTCCGGAAGCAGCCCAAACAACTCTTCGGTATCATCATCCGTACCGCAGTAGTAGACGGCGTCATCTTTTCTGACCAGCAGAAATGAGTACATATTGCCAAGACGCGAATTCAGTGTATTCAGATAATTGCTCTGTTCAAATACACCGGGATCTTTATGCGCCTTCTCCTGTACCATGGCGAATGTATCCTGCGTGATCTTGCTGAGCATCATGGTACTGTTAGACAGACTCTCATAGGAAACATCGATACCATATTCTTCCTGAATTGTCTTGATTTGATACTGTGCGAAACCATAAAAAGAAATTCCGGTCAGCGTCAGCGGAACCAGAACAATAACAAAAAAAGTTATAATAATTCTTGTCTTCAGTTTCATTTGTTACTCACTTTCCTATATTCTCCCATGCGCTGACTCGTCTGCGGGCAGACGGGCATCGCCTGGCTGTCTGCGCTGATATTTTGCTCCGAACGCAGCCTCGGCAGCTTTCGCTCCCTCGGTGTTCGTTGCACTCACATCCAGCCTTCCAGGCGCTGACTCGTCTGCAGGCAGACGGGCATCGCCTGGCTGTCTGCGCTGATATTTTGCTCCGAACGCAGCCT
>CAZUNG010000017.1:0-18571 GCA_964621905.1 uncultured Ruminococcus sp. | reverse complement strand
CGTTGCACTCACATCCAGCCTTCCAGGCGCTGACTCGTCTGCAGGCAGACGGGCACCGCCTGGCAGTCTGCGCGTTCGTCGCTATGCGTTCATTATAGCATACTGTTGTTGTTTAGCGAAAGAAAACCTTTCTAAACATTTTATGAAAACAGCCGCCGCATGACAGCGGCGGCTTAAACTTCAGATGATGTGAATTTTACAGGTATTTTTTCAGTTCTTCTGCTTTATCCAGCTTCTCCCATGGAAGATCCAGGTCATTGCGGCCAAAATGTCCGTATGCAGCTGTCTGCTTATAGATCGGACGGCGAAGATCCAGCATTTTTATGATTCCTGCCGGTCTCAGATCAAAATTCTCACGGATGATCTCTACCAGCCTGCTGTCGGAAAGTCTACCCGTTCCCTCTGTATCAACCATGATGGAAGTAGGGTGCGCAACGCCGATCGCATAGGAGAGCTGTATCTCACATTTATCTGCCAGACCGGCAGCGACGATATTTTTGGCAACGTATCTCGCCGCGTAAGCTGCGGAACGGTCTACTTTGGTACAGTCTTTTCCGGAGAAAGCTCCTCCGCCGTGGCGTGCATATCCGCCGTAAGTATCAACGATGATTTTACGTCCGGTCAGTCCACTGTCCCCGTGCGGGCCGCCGATAACAAATCTTCCGGTCGGGTTGATAAAGTATTTCGTATTTTCATCCACCATGTCCGCAGGAATAACCGGTTGAAATACATGCTTTTTGATGTCTTCATGGATCTGCTCCTGCGTCACATCCGGATCATGCTGTGTAGAGCACACGACCGCATCCAGCCGAACGGGTTTTCCATTTTCATCATACTCCACGGTGACCTGGGTTTTTCCATCTGGTCTGAGGTAAGAAAGGGTTCCGTCTTTGCGCACTTTTGTCAGCTGCAGCGCCAGTTTATGTGCAAGTGCGATGGGATACGGCATATACTCCTCTGTCTCGTTAGTCGCATATCCAAACATCATTCCCTGATCCCCGGCTCCGATTGCCTCGATCTCAGCATCCGACATCGTATTTTCTTTCGCTTCCAGTGCTTTGTCCACGCCCATGGCAATATCTGATGACTGTTCATCAATCGCCGTAATCACACCGCAGGTATCCGCATCAAAGCCAAATTTTCCGCGGGTATAACCGATTTCCCGTACCGTATCGCGCACAATTTTCTGGAGGTCAACATATGCGGACGTCGTAATCTCGCCCATGACCATCACCATACCGGTAGTTGTACATGTTTCACATGCCACGCGGCTCATCGGATCCTGTTTTAACAGTTCGTCCAGGATAGCATCTGATATCTGGTCACACATTTTATCCGGATGTCCCTCAGTGACAGACTCGGATGTAAATAATAATTTCTCCATGCTTCGTTCTCCTTTGTCGTTTTGCTTTTCTTCTATAAAGAAAGTCCACCTAAATTCAGGCGGACTTAATCATTTTCATCAAATCCCCTTATTGTTCGAAATTACTCGCTCAGGTTGGCACCTTCCACTGAGGGGGTTGCCGTGACTTCACAGATCCTTTGTATCTCCATCACTCTGAATAAGAGAAAAGCAAATATTTATTTTTACCTACGTACTATAACGCTTTTTTTGTGCAGCGTCAAGTACTCTGACTATACAAAATATCCCATTTCCTTATTTTTTCTTTTTATCGCGAGAATTTCCGGTCTTCCAGGTCTGCAAATAAACTTTGACAAATCTGATCCTATGCCTTACCATACATCCATATCTGCTCCCGGACAAAAGATAACACAAAAAGTCGGGAGGAAGAAACCCGAACATAGTAAGATAAGATCACAGACAGGGAGGTACCCGTTATGGGATGGGTTGAAGATATCAGCAAAGCGGTCAGCTACATTGAAGAAAATATAACCGGTGAACTTGCCATTGACAAAATCGCAGAACAGACATTGTTATCCCCGTTTTATTTTCAAAAGGGCTTTGCCATACTCTGCGGTTTTACGGTCGGAGAATATATCAGGCGGCGCAGGCTTACGCTTGCCGGCAGCGAGCTTGTTTCCACAGACACAAAAATTATAGACATCGCGCTGAAATATGGTTATGACTCGCCGGACAGCTTCACAAAAGCTTTCACCCGTTTCCATGGCGTTACCCCAACTGCTGTAAGAAAAGACGGGGCGATGATTAAACTGTTTGCCCCGCTGAAGATCAAATTTTCATTGGAAGGCGGTTATATTATGGATTACAAAATTGTTAAAAAAGCTTCCTTTACCATTTTAGGAGTATCGAAAACGTTCAGGTACGACGGTGCCGCAACGGAGATCCCCAAATTTTGGACCGCTCATTATCAGACCGGGAAGGGCAGCCATGTCTGCGGCATGTATGGTGTGAGTATTGACGAAAGTATGAGCGGGAATGAATTTGAATACCTGATCGCGGATAACTATAACCCTGTTGCCGAGATTCCGGATGGGTATGTGACGAAGGTTATACCGGAATACACCTGGGCAATTTTCCCCTGCAGAGGGGCAATGCCGAATTCCCTGCAGGATGTAAACAGGAAAATTTTCTCAGAATGGCTGCCAAACTGCAAAGACTATGAGATTGCAGCCGGATACAGCTTTGAGATGTACAGCCATCCGGACGATTATGCAGACGGCATACAGGACGAAAACTATTACAGCGAGATATGGATTCCGGTGAAAAAGAAATAACAGACAAAAAGCGGACAGTCCCGGCTGCCCGCCTTTGTCTGTTATCAATCTCTTTTCATGCAGGCTGCAAAAGCTGCCAAATCATCTGTACCACCCAGAAAATACTAAACAGCGCCATTCCCAGGTTCCCCATGACCGTCTGAAACCGTTTTCCCTTCGGAATTACAACCTCTCCCGGCATAAGCCTAAACTTCCTGCGTTTTACGATCAACAGTACAATTCCAGCTATCACAACGCCAAATATCAGAAGCACATATATCCCTGATAAAATCAGGCCTGGCAGCACAGACTGCAGTGCGGCCATACCCTCCGCGGGATTACTCTGAAACAATTGCAGCGCTTCCGTTGTTTTTTCAACATTTATGGCATTCATCACCTGGGTTGAAACCACGCTTCCCATAAAATTAATCACCATATGCAGTATCACTGTATACCGTATCTTCCCGGTCTTTACATAGATAAAGCCAAAGAAAATACCGAGCAGAAACGCATAGGCAAACTGATTCAGATTGCCGTGGAATAACCCAAACATCACTCCGGAGAGCACGACTGCCACACCTTCCCCGTACGCAACCGCCCGGTCAATCAAAAGCTTCCGGAAGATAAATTCTTCAAAGACGGGAGCACACAGCACCATAAGAAAGAAAACCACCCAGGGGTTGGTTCCAAAAACTGCATCCACCAGAACATTACCCACCCCGGAGCCCTTTATAAGCCCGATCAAAACCGTAATAAAATTCCCGAGCAGATTGCTCACATATAACATTGCATAGGACATCAAAAACGCCACAGCCATCTGTCCGGCAGACATTCTGTTTTGTCTGATCACTGTCCGGGGCTTTACGCGGGTGATGAGCAAAATCATCAGAGGCAGCGCCAGCAGATACAGCGGAAGTGAAGTCACCAGCAGCGATATCGTACTGTCCTCCAGCCATTCCGGTCTCAACCACCTGACCAGAAAAATTGCGGCTCCCTGTATCGCTATCACCAGTATAGTTCCCCAAAAAAACATCATTCCGATCCCGGAAAAATATTTCCGATCCTGCCGTAATTCACCGGCTGCGTCCGGTATCTTATAATCCTCCTGCATAAAAATCCTCCCATCAAAACAGTTTGTGAGCTTAATTATAGCACATTATGAGACATTCCCGGCAGCCCATTCTTTTATTTTTTATCATTAATTTAAGGAATACAAAGAATTTCTTAAGATTTGAACTGTATACTGTTGTTTAGAGAGGTGAGTATATGGATAAAATATCAATTATCATACCATGTTTTAACGAGGAAGAAGTACTTCCCGCCTACTACAGCACAATGGAGAATGTAATGGGGCAGATGTCCTCCTGCAGCTTTGAGCTGCTGTTTATCGATGACGGTTCCAGCGACCGCACACTGCCCGTTTTAAAAGAATTAAGCCACAAAGACAAGCGCTGCAAATATTATTCATTTTCCAGAAATTTTGGAAAGGAGGCTGCTATCTATGCCGGACTTTCCAATGCTGCCGGGGATTATGTGGCAGTTATGGATGCTGATCTTCAGGACCCCCCTGCTCTGCTGCCCAAAATGTACCAGATCCTGAAGACAGAAGATTACGACAGCGTCGCCACGAAACGCTCTGACCGCGATGGGGAACCAGCAGTCCGTTCCTTTTTATCCAGGGAATTTTACCGTTTCATCAATCGCATATCCAAAACAGAAATCGTAAGCGGTGCCAGAGATTACCGTCTGATGAAATACAGCATGGCGAAAGCAGTTCTCTCCATGAGCGAATATAACCGTTTTTCCAAAGGAATTTTTGAGTGGGTAGGATTTCGCACGAAATGGCTGGAATACCCGAATATTGAGCGGGCTGCAGGCGAGACCAAATGGTCGATCAAAAAGCTGTTTTTATATTCTCTTGAGGGCATCACCGGTTTTTCGGTCGCTCCTCTGGCGCTCGCATCCATTGCCGGTGTGGCATTTTGCTTTCTTGCATTCCTGATGATCGTTGTTATCATTATCAAAACTCTGTTATTTGGAGATCCGGTCAGTGGATGGCCGTCACTTGCCTGTCTGATATTTTTTGTCAGCGGCATCCAGTTGTTCTGTACAGGGATTGTAGGACAATACCTCTCCAAAACATATCTGGAGACAAAAAACAGGCCAATTTTCATCCTGAAAGAATCCAGTGAAAAAGCAGACGGATGCAAAAAAACCGGAGGAAATCCTTATGAAGCAGCATAACTACGCCGCGGGCAGGGGCAAGCATATCATTTGCTGCACTCTGCTGACAGCCGTTTTGATACTCGGCTGTGCATGCGTCCTGAAGAACGGGGTCTTTGGCTCCAAGGTAGACTGGATCAGCCAGCACAGCGTGCTTCCGGATTATTTCCGACAGCTGTTTTATGAGACAGGCAGTCTTTTTCCTAATTTCGCCCCGGATATCGGCGGCGGACAGAACATTTACAATTTCTCTTATTACGGCCTGTTCAGCCCGCTGATTCTGCTCTCTTATGCCCTGCCGTTCGTGAAAATGGCAGATTACATTATGGCAGTCAGCATAATCGGGCTTGCGGCCGCTGTATATCTGCTTTATGCCTGGCTTATAAAACGGGGATTCTCCGTCTGGACCTCCTTTAGCTGCGCCCTGCTGTTTTTGCTGGCGGCGCCAATGATTTACCACTCCTACAATCAGTGGATGTTCGTAAGCTACATGCCATTTCTTTGCATGGGCTTTCTCGGAATGGACCGGCTGGTTGAACATCGCCGGCCCGGCTTACTGATCGCCGCCGTGTTCCTCATGATTATGACAAGCTTTTATTTTTCCATCGGCGGGATGGGCGCTCTGTTTTTATATGGTCTGCACCGCTGCTCTCAGGAACACAACGGCAATGCTGCGGTTTCTGTATGGATCCGGAGCACTCTCAGACTTTTATGTCCCATGATCGCCGCCGTCTGTATGGCCGGCATTTTATTAATTCCTTCCGCAGCCGCCATTTTGGGCAGCAGCAGATCTTCTGCTCATAGTACCTCTGTCTCACAGCTGCTGCTACCTGAGCTGAAAGTTATGCGTCTGCTTTACAGTCCGTACGGACTGGGACTCACCTCCCTTGTGATCGCCGTACTGATCACGGGCTTGTTCTGGAAAAAGGCAAGTGAACGAATCTTGATCTGGAGTCTGATCTTTCTTTTTACCATCCCGGCGGCCGGTTATCTCTTAAACGGAGGACTGTACGAAAAGGATAAGGTGTTCATTCCTTTTCTCCCTCTGCTGTGTTATGTGATCGCATACTATATAAAAAAAATACAGCAGATAAAAACAGGAAACTCCGTCCGGACAAAAATACTTTATCTGCTGCCATATGTGGCTGTCATTCTTTTATTATTTATGTGCAGACACCAGGATCAATACCGGAATTACTGGAGGTTCATCCTGATTGACGCGGCTGTCATGTCTGCCGCATTCTGCCTGTATCTGTTCCTGAAAAAACTGACAGCGCCCCTTCCGGTACTTCTGTCATGCGGATTCCTGTTCAGTTACTGTATGATCTGTCACAGCGCCGCAGATATGGCTGTTCCGCGCGACTTTTTTCAGGAACTTACCAGTTCCAGGATATCGAATCTTGTCTCTTCCATCGATGACAAACTGTCTGGTTTCCGCCTGGAGCAGATCGGAACACACGCAGAAAACTCTGCCAACCTTAACAGAATCCACGCGGGAGGACAAAAAATCTCCTCCCTGTATTCATCGGCCTGTAACCCGTATTACCGGGCATTTCGTGAGCAGACCTTTGAACTGGAGCAGCCATACCGCAACTGTCTCATGCAGGGTGTCTCCACGAATCCTCTGTTCCGCCGGCTGATGGGCGTAAAATATATCATCAGCCAAGACACGCAGTTCGGTTATCAAAAACTGTACACGCAGGACGGCCTCACACTTTGGGAAAACAAAAACGCAGCTCCTCTGGCTTATGTCACGGACCGCCTGATCTCCGAGCAGGAATACGAATCTCTTGATTTTCCATACAGTCAGCTTATATTTTCACAGGTCGGAGTGGTCCCGCAATCCAGTATTTCAACATCCACAACATCTGTACAGCCGGACCTGAAGGTACGCGATGTAACATTTATCATCCCACACCAGACCGGCCCGGCGCTGAATATTCACGCCATCGAAAACGGATATGAAATTCACGCCGCAAAGAACTCCGAGATCGACATTCCGCTTCCGGACGGCGCAGGATCGGGCGATCTGCTGTTCCTGCAGTTTCAGGTAGAAAACCTGCATCCCCAAAAAGATATTTCTGTCAAAATTGGCACGGTCAGCAACAAGCTGACCAGTACAACACACGATTACTACAACAATAATACAACATTTACTTATTGTTTGGGGATCGAGAACAGCAGGATCTCCCTTCCTGTCACATTCAAAAAGGGAGATTACCGGATCACAGACAGTAAAGCCTTCACCGTCGATGAAGATATTCTGGCGGGCAGCGGCCTGTACAACCGGCCCATTGAGCTGGATGAATCCTTAAGCGGCGGCGATGTGACAGCCGGAACCGTCACGGCGGACCGGGACAGCTGGTTCATAAGTTCAATCCCTTATGACGACAACTTTCAGATTCTCGTAGACGGTAAGTCCGTTCAGCCGCAGAAAGTCAACACGGCGTTCCTCGGATTCCCGTTGGAGCAGGGTGAACATCAGATTATCATCCGTTATCGGGCTCCGGGCACATTCGCGGGCTTCCTCTGTACATTTGCCGGTATCCTGCTTGCCGTCCTCTGTATCCGTCAGCGCCGGTCGCCGTTGAATTCATGAGCGGCGTCAATCATTGCTACAATATTTTCAACCGGTGTGCCGCACTGAACGATATGGATGGAATTAAAAATGTAACCTCCACCTTTTGAGAAGATTTCACAGCGCTCCAGCACCTGCTCCCGCACCTGTTCTGGTGTGCCAAATGGCAGGATGCGCTGTGTATCGACTCCACCGCCCCAGAAAGTAATATCCTTTCCATATTCATCTTTCAGTTTCTGCGGGTCCATTCCGACTGCAGAACACTGTACAGGATTAAGTGCATCAAAACCTGCTTCAATAAACAATGGGATATAGTCGAAAATCGCTCCACAGCAATGTTTCAATGTCTTCCATGAAGTATTCTCATGGATCCAGTCATTCATCCTCTTATAATACGGAATATAAAACTCTTCCAGCACCTCTCTGGAGCACATGGGTCCTCTCTGTGTTCCAAAATCTGCTCCGCAAGTGAAAGCAACATCAACCTCATCCCCTACCACTTCCGCAATCTTTTTATAATTCTCGATAGCAATATCTATCTGCGCATTGTGAAGATCATGAATGTACTCCGGGTATAGCAGCGGCGCCATATACCAGCCGTCAATGCTTCGGATCCCTTTGGGATGTGCAAGCGTGGGACCCGGTACCAGCGCAGCGTCCCCCAGTCCCGCGTAACCAAAACATGCCGTCACCGCACGGTCACTCTTTGCCAGATGCGCAATCTGCTCCTTATAATAAGTCAGCAGGTCATCCGGGACAGGCTGGTATTCCTCCAGGTTGTCATGATAATCCAGATGCTCCTCGTCAATATCGGGCGTGCGGATTATATTGTCAAAATAAAATCCCCCTTTTGGCATATGACCGCTTGGCGGAGCACTCATATCACCGGACGGATAAATATAGTATCCCCCGTCGCCGTCATCCGTCACGTTAAAATCTCCCGGAACCAGAATATCATATCCCATATAATTCCATTCTTTCCAGTCCTTCTTGGGAATGCCAAAAAAGTTTTTGTAGGATTCCAGCGCCTCAACATCACAGCCCATCGCCTCTTTCAGGTCATCATCGATCATACCCGTCATCGTAGAGACCTCCGTCAGTTTTACCGGCCCTTTCAATCCGTAATACTCTCTCAATTTCGCAACACACGTAATATGCATCATGGAACAATCCTGTCCGCCGAAATCAATCGGCACTTTATCAGGTTCCACATGATTTAATGCTGCTTTTACTCTTTCTCTTGAAGTCATACTTACCCCATCCTCCTTTAATCTGCCGCCTGGGCTTTTGCCTGGGCCAGTCTTTTGGCTTTTACATCCGCTTTTTCTCTTCTCACGTCAATGAATACAGCAATGATAACGACGGCACCGATGACGACCTGCTGCACATCGGACTGCTGTCCGAGAAGATTCAGCCCGTTTCGCAGAATCTGCACCATCAGAGCGCCGACGAGCGTACCAACGACTGTACCTTTGCCCCCATTAAAAGAAGCACCTCCGATGATGCAGGCAGCGATCGCATCCATCGCATATGTCTCACCCGTCGTGGGCATGACCGTACCAACACGCCCAGTCAGAATCCACGCCGCTACACCGCTCATCAGACCTCCGATAAAATAAACGAATGTCTGCACATTTTTCACGTTGATTCCGGAAAGCCTCGCCGCCTCCGTATTCCCCCCGACAGCATAGATCTTTCTTCCGAGCGGCATATAATTCAAAAAGAAACCAAACGCCGCAAATACAATGATGACTGCGATAAAACACACGGGGAACCCGAATACATTTCCAAATCCCAGCCATGTCACGCCATCCGGAAAGCCTGTGATGGGAGAAGCCCCTGTCACGATCAATGCCGCGCCTCTGAAGATCTGCATCGTACCCAGTGTCGCGATAAACGGGTGCGGCAAATCCAGTTTTGTATACAACAGCCCGTTCGCGAGTCCGCAGAGTGCCCCGACCCCAACACAAATGATAATCAGAAGAAATGAATTCTCAATCCCGGCTTTCATGGCAACGCCCATCAGACAGGAAGCAAATGCACAGATGGACCCCACTGAAAGATCAATTCCACCAGTCAGCAGAATCACCAGCATACCGACTGCGATCATACTGTTCAATGCCGTCTGACGAAAGAGATTCATCCAGTTATCTGTTGTCAAAAATGTAGGCGAGGCAATCGCCAGTACCACCGACAGTATAATGACTGCGATGAGTGGTCCTCCCTTTCCCAGGATTTCACCGATACTTGTCTTTTTTTTCGTATTTTCTTTCATTTACTTCAACCCCCAAGCTGCTTTCATAATAGATTCCTGATTAAATTCATCACTGTCACGTGATATCTCACCCGTCTGTCTTCCACTTCGCATAACAATGACTCTGTCGCTCATACCCAGAATTTCCGGCAGTTCAGAAGATATCATGATAACACATTTATTTTCCTGAACCAGACGGTTCATAATGTTATAAACCTCAATTTTGGAGCCGACATCAATACCCTTGGTCGGTTCATCGAAAATGTAAATATCCGCATCAGCAGAAATCCATTTTCCAATTACAACTTTTTGCTGATTTCCTCCGGATAGTTGGGATGCCAGCTGCTCCGGTGAGGAGACTTTGATATTCAGCCGGCTGATTTTTTCCCTTGCATTGTCGGCAAATTGTTTTTTGTCCAGGATCAGCCCCTTTCTCAGACGTTCCATAACAACACTGCAAAGGTTCCATGCGACCGTAAACGGCAGAATCAGTCCCTGATTCTTTCTGTCTTCCGTCAGAAATGCAACTTTATTGCTGATTGCTTCCTCGGGTGTTTTGTTCCTGCATTTTTTGCCGTTGATATAAATTTCTCCCGAATCATATTCCTCCGCCCCGAAAATCCCACGAAATAACTCTGTCCGTCCAGCTCCCACGAGACCCGAAAAGCCCAGGATCTCCCCTCTTCTGGCTTCAAAACAGACATCATAGTATTCTCCCGTCCTGGTCAGGTGCTGAACCGACAGTGCAATCTCACCGGGCGACGTCTCAATCTTGGGAAACAGATTATCCAGGGAACGTCCGACCATATAAGTAATCAGTTCATCATTTGTGATCTTTGATATGTCCTCCGTTATGATATGCTTTGAATCACGCATCACGGTCACAGAGTCACAGAGAATAAACAATTCCTCGAGTTTATGAGAGACAAACAGAAACGCAACCCCCTTTTCTTTCAGGTTCCGCACTGTTTGAAAGAGATTTTCCGCCTCTTTTTCACCCAGACTCGATGTCGGCTCATCCAGAATGATGACTTTTGCATCTGTAAGAATCGCTCTTCCAATCTCTATCATTTGCTGCTGGCCAATCCCCAGTTCCCCACATCTTGTATTCGGATCAATGTCCTGCTCCAGCAGTGTCATAATCTCTTTTGTCTTTTGGTACATCGTCTTTTTATCAAGCACATGTTTCCCCTTCAGCTGATAATTTCCCAGAAAAAGATTATCCACCACATTTAATTCCTGTACAATATTCAGTTCCTGGTACACACAGGAAATTCCCAGATCTCTTGCATCGTTTGGTGTCCGGAATCTTTGCTGTGTTCCTTCTATGTAGATTTCACCCTCTTCCGGAATATGTACCCCAGTAAGTACCTTGATCAATGTGGACTTTCCCGCGCCGTTCTCACCGATCAGTCCATGTACTTCACCGGGTTTAATTTTCAGTGACATATGGTCCAATGCTGTAACTCCAGGAAAAATCTTGACAATATTTTTTAATTCTACCACCGGATTCTCCACGATTCATCCCCCTTTCTAAAAATATTTCCCATCCTTTCAGATGGGAAATATCGCCGCTTTTATGATAAGAAATCTTTATAGTTATCTTTTGTGATAATCTGAACACCGGTATCCACCGTTTCCTCAAACGCCTCACCTTTCATTGCTTTAACACCGACTTCCACTCCCTGATAACCCATTTCAAACGGATTCTGTGCAAGGTCAAATGCCATATCTTTGCTTCCAACCATCTCTACCGCTGCAGCATTTCCATCATAGCCGGTTACCAGAATATCTTCACCTTTTCCAGCCTGTTTGATTGCAGTCACAGTGCCGACTGCCATCTCATCATCACAGCACAGGAAAGCGTCAATACCTTCACTTTTATATTTCAGCAGAAAATCTTCTGCTGCCGCAGATGCTTTTTCTGCCGTGGATTCTGCATCAAAGACCTCCAACACATTGCAGCCGGCCTCTTCCAGTCCGTCAACTGCTCCTGCTGAACGCAGTTCGTGATTTGCATCTCCAAGCGGCCCTCGCAGCACAACCACATTGGCACCATCCGGAAGCAGCTTTGATAATTCTGTTGCCCCATATTTAACCGCCTCATAATTGCCGGTTCCCACAAATGCCGTTTTATTTTCATAATCCGGCAGGTCGGTATCGACTGCTATAATTTTCACGCCTTTCTCAACAGCCACATCAAAGACATTTTTTAATGTTTCTGCCTGATTTGGTGCAATCAGCAAAATGTCAATTCCTTTTGCTACCAGATCCTCCACCATCTGAACCTGTCCCGTGACGTCGGAGGGCGAACTTGGTGCCATGGTCTCAATCTCACAGCCAAGCTCATCAGCCGCCTTTTTTGCCCCTTCCATCAAAGATGTATAAAATTCATGCTGGAATTTTACCACACACCCGATTTTAAGCGTCTCTCCTTTGGCATCCGACCCGCTTTCCTGTTCTGTTTCATTTGCGGTTGTGTCACCGCTCCCGGACGCTTCTTCCTTTGTGCCGTCTCCTCCTCCGCAGCCACACAGCAGGCCGGCCAGCGTCAGTGCCAATACCACACTTATCAATTTTTTTCTCATTTCATTTCCTCCTTTGCATCTCTCGTGCTGTTTGCTTATGACCGTATTCTATCATTCTCTGTCTTTACCGTAAATGGAAGGAAATGACACATAAATTTTATCACCTGTCAGATAATTACAGTTTTGATCTCTTTCTTTTGTTTCTATTTTGGATATCTGTGATTATTACAATAATTTCTTTGTTAAACTAAGAATCTTTACAGTCTGCCGAATATCCAAAAATACCCGCCCAAAAAAGTTGTTCAATATTTACCATAAAATGTCGCTATATTACAATGCGCTCCTATTAACTTTTAATTATCAATTTGTTATAATTTTATTTGACAAAAACTTTGCGAGGTAACAATATGGTCCTGATCAAAAATCAATCGGAACACCCTTATCCGTCCACAAGGAAAAAATTTATCTGCTACGTATGCCTGCTTCTCATTGCACCGGCCGCATTGCTCTGCGGCTGTTTTATATATGCCAATACGCATGCAATGAACACTGCAGCAGAAAACGGTCTGAATAACTATGTTGATGATTTTAAAGAAGTACTGGAAACACACCTTACCTTCGCTTCCGATATTGTCACAATGATTGAGGACTGTCCGGATATACGGACACATTTGAAAAACCTGAAAAAGGGAGAAGAAGAGATTGGTGAAGAGTTAAAGAACCTCAAAGATACGATCAGCTCACCGGTGCTGTACAAGCGTTTTTTCATGCAGCCCGCAATCAGCGCCGTGACCATATTTTACGAAAACTCCCTGGAATACTATGCACTTGATAACACGTCCGTAGATCTGGCTCTGGAGCGGTGCACCAAACTTTACAGAGACTGCATGGACCTTGACCTTCCCTCAGGACAGTTTATTTCACCGGCCAACGGCTCTGCCTATGCCTACTGGGTACAGGATTTCCGAAACATTTATGAAAATCACTATTATGGAAAGGTGATTATCGAGCTGAATCCGGTGCCTAACAATATTCTCGATAACGTAAACCCTGGCCAGACCCGGTATACATACACACTGAACCTGGATCAGTACCCGAATACGCAGTACCGGGTATACACTGATCAGTCCGCTGTTATTTTTTCCAATAACAATGCGGACATAGGTGCTCTCGTCTATAACAGCGTGCCACAGGAACTTTGTAATTCGGACAAGCTATTAGAGCAGCATTCCGATTATTATATCTACCAGGAGAATCTGGAGGCGTGGAACCTTCACCTGTATCTCACGATTCCAAAGCACTCCGTCATGCTTGCCTCAAAATCTCTGCTGTATACGTTGATATTAATACTGGCTGTCATATTATACTGTTTCACCGCTGCCGCCGCTGTTTCCCGGCTGATCTATCCCATACAGCAGCTGCACAGTTACTATCAGCTTTCCTTGGAACAGCCTCACGTGAAACCGGTATTTACCCCCTCCTGCAGAGAAGTTTCAGAAGTTCAGGAATTGATTCAAAACAGGATTGAAGAGATCCACATTCTGCATACTGAGTGCGAATCTCTGCAAAATCAGCTGAAAGATTATGAGATTAAGAATCTGCAGTCGCAGATCAATCCCCATTTCCTGTTCAACATGCTGGATATCATTAACTGGAAAGCCAGCACCAACGGATCCGATGACATCAGCAATATGGTCATTAAGCTCAGTGAACTGCTGCACAGTAATATTCTGTTTAACGGACGTCAGAAAATTACGATTCGTCAGGAACTGGAGTACATCCAGAATTATCTGGTGCTGCAGCAGATCAGTCTGGCCGTCAACTTTCAATATAAGATTAACGCGGACGATGAGATTCTGGACCTTTACCAGATACCCAAACTGTCTCTGCAGCCGATTGCGGAAAACTGCATTGTCCACGGATTTTCTAATATCAGCCGCGAAGGCCGTATCACAATCAGTATATGGGAAGAAACAGACGGTATTCTGTGTAAGATCGAAGATAATGGCTGCGGTTTTAACCCTGATTCCATTTTGAATCAGAATCCAGATCATGACTCTCTGAATCTGGATTCACGCAGTCACCATATTGCTCTTAAAAACATTGCAGACCGTCTGTCTATGTTATATGGACCCAGATACGGTATCGATATCAAAAGTGCTCCCAATCAGGGAACTGTTGTGACTGTGCATATCCCGTTTGACAAGGTCCGGGACTAAACGTTTTGTTCATGAGCCAGACGGCAGGAGGAAATCATGTATAAAGTTTTGATCGTAGACAATGAAAAAGTGATCCGGACAGGCTTGTCTGCAGGTATCAAATGGGCCAGCCTGGGCTGCACCCTGATCGGCACCTGTCAAAGCGGAGAAGATGCACTTGCAAAAGCAGCACTGGAAACGCCTGACATTGTGCTGACTGACATTAATATGGACCAGATGGACGGTCTGACACTATGTAAGAATCTGTATGAACATTACCCTGCAGTCAAATGTATCCTGATCACAGGGTTCTATGAGTTTGATAACGCTTATCAGGCCATCCAATGTCCCAATGTTGTCAACCTCATTCTAAAACCAACTTCTGTATTCAAAGTCTCAGAAGCTGTCAAACAGGCAATTTCTGTAATTGAGAGAGCGAATGAACATCTGGACCTGGAATGGAAGATGGAACAGCAGCTTCAGAAAAATCTGGAGCTGCGTCAGTCCATGCTTCTGATGAATATCATGGAGGACGGCCATAACACCGAAGACCTGCAGGATCTTCTGGACAAACTGGATATTTATATTTACAACTATCATATCGTCACGATTCATATCAATACTTCCGAATCTTTACAGTATACGAATGAAGAATACTATGATTTCGAAGAACTGGTAAAGCAGTATATCAACCAGGTCTTCGCAGGAGAAGATTACTATGTCGTTGTGCGCAGCCGCCATTATATCAGAATCTGCTTTAACAGTGCGGAAACACTGCACCGGAACAGTATTGATGAGCTGTGTACAGAGCTGTGCAGCATTGTAGATAATCTGACGAATTTTTTTATCTCGATAGGAATCAGTAATCTGCACAACGATGTCTGTCAAATACACACTGCTGTCAGCGAATCGGAAAGCGCCGTAAAATTTGCACTGTACAGCAACAGCCAGCCTGTCTGTTCCTACAGCACCATACCCAGCCTGTCAGATCAGCAGATGAATACCGTAAAATCCATTCTGGACAGTATTCTGGATTCCATCGGCAAACTGAATCTGCCCCTGACACACTCCCAACTCACAAAACTGCGCTTATATTTTGAAGAGAACCAGGTGTCATATGACAATATCTTAAATATCTGCAGTTACATTATCAATGCCTGTTCACAGCAGTACTACTCATACAACAGTTTTGACATGCCGGCGGGCAGTAATCCTGCAGACTATTATACCCGTCTGAGGAAATGCAATTCGCTGGAAGAACTGTTTGCAAGCGTCACCGATGTTATCATGCAGACCTTGGGCAGCACGATGAATCAGAGAACCCAGAGAAGCGATATCATTGACAATATCGAACGCTATATTCATTCCCACTACGCCGAAGAGTTGTCCCTGGAGAAAATCGCCTCCGTCTTTTACATGAGTTCCGGCTATCTGGGACGTCTTTTTAAAAACAAGAAAAATATCAATATTTCTTCTTACATACAGAATGTAAGGATCGCAAAAGCCAAGAAATTAATTCTTGGCACTTCCCTGCACACTTATGAAGTTGCGGAAAAAGTGGGCATTAATGATCCTGTTTATTTTTCCAAGCTTTTTAAAAAGCTGACCGGTTACCGTGTCCGGGATTACAAACTTGCTGCTCTCTCTGACGCACCGCCGTCTGAAATCAAATAATTTATCAAATTAACCGGCTTCTTTGCAAAACAACAATACCGGATACCTAAAAGCTGCTTTTACAGTTCTTAGGTATCCGGTATTTTATCGTTCCCTTTATCCGATCCGAAGTTTGAATTTCTGAATTTCTTTCTCACTGAACACGCGCTCGATATCTGCGCCGAGTCCTTTCAGTTTTCCCTCAAAGTCCTCATAACCGCGCTGAACATACATAATATCATCGACGGTTGTGATGCCGTCGGCAGCCAGCCCTGCAATTACAAGCGCTGCACCGGCACGAAGATCCGGAGCGCTTACTCTGGCACCGGTAAGACGGTCCACTCCGTCAATAATCGCAGTATTTCCTTCCACTTTCACATCAGCCCCCATACGTGCGAGCTCATCTGCATATTTAAAGCGGTTTTCAAAAATACTTTCCGTCACAATACTTGTCCCCTCTGCGAGTGCAAGCACAACTGCCATCTGCGGCTGCATATCCGTCGGAAATCCCGGATACGGCAATGTTTTCACATGTGTCCTTCTGAGACGCCGTGAAGCAATCACCCGAATGGTATCGTCAAACTCTTCCACCTCACAGCCGATCTCTTCCAGCTTCGCTGTTGTAGCCTCAAGATGTTTCGGTATCACATTTTTTATCAGAATATCGCCTTTGGTGGCAGCCGCTGCCATCATATAAGTTCCCGCTTCAATCATATCCGGCACAATGGAATAATCACTGGCATGGAGCTTGTCCACACCTTTGATGCGAATGACATCCGTACCGGCACCCTTGATGTTTGCCCCCATACTGTTGAGGAAATTGGCAACATCTACAACGTGCGGTTCTCTGGCCGCATTTTCAATAATGGTCCTTCCCTTCGCCATGGAAGCGGCCATCATGATGTTGATTGTCGCACCGACAGACACCATATCAAGAAAGATATGATTTCCTGTTAACTCATTCGCCCTCGCCACAATTGCACCGTGCAGGATATCCACCGACGCTCCGAGCGCGCGGAAACCTTTTAAGTGCTGGTCAATCGGACGGCTTCCGATATTGCAGCCGCCCGGAAGCGGAACTTCCGCTTTTTTGTATTTTCCAAGCAGTGCGCCTAACAGATAGTAGGACGCACGGATTTTCTTAATATATTCGTAATCAACACTGATATCACCAATTGTTGCTCCGTTAATGGTCACTGTATGACGGTCAACACGTTCTACGGTTGCCCCGATTCTTTCAATTGCTTCCAGAAGGACATTGATGTCCCTGACATCCGGAAGATTATCAATACGCACTGTTTCATCCGTCATGATCGCAGCAGCAAGTATCGCAAGTGCTGCATTTTTTGCACCGCCAATTTCAACTTCTCCAACCAGCGGATTACCACCTCTTATTATATATTGTTCCATATTCCACCTCGGATTTTTCTTGTATCGGCAGACCCAAAACCACCGACACAACCAATCAATGTATTAATTAGCATACCGCAAATGTTATAATAATTCAATTGTTTTGTAAAAAAAACTTAAAAATTTTATAAAATTAATATGTCGAGAATTGCCTGCAGCGTCTCCTCAATCCCTTTATTTTCTTCATCCACAATCAAATCCGCATACTGCTCATATAACAACGTGCGCTCCTCATAAATATCCCGGAGAGTCTGTCCTTCTTTCTGCACTACCCCTCTACCTCTTAGGTTATGCAGACGTCTCTTCAAAGATGCATAGGAAAGCCGTAAATATATAATCGTTCCGATTTCCCGGAGGTGTTCCATCGCCTCTTTACCGTAAACTACACTCCCTCCTGTAGCAATTACAGTGCGATCTGCAGCAATGGACGCATTGACTCTGTTTTCAACCGCAATAAATCCGTCTGTTCCTTCCTCTGCGATAATCTCCTTCAGCAGACGGTTTTCCTTCTGCTGGATTAAAAGATCCGCATCCAGAAACTGATATCCGATTTCCTTTGCCAGAATCACGCCAATCGTGCTTTTTCCGACACCCGGCATTCCGATTAATACAAGATTGTTCTTTTCTTTTTTCATGTTCCCCTAGCCTTTTTACATGCTAAATACGTCTATAGTTTAGCATAATTGCAAAATTCTTTCAACATGAATGTACGTTCTGGACATTCCTGACAAATAATGAGGTGTTTTTATTAAAAATTAAGAAAATACAAATATAGAATTAAAATGTTGACGTTAAAATAAATGTATTGATTACCACTCGGGAGGACTTCCCAGCATTCAGTCCATCATGGAATGGGAAAATGCCGGGTTTCATTTCATTCCCCTTCAGTCTGCCTATATATAATCTTCTGTAGGCATAACGCCCATCAGTGATAAAAAGCCTGAACTGCCGCCGGCAGTCCAGACTTTTTTACAAGACTAAACACCATTCTCCAGAAGTTATGCCTGTTGCGTAGAATCCGTGATCAAAATCGCCCTCATCAGCGTTTCCT
>CAZUNG010000016.1:9571-69470 GCA_964621905.1 uncultured Ruminococcus sp. | reverse complement strand
TATAGGTGCCGGCCTAAGGCCGGCACCTATAATCAAATTCAACAATTACCTGATGACTAACATCAGTCGTAATCAGCTACGTTATCAGGAGTAACCGGCTCAAATGGTACCCACATGATATGTCCTGTCTCATCCAGGTCATAATCTGTGCCTTCATTCAAAGTAGTTCCGGAAACCAGATTAGCTGCAGCCATAAGCGCACCGTATCCCTGTCCATTCGCATCCTGGAATACTGTCATAGCCAGTGTACCGTCTTTTACTGCCTGACGTCCGTCTACGGTAGCATCGATTCCAACAACAGGAACTGTTGAAGGATCGATTCCCTGATCTTTCAGAGCTTCAATCGCACCGAGAGCCATTGCATCATTGTTTGAGATGATACAGTCATATTCGATGGTTGTCAGCAGCGGAGTAATCATATCCTGTGCTGTTGCACGGTCGAAATCTGCTGCCAGCGGAGCAGTTGCTTCCGTTGCTTTAATGCCGTTGTCTTCAAACGCCTGCAGACAGGAAGCTGTACGCTGTGTTGTAGAAACGTTTCCAATTGTACCATTTAACAGAATGTATTTGATCTCTTCTTTTCCCTCTGCTTTAAATTTCTCTGAAAGGAAATCGCCCTGATACTTACCGGACATCATCTCATCAGAACCTACATATACTACGTTTTCATTCAGAACTGCTTCTGTATCAACAGGCGGTCTGTTAACAAATACGACTTTCATATCGCCGGCAGCCTCTACGATCTGCGGGCATGTCTCCGGGTCAACCGGATTTACAATGATTGCCTTCTGTCCATCGTTTCTCGCTGTCTCAACAAACTGAAGCAGTTTACTTGTATCAGATTGAGCGTCCTGGGTCGTCAGATTGATTCCCATTTCCTCTGCCGCAGAGATTGCACCTGCTTCCAGTGTGGAAAGGAACTCATCACGCAGTGCCATAATCATTGTGATATTTCCTATATCACCGCCGCTGGCATCCGCTGACGAATCATCTGCTGCGTCTGCATCATCAGAATCACTCTCATCAGACGCTGCTGTGTCTTCTTTTTCTGTACTTGATGATGCTGCTGAATCATCTTTCCCGCCACATCCTGCAAGTGTGCCAATTGCCAACAAACCCACCAAGATTCCTGCTATTACTCTTCTCTTCATTGAAATTCTCCTCCTAATAGCTTCCTTTACTCTAACTCTTTGCCTTTGACTGCCAGTTCCTACACCCAATGCAGTCACTCTGACCTCCGTTATCAGTAATTCCTCCCGTTCTTTTCTTCCTACTTGTCCAAGAACTTAAGAGGACCCGGGTCCTGATTCAAGGTCTTTTCACGAGTCTTTTTTATTATATCGTCACTTGTTCATTTTGTCAATTTTAATTTCATATTTTTCTCAATTTTTGTACATAATTTATTCACATTTTTCCCAAACATTGTTTTATATGACAAAAAATTGCATTTTTTACAAATGCCTGTCAATCGTTTTATACAATTTTATATTTTAAGTGTTATGTCTTTTTTATTAAATTTGTTCATATATCGTTCATATTATTTTCTTAACAAACAAAAACAGCAGGAGCCCAAATTCCTCTGAAACCCTGCTGTTTACATTACTTTTACCACTGTTCATTTCATATTAGAAAAACGTTCCACCGCCTTCGCAAAGCTGGCGATTGTCTTTTCAACGTCGCCGTGTTCAATGCCGTCTCGTACACAATGCTGAAGGTGACCTTCCAAAACGACCTGCCCCGCCTTATGCAGTGCAGACTTTGCCGCATTGATCTGCATCAGAATATCTTCACACGGTATATCCTCATCGATCATCCTGTCAATCGCCTGTATCTGCCCGATGACTTTCTTCAGTCTTCGGTGCAGGTTATCAGAATCCATACACTGTCTCATACGTATCCTCCCTTTCATGTCTAAACTGTTACTGTCATTTTAAATCCGTACAGCCTTGTCCCATCACAGTGAAAATACCTTGGTTGCAATCGTGAAATATGCAATCACAGAACATGTATCCACAATTGTTGTAATCAAAGGTGCTGCCATAATTGCCGGATCCAGATGTATCTTTCTGGCCAGAAGCGGCAGCACACATCCAATCAGTTTCGCAACAATCACGGTTGCGATCAGTGACGTTCCGACCACAAGCGCCATCTGCATATCACGGTAAACCAGCATAATCCGCACTGCATTAGCAGCTGCAAGCACAACGCTGACTACCAGTGAAACCCTCAGCTCTTTAAACATAACCTTAAAGATATCTTTAAATTCAATTTCATGGAGAGCAATACCGCGGATGATCAGCGTAGAGCTCTGAGAGCCACAGTTTCCCCCGGTATCCATCAGCATAGGAATAAAAGAGACAAGAAGCGGAATTGCAGCAAAAGCGTTCTCATACCGTGTGATAATCGCCCCCGTCAGTGTTGAAGAGAGCATAAGTACCAAAAGCCATACAATTCTGTTTTTTGCATGCGCCAAAACCGGAGTTTCAAAATATGTCTGTTCGCTCGGGTTGATTGCCGCCATCTTAGTAATATCTTCTGTGGCCTCATCTTCCATGACGTCCATTGCGTCATCGACCGTGACAATGCCAACCATGAAATCATCTTTGTCAACAACCGGAAGTGCCAGCAGGTCATACTTTGTAAAAAGTCTGGCGACCTCTTCCTGATCATCATGCGTGCCCACTGAGATAATTTCTGTTTCCATAAGATTCTCAATCAGCATCTCATCTTCTGAAGTCATCAGATCTTTTGCTGTCACAATTCCGATCAATTTTCTTTTTTCCAGGACATAACACGTATAGATCGTCTCCCTGTGGATCCCCACCTGTTTGATATGTGCCATCGCCTGGGCAACCGTCATATGTTTCCGTAAATCCACATACTCCGTTGTCATAATGCTTCCTGCACTGTCATCGGGATAATTCAACAGCTGATTGATCAGACTTCTTTTCTGAACTGTCACTGTATCCAGAATCCTTGTCACCAGATTAGCCGGGAGATCTTCCAGAATATCCACGGTATCATCCATATAAAGATCATCCAGAATCTCTTTCAGCTCTTTCTCCGTCAGCATCTCAACGAGGTACGTCTGCATGGAGTGATTCATATTACTGAAAACATCAGCCGCTTTCTCCTTGGGAATCAGGCGGAATGTAATCGTAAGCTCCTTATCCTCCAATTCTGACAGCAGCGAGGCAATATCCACTGCGTTCATGACATTCAAAACACTTCTCACAGCTTTGAATTCTCTCTGCCGCAAGAGTTCCATAAAAATCTCTCTGTTCATTTTTTCTTCTCCTTTTCATTGAAATGATACACGATCGATAACTGGCACCAGCATCCATTGCACTCACCTGCCTTTCCCTGCAAGATAATAAGCTCATCAATAGTATGGTTGATGAGCTTCGTTATAATTCTTCTATATTTTAGCCTTTTCACAGTTACGTGTCAATGGGCGGCTGCAAAAATTGCATCCGCCCATCTTTTCCCTTCCAATCCGCTGTCCCCTCTTATGACAATGACGTCAGATATGCATCCAGCACAGCGTTATCTTTCTGTACGACATATGTACTTCCATGCCGTTCTTTTACATCCTCCGTCATACTGACGAGAAGCAACGGCTGCTCCACATCAGTCTGTGGGGTAAAGACTGCAAACCAGCCAAGTTCTGTCCCGTTTTGATCTTCTTTTGAATCTTTTATCTCCGCTGTTCCCGTCTTTCCTGCAAGCAGTATATCCTCACGGCGCGCTGCGTATCCGGTTCCCTGAGGAGAATTCACTACCTGTTCAAGTGCGTCTTTTATCGTTGAAGCCGCTTCGCCGGTCACTGCCTGTTTCAGCCAGATTTCCGGCTGTGCATTTTCCTGATAGCGCAGATATGGTTTTATGATATCTCCTTCATTGGCAAATGCTGTATACATCACAGCAAGATGCAGGGGATTGACAAGAATCTCTCCCTGTCCGTACCCACTGTCCGCCAGCTGAATTTCTGTGTCAATTCCGCCTTCATTTGCGTACTGTGACTGACTCATTGTAATCTCAAACGGAAGTTCCCTGCCAAATCCCAGACTGTCAAACGCACTCATCAGACGGTCGGACCCTATTTTCAGCGCTGCTTTTGCAAAATAAATATTATCTGAATAAATCAATGCATTTTCAAGCGTCGCCGTCTCATAATCATGCAGAGTCGTCACGTGATAATCCCCCCACTCTGCATCCTTTTGCCAGCTAAGTCCCGATCTTCCAAAATCTTCTTTTGCACCAAATGACCCTGTATCAAGTCCGATGGCTGCGATCACTGGTTTCAGAGAGGAACCTGGACACCATAAAAGTAAAGAACCTGGGTTCTGAGAGCGCCGTCTTTGTCCATACTCTGTGAAATTTTTCCTGCCTGCTTCCTTTATGGCACAAAAATAGGGCTGTACAGAATAGCTGATTCATCAGCTATTCTGTCACAGCCCCTTACCACATATTTATGAGAATTCTATCTCTGTCTGATACAGTGCCTTCTCGGAGAGAAGATACGCATTGTCACCTTTACATTCATCCATATAGGTGATGTAGTCGACGACATATACGCTCACTTTGCTGGTGTCACGCCCATAAGTGGAATAAACTTCGACAATATCCCCCTGTGATTCCAGCAATTCTCCATTTGCATCACAAACCGCTACAAGATAATCTCCGGGTTCTGCATCTTCCGGTATAATTGCATCTGCTTTTAATTCGTATGCAGTCTTTGTCACCCGGGCAATTCCTACACCGGAATCATTCGTCTCACCCACCTCAACTTTTGTGGTGGCAGAGTTGTCCAGTACAACATCAAGGTTAAACTCCCATTCGCCTTCGTAATGCTTCTGGTCCGGATTCTCAATGACTCTTGTGCTGCCCGGATTGTCCGGGTCGTTAACCGTCTGTGGCGTTGTCGTAAATAAATCCGCATAAATATCCGAGATCCTGAGCGTATACCCGAACTGATCCGGCACATCAATGTAACCGCCTTCTCCATCTGCAAGATACTCAAGATCCATCCTGATAATCCCTGCAAATGTCTGGTTGTCTTCAAATTGCCCTTCAATATAATAAGGCGCCATCATTCCATTTTCCGGACTGCACTCGACAGTGCCGAGTCCGGCCTCAGAAAAATCAAATCCCACGGATGTCATCAGCTCCAGCCTGTCATATTCCAGCTGATATCCTTCCATATTCTGGGTGCGGATAAAATCATCCGGAAATGCCTCTTCATTTTCAATACTGACTGCAAGATACAGTGCCATGCTGTCGTAATATGCTTCTGAAACGGTCACCGTAATACCATTTGATGTCTGAACATACTGGCTGTCTTCCTCAGCTCCCTCCGTGACCAGTCTCTCTGCATGACCGCTGTAATCTCCTTTATATGTCACATTTTCTTCAACGGTATGGAAAATACGTCCAATCAGCGGTATCTTTTCCGCCAGCACCGGATTGCTGACACAAACTGCACATGCAATCGCCGCAGCAGCTGCTGATCCGGTGATCCCTGTCACCACTTTTCTGAACGAATATTTTTTATGCGGTGCTTTTGATGACCTGATTTTCTGATAAGCTTCCTCCATACCGCGATCCACCAGCACAGATGCTGCCGGTTCCTGCCCCAATACCCTTTTCATATCTTCTTCTGAATATCTCATATAACTGCCGCCTCCAATCTAACGTGTAAAAACCCTGACTGTTCCCTCTGCCTGCAACTCCTGTCTGATGATCTCTTTTCCCCGGTGAAGTCTGCTTTTTACGGTATTTTCTTTCATCTCCATAATCAATGCAATTTCTTTTGTCGTAAATTCCTCACCGTAGTACAACTGAAATATGAGTCTGCTGTCCTCCGGAAGACTGCTGATCATATCTCTGAACTCCTGACCTGCAAAATCATCTTCCCATACGCCATTTTGCGGCACTTTTTCCATAGCAAGACTCCTCTGGTAGCTGTTGTACATCCTGTTACAGTTATTGATCAGAATCCGGATCAGCCACGTTTTAAAATATTTTGCATATTTTAATTCGTTTAAGTGTTCAAATGCATCCAGCACCGTCTGCTGCATTGCATCAGCTACGTCTTCTTCACTTTTGAAGAAACCGAAGGCAACCCGCTGCATCGCTTTTTTATGTTCCTCCATCAACTCAACGAATGCTTCCGCATCTCCGCGCTGAGCGCGCTTTACCAGTAACACCATATTTACCTCCGTATCGCCCGGCCGGGACAGTTTATCCTGTAGTGCGTTTTCAACCGCCTTACACTTATTAGATAGACCGGGCATGCGTTTCGTTGCATCAAGGCAATGTTTTTGTTAAACTTTTGGCGTCAGACTTTAGGCGGATTTTTACTATGCCCAGCGTATGATGGCATTTTTCAGGAATTCGGCACATCCTGCAAGTTCTTTGTCATAATACATCCGAAACCTCTCGTCGGCCACATACATGCCGGCGAGTCCTTTATGCATCTGACTCGTATACCGGGGGCATGTCATCTCAAGCCATTCTCTGTGCAGCAGCATGATTCTGTGTGCCTCCTCGTCATCCGTGGGGATTGACGCACTTACTGCTGCTTTCAGTCTGTTTAAAATCTCTTGCTCCAGGTTCTTTAATTTCTCATACGCCTCGGGCGTCATCTGCAGCATTTTCTGCTTCGCTTCATCTGCCTGCTGATCCCCATATCGCTCCCGGACCTCCTGCCCGTATACTTTTTCGTGTTTTTCTACCATATTCTGTTTGAATGCTTCAAATTTTTCCTGATCACTCATGATGATGTCTCCTTTCATCGATGCTATGGTTCGTTCCACGGCAGATATCACGTTATCGACTCTCATCCGCCGATGTTTTAGATCCTCCAGATGCTCATCCAACGCTCTCATAATATCAAACTCGCTGTTATACAGAACATCTGCAATCTTTTCAAGGCCAAATCCCCGCTCCCTGTAAAACAGAATCTGCTGCAGCAAATCCAGTTCCTCAGGACCGTAATACCGATAACCGGCTTCACTTGTGCGTGATGGCTTCAACAGTCCGATTTCGTCATAATACCGCAGAGTACGTGCACTTACACCTGCTATCTTTGATAATTCCCGAATACTGTATTCCATTTGTACCTCCTGTTTTCTGCCGTAAATTAAGTATACTGGTTTACGCAGCGTCAAAGTCAAGTGTTTTATTTGACGATTCAGGCTGCTTCCTATAATATTATATAAGAAAGGGGGGAATTGCACTTGGAACTTCAGGCAATTGACGAACAGAAACGAAACGAAAAATTCATTCATATGACACAGATGCCGATTCAGAAAATCATCCCGAGAATGGCGGTACCGACGATTATCAGTATGCTGATCTCATCCTTTTACAATATGGTGGATACGATCTATGTCGGTCATCTCGACAACACGGAATCCTCTGCCGCTGTGGGTGTTGCCTTTTCGTTCATGGCACTGGTCCAGGCAGTAGGATTCTTTTTCGGACACGGTTCCGGTAACTTTATCTCACGTTCACTCGGAAAAAAGGAATATGAAAAAGCACAGAATATGGCTGCCACCGGTTTCTTTCTTCCCATTGCAGCGGGCACTCTGATCATGATACTCGGGCTTTTGTTTACTTCCCAGCTTTCAATGCTGCTGGGCGCAACCAGAACCGCTCTGCCCTATACCAACAGTTATCTGCGCTGGCTGCTTCTGGGCACGCCGTTTATGATGTCTTCCCTGGTTCTCAACAATCAGCTGAGGCTTCAGGGAAGTGCTCAGATCGCCATGGTCGGCATTACCTTTGGCGCCATACTCAATATCGCGCTGGACCCCATTTTTATTTTTAAACTCGGTATGGGAGTCGGAGGCGCCGCACTGGCCACGATTATCAGTCAGTTTATCAGCTGGCTGCTTCTGCTGGGCGGCTGTGCACAAAAAGGCAATATATCCATCCGGCTGAAAAATCTTTCTCCTCATATCTGGCAGTTTGGTGAAATTGTACGGGGCGGGCTGCCGTCACTCTGCCGCCAGGGAATCGCCAGTGTTGCAGTGATCGCTTTAAACTGGTCCGTAAAGGGATACGGTGACTCAGCCATTGCAGCATTTTCCATTGTGTCCAGAATCACTACTTTTGCAGGCTCTGCCATGATCGGATTCGGCCAGGGCTTTCAGCCTGTCTGCGGCTTCAGTTACGGTGCCGGGCTTTATGAGCGGGTGATAAAGGCATACTGGTTCTGCGTTAAAGTTTCGACTGTCATTTTAGTGTTCCTTTCAGTTGCCGGATTCTTACTGGCTCCCACACTGATTGCTCTGTTTCGAAGCGGTGACCCGTATCTGATAACCATCGGCAGCCGGGCACTGCGCTGTCAGTGCCTGTCTTTTCCACTGACGGGACTGATCATCATGGCAAATATGATGCTGCAGAACATCGGGAAAACACTGCCCGCAAGCGTACTTGCAATGGGACGGCAGGGACTGTTCTTTCTTCCCCTGCTCCCCATCCTGTCGGCAGCTGCAGGACTGGCAGGCATTGAATTCGCACAGCCGGCCGCAGACCTGCTGACATTTACACTCGCCATACCCCTCTCATTAAAGGCGATAAAACAAATGCGTGCCTGTTAACATCGTTGTTTTCGTTCAATTCCAATGCTGACAGCCGTGACAATCGTGCATATGATTCCCGTAACCAGAAACCACATATGCACTCCGATCTTCTCGGCCACTGGTCCGCCAATCAGCAATCCGACTGGCATCGCCAGGGAACTTATGATGCCGACTACCGAGAATGCACGGCCCATTTTCAGCGGATCGATGTTTTCCTGCATATACGCCATCAGCGGTATGATATGAACATTTCCAAATGCACCCATGAACCCGCACGCAATCACAAAGATCCAGAAGATCTTCATAACCGGAGGGAGGCTTCCGCATACGACAGACGAAATGCCGATGCCTAAAAGTCCGATAAATGACATAAAGATTTTATTCTTAACTTTCACAACACTTCCAAACAACACAGCGATCACCATCATACCTACCGCATATGCAAGCTCCACTGCGCTGGCATGCCATGCAGTTCCTTTAAAATAGCTGCTCGTCATCAGCGGATAAAAAGATGCCAGCGGCAGAAAAAATACCATACAGACAGTCTCTGCCACAATCAGCACAAACAACCCTCTGTCCTCAAAAAACACATCAATTCCTTCTTTGAATTCGCGCAGAAATTTCTTCTGTGTTTTCTCATGTACTTTCCGTATCTCCGGAATCTTTACAACCGCAAGCAGTCCGCTCGCTGCAGCAGCCCCCAAAAGATCACTTAACAATACAACCGGCAGGGGAAATGCTGCATAAAGTGCAGCTCCGATCACCGGTCCCAGCATAAAAGCACCTGACTGCATAAACTGCGACCATCCATTCGCCCTCATCAGTTCCTGCGCCGGGACGATCTGCGGTATAATCGCCTGTATGGATGGCTGATGAAAGGTACTTCCAATTCCTCTGACCAGCAAAACGATCAGCGCAGACCACACCGGAAGTTCCGCCTTCCACATGATGACAGCAAACACTGCCGCCGCCAGTCCGATAAACATATCCGCACTGATACAGATCAGTTTGCGGTTCACACGGTCTGCAAGTACGCCCGCAACCGGACTGAGCAGAATAACCGGCAGATACGCAACCATTCCTGACATTCCCAGCATCAGCGGCGACTGTGTCTCACTCGCAATCCACCAGATTAATGCAAACTGAACCGCAGAGCTTCCAACCAATGACACCGTCTGTCCAAAAGCCACGGTAATAAATTTTTGTTTCCATTTTAAGTGTTCCATTTCACTTCTCCTACATTTTCTTTTTCATCAGCAACATAATCTTGGGCAATAAAAAATGCAGGCACACCATCAAAAGAGAGTTTGCCTGCAATACGGGAATGGAACACGAGACGGTCTAAAACCGACTGAAATGCCTGACGTTCCTCTGATCCGTAAAAATAAGCATGACAAAACAGCTCTTTTCATGAAAGAACCGATTTTTTATCACCTACTTATCTAAAACGGATTGCAAACATCAAGCCACCCCCCTGGATTAATCATATTTATTGTAATAACGAGCTCATCATAGCAAAGAGGGTTATGTCTGTCAAGCATAATACATATATTTAAGCGAAATTCCAAACACTTTAATAGTAAGTATTTTGCAGCAGTGTTATAATAGAATAAAATATCAGGGGGATGTACCATGAAAGAAAAAATAAACTTCAGACAGTATCTGACAATTGCAAGTATGTTATTCGGCCTGTTTTTTGGCGCCGGGAATCTGATCTTTCCGGCGCTCATGGGGCAGATGGCAGGGAGGAATGTCTGGCCTGCCATTGCCGGTTTTCTGATTACCGGAGTTGGACTGCCTCTGCTTGGTGTAATCGCCCTGGGAAACAGCCGCTGCAGCGGACTGACGGAGATGAGTCAGCGTGTTGGAAAACGTTACGGCGTTTTTTTCACCTGTGCCCTATACCTGACGATCGGTCCCTTTTTTGCCATTCCAAGGTGCGCAACGGTACCTTTTGCAGTGGGTATCGAACCGCTGTTGTCCCGGTCATCCGGACATACACTCCCACTGGCTGTATTCTCACTGATATTTTTCGGAATCGTCTTTTATTTTTCACTTCGGCCCGGCGAAATTCTAACCTGGATCGGGAAAGTCTTAAACCCTTTATTTCTGATTTTCCTCGGCGTTCTGATGATCACAGCGTTATGCCGCCCGCTCGGAAGTGTCGGCAGCATCACCCCTGACACAGGATATGCCTCAGGAGCGTTTTTTAATGGTTTTCTGGAGGGCTACAATACAATGGATGCACTTGCCGGTCTGGCTTTCGGCATAATCGTCGTCAATGTCATAAAAGGACTCGGCGTCAGGCGCCCGGGTGATGTCGCCCGCTGCACCGTAAAAGCGGGGCTTTTAAGTTCTGTAATCATGGCAGTGATCTATATCATCGTCACTGTGGCAGGCACACAAAGCCGCGGACTTTCACCCCTATGCAAAAATGGCGGAGAAGTGCTCACGTTCATTGCCAGGCACTATTACGGGACAGCAGGGGCCGTAATCCTTGCTCTCACTGTGACCTTTGCATGTCTTAAGACCTCCATCGGGCTTATCACCAGCTGCAGCGAAACGTTTGTCCTTTTATTTCCCGGCAAACTCAGTTACCGGGGGTGGGCAATTATATTCTCCTGCCTTTCTTTCCTGATCGCAAATCTGGGTCTGGAAATGATCATCGCCTACTCACTTCCGGTGCTGATGCTGCTCTATCCCCTTGCAATCACGCTGATTCTTTTATGTCTTCTGGGCCGTTTTTTTCAAAATGCACGCTGTGTCTATGCCTGTGTCACCACCTTCACCTTTGCAGCCGCACTGCTGGACTTTATCGCCGCACTTCCTGAACAGCTGCAGAAAGTGCTTCACACAGAAACACTGATTACGGCCGCGGGTCGCTTTATCCCAATGTTTGACCTGGGACTTGGCTGGCTGCTGCCAGCGATTCTGGGCTTTATCACTGGCAGCATCATCAAAACAAGAAACCGGTACCGGAAATCATAATTTCCAGTCTCGGTTTTGTGTATCACACAACTGCACGCAGCACAAAATTCAGTACAAACAGCAGTGCAATCCCCAGCAGCACAGGATGAATGTCACGCCACTGTTTTTTTGCAGTCTTCACGATGCAGTACATGATAAATCCCGCTGCGATCCCATAGGAAACACTGTAGCTAAATGCCATAAAAATTCCGGTAAAAAAAGCCGGAACTGCCTCACAAAGGTCTTTCCAATTTATCTCCGAAAATGCTGAAAGCATCATACATCCCACCACTACGAGAACCGGCGCCGTTGCGGCAAACGGCACTGCACTGACAAGTGGTGCAAGAAATGCACTGACAAGAAAGCAAAGAGCGGTGACTACCGACGTCAGACCTGTCCGGCCTCCTGCTGCAATTCCCACAGCACTTTCCGTATAAGTTGTAGTATTGGATGTGCCGAATACTGCGCCGAGGGAGGTCGCGGCCGCATCTGCAAACAATGCACGTCCCATTCTCCCCTCTTCTGCTCCGCTGAATATTTCCGCCTTTCGTCCCGTACCGATAAAGGTTCCGATCGTATCAAAAATATCTGACATAGAAAAAGTAAAGATCGTAGTCAATACCAGCGGGAGCTTTGAAATATCGTTAAACAGCGACGGTATCCCCTCCGCCCGGAAAATGGCTCCAAACGTTTTTGGCAATCCCAGAACAGCCTCACCCACCCCCTGCATATCACCAGTTTTTGTCACCCCGAACAAAATGCCGATCAGCGTGGTAATTACAATAGATAACAGGATCCCTCCTCTGACCTGAAGGATGCAGAATACAACAGTGAGTACCAGACCGATCAGAAACACCCAGAGGACCGGCTCCGAGAATCCGGCCAGTCCCGGAACTGCGGATGCCGGTGCTGAACTGTCCGGTGTAAACTTTATGATCCCAACGTTCAGAAGACCGACATACGCGATAAAGATCCCGATGCCGCCTCCTATCGCGTGCTGAAGAGAATCCGGAATCGCCCGTATGATGGATTTTCTCACTTTTGTTACCGTAATTAAAATATTAATCAGTCCACAGATAAATACCATGGCCAGTGCCTGCTGCCAGCTGAAACCAAGACCAAAGCATATCGTGTATGTGAAAAATGCATTCAGCCCCATACCCGGTGCCTGGGCATACGGTACATTTGCAGCCAGTCCCATGATCAGAGTTCCGACCGCGGCGGCGATGATCGTGGCAAGGAAGACGGCTCCCCATTCCATTCCCGTCTGTGACAAGATGGCGGGATTTACGGCAATAATATACGCCATCGCAAAAAAGGTGGTAAGTCCTGCTGTAATTTCGGTGGAAACCGTTGTGTGATGTTCCTTCAGCCTGAAGATTTTCTCCATGAATTTTCCTCCTGATAATTATTTTTTCTTTTAGCATGCCCCTGATACAGCCTGATTCAGTCAAAAATTTCATATTTCTTTGATCCTGAGAGTTATAAATATTTTTCATGGACATAAATTTACAGTAAAAGGAAATCTGCAGGTATCTTATGGCTAACGTTAATTATAAAAAAATCCTCGGCCTTACGTTTCTGCTCGCCGCCACTTTTTTTGCCGGCAGACTGGCAGCCCGGATTGTAGAACACACGAAAAATGCGGTGTTTCAATCAGAAGCCGTCTCCACCTCATCAGACGGGAACTGGGGTCTTAGCTTTCAGGAGGAAGGGCAGCCCCCCGTCGCAAATGCCAGTATGGAGGATCTGAAGCAGTTTGATGCTTACTATGCAGAAGATACGACGGAAAAAGTGCTGTACATAACGTTTGATGCCGGCTATGAAAACGGCAATACACCCACCATTCTGGATGCTTTGAAAAAGCACCATGCACCTGCCACATTTTTTATCGTAGGAAACTTTCTCTCAAGCAACCCGGATCTCGTAAAAAGGATGGTAGAAGAAGGCCACACGGTCGGCAACCACACTTACCACCACCCGGATATGTCCCAGATCTCAACAAAAGAAGCCTTCGCCAAGGAACTAACAGAACTTGAGACGCTTTATCAGGAAACGGTAGGAAAACCGATGACAAAATATTACAGGCCGCCTCAGGGCAAATACAGTGAGCGCAACCTGAAAATGGCTCAGGAGCTTGGATACCAGACCTTCTTCTGGAGTCTTGCATATGTTGACTGGTATCAGGATGACCAGCCCACCCATGAAGAAGCATTTGATAAACTTCTCGGCCGTATTCATCCCGGCGCTATCGTCCTGCTCCACAGCACTTCCAGTACAAATGCCGAGATTCTGGATGAACTTCTCACAAAATGGGAAGAGATGGGTTACTCCTTTAAATCTCTGGATCAACTGAAAGCGTAGGTATCCGCCCATGCAGATATACATCGTTTCACCCGGTGATACCGTAGATTCCATAGCCTCAGCTTTTCAGATTCCCGTCTCATCCATCATTTTCGATAATCAGCTGATCCACCCCTATCAGCTTGCCATCGGCCAGGCACTTCTGATCATGGACGGCTCACCGCCACAGCATCTGCGCATAATTTCAGTCAACGGGTATGCTTATCCTTTTATCAGCCCCTGGGTTCTGCAGGAAACCCTCCCGTATCTGACAGACCTGTCCATCTTTTCATACGGCTTTACCTCCGACGGGAATCTGGTGCCTCCGCTTCTGTCGGAGGACTGGATGCTGGATGCCGCAGAATCTGCTGGTACCCGGCCTGTTCTGGTACTGACTCCGCTCGGTCCCGACGGCCGCTTTAACAATGAGCTGATCTCCGCTGTGGTTAATAACTATACCATCCAGGAACACCTGATCAATCAGCTGCTTGAGACGATGGAAACACTTGGTTACGGAGGACTGGACATCGATTTTGAATATATCAAAGCAGAAGACCGCGATGCTTTTACGGCATTTGTCTCCCGCACTGTCAGCGCACTCTCACCGTACGGTTATCCCGTCTCCGTTGCTCTCGCCCCCAAAACATCTGCGGATCAGCAGGGACTTCTCTATCAGGGAAAGGATTATGCGGCGCTGGGCGCAATTGCCGATCATGTTCTCCTGATGACCTATGAATGGGGATATACGTACGGGCCTCCGATGGCTGTAGCCCCCCTCGCCAATGTTCGCCGGGTCGTCGATTACGCAGTCTCTGAAATCCCACCCGAAAAGATTGATCTCGGAATTCCGAACTACGGATACGACTGGCCGCTGCCGTTCGTGCGCGGTGAAACCGCCGCCACAACCATTGGCAATGTGGAAGCCGTCCGTCTGGCAGTAAGCTACAATGCTGTCATTCAATTTGACGAAACCGCTCAGTCTCCTTATTTTTATTATGAAAATGAAGGCATCACACATGAAGTTTGGTTTGAAGATGTGCGCAGCATACATGCAAAACTTGCACTGATTCAGGAATACGGCCTGAGAGGCGCCGGATACTGGCAGATCATGCAGTGGTGGCGTGCAAACTGGCTGCTGCTTGACGATACGTATACAATCGCAAAAAGAAGCGGGAGCACTTAAAACAAGTGCCCCCGCGGCTCAGCGCATGGTATTCGTCTATTCTTTTCCGTTAAAACAGTACGTACAAAGCTTACATGGAGAGATTCCAATTGATTTTTCCAAATCATCCAGCCTGTGATAGCGCAATGTCGTGAAATTCTGTTCTTTTCTGATTTCCTCCAACATCTGTTCATAGCGCCTGCTGGAAGGGTCTGCATATTCGTCCAGAATTTCCTGAGAAACCTGAGCGCCTTCCCGGTCCTTAATAATCCGCCTGGTAATCAGATCCAGCTCCGATTTGGAGCGTGAAAAATTCAGATATTTACATCCGTACAGAAGCGGCGGGCAGGCAGGACGGATGTGCACTTCTTTTGCACCGCTCTGATACAGAAAATCTGTCGTCTCCCGCAGCTGTGTTCCCCTGACAATGGAATCATCAATCAGGAGAAGTTTTTTATTTTGAATCAACGCTTTCACCGGAATTAATTTCATCTTTGCAATCAGATTTCTCTGATCCTGATTCTGCGGCATAAAGGACCGGGGCCACGTCGGCGTATATTTGATAAACGGACGTGCATATGGGATTTTGGATTCATTGGCATATCCGATCGCATGGGCAATCCCTGAATCAGGAACCCCCGCAATAATATCAGGGTTCACGCTGCCGCTGTCCCTTTTGGCCAGCATACTGCCGCATTTGTAACGCATATCTTCAACATTGACACCTTCATAGGAGGAGGTTGGATATCCATAGTAAACCCAGAGGAAAGAACAGATCCGCATTTCTTCCCGCGGTTCACTCAACGTCTCAATTTGATCCGGGGTGATGAAGACAATCTCAGCAGGCCCCAGTTCTTTGCAGTCACGGTACCCGAGATTGATATAAGCAAAACTTTCAAACGAGACGCAGTGGGCTCCGTCTTTTTTTCCGATGACCATCGGCGTTCTTCCGTAACGGTCACGTGCCGCGAACAGACCTTCCTCCGTCATGAGCAGTATGGTCATGGACCCATCCACGATCTCCTGAACATAACGGATACCCTCTGTGATTGATTCCTTTTTGCAGATCAGCGCTGCAACCAGTTCTGTCGCATTCACCTGGCCCCCGCTCATCTCCTGAAAATGTGTATTTCCATTTTCATAAACATATTTCAGCAACTCATCCATGTTGTTGATTTTTCCAACCGTTGTGATAGCAAAGCTTCCGAGATGAGACTGCACCAGCAGCGGCTGCGGCTCATAATCAGAGATACATCCGATTCCCAGATTACCTTCCATCTCTTCTACATCACGTTCAAACTTGGTCCGAAAAGGTGAATTTTCAATATTGTGAATCGCGCGTTTGAATCCGTCCTCCCCGCATATTGCCAATCCGCCTCTTCTGGTTCCCAGATGTGAATGATAGTCCACTCCGTAAAACAGCTCTAATGTACAGCTTGTCTTCGAAGCGACTCCAAAAAATCCTCCCATAAATGATATCTCCTTTTTTCTGCTATCTGTAGTTATGTATTTTCTTTACTTCTACTTTACCATAACTGTATCAGTCCGGTAAAGGGATGAACACACTTTAACCACAGATTTTCTACACTTTCTCCTTATTTTCATAACAAATTAACCACAATTTTTTCTTATACTGTTTATAAAGTTCAGGAAGAAAAAAATACGCAAAGGAGATGTGTAATTATGACCAATAAAAACAATATAAAACGAATTTCAAGAAAACTGGGCGGTATCGTGCTGAGTGCCGTACTTTTTGGCGGAACTGCCGCATTTGCCTTTCAGGGTGTCAATGCTCTGACGACTGCAAATTCACCATCCAATACCTCCGCCTCAGAAAACGCTGATGTCTCCGATTCCAATGTCGCCCGCTTAAGTACCACCAGCTCGGATTCCACAGCATCCGGCAACATGGATGTATCCGAGATCGCATCCAACGTAATGCCATCCGTCGTTGCGATCACCAACAAATCTGTTCAGGAAGTTCAGGATTACTTTGGGATGTTCGGCACTGGAAGCGGTATTCAGACACAGGAAGTGGAAAGCTGTGGCTCCGGTATTATCATTGGGCAAAATGACAGTGAACTGTTGATTGCGACCAACAACCACGTCGTTGACGGTGCAGACACCTTATCCGCATGCTTTGCTGACAACAGTGTGTACTCAGCTTCCGTAAAGGGTACCGATGCAAATAATGATCTGGCTGTTATCGCAGTACCGCTGGATCAGATTTCCGAAGAAACTATGTCTCAGATCAAAGTGGCCACTATCGGTGATTCAGATTCTCTGTCTGTCGGAGAGCAGGTAGTCGCTATTGGAAATGCACTTGGCTATGGACAGTCTGTGACAACCGGTATTGTCAGCGCGCTGGACCGCAAAATTGACGACAGTGAAACTTCACCGACACTGATCCAGACAGACGCAGCGATCAATCCCGGCAACAGCGGCGGTGCCCTCGTAAATATGAACGGTGAACTGATCGGTATCAACTCCGCCAAGTTTGCATCAACAGAAGTAGAAGGCATGGGGTATGCAATCCCAACTGCAACGGCATCACCGATCATTCAGGAACTGATGAATCAGCAGACCCGAGAAAAAGTATCGGCTGAAAATGCATCTTATCTGGGAATTTCCGGACAGGATGTGGACAGTGAAACGGCTTCCGCCTACAATATTCCAACAGGTGTCTATGTGTCCTCAGTGACCTCCCAAAGTCCCGCTGATCAGGCCGGTATCCGCCAGGGAATGGTTATCACCGGTTTCGACGGAAAGAGTGTCTCCAGTATCTCCGACCTGAAAAACACGCTCCAATATTATGCAGCCGGAGAGACAGTTGACCTCACCGTTCAGGTAAACAGCAGCGGAGCATATGAAGAACAGACGGTGTCCGTCACCCTCGGAAATTCCGATCAGAATACAGCTGCCCAGAATACTATACAAAGATGAGGATAAGAAAACCGGAGAGTTTACCTTGTAGTCCACTCTCCGGCTTTCTTTATGTCCGTCAGGCTTCTTTCACCGCCCGAAGCTCTATATAACCCCTGGTGCCGATTGGCTCCAGCTGGATACGCGGACTGGTGTCATCCCAGGCATAACCTGTGATGGATGGATCATAGGATTCCATCGCGTGTTTAACTTGTTCAATCGCTTCGCAGTAATCCTCCTCCCGGAAAGGCTCGCCTTGAAACATCAGGTATTTCGCAGCCGGAAGTTTTACCACTTCAAATCCATCCGGAATCTCTCCTGTACAGCCAGGCGCCATTTCTACCCCCTGCACATACTCTGAGGTTCCAGGCTTCTGATATGCGGCCGGCAGCCACAGACATACCGGTTCTCCGCTGATCGACCGGATGCTCCTCAAGATTCCCCAGACGTCACATCCAACCTCATCACAGTAGGCAAAGTAATCCTTCGCATGGACACCGCGCCTGATAATGACTTCCCGCACCGGTTTTTCCATCAGCTGGATAAATACATTTTTTACATTCTCCATTTTCTTCCTCCTTTTGACGGTTTGATATTTTACGCCATAGGGGGTAAACAGACAGATCGGAACAGGATGTTCCGCATATGCCCGGGGATTGCAGCCAAATTCCCGGAAGAATGCTCTCTGATATCCATCCACACTTCCAAATCCAAGTTCAAACGCCAGATCCGTGACCTTCACCTTTTCATCACGCAGTCTGAGTGCAGATTTTGACAGCCTGTAACGCCGGATATAATCCGAAGGCGTCAGATTCGTCCATCTGATAAACAGACGGTAGGAATGCCACGGTGAATAACGTGCTGCTTTTGCCAAATCTGCAATTTTAATCTCTTCATACAGATGAGCGTCAATAAAGTCCTGCATCCGCTGCACTGCCTCGATCTGTTCCTTCATCACTCTCACCACCCTATCTTGGAATTCTAGCGTTTTCGGTGAAATAACGCTCGACTAATTTTGCTATCCGCGCGCCTATTTCTACACTCCGGCTTTCTTTCCGAGATACCGCTCTTCAAACTGCTCAACCGGCATAGGCTTTGCAAAATAGTATCCCTGACCAATATCACAGGATGCCGTTTCCTGTGTAATCATCCGTAATTATGTCAGAAATCGCACGCTCACCCTGAAGTGCATTGACTAAAAACGTTTCATCACTGACGTCCTGTCCATAGCGCTTGCTTAACATGTTCTTATACTGTGTCACAATTTCCTCCGGATACTGCTTGGCTTCCTGCCGCTGCGCCTTCCGGATACTGACATACGTTACCGCGCTGATTCCAATGAGAATGACACTGATCACTGCTGCCGGAATTCTGGAAATAAGAACCTGCTTTTTTATGTTTGTGGTATCCAATTAGTTCCATTTTTATCATACACGAGGGCATCCGATTGCTCAATATACCCGTGCAAAGGCAACAGGAGAAACCAGATAGTTTCTCCTCATCTTTCGCCTGTATTATGGTACTATTTGCCGCCGCACACGGCGGCCATAAATATCTCAGGTTCTTTACGCACCGCCAGAAGGTTCTTCTCAAGCCTCTCTCTGAGAGCGTCAAACTGCGGACCGGATACTTTTCTGGAATGTTCAGGACATTGTTTCACACAAGCCAAACAGGCAATACATTTCTGTGCATCTGTGATCCTCGGGTTTTCCTCTGATACCGCCTGAACCGGACAGACAGCAGCACATTTTTTACATTCTGTACACGTCTCATCTCCCGCGGGACAAAACGGCATTGTCATCGTATCCCGGTACGGATGATTTCCGGGAACCTTAAGATCCCCTTTTGTCCAATTTCCGCATTCTAAGATTTCCCGGATTTTTCCTGCAAATTCTTCCACTGCCTTCTTGTCAGATTCATCCGGGCGTCCGGCGGCAATGCGGTCGGAGAAGGTGTGCGGCGCAAGCCATGCACCTGCTGCAATCCCCACAAACCCATTAGTCTCGCAGATTTCCATTTCCTCCAGAAGTGCATCGTCAAACTCCCGGTTTCCGTAGCTCACATTAAAAATGGCAGGTGTCTGACATCCCTTTACCCGGTCAAAAATTCCGCCCTCCATCTGCGGCAGCCTTCCCGCATAGACAGGTGCTCCAAAAAGTACAACATCGTCAGATCCGAACGTATACTCTTTGCTGCGATTTTCCGGCACTGTCAGATCAATGACAGACACCTCTTCTGACAGACGTTTTGCAATCTCCATCACATACGTCTTTGTCCCCCCGGTCGGACTAAAAAATACTGCAGTTACTTTTTTCATCTCTTCAACCCCTTTTCCTTTGCTTTTTTATCGTATCTGCTGGCATGCAGGACAGAAATAAATTGTCCCGTACATCTGCACAGTACACAGCAGAGAACTGCCATCTTCAAAGGTGATCCGCTTCCCCGTGACGGTATTCTTCAGCTGAGCTGCAATATTGAAACTCTCAGGTATTTCCAGCAATGCAGTCACCTCCCTTTCTGATCTCATACAGGCAAGTAAATCCCAGAATCAAAACCGCTCCAACTGCCTGCACCGGCCGTATCGTCTCATTGAAAACCATGACCGACACGAGAATTGCCACAAACGGATCAATATAACTTAAAATCGCTGTCTGCTGTCCCGGCATATCTTTAATCGAAGAGAAATACAGCCAGTAACAAAGCCCTGTATGCACCACACCAACGATCAGCAGATTTGCTAAACTTTTGGAAGAGGCATTCTGAATCTGAAATCCCTCCGTGGTTACCAGGACCACCAGCAAGAGCGCGACAGCCCCCCAAAACTGGATAAAGGTGCGGTCCAGTCCGCTGACATTCTTCACGACTTTGTTGATCAGCACAACACTCGCATAAAATACTGCCGCACCAAGACCACAGAGAACTCCCAGATAACTTCCATCATTTCCGAAACCGCTGGTCCCAATCACCAGCACAAGTCCCAGACTTGCCATCACAAAACATGCAAACTGAAAAACCGTCATTCTCTCTTTAAATAAAAAAGGTGAGAGTATAATAACGATCACCGGCGCAAAGTAATACGACAGAGTTGCCACAGCCACACTGGTATGTTCATAGGCTGTAAACAGAAGCGCCCAGTTCAGCCCCACGGCCATGCCAGCCAGGAACAAAAGTGCTCGCTCCTTTCCGTCCATTGAAACAGTTGTTTTCCGGTAAAAGACTTTTCTGATCAGCCACAGCACTCCCAGCGCTATGACACCACGCCAGAAGGCAGTCTCCATTGAACTGATCTCTATATTACGTATAAAAACTGCAAGCGTTCCGAATGCTGACATCGCCAATACATTTTTCAACTGTGCCGTCACGTCTTTTTCCTCCCCCATATTTTCCACGCTATGCTTTGATCGCCCAGCGCATTTTCGTTGACCGTGCACGGCTGTTCCTGATACATTCTTCTGCTGACGGCCGGATTACTTCATCTGCAACTTCGCTGTAGATTCCCTGACGCCGCAATTGCTGAAAGGATTTTTTTACAATCCGGTCTTCCCCCGAGTGAAAAGTCAGGATGGCAGCGCGTCCTCCTTTTGCCATAACATCCGGCAGTTTTTCCAGGAATTCATACAGAACTTCATACTCACTGTTGACATCTATCCGAAGTGCCTGAAATGTTCTCTGGCACGATTTCTTGATTGCCTCTTTTGGATTTTCAAGCTTCATCCGGCTCAGCGTATCCCCGATGAGCGTTCTCAGCTGTGATGTCGTGGAAATATTCATTCCCCTTTTCCTAGCTGACACAACAGCCTGCGCTATCTCTTTGGCGTAGGGTTCGTCTGCATTTTCAATCAGCATTCCCTGCAGTTCTTCCCGGGATATGTCCCGCAATCGTTCTGCAGCGGATATCCCCCTCTCCGAATCCAGTCTCAGGTCGAGCGGTCCGTCATGTTTATAGGAGAATCCGCGCTCCGGGTTGTCGATCTGCATGGAAGATACGCCCAGATCCGCCAGCACAAAATCAAAAGCCCCCGCCTCTGCGGCCACCTGATCGATATCGGCAAAGTTCAGATGCTTAATCGTCAGAATATCCTCTCCATAGCCCAGTCCCGCAAGTCTCTCCTGCGTTTTAGCCGATTCGACGGCATCTACATCCAGTGCATAGATATGACCTTTTGACTGCAGACATTTCAACATTTCCAGCGTATGTCCGCCGTATCCCAGCGTTGCATCAAGCCCTCTCTGGCCCGGCTGAATCTGGAGGAACTTCAATATTTCACTGACACATATTGAAATGTGCATTCCAACCGGCGTACTGCCTTTTTGTATCACGTGCTTTACAGTTTCCGGGTATTTTTCCGGCTGAAGTTCTTTATATTTTTCTTTATAAGCCCGTGGATGTGTTCCTTTATACCGAACCCTTCGCTCATGCTTCTTTTCCTGGTTATCCATCTAAGTCCTCCTGTATCTTACCGCGTTCATCATTCTTATCATTATAATACAAATGAAAACAAGTATCCAGATAATTCTGAAGCTGTCCGGCGAACTTGCCCGCATGGATTCCATCCACAAAAGAATGATGTACCTGAACCGAAAACAGCAGTACGGTTTTTCCTTTTCTCTCATAATATTTTCCCCAGTCAAACAGCGGCACTGCATTTCCTTTTCTGCCGGCATTTGTATACGAAGTATGTGTATAGGATATAAAAGGCAGCGGAGAGAAAGAATAGATATCATTATATTATATTTTATGATACCCGGAGCATTATAACCTGTCCCCAGTTCCCAGAACATGACCCGACGATTTTTATTGCATTTCAAAAAATCAGTATAGCGCTTAGCTGCCTGCTGTTCCCATACAGCCTCGCTGAAGTCACGGAACATCTCCGGAAAAAATACAAACGGGTCACTGCGCTTCTCAAAGATCTGCAGCTTGCCGGTCCGATGGATACTCAACGATACGATAACCTTTTCATTCAGACTTATCTGTTGAAAGTAAAGCTGGACCTCATCGATGATGAACTGGCGGCCCGCTCTGCTCTCCTCTCCCGGCCCCGTCTGCAGTAGCTGAAGGAAACAGATACATCATGCATCTTCATAAAACATCGTCCCCGTACACATATTTTCACGGGTGAATGCACAGATATTACTGGCATATCTCCCGTCGTACAGCAGACGCAGATAAAGATCCTTTTCGTTTTCTGTTCTCTGCCAGAAGCTCCAGAAATTCCCGGTAAGGCTGAAACCGACCGGTGTGAATATACGTTTCAATGATCTCTTCAAATATATAGGAAGCCACATGTTCCCCGCCCAGTTCCGGCAGAATTTTTGAGATATACTGCCCAAACAGGCGATTTGGCGAAATGATTAAACTATTATTGGCATAAAGCTTTTCCAACGCTCCCTGGTACAGCAAAAAGGCTGTGCGGTGAAGGGCAACCGTTGTCTTTCCGCTACCCGCAACACCCTGAATCAGTATGTATCCATAATTTCCGTCTCGGAATCAAAATAATATTCCAATTTACTGTCTTGGATCTCATACTGCCGCTTCAGACTGGCCTCCCCTTTCATCAAACCGGAGGGGCCAGGTGTTCTGCAGCGCTCAGCCCGAATCGGCAGAACACACTGGCAATCGGTGAACGCCAGTCATAGACCTTGATATCACAATCTCTGTCCTCAGTCATTGCAAATCGGCCGATATAATTTTGTCCCTCCTGCTCATAATCTGTCATCTTCATCGAAATCTCATGAGCCTACTGATTCAGTTCCACAAGTTCTTCGAAACCTTCCGATGAATACAAATTTCCCATTTGATTTGCCGTATTTCCCCAATATGAGTATTTACCGGTTAGATTTATTACTATAACATGCAGACACTCCAAAAGGCAGACTTGTAATATCCTTTTTTGTTGTATAAATCAATTAAGCAGCGTAATATGTTTTCTGCGCACTGACAAAGCCGGCAATCCTCAGGAATCATTCCTGCTGATTGCCGGCTTTGTTACATGCCATTATCTGACGTTTTTCATACTTTCTTACTGTGCTTTATTTCCAGCTCAGGCATCGTGGACGCTACCTTCGTGTCAGGCGGAATGGATGCTGTGATAAATGTGTTTCCGGCAATCACAGAATTTGCTCCCACAACCGTCTCACCGCCCAGAACTGTAGTATTTGCATAAATGACTACGTTATCCTCAATCGTTGGATGGCGTTTCACCCCGGATAACTGCTGCCCTTTTCTGGTTGACAAAGCCCCCAGCGTAACACCCTGGTATATCTTCACATTGTCCCCGATAGACGTTGTCTCCCCGATTACTATTCCCGTCCCATGGTCTATGAAAAAGCTTTTCCCAATCTGCGCGCCCGGATTGATATCAATTCCGGTCTGGCTGTGTGCATATTCCGTCATGATTCTTGGTACAAAAGGAACTTTCAGCTCATACAGCACATGTGCATAGCGGTATACGAAAATCGCATACAGGCCCGGATACGAAAAAATGATCTCTTCCCTGCTTTTAGCCGCCGGATCACCATTGAACCCCGCTTCCACATCCTGAATCAGCATTTCCTGAATGTCAGCCATTGTTCGAATAAAGGAAAGACATTTCATTTCCGCTTCTTTTTTTATTTCCTCATATGACTTTTCACGGTTTCCGTATGATAACGCCACTTTGATCTGGCGAAACAATTTATCGTAAATCAGTGAAAGCTTATTTCCTGCAAAATTTTCTTTTGATACATATCCCATATTTTCCCTGCCAAAGAAGCCCGGAAACGAGATATCTCTCAGATCATCAACGATAGAATTGATCACATCACGGCTCGGCAGTCTCTCGCCGATTGCAACATCAAATAATTTCTGTCCCTGATAATTTAAACTCAGCTTCTGTGCCGCTTCCATTATCTCATTACTAACAATATTTTTCATAAGTCCCCTTTTACCTACCTCTCATTCTATTACTACTGGTACAATACCGGTTTCATACCCATTACAGGAATTAATTGTCATTATAAGTGCTGACACCACAATAATCAAGTGGACTCCATTCTCTTTATAACCGCCAGATAATACATGCTCAGTGAAAGTCCAAACCACATGCCCCTACGATATCGATAAACCAGTGAACCCCCGATAGAAATCGTCCAATAACGGTAATATCAATGATCATCATGGATATTGCCTCCGCTGCCGTTCTAACTGCTCTGTTGTGTCTCCTTTTCCGAAACTGCATGCTAATTCTTTCATCAGCATCGAATCTTCCTGTACAACATTTCGCTCACAGTCACGCTGTATGCTCGCCGTAGATTCTACATAAGTATTCCTGACCATTGCCTGCAGGTTAATAACCGCCGCTGCGATACACAAAAATATGCCAGGGACCAGTAGAGCGTTTCCGGATTCACTTTATACATGATAATCCCAGATAAAATGCCAATGAGAAGATAAAGTGAAAAATAAATGTCAGCCCGTATACCGTATGTCCACGATGAACCTGCTAAAAGCAAAATGATACCAAGTATCCTCTGCATGCTCAGACAGATATCATATGCAGCAGCACCTCTGTCCCAAAGAAACCTCCCGTTATATTAAAATTGTTTTCTTATTCAGTTTACTATATTTTGTTCAAACAATCCATGAAAACTATCACATCCTTCACTCTTACATCCGTCGACATCACAGAATAAAGATTCTTCCTGGTGGAATACTGACAAAGAGGTGACCACACATGTCTGATATACAGGAAAACTTATATAATCTCTATTTAGAAATAGAATTTCATTTAATGCAGGATGAACAGCCCTCACTTTATCTTCAGAAGCTCTATGATGATCCACATTTTTGTCAGTACCCATTTGCTATGCTGCATCAGCTCAAACATAAGGTGAGATTTACCGGTACCATAGTTACCGACAACAAGAACACCTTTATTATCTATAACCTCATCCATCTGCAGTTGATCGATCATTGGAGCCTGCAGTGCGTCTGCCATGGAATCAGACATGACATAGGTCTTAACGTATTCACGAGCTTTGTCTTTGTTTTCAGCCGTCACAAGCTGGATGACGTCCTCTATCGGATTAAAGCTGATCAATTGAGAATATTTCATGTGGCTTTCCTCCTAAATGACGCAGGTCACGTCATAATTGTTTATATCGAACACCTTGTAATCTGGGTATCCTACTTCCGCATAGAACAGTTTCCCATCCTCATACTTTCCCGGCCAGATCACGCTAAACGGCTTCCTCTTACACGCTGCTACAAGCATCTTCAAAACGTCCACTTTGTAAGCCGGATTAAATATGACATCAAAATCCTTTATCACAACATTATCCGGCAAGCCATCCAACACGCGATTAAAGCACGCTTCCAGTTGCATCGTTCTTCGCTTTGGCCTTAGCGCCTCCAGTTCTTTTGCCAGTTCTATATTGATTGATTCTGCATCTTGTCCTTTATCAGCAAAATCGCCACAATAGATGATTGGCTTCAGGAGGCCACTGCGCTGGGCACTTGCGAAGGAGACACGATTGATAACTTTACCCATCTTTAGCCTCCTCTATGATTTTCATTATTTTCATGTTCTATTCTGCCTCCTCCATCATGTGCTTGAAGTGCTGTCCTTGATTCATCACTTCAAAGATGGAATAGAATACGCTTCTGTATTGGTCACAATCAATGCTTTCATCTACAAAGTGGAGTCCGTCGTTAAAAGCATCTGATCTGTTTATATAAGAGAGCATAGCCTGTGCGAGATGGTATTTCGTATAATCTGGAACGCCACCGGCAGCCTCGTCCATGATCTGCTTTTTTACCGCATTCAGCACCGTAGTGCTAAGAAAACTACTGTCGAAGCCACACAACTGTAAAAAGTAGTATTCAAGGATTCTCCGGATCACGTTCATAAGCGGAATCGGCGCATCCAGTTTTTCGTATTCCCGCCAGAGAGCTGCATAGGAGTTTTGAACCGGATTGAAGTTTCTATCCTTCTCAGAAACCTTTGTAGCCTCAATGACGCATTTCTCTACAGTCGAGATGTTATTCTTCTTGCTTACCTTAAAGAACGAAACATACCGATAATGGCTAACCTGATTGTATGTGATCTCCCTGTGAAAGAAGGCATTGTGCGTCAGGATGAAAATCTGCTGAATATACTTTCCTTTATATTCGTGGTCTTCCAGTCGGACGTTATTGCTGCATACACCCAACATTTCACGCACCAGCGCACTGACGATAAAGAGCGCACTGGAGTCCATACTGGAAACAGGATCATCTATGACCACGACCTTATCCTTGCCGGAGTCCGTCTCGGTCTGGCTGCCGCGCACCAAGTGGTAAAAGTACAGGAAAGCAATGAAGTTACGCTCACCCTCGCTGAGCTTTTCCGCGACCTTGCCATCCTCCCGGATAACCTCGTAAGTACCTTTGACGCCTTCCTTTTCGCGGAGCCGGAATCCTTCAAATCCAGAATCCTTTAGGTGGGCATTGATACTTTCCACCGTAGTCGCCGTGTTGATCACGCTGGCATTGAGTTTATTAATTTCAGCCGACAGGGCTTTATATTTCTCCTGCAGCTTTTTGACATCTCCGTCCAGTCTCTTAGCTTCAGCCTCGATATCGCCCTTGCTCTTTGTATAGGCCGCCACTTTATCCTTCAGGATAAATGCGATTTCCTCCCATACCATATTGAAGCATTCGAGCTGCTTATCCGGCTTGGTAGCTACGATGTCGTTATTCTCCTGAATCAGTTCATTGATACCCGCTACGGCTGTATCAATATCAGAGAGAATGGTATCTGTATCTTTGAGCGTCACGGCCTCACCCGGTGTAGTCCGTTTCTTTGCTATCAGCTGCTCATTCTCTGTAATGACAGTTTCAAGCTGCGCCACGAGCTTTTCGTATTCTGCGGTCTGAACCTTTGGGAATACATCGCTCAGATTATTTTTCAGCAGCTCAAGCAGGTCTGCCATCTTTCTTGCGTATTCCGCTTCGAAAGATTCCAAAGCATCAAGAGCCTTCTGGTATCCCTCGTCAAAGGCCTCTGCGATATCCTTTTCAAAGGTGTCCGGCAACTTTCTCTGACAGAACGGACACTTGTCGTCATCATGGCCAACCACATAATCAGCATGGCCTTGTTTCACCCATTCGGTCGCATTCAGTGCCTTCATGAACTGTGCAAACTGTGTCTCGCTCCGGCTGGTTACTTTTTCACCGAGATGACATTCACCGGACAGATCATATTCGCCTTCCAAATCACCAGTGGACTTAAATAGTGGATATTTCCGAGCCTTTGGATCATAGGCAATATCGTATAGCTTCTGAATATCCTCTTTTTTGTGTTCAATCGGCGAGTGCTTCCCGGACAACACTTCATCTGTAAATTGGAGCTTCTTTTTCTTGCCATTCTGCGTCTGGTCAAAGCTCTTTCTTATATCCTCCGTATCATCCCAGCAGGTAGTTTCGAATGCGTCGCGCAGTGGTTTCAGCTCACCACTCTTTTTGTCGCGGTCTTCAGCAGCCTGCTTGCCATCAGCTATAACGCCTTTTCTTTCCTCCGTCTTATCATCAATCTGCTTCCTTGTCTCAGCGTTTTCCTCGCTGAGCGTGAATACGCCCTTGAGATCACCGTAGTTTGCCAGATTGCGATCTATAAACTCCTGATTGTAAATGAGGATCGTGTAGTCGGCAGGATTTACACCGGTCTGCCATTTAAGGCACTCCGGGTGGTCAAACGCATATGCTACCGTGCTTTTACCAGCCCCATTTTTCCCGAAAAAGAAATTGATATATGTAGGCTCTACTGTCTCACCATGAAAAGTGGCAGCATCTAATTTTATATTTGTTATGAGGGACTTCATCTTGTCCTGCATAGGCATTCTCCCTTCTGCCACATTTCTGCGTGCAACATTTAATCCGTGATCTTCCCATCACGTAGCCATTCATCGACTTCGGAAATTTTGAATTTATAGCGTTTGCCCGCGCGATAGAATGGCAGTTTTCCGTCTTTTATCCAGTTCCTGACGGTATCTGTACTTACGCTCAAGTGTTCAGCTATATCCTCAAGATTTACCCATTTTTCAGGCATTGCTTCATTTGTAATAATTTCGTTTTCGTTACTCATGTGCTTTCCTCCATCAATGCGAATCACCAATGGTGAATACGGGAATTTGGACTCCGCCTTCAAGCAGCTCCTGAATCAGATCGCAGCGCTTGATTGACCAGTGAGTCCGGTTCAGTTCGTTGAATTTATCATTACCTACAAGTTGAAGCTCCTCTAACAATTCGTTCAGTCTCCACTGCGGGACATCGAGTCTATAGCCGCAGTAATAAACTTTTACATAATTGTCGTAAACCTTTATATCGGGCACAAACCCGTAGATCACATTCTGGTTTTCATCAGCTTTCCCGTACTGATTATTTTCTGCCATAAAGAGCGAGGGCATGGTTTTTATCTGTTCGCGGTTTTCTTCAGTCATCGGCGCAAACTTATCCATTGTTTCCTGCGTCATACATTGATTTAGCGCCCGGTCACGCGGAACCTTGATATATGGCCTGTCAAATTCCTCTCCGGCAAGTACAAAAAAGAAAGGCTTTTCTGAAACAGCTGCAAGAGAACATAGCCAGAGCCGTTATCACGACCGACACTCTCTCACCTGATGGCATTCAGGCTCGGATGGAGGAACTGCAAAAAGAGCTCGTCAAAGCCGTCGGTGACCAAAAGAACTACGATGCCCTGACCGACGAGATCCTCAGGCTCCAGCAAATGAAAAAGGACTCCGAGGTCGATGACCATAGACGTACCGAAACCATGAACCGGATCAAAGAGCTGCAGGACTTCATCGGAAAGCAGGAAACGAACATTACAGAATTTGACGAAGCTGATGTCTGGAAGCTCATCCAGAAGATCACCGTCTATGCGGATAAGTTCACCGTCGAATTCAAATCCGGCATAACCATTGATATTACAGAATAATTTTTTATAAAGACAGCCCTCTCGACCTTAGTTGGCCGAAAGAACTGTCTTTATGCTTTAATGAACTCTTTAAAAACTTGTCTATCTTTATATTTATATTTTTTATCAAATTCTTCGGTAAACAGGAACATTCTTCTACCATTCTAAAAGCCCATAACATACGTGGCTTGCATTCCTTGGATGTGAACTGAATCATTTGACTCTGGAACAAGAAGCAGTAGTCATAGGCAGAACAGTGACGACATGTTTCAATATGCGGCATACTCTTTATTCTGCTGTTTCTAAAAAAGTGATGTCCATCAGGCTTTCAGGGATCACTGAACTGGATGCCACATACACCAAGATTAACCTGAAAGGTACAAAGACAAAGAATATGCCGCGCATTTCAAAGGAAAGAGGAAAGCACAAGACAAGCCTGCTTAGCAAGAACCTTGCCGGTGTAAGCCATCATAAAGTGTGCATCATTACAGCTGTGGATGAACACGACAATATCCTTTATAGAATTGGTGGGCTTGGCAATGAATCAACAGACAAATATATGAAGTACAAGAAAAACTTTAAGAATTCGGACAAGATCATATCCGATTCCTCAAAAAGCATCAGACAGTTCGCAGATACTTGCCATATAATAAATGATCAGATACCCTGTATTGCCGGTGAACAGCACTACACGACAAAGAAAGGAGATTCTCTGGGCGATGTAAATGAACTGCATACAGAGCTTAAGAATCTCATGCGCAAATATCACGGAATCAGCACACGTCATCTTCAGGGATATTTAGATTGGATCACAATATGCAAGGATCTGAAGTATACGACAGAAGCAAAGAGAAGATCCTACGTTGTATATATGAACACAGCATTTCTAAAACAAATGTTAACTACATTGAATATCTGTATGCAGCCTCAGCCAATATCTTTATATGATGCATATTCTGAATATCACTATGGCATTTTCGGAAATTCAGACAAAAATCAGCACTTATCTTGAAAAGAGCGATCATATTCTATAGTACTTGCCTTTTGTGACAATTTCCCTTGATAACTTCTATGACAATATCGCTTGATAACGACATTATGTACAAGATTATATTAGTTTTAATTGACACTTTGATTTAAATTTATTATTATAAAGTTAACAAGCATTAGTTAGCAACGGAGGGCGTTACAGTTGGATAAGAAGCAACAAATTATACAGGCTGCATATGAGCTTTTCTGTTTGAAGGGCTATCACCTTTCAATGGCGGAATTGGCAAATATGGTGGGAATTAAAACGCCATCACTCTACAGCCATTTTTCTGGAAAAGATCAAATACTTGAGTTAATGATTAATGAAGAGATAAATAGGTATTTTGATTGCCTTAACTCCAAGCTGATTAGCGCAGAAAGTATGAGCTGTAAGCAAGCCATGAAAAGCCTCTTCTTGTTTGTTATGGAGTATTTCGGCGATTTCAGCCGGCTCCGTTTTTGGAGGACAATTCCACTCGTTTCTAACGAACAGCTTAGAGAAAAATGTGGGCAATTAATCGCAGAAAAAGACCAGATCTATCACAAACGTATGCGCCAGTGTTTCATGAACGGGGTCAATAACGGGGAACTGAGACCTGGTATTTCAGAAAGCGCGTTAACCTTGTATCTGGTCATGACGCAAGGCATTCTGGACGGAATGCTTTTATACCCCAAGGAAAACGGAAGAAACACATTGGCAACGCAGGTATTTGACGCATATTGGGAAAGTGTCCGAGCAATACAAGAAAGGTAAACAAGCTTATGAGAATAGGTTATGCATGTCTGGCAATTGCCGTGCCAGGCAGCGAAATGAAAAGCTGCACTCTGAAAAATGCCAGTCCGGAACGGCTGCTGTTATTGATAGAACACAATCTCAATTCTCTACAAACCCTGATTGACTACAACATATGCAACAATGTTCGTCTTTTCCGCATCTCGTCTGACTTGATTCCATTCGGTTCGAGTTTATCAGCAGAATTACCTTGGCGGGAGATATTTTCGGAGAAGCTTTTAGCCATCGGTCAGAAAATTCTTCGTTCAGAGATGCGGGTTTCCATGCACCCAGGTCAGTACACTGTTTTGAATTCGCCTGACACGTTAGTTGCAGAGCGGGGAGTTGAAGATCTACATTATCATGCATCGGTGCTGGAAAGCATGGGGCTTGGAAATGAGCACAAAATTATACTCCATCTGGGCGGCGTTTATGGAGATAAGCCTCAGGCAATCAGCCGCTTTATATCCCGCTATAAAGATCTTGATCCATCCATAAAAAAGCGCCTGGTTCTTGAAAACGATGACAGGATGTACAACATAGAGGATGTTTTAGGTGTATCATCAGCCGTTGGTATACCAGTTGTTTACGACACTCTGCACAACTCCGTTAATCCATTCGACAAAGCTGTTGATAATGTAGCTTGGATAAAAGCATGTTCTGACAGCTGGAAAAAAGATGATGGCCCGCAAAAGATCCACTACTCTCAGCAGCATCAGGGTAAGAACCCAGGTGCGCATTCTGGATCAATACAGATAGCACCCTTTCTGGAATTCTGGCAACAGTTATCCGGGATGAATATCGATATTATGCTGGAGGTGAAAGATAAAAATTTATCCGCCTTAAAATGCATCAATTGTATGAACGAAATGAGTATAGCGGCGTTGGAAACAGAGTGGGCGCGCTATAAATACTGCATACTTGAGCGATCTCCCCAGCATTATCAAAAAATTCGCCAACTCCTGCGAGAAAAAGGATCTTACCCGGCTCTGAAAATGTATCGCAGCATTGAAGACTCGTTTGATTTGCAGTTTGTCCCTGGGAACAGGGTAAACGCTGCCCAGCATGTCTGGGGGTATTTCAAGGACAAAGCATCCGAAGCCGAAAGGAGACGTTTCCAGACGCTCCTCCAAAAATTTTCATCCGGTGAAGCAGGGATTCAGCTGGTGAAAAACCATTTGCTGCGGCTTGCGGAAAAATATCAGGAGGACTACCTGTTAAGCGGGTATTATTTCTATATTTAAAGGGAGTGTATTAAATGAAAAAGAAGAATACGCGTCTTCCGCTCATGCTGTTTGTTGTTATCACATTCGTCATCATGGTTACAGTCAACGCACTCTCGGCACTGCTTCCGCTGAATGGAATCACGCCCGGAGAGGTTTCTGATTCCTACCCCAATTTGTTTGCACCTGCAGGTATCACGTTTTCCATCTGGAGTCTTATCTACCTGCTTCTTGCCGCACATACGCTTTATCAGATCGGTTTGTTCCGCGGGAACGAGAAAGTCAATTATGAGCTTCTTAGCAAAACAGGTATTGTTTTTTCGGTCTCCTCGTTAATTAATGCGGCATGGATCTTTTCATGGCATTACAGAATCATCCCCTTATCAATGGTTCTGATGGTATTCCTGCTGATTTGCCTGATCGATATCGCTGTGATTGTAAATGCACAGAGTTTGTCGCCAAGAGAGAAATTATTCATCCGCCTGCCTTTCAGTGTTTATTTTGGTTGGATCACAGTGGCGACAATTGCAAACGCTGCCGCGCTGCTGGTAAGTTTAGGCTGGAATGGCTTCGGAATTCCCGAATCAATCTGGACAATTATTATCCTGGCGACTGGCACTCTGATCGGCACGGCAACATTGTTGCGGTTTAAAAGTATTGCATATGGACTTGTGCTTGTTTGGGCTTATGCCGGAATACTGATCAAGCACACTTCTGCATCAGGCTTTTTCGGCGAATACCCCGGCATTGTTGTTGCGGTTGTTATTTGCCTGGTGCTTTTTGCGGCCGCTATCGTTTATACATTATTAAAAAAGCCGCAAGTAAAATAAACAGCTTGCGAAAGGAGCTTCCTTAATGATATCAAATCAATGGTATGCAATTCTGCCTTCAAAGGCTGTTAAAAAGAATCAGATTGTCGGCGTGAAAAGACTGAATCTGGAGCTTGCGCTGTTCCGGACCGATAAAGGTGAACTTGGCTGCGTTGTTGACCAGTGTACGCACCGGGGTGCGGCGCTTAGCCGTGGTAAGGTCAAGGGCGATTGTATTCAATGCCCATTCCACGGGTTGCAGTTTGACCAGACCGGCCGCTGCACCTTCATCCCAGCAAATGGAAAAGCCTCCGTCCAAGATATCAGCCGCTATAATGTCAAGCATTATCCTGTTCGAGAAAGCAATGACATTATTTACTTCTGGTACGGTGATCCGGAAAAAATTACGGACGGGCTGTCGTTTTTCAATGAGGATATAAATGCTTCCTACGTTTACAGTGAGATCGAAGATCATTGGAATTCACATTATTCCCGCTGTATAGAAATTCAGCTGGACGTTGTTCACCTGCCATTTGTGCACTATAACACCATCGGACGGGGCAATAAAACCCTTGTCAACGGCCCGAAAATTGAGTTCGTACCCGGTGGTCTTGTCACAAGCGCCAACAACGAAGCGGATGTGGGACAAAGCCCAAAAGCGGCCACCGAATGCGTCATAAAGCCTACATATTTGAAATTTCTCTTCCCAAATATCTGGATGAATCACATCAGCGATAAAATTAAAGTCATTATTTATTTTGCGCCTGTGGACGATGAGAACACGATCCTGTATATCCGATTCTATAGTAAAGCTACAGGGCTCAAACCGCTGGACGGACTTATCGCTTTCTTCGGGAAATTTGGCAACAGAATCATTGAGCGCCAGGATAAACGCGTTGTCATCACGCAGAAACCGAAAGCATCTGCATACAAATCGCATGAAAAGCTTCTTTCCGGAGACGGACCCATTATCCAGTACCGCAGAATTCGAGAAGAATTGAAAAACCAATAAATGTCCAAAACTGTCAAAGAAGATACTCTGGCAGTTCTCAGTTGGTTGGAGGTCGAATATGGAATACGATGCAATTATCATTGGCGGTGGCCTGTCTGGACTGACGGCGGGCAGCCTGCTGGCTAAGCGTGGGCTTAAGGTCACCGTCATTGACAAAAGCTACAATCCCGGTGGATCCTGCGGCATATTCAAACGCGGCAGCACAACGTTTGACCAGGGCGCGGCGATGCTTTACGGCTTCGGCGAGAACGGGTTTAACGCCCATCGGTTCATTTTTAACTGCCTTGAGGAGCCTATAGACATCATTCGCCATGATCTATACAGAGCTTAAGAATCTCATGCGCAAATATCACGGAATCAGCACACGTCATCTTCAGGGATATTTAGATTGGATCACAATATGCAAGGATCTGAAGTATACGACAGAAGCAAAGAGAAGATCCTACGTTGTATATATGAACACAGCATTTCTAAAACAAATGTTAACTACATTGAATATCTGTATGCAGCCTCAGCCAATATCTTTATATGATGCATATTCTGAATATCACTATGGCATTTTCGGAAATTCAGACAAAAATCAGCACTTATCTTGAAAAGAGCGTTTTTAATTTGTACTTATCTTTATTAGCTTCTGAAATTCTTAATCCATATTGAGAAAAAATAAATCTAAGTACTTTTTCATAAGATGAATATGAAAAGCCCAAGACATCCTTCATAGAATTGTCAAGTGGAGCATATAGAAGTCTGGCAGCCCCCAGTAATTGATGAATATAGCCATCATCTCTATAAAAATTTCCTTTCATTTGCATCATTTTCGATTGAAGGAATTTTTGCTTTTCATCATCACTGGCATTTACCATGCTCAACGTTTCCGAAAAAAGTTGTTCTACATTAGGAGCAAAAGAGCTTTTCGAATATTGTTCTAAAACTTCATAGTCATGCCACATAAAATCCTTATTACCTTTTTCTTTGCATGCATATAATACATTCGCAGCCAAATATTCAGGCGCTGGAATAAACGTATCATCGTGCCCATAAAGAAGCATTTGCATTTCAATTATCCCAGACAGCACACTTTCCAGTGAATACTGTGACATAAATTGAATCAAATCATCTGTTGATGACTTGGTCATTATTTATCAACACCTTTCCGCAACATCTAATCCGCTCACTCAGCGGCAAAAAACATCTAATCCACTAACTCAAAACCTGACATCTAATCCACAGCCTAAACTATGTGAAAATCATAAAAATCGACTCTAAACCATTGCGGTCGATAAGTTCCCGTGGAGTGATAAGTTTCAGTTATCAATCTGGATGTCAAATTCCAAGAATGGCTTGAAATCAGGGATTTTCAGGGCTATTTGCCCTCGACCCTTGACATCAATACTACCGTCTCCACATGAATTTTGGAGGACCGTTCTCGTTTTTTCTAAAACCCGCTAAAACACTGTATTTTAGCGGGTTTGATGTCAATACTGATTTCTCAACTTATTAATCTCGATTAGGCTATTTTCATATTTCACTTCTTTGAACTGTATTTTTTGTTTTTTCTCTTGCTACCATTTTCGGCCTTTGCAACATTGCTACGATGCTGTTTTTCAATCTGCACCGCTTGATATGTTTCCTTGGATATAATCGCCGGATTATTCTCCTCTGACAGATAGTATAAATCATGTTTGCCGTCATCCAAGAGCCGGACATTTCCAATGTACTTTTCATTACTGAGCATTACATCAATTGTTCGTTTACACCATTTCCCTTTTCCGGTTGGAGACTTGATGCTCATTTTCTCCAATTCAGATATAATTCCTATCACGCTCTTGCCACGAAGATACATGCCGTAAATCATTCTTACATTTTTTGCCTCTTCGTCTTTAATCATCAGGCTGCCATCACTATCGTTGACATACCCGTAGCATTTTCTGTTATACAGTTTTGATGTGCCTTGTGCCGCACGTTGTTTGATACCCCATTTAATGTTCTCACTGCGTGATTCATTCTCTGCCTGGGCAATCGACTCAAGTATGGATATCATCAATTCACTATCAGTATCCGCTGTATCAAGTACTTCCTGTTCAAAAATGACTCGAACGCCGAGTAGTTTCAATTGATTCAACGCATCAAGAATTTCTACCGTATCTCGACCAAACCTGCTGATACTCTTGGTAAGGATAATTTCTAAATCATGTGATTGACAATCCTTCAGCATTCGGGTGAATTCTTTGCGGGATGAACCGGTTTTACTTGATGCAATATCGATATAAACATCCACTAACAACCATTTAGGATTTGCTGCCGTTAATCTTGTCAGAGCTGATACCTGTGCGGTCAGACTTTTCAACTGATCAGCACTGTTTGTGCTTACACGGCAGTAAATTCCAACGCGCTTTTCCCGCTTTGGAGGTAATGGTGGTATATAGTGAATTGTTTTATTATCAGACACGATAAAACCTCCATTTTCCATGCCTACTACATTTCTTCATTAGTCGAGCTATCCGATGACTGTGATCTGATCTCATCTTTCCCTGATATCTTTATTAATCCGATACTGACTCCAGCACCTATTCCAAATCCTAATACAATAAATAGCAAGTTGACATCCACTAATCCATATTTGGTTATCAGATTATTCAGTGGTTCTATGGAATACACTTTATCCGCCAAAAATATGCACGGAATTTCAACGATTCCGCATACAACAGCAAACAACAGAAGTGCTTTTTTTCCATAGATAATCAGGCTAAAAATAATACCAAAAACAACGCCCATCAGACTTATAGATATTACATTTTCAAGCCGCCCCGAAAAAACATCCGTAAACATCCCAATCAGTGAAAATATTCCTTCACATATAATAAAAGTTCCTAAAAAACCGACTGAAACAGAAATTATTCCTGCGAGTGTAAATCGACCAATTTGATTCCATTTTCTGATAAACACGGCCAGTAACAATCCTCCCAACAGCCCGGAAAGAGGTATGGCTAGTAAGTATTGATCAGTGAGCAAAATCAAAATAGTAGCAAGTAGCCCACCGATTAAGTAAGAAACAGTTCCGGCTATTCCGGAGTATAGAACGGTTATAAATTTCGATTTTTTCTCAATACTCATGATGGCTCCTCCTTATTCACTATGTTTAATAATAAGCGCTATATTTACTGCAAATAACAATTCTATAAAATTTTCAGCCATATCGCACTTCGCAAATTGCTCCTTTTATAACTTGATATTACTGGTTTGTAGAGCTAATATGTGATACTACCAAAGGAGGTATCGCTATGAATAGCAACAGACCGGTCTTGCATATATCAATTTATTACCGAGGCAGTAGCAAAATTAAAACTACACTCAAAAGGCAATTGTCCACATATATCAAGAGATCGTCGAGCAATCCCGATGAGCCTTCCGTCGATATATGCCTGGATACCTTTGATGAACAGGAAGAAAAACAAGTCCTCCAGGAATTAACATATGATACGGTTGTCACCTATCATACGAAACAAACTTTATCAACTGATCAGGAATTATATACTATTGTTGTTTTACTTATCAGCCTCACCATGCAGCGGTTATACGAAAACAATCCACGCTTCAACCCAGAAGACTGGATGCTTATATCCGTCATACCATCAAATACAGATACTCAAGCCAACAACGACTTTGATATTCAATGGTCCACAGGACAATAATCGACCTTCGACTATCTATCATTATATCACTTTGTCCTGATGTTGGTTAGCCTATTTTTTCATTTTTATTATCATATCAACCCGAAAATCAATATCAACCACACAACCCTGACAAAAACAAAAAACATCTATATTGACCACTCGCCAAGCCCAAAAAACCGAAAACATCTATCCTGACCACTCGTCAACCATTGACATCTAAATCGACCACTCGCAAGGGTTTGAGCCTATTTTGACATGTTCCCACGAAGCATAAAAACACGATTTCAATGCAAGCGGATTTTTTCTCCAAAATCTCGAAAAGCCTATATATCAAGCCTTTTTCACATACCTACTTTTCAACTCTTGACATCAATACTACCGTCTCAACGTGCACCGTCTGACAAAACTGATCAACTCCTCTGACCCTCATCAGCTCGTACCCATTCGCGCAAAGATACTTTAGATCCCGCGCCAGTGTCGCAGAATCACAGCTCACATACACGATCCGCTTCGGCTGCATCTGCACCATGGTCTCAAGCAGCTTCTCATCGCAGCCCTTGCGCGGCGGGTCCACGACAATCACATCCGCATTGATCTGTTCGTCCCGATACTTTTGAGGCAGCACGTCCTCTGCCTTCCCGACAAAAAACTTTGCATTATCAATGTCATTCAGGGCAGCATTTTGTTTTGCGTCCTCAATGGCCTGTGGTATGATTTCAACACCGCACACACGGCCTGCAGCTCTGGCCAAAAACAGTGAAATAGTGCCGATGCCACAGTAGAGATCCCATACCGTCTCTTTCCCGGTCAGGCCTGCATACTCCAGCACAAGCTCATACAGTTTCCTGGTCTGTACCGGATTGACCTGATAGAACGAGAGCGGTGATATCTGATATTGAATAGTGCCAATGCTGTCCGTGATATATGGCTTGCCCCAGAGCAGCCTGATATCCTCCCCCATGATGACGTTAGTCTTCTTTCGGTTGACAGAGATCGTAATACTTGCCATGCCAGAAACGTTCTTCAGGCGCTCCACCAGTTTCTCACTCGCCGGCAGGGATTTTGCATTGACAACCAGACAAACCATAATTTCCCGGCTGTAAAATCCGCAGCGAATCAGCACATGGCGCACGATTCCCGCACCTGTCTCCTCGTTGTACGGCTCCACGCCGCACTCTTCCATGTAGGAAATTACATGGTTCAGAATGTCTTCATTTACAGGCAGTCCCAGATAACATCTCCGGTTGTCGATGATGCGGTGCGTCCGGCCTGCATAAAAACCGGTGATGATACGGCCATCCTTGTCTTTTCCAACCGGAAACTGCGCTTTATTCCGGTAGTAATATGGCTGTTCCATGCCGATGATCGGTTCCATCGGAGGATTTTCAAAACCTCCGATTCGTTTTAAATGATTGCCGATAGTGTTCTCTTTATATTCCAGCTGTCTGGAATACTCAAGTGCCTGAATCTGACAGCCGCCGCACGGTCCGGCATACGGGCATAATGGTTCAACACGGTGCAAAGATGGCTTCCGTATCTCCTTAACCCGTCCGTATCCATAACTTTTCCCCACTTTGGTCACGATCGCCTCGATTTCATCGCCGATCACAGCATCCTTAATAAAAAGCGGGTACCCGTCAATTTTGCCAATTCCCTCACCATTATGTCCCATATCTTCAATTGTCGTCTGCACAATGTCATTCTTTTTCAATTTCATACTGTTACTCCGCTTTATCAGCCTATTGTTCTTCGGATATTGGATTCAAACAGACGGTTATATCCCAGCCAGTCTGCATTATCCCCCGCAGAATCAAAGACTTCTCTGAGTGTTTCCAGCCTTGCATCTGTATTGTCAGCCAGATTCAGCGCTACCGCTTCAGCGAGTGCCGGTTTCTTAGGAGAACCGTATTCCAGTTCTCCGTGATGTGCCAGGATACAGTGCTTCAGCTCCGTCTCCAGCTTCACCGGAAATCCCTCGATCGTTCGGATCGCGTCGTGCAGCATTTCTGCACCGATCATAATATGGCCGAGCAGTTGGCCGTCATCCGTATAGTCATTGACCGGAAATACCGACAACTCTTTGGTCTTTCCGATGTCATGGCACAGTGCGGAAGTGATCAGAAGATCACGGTTCAGATACGGATACATTTTCACATAATACTCACACAGACCTGCGACACTCAGCGTATGTTCCAGCAGACCGCCCACAAAACCGTGATGTACGCTTTTGGCCGCTGAACTGAATTTAAATGCCTTGATAAACTCATCATTCTGCTCAAAATAGATTTTTAGCAACGCGGACAGCCATGGATTTTTCACGGAATGTACGATCGCCAGTACTTCCTGGTACATCGACTCCCTGTCTTTTTGGCTGACCGGCAGATAATCCCCCGGGTCATAGGAACCCTCATCTGCTTTGCGCGTCCGTTTGATGCTCACCTGCAGCGCACCGGCGAAGCTCGTCACATCCCCCATAAGATCAATATAGTCCAGCGCTTCAAAATCATCGATGCCCTGTGAATTAGGATCCCAAATTTTTGCATCCACTGTTCCCGTCTTGTCCTGCAGGATCACATTTTCATAAGCTTTTCCGTTTTTTGTCACCGCCGACTGTTTTTGTTTACAGAGATAGATTCCGGCGATTCTGTCTCCCTCACGAAATTCTTTGATATATTTCATACTGTTATCCAACCTTTCTAATAAAAGAATGGTTCTTCTGTATGACAGAAAAACCAGACTTTTTACTTTCACACTGTTCTATTTTATAATGCTCCGACAGTTACGTCAAATACAATCTCTGCATAACCTTCCGCACCCTTTCGCATTGCTGTGACTGAGACCACTTCTCCCGCCCTGCATTTCTCAAGAGCTTTTGTATATTCCGTCATGGTCTCCACTTCGCCACTTTTTACTTTGATGATCACATCACCACTCATGATACCGGCAAGCATTGCCGGAGAGTCTGTCTGCACTTCATTGACATAGACACCCTTAGGGATTCCCGTCTTTTCCGAGATATCCGACGTGACATCCTGTCCTTTGATTCCAATATACGGAAGTTCGCCGTTATTTGACAATGTCTCCATAAGCGCCTTGATTTCTGAAATTCCGATCGCCGTAACGGTATTGCCGTCGTTTGAATATCCCTGAAGGATCACACCGACAATCTTTCCTTCCAGATCCAGCAGGATTCCGCTTCCCTCTTTGCTTCCCAGAATATCAGTTGTCAGGATCGTATATTCCGTATCCAGCGTAGATACCTTATTCGATACAGAAGTCACAACCCCGAACGCGATTGAATCGCTGTAACCCATAGGGCTTCCCATCGCCATTACCGGATTTCCCTGTGCCGTGGAATAAGAACTCCCAAGCGGAGCAGTGATCAGCTGCTCGAGCGTCGTCTGATCGATTTCCGCAAGCGGAATTTTCAGAACTGTCAATCCGGTATTCGGATCAGTTTTCTGAAATCTCGCATCTACGGTTGTATCGTCACAGAACGTCACCTGTATACGATCAACTTTTTCAACGCCCCTGTATTCCGTCAGAATATAGATTTCCTGGCTGGTTCTGGCAATGATCAGTCCGGAAATCTGGCGCTGATTTTCGTAAGTATTATTAAACCAGTCCATATTGTCCGTAATGCCGATAACTGTCACCATGGACTTCGAGGCTGTCTGCGATATTTCCACCATATCCTGATAAAACTTTTTATAATCCGTCAGTCCAAGTTCTGCCGGGACTTCTACAACCTTGGCCTCCTGCGTCTGTTCCGCAGTCTGCGAATCTGTATCGGTATTCTCCGGCGGATTTTCCTCTTCGATATTCACCCTGGAATCCTTTTTGCTCTCCACTTTTTCCTGAAATGACGGCAGTGCATTCGCAAATACATACGCTGCAGCAACTCCAAAAATGATCGCTCCCACCAGTAAAATCACCAGTTTCACCAAGAGTGTTTTCTTATTAATTGGCTTTTCTTTTATAACCTCTTTAATAAAGCTATAATCACTCATCTCTTAAAAACTCCTGTCTGCTGTAAAACCAATTGATTTCAGACCATCTTGTCCGAATTAGATTATGTTTATATTATCAAAAACATATGAACAATTTATGAATGAAAGACAAACTTATTAGTTCCTGACGTATTCTGCCGGCAGCCTGCAGAAATATTTATCATATGAGAGTATTTTTTTACATGTATTTCTGGTATAATGTTCGGGAAGGGCAGAACTATACAAGAAAGTGCGCATTCTCTGGAAAATTTTGATTTACAGAGCGCATTAACCATGAATCAGCAAAAACGCTCTGCCGGGTTTGAGGCAGGGCGTTTCCTTATATTTCTGACCGGTTCCAACAAAACTAAACAGTAAGGATTTACAACATGAACAACAAAGCATTACAAACGTTAGAATATGATAAAATTATACAGAAACTGGTTTCTTATGCTTCTTCGCCAATGGGAAAAGCGCGTTGCGAATCACTGCTTCCTTCGACTGACCTGTCAGAGATCAAGCACCTGCAGCGGCAGACACACGATGCGCTGAACCGTCTGTTTAAAAAGGGCAGCATCTCTTTTGGAAATGCTAAAGACATCCGTGCATCCCTAAAACGTCTGGAGATCGGAAGTACACTGGGTATCCCGGAACTGCTCATGATCTGCGGACTGCTTGAAAACTGCGCCCGTGTCAAATCGTACGGACGGCCGGAACATGCTGACACACCGGCTGATTCCCTGACTTCGATGCTGGACGCACTGGAACCGCTGACTGGGCTCTCCACAGAAATCAGACGTTGCATTCTGTCTGAAGAAGAGATCAGCGATGAAGCCTCACCGGCTTTAAAACAAATCCGGCGTTCCATGAAATTTTCAAATGACAAAATCCATACCCAGCTGAATGCTATCGTCAACGGCAGCGCACGCACCTATCTGCAGGACGCAGTCGTTACCATGCGCAACGGGCGTTACTGCATACCCGTCAAAGCAGAATATAAAGGGCAGGTTCCGGGTATGATCCATGACCAGTCTTCCAGCGGTTCCACTCTGTTTGTTGAGCCCATGGCAATCGTCAGGCTGAACAATGAACTGCGGGAACTGGAATTAAAAGAAGCTGCTGAAATAGATGTCATTCTGGCAGCCTTAAGCGAACTCACAGCAGAACATCAGGAAATATTGCGGTACAATCTCGAAAATATGGTGGAACTCGATTTCATTTTTGCACGGGCCTCACTGGCCATGGAACAAAATGCCAATGAGCCCCTGTTTCATACCACAGGCAAGATCCACATCCGTCAGGGCCGGCATCCTCTGATCGATGCCCATCAAGTTGTACCTATTGATATCCGTCTTGGGGAAGATTTTGATCTCCTGATCGTGACAGGTCCCAATACGGGCGGTAAGACGGTTTCCTTAAAAACTGCAGGGCTGCTGACACTGATGGGGCAGGCCGGTCTTCACATACCGGCACTTTCCCGCTCAGAGCTTTCCGTCTTTACAGAAGTATACGCAGACATCGGTGACGAACAGAGCATTGAACAGTCATTGAGTACGTTTTCCTCACACATGACGAACGTCATCTCGTTTATTGAACACGCGGATGAAAAATCCCTGGTACTGTTTGACGAGCTCGGGGCAGGTACGGATCCGACGGAGGGAGCTGCGCTGGCAATCTCCATTCTGTCCTATCTTCACAAAAAAGGCATTCGCACAATGGCTACAACACATTACAGCGAACTGAAAGTTTACGCACTTTCCACTCCGGGTGTCGAAAATGCATGCTGCGAATTTGACGTAGAGACACTGCGCCCGACTTACCGGCTGCTGATTGGCATTCCCGGCAAGAGCAACGCTTTTGCCATTTCCGGAAAGCTGGGGCTCCCTGATTTTATTATCCAGGATGCCAGACAGCGGATCAGCCAGGAAGATACTTCGTTTGAGGACGTCATCTCCAGTCTTGAAGAGAGCCGAAAGACGGTTGAAAAAGAACGGCTGGAACTCCAGAAGTATAAAGAAGAAATCGCACAGCTGAAGTTACAGCTTGAAGAAAAAAACGAGAAATTAGCTCAGCGCAGGGAAAAGATGATCCGTGACGCCAACGAAGAGGCACACGCTGTGCTCCGTGAGGCCAAGGAATACGCAGATCAGACAATCAAACAGTTTCAGAAATTTGAAAAAGACAGTCCTTCCATACAGAAAATGGAAAAAGAACGGCAGCAGCTGCGTGAGAAAATGAAAAAAGCAGAAAAGAAAATGGCCATGCAGGCAGACTCTTCTCACATTTCCACGCTGAAACCGTCCGACCTGCATCTCGGTGATACCGTCAAAATCATGAGTCTTAATCTCAAAGGCACTGTCAGTACCCTGCCGGACGCAAAAGGCAACCTGTTTGTCCAGGCAGGCATCATGCGGACTAAAACCAATATTTCCGACCTGAAGCTTATGGATGAAGAAGTCATCCGTGCCCCTGGCATGAAACGGACCGGTTCCGGAAAAGTCAAGATGCAGAAATCTGCCAGTGTCAGTACCGAAATCAACCTGCTCGGCAAGACAGTGGATGAAGCCATCGCAGAACTTGATAAATATCTGGATGACGCCTATCTTGCACATGTCCCCAGTGTCCGTATTGTCCATGGAAAGGGAACCGGCGCTCTTCGAAAAGGCGTCCATAACTATCTGAAACGCCAGAAACACGTCTCCTCTTTCCGGCTCGGTGAATTCGGTGAGGGTGATGCCGGTGTAACTATCGTTGAATTTAAATAAACAGCCAGGAGGGCATAACATGGTAGCGAAACAGAAAATCCTAATCGTAGACGACGACAACAACATTGCCGAACTGATTTCTCTCTATCTCACCAAGGAGTGTTTTGACAACATGATTGTCAACGATGGAGAGGAAGCACTTGCGGCATTTGATACCTTTAAACCGAACCTCGTACTTCTGGACTTGATGCTGCCCGGAATGGACGGTTACCAGGTGTGCCGGGAAATCCGTTACAAATCGAACGTCCCGATCATCATGCTTTCCGCAAAAGGTGAAATTTTTGACAAAGTGCTGGGGCTGGAACTGGGCGCTGACGACTATATGATTAAACCCTTTGATTCTAAAGAACTGGTCGCCCGTGTCAAAGCTGTCCTGCGACGTTTTGAACCAGCTGCCAAAACTTCCCCAGAAAAACCAAGCGGTAAATACGTAGAATATCCCGACCTGGTCATCAATCTGACCAACTATTCCGTATTGTACCACGGAGAGAGCATTGACATGCCGCCGAAGGAGCTGGAACTTTTATATTTTCTGGCCTCTTCCCCCAATCAGGTATTTACAAGAGAACAACTCCTCGATCACATCTGGGGATATGAATATATCGGTGATACACGAACCGTAGACGTACATATCAAACGTCTCCGTGAAAAAATCAAAGATCACAAATCATGGTCCATCAGCACGGTCTGGGGAATCGGTTACAAGTTTGAGGTTAAATCTTCATGAAAAATGCGCTTTATGTAAAGTTTTTATTTGGGTATGTGATTCTTGGCCTCCTGAGCATTTTCGTGATTTCCCTGATGGGGTCCGCCCTGATTGAGCAGGACCTGACCCGCCAGACAGGAGATTACCTGTACAAGGAGGCTGTCAATATTGCATCCAATCATGCCGACTATTATTACTCGCAGCAGGCATCACTTGAAGATACCTACTTTAATCTGTGCACACTCTCCGAGTACCAGAATACACAGATCTGGATGCTGGATCCGCAGGGCCGGATTCTTATCGACACGGCAGAACCGCTGGACCCTGATGCACCGGAACAGATTGATAATTTTGACCCCCTGTCACTTGGCACCGGCTATTACAGTATCGGAAAATTTTATAATCAATTTTCCGACCGGATGCTGAGTGTCATGGTTCCCGTCACGCTGAATATGTCTACAAAGGGCTATATAGCCATCCATGTACAGATGATGGATATCTACACGCACCGGGACGAAATTTTGAAAAGCGTATATGTCGTCTTTCTGGTTATTTTCATACTCACGCTGATGATTCTGCTGGTCTTCAGCTTTATTGTCTACGGACCACTCAAACAGATCACACAAGGTGCCAATGAATATGCATCCGGAAACCTGAAATATAACATCCCGGTACATTCGGACGACGAGATGGGTTATCTTGCCGCAACACTGAATTACATGTCGGATGAACTGGACCGGTCCGGAGAATATCAGCGGCAGTTCGTGGCAAATGTTTCCCATGATTTCCGTTCCCCGCTCACTTCCATTAAAGGATACATCGAGGCCATGCTGGATGGCACCATCCCTCCGGAAATGCAGGCAAAATATCTCAACATTGTTCTTCTGGAGACGGAACGGCTGAATAAGCTCACCAAAGGACTGATCACCCTGAACGACTATGACGCCAGCGGCTATCTGCTTGATATTACCAGTTTTGACATTAACTCCGTCATTCGCGATACGGCTGCCACTTTTGGCGGAACCTGTATGAAGAAAAAGATTACCTTTCAGTTGCTGCTTGCCGCAGAGCAGCTGCTGGTCAGCGCTGATATGGGAAAGATACAGCAGGTGCTCTATAATCTGATCGACAACGCAGTGAAGTTCAGCCCGTCCAACTCAGTCATCACGGTAGAGACCACAGAAAAGCATGGGAAAGTCTTTGTGTCCGTCAAGGATCATGGAACCGGGATACCGAAGAGCAGTATCGGAAAGATCTGGGACCGCTTTTACAAGACTGACTCCTCCCGGGGCAAGGACCGGAAGGGAACCGGCTTGGGGCTTTCCATTGTCAAAGAAATCATTAACGCACACAATCAAAATATCAACGTGATCAGCACAGAAGGAGTTGGAACGGAATTCATCTTCACCCTGGATAAAGCAAAGAAATAAAAAAAGTGCCTCGGCACTTTTTTTATTTCCAGTCATACTTTGTCAGATAACCTTCCATCTGCATATGGGCAAATCCATTCTGGCGAAGCGCTTCATACAAGACGATCGCCACAGAATTGCCAAGATTCAGGGAACGTATGCCATTCATCATCGGTATCCGGATCACTGTATCCTGATTTTCCAAAAGAATCTCCTCCGGTATTCCTGCGCTTTCCTTTCCGAACATGATGTAACAATCTTCTTCATACTGCACATCCGTATAAATGCGCGGCGCCTTCGTTGACGCCATGTAAATCTTCGCACCCTGATTTTTGCTTAAAAAATCTTCGTAATTAATATACCGTGTGACCTCCAGATCATCCCAGTAGTCCATTCCTGCACGTCTGATTTGTTTTTCATTCAGCATAAAACCAAGCGGTTCAATCAGGTGCAGCCTTGTACCGGAAGCAACACACGTTCTGCCGATATTTCCCGTATTCGCAGGGATTTCCGGCTCAAATAATACAATGTTCATTGCCATCTTGTCAATATCCTCATTTATCCCAGTACTTTGTACAGTTCATCTGTCTGCGGGCGATCCAGATAACGGACATCATCGCCATTTCGCAGGATCCTGTCATTTCCGTCGGTCGTACGGCCAATCACCGTGGCCTCTATCCCGGCCTTCTTCAGTTCCCGAACCACCAAAGGCCCGTCATCTGCAGCGATCATCATCGAACCGCTTGACATGATCAGGTATGGATTGACTCCAAAAAACTCACAGATCTCCACCGTCTCCTGACGGATGGGAATTTTTTTCAGGTCGACTTCAAGACCAACACCGGCGCCTTCCGCCATCTCCCAGAGAGCCCCAAAGACACCTCCCTCTGTAATGTCATGCATGGCAGACACTCCACATTCTTTTGCGATCGCGGCATCCGGCACAACCGATAAGTAGGCATCGAAATTCTTTGCTGTACTGATGAAATTATCTGAGAATACGCGTTTTAATTCGATCTCCTTCTCTTTGGCAAGAATTGTCGTCGCCTCAAGCCCAATCCATTTGCTGATGATAATATCCTGATGCGGTTTCATCTGCATGGTGGCGAGCAGATCCTCACGCCGGATTTTCCCGACTCCGGTAACTGATATCAACGGCTGAAGGACAACATTTGTTATCTCTGTATGGCCTCCCAGCACCTCCATCCCAAGCAGTTCGCAGGTTTTCTCAATATCCTGCATCAGTTTTCGTATCTCCGGTTCCTCCACCGTATCCGGCAGCATGGCCGTGAGCATGACACCCACTGGTTCTGCACCGGATGCCGCCAGATCATTGGCCGTGATATGAATGCTGTGGCTTCCCAGGTCCTTCGTCGTACCCGTAATAGGATCCGTGGACATCACAAAGACCTCTCCGTCTTTAAGCTGCAGTGCGGCACAGTCCTGTCCGACACCTGGCCCGAGAAGCACTTCCTCTCTCCTGTGTTTTACCTGTTTTAAAATCGAACGCACCAGAACACTTTCCGGCAATTTCCCAATTTTCATTCTTTGTCTGTTTCCTCTCTGTCCAGTGTTGATATAGCATCAACTATATTTATTAATCACCGCATGCACCTTGTCCAGATCATTGGAGTCTACGGCAGCCTGAATCTCAGCTGCGGCTGTGCCGTCACTTGTGCTGACCCCCACCGTATACCGCGTCGGTGACATATTATATGTACTGCTGTTTACCTGACCCCTGCTCTCCTGTACGCCGTCAACCGTCACTGTCTTCCAGAGACAGGCAGTATAACCCGTATGAGAAGAAGACGTCTGCCTGATTGTTCCCAGCGGATCCTGAGATGCGGTCAGCTCCACCGTCGGTTCTACCGTCTCCAGTGTCTCACTTTCATATGACACTTCGCGGTTCTCCGGCCGGTACTCTTTACCATAGATCACAAATCCAACCTCTCCGCCGTCCGTATAGCCTTCAATGTAAATGGGTGCATCCAGGTTATTGACAAACTGGAGATCTTTTGATCCCTCTGCAATGGCAGCATCCATGGACGGTTTCACATATTTCACAATCATCGAGTGATTATACCGCTCCGTTACCTCGATCTCCGCCCGCAGCAAAGCCATATAAAGCGTTGTGGAAACCTGGCAGATACCGCCTCCGTAGCTGTCCACCACATCTCCGTTTTCATACGAGGGTGCCGGTTCGTATCCATTTTCAGCATCAAACGGTACCAGGGCGCTCTCCACCGAGAAGGTCTCTCCCGGATACAGTACCGATCCATTGATAAAACTGGTGCCTGTCGCTATGTTCTGGGCTCGCGCGGAGCTGCTCGATGAATAGTCTGTGCTCGCGGTTCCGATAATATCCTGGACCTGTGCCAGTTCTGATGATTTGTGTTCCGGCTCTGTTATCTCTGCCGGAAGTTCGACGATCCCTAGTCCTGATCTCCATAATTTTGAGAGATACTCCGTCAGTACCTCGACAGACTCATCGATTTTAATTTTCACACCCTGCGTTTCTTTTACAATCTGAAAGCCATCTTCCGTACGTGTCATTGATGCATTCTGCGGCTCACAGTCCAGCGGCACACATTTTTCGTTCAGCATCTCTTTTGCCGTCCCGGCATTCACGCCGTACTCCAGCACAAACCGGACAGTCTCCTGCCGAAGGTCCTGTTTGGCCTTATACTGCCGGACTATATTGCCCGCTTGCCCAAAGGCAAGCGCCTTGTCCACAACCTCCTCATTTTTCCAGTAAAGACCAAGTTCACCGGCTGTCGCACTCACGATATGGTCCCCAATATGCATCTGAATACGATAGCCTTTCATTTCTTCCATATGGTCCTCTATCGCCAGGACGGCCTCCTCGCGTGTCATTCCCGATACATCGACGCCGTCAATAAAAACCCCCTCCAGCATCACCGGGGAGGTTTGATCGTCTGCAAACACCTGTCTCGTGCAGACCATACACAAAAACAGGCAGATTATGAAAATTCCTATATCTGTTGCCACTCTATTTTTCTGCATCCGCCCTCAACCCTTCTTACAGCAGAAACTCCAGCGCCATCGGGACAACCATGGCCAGTACCAGTGCGATCGCAATAACAGCAGCAATAATTCGTTTTACTTTTGAATTTTTCATGATTCATTACCTCATTATTCTTCCATAATTCAATATAATCTTATCAATCATCCGGGAAGCCTCACTCTTGGTAAGACTGTCAATTTTTACGTCCGTCTCTATTCTATGATATCTGAGTAAATCATTCAAGTAAACTTTTTGTGAAAATGTAATCGGCCCCTGCTTTTTTACGGCACAGACGAGTTTCTGAGGTTTAAAAATCTCAGGACGGCCCTTAAAAAAATCCCGCTCCAGGCATTGATACAGCTGCCAGGTACTTTTCGTATCGTCGAGTGCCCGGTGGGCATTGCCCTGATCGATACGGTAATGTCTGCAAAGCGCAGCAAGGCTTCGGCTGGCAAGATCCGGCAGCACCTTTTGCGCAATTTTCAGCGTGTCCACGGCCTCCTTTTCGAATGTCAATCCCAGATTAACCGCTTTATGTTTGACAAAACTATAATCAAACATGATATTATGTCCCAGAAGCGGAAGTTCACCGCAGAAATCCAGAAAGCCTCTCAATGCCTCCTCCGGATCACCGCCCGCTTCCGCCATCGCCTGTGAAATACCTGTCAGCTCCTGTATCCGGTAAGGAATCTGCATCTGCGGATTGATCAGCACATGATACGAATCCGTCTCCTGTCCGTCTTCAATTTTTAGTGCCCCAATCTCCAGGATGCGGTCCGTCCGGGGCTGCAGTCCTGTTGTCTCAAGGTCTAATACAATACATGACTTCATTTTTTCTTTCCACCATTTTCTCTGCAGTACTTTGTCAGAAAGCACTCCTCACATTTCGGACTGCGTGCAAAACAAATCTGCCGCCCAAAGGTAATGATCTGAATATTGTACAGAATCCAGTGATCTTTTGGAAGTGCCTTCATCAGATCATACTCTATCTTTTCCGGATCTTGTTCTTTGGTCAGCCCCAGCCTGCGTGAAATCCTCTTCACATGAGTATCCACAACGATACTTGGTTCATGAAAAATATTTCCCCGGATCACATTTGCTGTTTTTCGTCCCACACCCGGAAGCGATACGAGCGCTTCCAGACTTTCCGGCACTTTTCCGTCGAATTCTTCCACAAGCTTTTTAGCACAGCCGATCAGGTTCTTCGCTTTATTATGATAAAAACCGGTTGATTTAATATCCTGTTCCAGTTCATGAAGATCGGCCTGTGCAAACGCCATCATATCTGGATATTTTACAAATAAATCTTTCGTCACAATATTGACTCTCGCATCTGTACACTGTGCACTCAGCATGGTCGCGATCAGTAATTGTTCTGGATTCTCGTGATCCAGATAGCACTTATACTCGCGCGTGTATGTTTCATCAAGAAGTTGCAGTATTTCTCCTGTTCTCTTTGTCATCGGTATCTTCACTCCTTATGAGGTGCCAGCCGGCATCATTCGTCAAAGGATTCCGCCGCTCATAGTCAAACAGCACAATGCAGCACCGTACTTCTCCATCCGCCGGGCCCCCGTGCTCAAACGCTTCCATATGTGTCATTCTGCGGACCTGTTTGTGATCAAACTCACTGTAATGAGAAAGGATACCGTCATACAGACCTTCATAATACATCTTCATCTGTGCCTGGCTGATGGAAGACTCCGGTGACCACGCTGGCCGGCTTTTCGCATTTTCCCTGAGATAATAATCAAAAGTAAGCAGGTCCTTACATTTAGGGATCCCACAGGGACAGACTTCCCGGATAAACTCCAGCAGTATCTCATAGCGCCGGGAACGGGAATGGGAAATTCCCAGATAACCGTGTCCGTCGTAAAATCTTCCCAGAGCTTCAAAAAAGTCGAACGGCGCTCCGAGCTGCCTGATCAGGAAACGTATCGTATATGCAAACTGTCCGCTGTTGTAATAGACCTCCACCATTTCTTCTACTCGTTTTAACTCTAACAGTTCCTCATACGAAATCCAATCGGTAAATAATACCTCATACGGTTCCACGTCTCTCCAGACACAGCCGTACATACCGGCCTGCTCCCACATGTAAGACCCTTTCAGCACTTTCAGAAATCCTAGTTGAAGCTGTTCCGGGTACAGGCTGAAAACGTCATTGAACGATTTTTTAAAGCTTTCATATCCTTCATACGGCAGTCCTGCGATCAGGTCCAGATGCTGATGAATGTTATGAAATTTTTGGACAGTCCGAACTGCCGTACAGACCTTATCAAAGTTCATTGTCCTTTTGATCTCCCACAGTGTATCCGGATTTGTTGACTGCACGCCAATCTCCAGCTGCACAAGACCAGGCCGCATCCCGGATAATATCCGGAAGTCTTCTTCTTCCAGAAGATCCGCAGCAATTTCAAAATGGAAATTCGTCACACCATTGTCATTCTCCAGCAAAAACCGCCAGATTTTTCTGGCATGATCTTTTTGACAGTTAAACGTCCGGTCAACAAATTTCACCTGCCGCACACGGTTTTTCAAAAAAAAGGCCAGCTCCCCTCTCACCGCTTCATACGGGCGAAACCGCAGTTTCTTATCGATCGAGGAAAGACAATAGCTGCAGGAAAACGGACAGCCTCTGCTCGTCTCATAATAAATAATCCTATGTCTAAATTCTGAGAGGTCATCATAAGGAAACGGAATGTCTTTCATATCAAGCAATCTGCGTCCGGGATTTTCCACAATCGCTCCCGCCGCACTGCGATAAGTAATCCCTCCTATTTCATCCAGCGGAACAGTGTGATCTACATAATGACGGACCAGCTGCAAAAACGTCTCTTCCCCCTCACCCCGCATCACCCCAGCAGCACTTGGCAGACCGGTCAGCTCCCTTGCGGCATCATAGGATACCTCCGGTCCGCCCAGCCATATTTTCAGATCCGGCAGTACTTTATGCAGCTGTGCTGCAAGTTCTCTGATCATTGAAATATTCCAGATATAACACGAAAAGCACAGGACATCCGGCCGCCTGCGGTAAATGCTCTCCATGATCTCTTCCGTCCTCTGATTGATTGTATATTCTTTCATGGACACATAGTTCCGGTATTTTTTTGTATAGCGGTACAGGCTGTAGACCGCCAGATTGGAATGAATATATTTGGCATTAACAGCAGCCAGTAAAATCTTCATACGTCGCTCTTTCCCTCGCAGCAAATGGAAAAACGCCCCCAAAATAAGAGCGTTTTCTTCCGTAATAGTTCTTATGCGTTCAGCGGATATCTCACTGTCAGTTCTTCTACAATGGCCTTAGCCCTGGCACTGTTGTCAGCACTCTCTACCATCAAAGCTATCGCCTCTGCAATTTTATCCATATCATCAGCATTCATACCGCGCGCTGTCACTGCAGCAGTTCCCAGGCGGACTCCGCTTGTCACGTTTGCGGACTGCGGATCATTCGGAATCGTATTCTTATTGCATGTGATATTCGCCTCATCCAACAGATGTTCCATATCCTTGCCCGTAATGTTTTTATCCGTCAGATCTACAAGCATCAGATGGTTGTCCGTCCCTCCAGATACGATTTTGATTCCGCGGTTCAGCAAACCTGCACAGAGTGCTTTTGCATTTTTTACAATATTTGCCTGATACTCTTTATATTCCGGCTGCAGCGCTTCTTTGAAGCAGACAGCCTTGGCAGCAATCACATGCATCAGCGGACCTCCCTGAATTCCGGGGAACACTGCTTTATTCAGACGCAGCTCTTCGGCAACGGCATTACTGCTCATAATCATACCGCCGCGGGGCCCGCGCAGTGTCTTATGTGTTGTCGTTGTCGTCACATGTGCATATGGTATCGGGCTTGGATGCTCTCCTGTTGCCACAAGACCTGCGATATGTGCAATATCTGCCATCAAATATGCGCCAACTTCATCCGCAATTTCACGGAATTTTTTGAAATCAATCGTTCTGGCGTATGCACTTGCCCCACAGACGATCATTTTTGGCCTGCATTCCAGTGCAATTCTGCGCACTTCGTCATAATCAATAAATCCCTCGTTGTTAACGCCATACGGTACAATATTGAAATACGCTCCCGACAGATTTGCTTTACTTCCATGAGAAAGATGTCCGCCATGTGCGAGATTCATCCCCATGACAGTATCACCCGGTTTCAGGGCAGCAAAAAACACCGCCATATTAGCCTGCGCTCCTGAATGCGGCTGCACATTTACATATTCACATCCAAACAGCTGTTTTGCACGGTCAATCGCCAGTGTCTCAACAACATCAACGCATTCACATCCTCCATAATAACGTTTTCCCGGATATCCTTCTGCGTATTTGTTAGTCAGCGGTGAGCCCATAGCTGCCATAACGGCTTTGCTCACCCAGTTCTCCGATGCGATCAGTTCGATGTGCGAATTCTGTCTCGCAATTTCATCCTCAATTGCTTTTGCTATCTCAGGATCTACGTTTTCTATTTCATGAATTGAATACATGACTTTCCTCCTTGGCTGTTGTTCTATCTATATTTTCTGTCAACCTGATCTCTCCGGAAACGAACTTTCCGGACTACACTGTTTTATCATTATACGAGAATACCGTCCACTTTGCAATCGTTATTTCGCACAATTCTCCATTTACCGCACATTTTCTTTTTATACTTTACGGTTCCCCCAAAATCTGTTTTAATAGAATTGAAAGAAAATTTAAAAAGGGAGGAATCATTCATGTTAAACTTTGAATACTACACCCCTACCCGTGTCGTTTTCGGCAAAAATACCGAAGCACAGGTCGGTAAACTGATTCAAGAACAGAACTGCAAAAAAGTCCTTGTTCATTACGGCGGTCAAAGTGCTGTCAAATCGGGTCTTCTGGACCGCATATATGCCTCGTTAAGAGAAGCTTCCATCGACTATGTCTCTCTCGGAGGCGTCGTTCCAAACCCGCGTATTTCAAAAGCCCGTGAAGGAATTGAACTTTGCCGGAAAGAGGGTGTGGATTTTATCCTCGCCGTTGGAGGCGGAAGTGTGATTGACTCTGCAAAGGCGATCGGCTACGGGACAGCCTGCGGAGGAGAGGTCTGGGATTTTTACTGTAAGAAACGCGTCGCAGATCAATGCCTTCCCATCGGCTGTGTTCTCACCATCGCTGCCGCCGGAAGTGAAATGAGTGACTCCTCTGTTCTCACGAATGAAGACGGCTGGCTGAAGCGTGGTTATAAAAGCAATCTCTGCCGCTGCCGGTTCGCAGTTCTGAACCCTGAGCTCACTTACACACTGCCTGCTTATCAGACAGCCTCCGGCTGTGTGGACATCCTGATGCATACAATGGAACGTTACTTCAGCAACCAGACCATGGAGCTGACAGATCATCTGTGTGAATCACTGATGAAAACAGTGATGATGAATGCCAGGATCCTGATGCAGGATCCGGAAAACTATAATGCCCGTGCGGAAATCATGTGGGCGGGAAGCCTCTCTCACAATGGTCTGATGGGCTGTGGCACAGACGGCGGCGACTGGGCATCCCATCAGCTGGAGCATGAACTCGGCGGTATGTTCGATGTTGCGCACGGTGCAGGCCTTGCTGCTGTATGGGGCAGCTGGGCACGCTATGTATTGCCATATAATACCGAACGGTTTGCTCAGTTCGCAGCCAATGTATTTGACATTCCATGTGACAACGATCTGACGGAAACCGCACTCAAAGGAATTGAAGCGATGGAAAACTTCTACCGTTTCGTCAGCATGCCGACTTCCATTTCAGAGATGGGCATCACATTGACAGATGAACAGATTGATACCCTTGCTTACAAATGCAGTTTTGAGAACAAACGTACCATCGGCGTAATCAAACCTCTTAATATGGAAGATATCCGCGAAGTATATAAAATGGCCCGATGATTTTTATTTAAAAAAGACGAGAGCAAAATACCATCCATCAGGTTTTTGCTCTCGTCTTTTTTCAGAAAAGAAATTACACTGTCTTTAGATTTACACCAGGATCAAAACAGTGATCCTTCGGTCCCCTTTTCTTTATCTTAACACAAAAAAATAGCCGAAAATCCGAATAAAGCAAGGGATTCTACAGCTATAACAGTGCCCGGAACCGGAATCGAACCAGTGACACGAGGATTTTCAGTCCTCTGCTCTACCAACTGAGCTATCCGGGCATACACAAATCCCCAAAAACCGGTTAAGATTTCTGGGGAAATAAAGAGCGCGAGACGGGACTCGAACCCGCGGCCTCGACCTTGGCAAGGTCGCGCTCCACCAACTGAGCCACTCGCGCCTAAGCGGGTGATGGGAATCGAACCCACGTATCTAGCTTGGAAGGCTAGTGTTCTACCATTGAACTACACCCGCGCGACAAAATGTATTCTAATATAATTTGCCGCTAATGTCAATAGATTTTGAGATTTTTTTTATTTTTTGTTATTTTGTAGCGTTTAAATAATATAATCCAGCACCTTTTCTCTTTGCCACTCGATCAAATCTGCGAGCGTATACTTATCAACGACGCTTTTAATCGCATCATCCAGCTCTTTCCAGATCCGAAGTGTCGCACATTCCCCCTGCCTGGGACATTGGTTGGGATCGTCCTCCAGACATGCAACCGGACAAAGGTTTCCTTCTGTCAGTCTTAAGATGGCCCCGACCGAATATTCCTCCGGTCGTTTTATCAGCTGGTATCCCCCCTGCGCACCACGTATACTTCTCACATACCCCGCACGCACCAAAATGGAAATAATCTGTTCCAGATACTTTGTAGATATTTCCTGTCGCTGTGCCACATCTTTGATGCGAATCGGTCCTTCCCCCTGATGAAGGGCCAGATCAAGCATCAGCCGCAGCGCATACCTTCCTTTTGTGGATATTTTCATCGTTACCTCCCAGTCAGCTTCATCATCCTCTGACGGCCTCAAAAGCTTCATCCAGATCTTCAATCATATCATCGCTCCTTTTGCTCTTCCGCACTGAACTGTGCATGCGTCGCCGTCGCCGGATGTATTACCAGCGATTTCGCATCTGCCACATTCGCCAGGAGAAAAAAGAGTTCCAGATTATCAATAAACGTTTTTGCCTCCTGCTTTCCACCTTTAATCTCAAAAGCAAATATAGAACCTCCTCCATTAGGAAAATATTTGCTGTACAGCTTCTGCTGGCTGCTGCCAGCTGACACAGACGTATGGTGCACAGTTTCCACCTGCAGAAACAAAAATGCATGGAACGGCGACAAGCTTGCGCCTGTATCTCTCAAGAGAATCGCACGAATTCTTGTCACAAAGGCCGCCGGACCGGCTGCTTTTGTAAAACGGGCACCGTCCACAATGACACCACCGATTGCTGTGCCGTGTCCTCCGATAAACTTCGTTGCCGAATGGACTACAATATCTGCACCATATTCAATCGGACGAATCAAATACGGAGTTCCAAAGGTGTTGTCAATCACCAGCGGAATGTTATGGCGGTGCGCAATTTCAACAACTGCTTCAATATCAACAACATCTGAATTCGGATTTCCCCGTATTGCAATGAACAGCGCCCTGGTATTTTCCTGAATTGCTTTTTCAAATGCACCTTCCTCTAATGGATCAACAAACGTTATCTCCACTCCAAATTCAGAAAACGTATAGGCAATCGCCGCTGTTCCTGACCTACATGCAGCTGTAATGTCTCAAACCTCAGGTTTCTGTCTGCTCTTTTTGTTTTCATCATAGGTTTGCCTATTCTGCAAATAGTGGAGTTGAGTAGTAACGGTCACCGCTGTCAGGCAGCAATACAACAATGGTCTTTCCTTCATATTCCTGGCATCGTGCCATCTTCATCGCCGCGTACAGCGCTGCGCCGGAGGAGATACCAACCAGTATTCCTTCGGTTTTTGTCAGCTCTTTGGCAGCGGTAAACGCATCTTCATTTTCTACACAAATAATCTCATCGTAAATTTCTGTATTCAGCACTTCCGGTACAAATCCGGCTCCGATACCCTGCAGCTTATGAGGTCCCGCCTGACCGCCGGAAAGGACCGGAGACGCACTGGGCTCTACAGCCACTATTTTTATCTCTTCATTTTTCCCTTTTAGATATTCTCCGACCCCGGTCACCGTACCACCGGTTCCGACACCGGCTATAAACACATCCAGATTGCCTTCTGTGTCATCCCAGATCTCAGGGCCCGTTGTTGCTATATGCGCTTTCGGATTGGACCGGTTTACAAACTGCCCCGGAATGAAACTTCCTTTCATTGCTGCAGCCAATTCCTCAGCCTTTTCAATGGCTCCTGTCATCCCCCTCGCGCCATCCGTTAATACTATTTCTGCACCGTAAGCCTTCAGAATATTCCGACGTTCCACACTCATGGTCTCGGGCATTGTCAAAATCGTCCGGTAACCTTTCACAGCCGCAATTGCTGCCAACCCGATTCCCGTATTTCCTGAGGTTGGTTCAATAATGACAGAACCTTCCTTCAGCAGTCCTTTTTCCTCTGCGTCTTCAATCATCGATTTTGCAACACGGTCTTTGACACTGCCCGCCGGGTTCAGATACTCCAGTTTAATTAAAATACGTGCTTTCAATCCTTCCTTCGATACCAAATTTTCAATTTCCATCAAAGGCGTGTTTCCAATCAGATCCAATGCGTTTTTATATATTTTTCCCATAATATATCTCCCTTCTTTTTATTCCCTACTATGTTAATATGAATTATATGGATAGTAACTCTTTTTCCATGATATGTCAAGCAAAATCTTTACATTTTCTTGTGAATTTCCCGAACATCCTATATACTGTATATAAATTTAAAGGGAACAGTTATGATAAACCTAAACAGGAGGACCGTTATGCAGGATTTTTTATTACAACAGGGAGAATATCTGCTTCGTATTCTCGTGGCTACGCTGTGCGGCCTGAGCATTGGTCTGGAACGCGAAAGCAATTTGAAACTTGCGGGCGTCAGAACGTATTCTATCGTTGCCATGACGTCTTCTATCATGATGATCGTATCAAAATACGGGTTTTACGATGTCCTTATCCAAAACAGTATTTCTCTTGATCCATCTCGAATCGCCGCAGGAGTGGTGACCGCCATCGGCTTTCTGGGCGCCGGAGTGATTTTTACGCGGAAAATGAATGTCAGCGGTCTGGTGACTGCTGCAGGAATCTGGGCAACCGTTGGAATCGGAAGTGCTATCGGCGCAGGAATGTATATCATCGGCATTGTCAGCACGGGATTTTTTCTGGTTCTGCAGCTGTGTTACCGGAAAATTCCCCGGATCGGCCAGACACCGATCGTTGAACGAATCGTACTGATCATTGATGAGGATGAAGACCTGCCCTCTCTTCTCCATCGGATTTTTACACAGAAAAAAATCAAAATATCCAACATCAATGCTGCGCGTATGGGAAACGATCAGCTCAACATTGAACTATATGTCAAATTTCCAACATCATATAAAGTAGAAGATATTGTAGCATTGTTAAAGGACAATCCCGAAATCATATCCATCGATGTTTAATTTACTGTATTGACTTATATTGTTCATTTAGTATAATTATCCTTAGTG
>CAZUNG010000016.1:0-9471 GCA_964621905.1 uncultured Ruminococcus sp. | reverse complement strand
TGTTTAATTTACTGTATTGACTTATATTGTTCATTTAGTATAATTATCCTTAGTGCGCTACATGACAACGGGCCGAGAAACGGCTTGGACTACCGCAGCGCCTGGGAGGAATTTATGAAAGAAATACAATCACGGGAAAATAAAATGGGAACCATGCCGGTCAATCGGCTGCTTCTTTCGATGTCACTGCCTATGATCATATCAATGATTGTACAGGCACTCTACAATGTTGTGGACAGTATCTTTGTATCCTTCATCAGTGAAAATGCCCTGACCGCAGTGTCAATGGCATTCCCGATACAGAATCTGATGATTGCTGTCGGTGCCGGTCTCGGCGTCGGGATCAATGCATTATTGTCAAGAAGTCTCGGTGAAAAAAATCAGCAAAAAGTAAATCAGACGGCAGTACAGGGAATCTTTCTGGTCTCCCTGAGTTTTTTACTGTTTCTGATGTTCGGTCTTTTTGGCTCCTCTGTTTTTATGCATTCACAGACTGATATTTCCGAGATTTTGGAAGGCGGTACCATATATCTCACCATCTGCAGCTCCCTGTCCTTTGCACTTTTTGGTCAGATGACCTTTGAACGGCTGCTGCAGTCAACGGGCCGTACCATGTATACCATGATCACTCAGGGAACCGGTGCAATTATCAATATTATTCTGGATCCTATCTTAATTTTTGGTTATCTGGGCTTTCCGAAACTCGGCGTAGCCGGTGCAGCCATTGCTACTGTGTTTGGACAGTTTATCGCGTTTTTACTTGCCGTGCTTTTTAATTTGAAAAAGAATACAGACATTCAGATATCTTTTCGGGGCTTCCGCCCGCACGCACGTATTTTAAAAGAGATTCTGGCAGTCGGCATTCCTTCAATTATTATGCAGGCAATCAGTTCAGTGATGACTTTCGGTATGAATAAAATATTATTCCGTTTCTCATCCACTGCAGTTGCCGTGTTTGGTGCGTATTTTAAACTTCAGAGCTTTGTTTTTATGCCGGTATTTGGTTTGAATAACGGCATGGTGCCTATTATCGCTTACAATTACGGTGCCGGTAAACGCGACCGGCTTTTAAAAACTATCAAGCTGAGTATCCTGTATGCTGTTGGCATCATGTTGATTGGACTTATCGTCATTCAGCTGATCCCGGGAGCACTGCTGGGTATGTTTAATGCTTCACCGCAGATGCTCGAAATCGGTGTCCCCGCCCTTCGTACGATCAGTCTCAGCTTTGTCTTTGCCGGATACTGCATCATCACATCTTCTGTTTTTCAGGCGCTGGGAAATGGAATCTACAGTATGATTGTTTCGATCGTCCGACAGATTGTCATACTGCTTCCCGTTGCTTACTTATTGTCCAGGATCGGTTCAGTTTCAGCTGTATGGCTCGCTTTTCCGATTGCCGAACTGGCCTCGTTAACACTGTGTACGGTGTTTCTTCTTCGCATCAACAAAAAAATCATACGTAACATTGGATAGAAAGACCTGCTGCAAAATCTGCAGCAGGTCTTTTACATTTTCTCATAATACGACGATTTATTCTGATACATTAAATGATCCGCTTTTTTCAGTTGTTCTTGTGCATTTACAGTTCCAGAACAATAGCAGCTGCCAACTGCAACACTGAGTTCTCTTTCCTGTGCTATCTGTTTGTGCAGCACTTCTAACATCGCTTTAAATTCTTCTTTCTCGACATTCGCAAGAAGCACGACAAATTCGTCGCCTCCAATGCGGTATGCATGTTCCTTAAAGATATCATCCAATATTTTTCCCACACACATCAACAGATGGTCACCATAATGGTGACCTTTTTCATCATTTGCCTGTTTTAAGCCATTGATATCTAAAAACACAGTCCCCAGACTTACGGGAGGCTTACGTTCCATCTTTGCCAGGGTGTGATTATACTGGCTGCGGTTATTGAGTCCCGTCAATGCATCCAGGCTGCCTGCTGTCTCGAGCTTATGCATCATCATCTTCTTATTCAGCGCTTCCGCTATCAGATATGACATATGCTTTAAAAAAAACTCTTCGGACGCCGTATGCGGCTTTTCAATCCCCAGAAACCCTATCACTTCGTTATCCGCCTCCAACAGGGTACCCATAAAGTTCGGCGAATTTTTCTGCCCGCAGCAATGAATGACTCCATTTTCTGCACTCTGCAGTATATCAGCGTCCATTTCTTCAGCAGGACACTCCCGTTCTTTTATTGTATCTTTTTTCCAGTTCCACAGAAGTTTCAGCTTCTTTTGCTTCTCATCAATCTCATAGACATACGCACATTCGCTGGAGCAATATTGTGCCAGCAGCCGCAGTACTTCCGGCATCACGTCATCCGCCCCTGCTCCGCTGCTCAGTTTTTTCAGACATTCTGTCCAAATGCCATATAATTTCTTTTGTTCTTTTTCATTTATCGTCATATCATTTCCCCAAATCAGAATTAATTTTGTTATTTGTTCTAATACTGATTATATTCGTTATTACGAAGATATTCAAGTATTTGTATATCTTCTATGCTGTTTTTAGAAAGGTCAGGTGGGATGCCATGATAGATTACTCCCCTTTCTGGGAAACTTTGAAAAACTCCAATGAAAACTGGTACACCTTAACAAACAGGCATCATCTCTCTCACAGCACGCTACACCGCCTGAAGCACAACAAAGACATCTCCATGAAGACGGTCAATGACCTGTGCCGGATTCTGCATTGCAACATCAGTGACATTGCCCGCTATGTTCCGTCAGAGGATGATCAGCTGCTCTAAAAACTCTCATTATACCTTCAAAAAAAGTCTGATTCCTCCTTTTTGGAAGATCAGACTTTCTTCATTAACTCTTTATAAATCCTTTAACTTCTGGTCACATTCTGCACACACTTATCCGGTATACTAAATCTATCCTAACAAAGAGGGCAGCGGCTATTCCCCGATGAATAGTTGTTCGTCCTCGCCTAACAACAATTTACATTTATTATAGATAGTTTTTTTCATATGGCCGGTACTGACGTACCGGCCCTCCTTCTATCTATTATGATTCTTCTTATATATCATTGTTTTTCGGTCCCACATCCTATATAATGTTTCTTGCAGGCATTTACTGTCATTGAACCTTTTGAGATTTCATGTGAGGGCTTATTTTTTGAACCATTTAATGTTATCATTTACGGTAGTATTTCCACTTTTTCTTTATATGCTGACTGGGTATGTCATTCGAAAACTCGGAATCCTTGAGACAGAAACCTTTCAGTCACTGAACCGCATGATCTTTAAAATTTTTATTCCCATCATGCTCTTCATCAATATCTATGAATCTGATTTCACATCAGCTCTGGATATTTCCCTTTTGCTGTATGCGATGCTGGCTGTTATCATTTTTTATCTGCTGCTGTGCCTCATTGTCCCCAGATTTGTAAAGACCAGACCGGATGCATCGGTTATGATACAGGGAATTTACCGGAGTAATTTAGTTCTGTTTGGAATTACAGTCGGTACGAATCTCTACCCCAACCGGGATATTGGCGTCATTGCAGCGCTGTCTGCATTTGTTGTTCCTCTTTATAATATCCTGTCAGTTATTCTGTTTGAATCTTTTCGCGGTCAAAAAGCCAGCTTTCGCCGCGCTTTGAAAGGAATTATAACAAACCCGCTTGTCATCGGCGGCGTACTGGGAATTTTATTTTCCCTTTCCGGTATACGGATTCCCGCTGTGTTTGAGAACACACTGGCACAGATGGGAGAGATGGCTTCCCCGTTTGCACTGATCTGCCTGGGCGGTATGCTGTCATTCAAAAGCATGAAACACCACAAAAAAAAGTTAAGTGTTGTCATGGCCGGACGTCTGTTCATTGTCCCTGTCATCGGACTTTCCATTGGTATCCTGATGGGGTACCGTGATGTCGCACTCGTCGGCCTGCTTGCTGTATTTGCCTCTCCGACCGCGGTGGCATCCGGACCGATGGCACAGGCGATGGGCGGAAACGGACAACTGGCCGGTGAAATCATAGCAACTACCTCAGCCGGATGTATCATCAGTATCTTCCTGTTGATTTTGTGTCTGAAAAGTTTTGGCTTCGTCAGCTGATTCTTTCCTCACAGCTGTTCCGGCAGTACTATTCTCACATCATAATTGCCGGTTGATTTTCTGGTAAATTCCATCAGTCCATTATGTGCCAGTATAATCTGTTTTACCACCCGAAGCCCCATAACATGCGGATGCTTATCGGGATCTGTCTTCTGAGAATAAAGCGTTTTGATCACGGATGCGGGGATACCGGGACCAGAATCTTTGAATAAAAACTGAAGTCCCTGAGAGCACAGACGCATCTGTATACCAATCCTGCATCCCTCAGGATTATGCCGGATACTGTTCCCGAGCAGATTCTGAAATCCCCGGTTCAGCAGCGCTGTGTCTCCTTTAAGCAGCACAGACTCTACCTCTCTGCTCACATCCAGCTCTATGGAATACTTCTCATCCAGTCCGTCATTGTAATAAGCGGTGACAAGCTCTCTGAGGAGTTTTGACGGCGAATATCTCTGAAGCCGAAGTGGCTGGGCATCATATTCCAACTTGGACGTCAGATTCAGATCATCAATTAGTTTTTTGATCATCAGACTCTGACGCTGAATGGAGGCTGCTTTTTTCTTTTGCTCTGCTCCCAGCGTATCATCCCGTACCAGTGTATCCGCATAGCCCATAATCAGTGACAGCGGTGTCCGAATATCATGCGAGACGCCAGAGATCCAGTTGGTGCGCGCATTGTCTCTTTTTGCCAGACGCAGGTTTTGTTTTTCCAGGATTCGGGACGTCTGATTCAGTTTCTTTGCCAACTCATCAGCCATTCCCTTTTCTGTAAGAGAAATATTTTCATTTCGTGAGAGGCTTTCTATACCATCGGTGACCGGTTTCAGTGCCCGAAAAAAACGATATCCGAACAGCAAAGCCAGTCCCAGAATCAGCAGCAAATTAATAACGATCATACACACCAAATTGTACGGCACTGACTCCATAAGCCGCAGAGAATACGTGCCGTTGATGCGCATAATACTGTTCTTCGCACAGCCGTATACCATGATTCCATCTCCGTATTTCCAGGTCTTCACCGGATAATCCCGCAGATACCATTTGCTCAGTACCGAAATATCCGCCACTGTATAGACTTTTGGTATTTCCTTTGGCAGCTGCCAGCTCCAGACCACACTGCCGTCTTCATTGATCAGCATCGCCCATACAAATGAAGTGCTTTCCAGAAGATCATATCCCCTCTTCGTCATCTCATAGGTCCCATCGTTATCCTTCAGTTCTTGATTGATATCTTCCATCTGTCCTCTCGTAATGCCCGCCGTCTTGTCTTCCTTGGATGCCTGAAACCCAAGATAAATCAAAGTGCTGCTGTTCATCATCAATACCACAACAGCGATCAGAGCTGCTGTCAGTATATACTTACGGATAATTTTAGCCAAACTGCTCACGCTTTATCGCTCCCCCCTACTTTGCCAGACGATATCCCAGACCACGGGCAGTTATAAGCCACCGGGGATGCGATGGGTCTTCCTCGATTTTTTCCCGCAGATGGCGGATATGAACCATCAGCGTATTCTCATATCCGTAGTACTGATCCCCCCAGGCCGTCTGGCACAGCGCATCAAATGTCACGATATTTCCTCTGTTTTCCTTTAGTTTTTTTAAAAGCAGCAGTTCTTTTGCCGTCAGACTCATCACCGTTGTTCCATGACTCACCGTTGCATTTTCAAAATTCACCTTGCACTCCCCCAGATGAAAGGTCTGCGGCTCCGTACGCAGTTCGTTCTGGTAAAAATAAGTTCTTTTCAGGATTGCTCCTATTCTGAGAAGCAGTTCGCGCGGTAAAAATGGTTTCGTGATATAGTCATCTGCTCCTAGTCCCAAGCCGAACAGACGGTCATTATCTTCATCTTTTGCGGATAAAAATAAAATCGGCATATTTCGCTTTTCACGAAATTCCCGAAACAGCGTAAATCCATCTCCATCCGGAAGCATGATATCTAAGATTGCCATATCCGGCTGCACCTGTTCAAACAAAAGACGTGCCTGTGCACAGGATGCAGCGGCAAATATGCTTTGATACCCTCCTTTCTCCAGAATCTCTTCTATCATTTTTAATAATTCCTGATTATCATCTACCAGCAGTATTTTGCAGTCATTTAAGTCCATAACGTCCTCCATGATAAGGTACTTTTATAACGGGTTATTATCTGAAATTATAAGATATATTTTCTATTCCTGCATTAACTTTCCGGAATATTTAAGGAAAAAATAAGGCCAGATTCAGGCTGAAATAAGGAAAATGCTGTAGGCTGTTGTTAAATCATGAAATAACGCAGGTGTACAAAAAGAGAAACACGTTTTGTACACAGGTGCAGTTAAAGGAGGTTCTATATGAAAACGATCATTACAACGGATGCTCTTACCAAACAATATGGCAGCAGAAAAGTCGTAAAAGAATTGGATCTTAACGTCTCGGAGGGCAGCATTTATGGTTTTCTCGGTCCAAACGGTGCAGGAAAATCGACCACTTTAAAAATGCTCCTTGGTCTTGTAAAACCCACAAATGGAACAGTGACCATTCTGGGGGAACCTGTTACAGAACAAAATCGGCTTGAAATTTTAAAAAATACCGGTTCTCTGATCGAATCCCCCGCTTATTATGGCCATCTCTCAGGACGTGAGAATCTGAAGATCATCTGCACTTTGAAACATATATCGGAAGAGGATATCGATGAGGTTTTAAAGATTGTAAGAATGGAAAAGCAGCAGCACAAAAAGGTCCGCCACTATTCCCTTGGAATGAAACAACGCCTCGCACTCGCTGCCGCCCTTCTGGGCCGTCCCAGGCTTCTGCTGCTGGATGAACCAACCAATGGACTTGACCCCGCCGGCATCCACGAAATGCGTGAGTTGATCGACTCACTTCCCGGTCGGTATGGGATGACAATACTCGTCTCCAGTCATCTCCTCAGTGAAATTGACCAGCTTGCCACTCACGTTGGAATCATCGATAGAGGAGAGCTGATTTTCCAGGACAGTCTTCCTGCGCTGCGCGAGCACAGCCAGTGCCGCATGTATCTCCATACAACAGATGATAATGCATCTTTACAATACCTAAAAGACGCCGGTCTCCCTGCCGCTTTTAAGGAGGAACAGCTCTATCTGTTACGGACAGATGACCGCAGCATCACACAGGCTGTGCGCTGTGTCGTTTCCGGAGGAATCGGCGTGCTTCGTCTGGAAGAGCGGCAGATGAGCCTTGAAGATATCTTTCTGAGTCTGACCGGAAGGAGGGTAAGCCTATGACCTCCAACGATACATATTTTTCACAGCAGATGGCCGCAGAGCGAAAGAAGGCCAGACATCGCCATATCTTGATATTTCCTGCCGGTGTTCTCCTGCTTTTGTTTCTCTGGAGTCTGTGGAGCAACAAAACTTCTACCTCTGCACAGCTTGCTCAGGGTTATACCTCACTGCTCTATCAGCTTCCAATGATGAATACAATTTTGATGCCTGTCATGCTGGCTGTGATTGCCAGCCGCCTGTGTGATATGGAAATCAAAGGCAGTACGCTGAAATTGTTGTTTACTATTCAGAGCCGCTTATCATTTTATAACTGTAAACTATTACATACCATTAAATACCTGCTCTGTTTTACAGTCGGTGAAGTACTGCTGGTTCTGACATGCGGACAGATTTTTCACTTCACAGAACCCCTGCGTCCAGGACTGCTGCTGGTTCATTCTATCACAACACTTCTTGTCGGCATTGTGGTCCTCATTGTACAGCAGACACTTTCACTGTTGTCAGATAACCAACTTCTGCCGCTGATTGTCGGACTGGGCGGCTCATTCCTGGGATTGTTTTCCATGTACTTTCCACGCACAATATCCCGTTTTGTACTGTGGGGCTATTTCGGGATGTTTACACCGCTCGGCATGGACTGGGATTCTCGGACTCGTGTTATCACATATTACGATATCCCGTTCCCGACAGCTGATTTTCTTATCTTTCTGTCCGGAGGAATCATCATCTATCTGCTGAGTATGATGCTGTTTTTAAGAAAGGAGGTATCATAAATGCTGATCAACTGTATAAAAGCTGAAAATTTAAAATTAAAGCACTCCTGTATCTGGCTGGCATGTTTGCTGATCCCTTGCATTCCAGCTGTAATGGGTTCCTTTAATTATCTGCAGAATCTGGAATTATTAAAAAGTGGATGGTACTCCTTATGGTCGCAGTTTTCTTTGTTTTACGCCAGCTTCTTCTATGCCCCACTAATTGGACTATACTGTTCATATCTGTGGCGTCTGGAGCATTTAAACAACAATTGGAGCGTTCTGATGACGGCTCCGGTTCCGGCTTCCTGTGTCTTTCTGGCCAAACTTGCTGTTATTTTAAAAACCACATTGGTTACGCAGTTCTGGCTTTGCATATTATACTTTGGCTGCGGTAAATTCTGCGGACTTCCGGGGCTTATCCCACCAGAGATCATTTTGTGGCTGTTTCGCGGAACACTTGCAGGAATTGCAATCGGCGCTCTCCAGCTTTTATTGTCCATGCTCATTCGGAGTTTCTCTCTCCCGATAGGAATTGCGCTAATCGGAAGCTTTCTGGGACTGCTTATAAACAATACAGGAAATGGAGTCTTCTGGCCATATTCGCTGATGTTGATCGGCATGAATTCCAACAAGAATATCGATATACTTGCCGGTGGAATCTGGTCCTTTTTATTAAGTATTCTAATATACTCCCTGCTCTCCATCGCCTCCGGCATCCAAATTCTTAAAAAATGTGATATTAAAACATAACTTTACTTCTGTTAATTTGACAGCCCCGCGCGCGCAGATGGAAGCAAAAAATAAGAGAAACGCTGTAAATTCAACGTTTCTCTTATTTTGCATCAATGCCGCAGACCGGAATCGAACCGGTACGAAGTTTAACCCTCGCAGGATTTTAAGTCCTGTGCGTCTGCCAGTTCCGCCACTGCGGCAGATACCTTGTATGTTAAAACATACAAATGGGACCTATAGGGCTCGAACCTATGACCCTCTGCTTGTAAGGCAGATGCTCTCCCAGCTGAGCTAAGATCCCATAAATATAACTATTCAGTTATAACGACCCAGAAGGGACTCGAACCCTCGACCTTCGCCGTGACAGGGCGACGCTCTAACCAACTGAGCCACTGGGCCATATTCTTTTTCTTCTGTTGTGACCTTTTAAAACCAAATGGACCTTCGGGGACTCGAACCCAGGACCGACCGGTTATGAGCCGGTTGCTCTAACCAACTGAGCTAAAGGTCCACAAAGCCGATGATCGGACTCGAACCGATAACCTGCTGATTACAAATCAGCTGCTCTGCCAATTGAGCCACATCGGCATATTATCTAATACCAATGACTCCAAGGGGATTTGAACCCCTGTTACCGCCGTGAAAGGGCGGTGTCTTAA
>CAZUNG010000015.1:0-70971 GCA_964621905.1 uncultured Ruminococcus sp. | reverse complement strand
ATGGGCGTTGACCTGGGATGATGAGAATTATTATCTTGTGGCTTACGATGCTGCAGCAGGTATTATCAAGCATTATCGTGTGGATAAAATGCAGAAAACAGCCCTTTTGGAGACAGAAAGAAAGGGGGAGGAATCCTTCCGGAACTTTGATCTGGCTGCATTTGCCAAGAAGACATTTGGAATGTATGGTGGTGTGGATGCAGAAGTCACTTTGGAATGTAAAAATGAACTGGCTGGGGTTATCATCGATCGCTTTGGTCATGATGTATGGATAGTTCCCCATGGAGAGGGCCATTTTAAAACACGAGTTTTAGTATCTGTGAGCCCGCAATTCTTCGGATGGGTTACCGGCATTGGCGCAGGCATGAAGATTACCGGACCAGAGAATGTGAAGCAGGAATACAAGGAATATCTGCAAAGAGTTCTTGTACAATATTAGGAAAGGAGATGGGGGACAATTTTGAAATTTCAGAAATTAACACCAACTGATAACGTTGATTTAAGTGCTTACGAAGAAGGGTTTAAGTTTATCTTTGAAAACGAAGATATTCGTAATGTTGCGATATCAGGTCCATATAGTTCGGGTAAAAGTAGTCTTTTAGAGAGTTATAAAGCTAAGTATAAATCTCTAAAATTTCTTCACATTTCGTTGGCGCATTTTACAGATATAAATAAGGCTGATAGTTCTGGGCAGAATAAAGAAAATGTTGAATCTGTAATCGAGGGAAAAATACTAAATCAATTAATACAACAGATATCAACCAATAATATTCCACAGACGAACTTTCGCATAAAAAAGAAAATTAACAAAAGATCGACTACACTAAATGCCAAAATATATAACATAGATACAAAAGAATATGATGTAGTAAGATGGAATGAATTAGAAAATGTTCAGTACTTTTATAATTTCTTCAAAAAGCATGAAGAAGAATTTTTATAGGCACTTGAAACATCCAGTTTGATGTTGATTATGGTGGGTTGTTATGGGAAGTTTAAGAAAAGATATTTTTAAATATGTTTTGGATAAATATGGCGTAGAACCAGATTATCCATGGATGAAAGATCCTGATTCTGGAGTCCTTAGACATATAAACACAAGAAAATGGTTTGGTATTGTTCTGGCAGCCCCTAAGAGTTATCTGGGAACAGGGGTCGAAGGATATGAAGATGTCATCAATATGAAATGTGATCCAATGCTGATAGATATGCTGATTCAAAATAAAGGTTATTACCGTGCGTATCATATGAATAAGCAACAATGGATTAGTATTCGGTTGGACGGAAGTGTTCCGTTAGAGAAAATTTGTAATTTGTTGGATTTGAGCTTTGAACTAACAGAGACAAAATCTAAGAAGAGCCTGTAAATGAATAAATAGTAGGGGTGACAAAAATGTTAGCATATACATATGTCGAAAAGGAAAGATTTGAATTGACGGATAAGCCGTGTCCGAAGCTGATTGAGAACGAAGATGCGATTGTACGTGTTACGTTGGGAAGTATTTGTTCGAGTGATATTCATATAAAACACGGTGCAGTGCCGCGGGCAGTTCCGGGAATTACAGTAGGCCACGAGATGGTGGGGATTGTCGAAGAAGTTGGACCAGATGTGAATCAGGTGAAGCCGGGTGACCACGTTGTGGTAAATGTTGAGACGTTTTGTGGAAAATGTTTCTTTTGTCAGCAAGGTTATGTGAATAACTGTACGGATTCGCTCGGAGGTTGGGCATTAGGATGTAGAATTGATGGTGGACAGGCTGAGTATGTGCGTGTGCCTTACGCGAATCAGGGACTTACAAAGATTCCGGATGGAGTGACAGACCGGCAGGCACTTTTGGTAGGAGATGTATTGGCTACAGGATATTGGGCTTGCGATATTAGCGAAATTACGGAGAAAGATTCTGTTCTCATTATAGGTGGCGGCCCAACTGGGATATGCACATTATTGTGCGTGATGCTGAAGCATCCAAGGCAGATATTTATAAGTGAAGTGAATCCGGAACGAATACATTTTCTAAAGACTCATTATCCAGAAGTGACAGTGTTGGATGCTAAGGAAGTAAATGTTGTGCAATATGTGAAAGAACATTGTGAACACGGCGGGGCAGATCGAGTGCTTGAGGTTGCAGGAAGTAATCAGACATTTCGCATGGCATGGGAAGCAGCACGTCCTAATGCGATTGTCACGGTGGTTGCAATGTATGAAGAATCGCAAGAATTACCTTTGCCGCAGATGTATGGAAAGAACCTGATCTTCAAAACTGGTGGCGTGGATGGTTGTCATTGTGCAGAAACCTTGCAACTGATTAAAGAAGGAAAGCTTGATACTACTCCGTTAATTACACATACATATGCGTTGGCAGACATAGAAGAAGCGTATCGGTTGTTCGAAAGTCAAGAGGATGGAGTTATTAAGGTAGCGATAGAGTAGAATATTCTGCATATAATACTGAAATATGGATATCATAACTATGGATATCCGGGTTTAAACATTTTTATTGTTTTAACTTTGATAAAATAGTATAATATGAGCAGGAGGTGAGAAGTGATGAAACTATTGCATGTAAAAGCAAACCACTTCAAAAATTGTGCAAGCGGATTTGAAATAGATCTTGTTGCCAGATCAAAAAAAACAGCAGAAGATAAAGAATACGAACTTCAAGAAATTGCTGATGAATTGTATGTGTATAATACTATGGCATTTGTTGGGAAGAATGCGTCTGGAAAAACAACAGCAGTTGAACTTCTGGATGCTTGTTATTCTATTCTTGGTGACTTTCGTTTGGAGTCAAAGCCATACAGCTTTGACCGGGTAGAACTTTTGATGGATTTCTTTTTTGAAGGATTTATTTACCGCTATGAAACAATTCTTGAGAATAGTGATTCTATAGGCAGCAAGGCCATTTTTACAAATCAAAGAATCCGTAGAAAAAAATATTTCAAAAGTAATATAAAAACAATATATGATGATGACGGATTTGCAGATGTAAAGGTATCTGGGGAACTTCCGGAGGATACCTCCAGTATTTTCTTTGTATTAAAGAAAAAAGCAACAAGGGCTATTTATTTTGATAGCTTTGGAAAAGGTGTGGACACTTATCGTTTGTTATTTGCTACGCTGAAAGATCTTCATATTTCAACCGATATTTTAGGTAAAGTAATTACTATTTTTGATGAGAATATTTCGGAATTGCAGAAAATGGATGATCATAATTATAAAATCAATTTTTGTGGAGATGAAAGAACAGTTTCAGATAAAGATCTCTTATATCTGTTATCCAGTGGAACCACGAAAGGAATGCTTTTATACATTTTAGTTGTTGCTTCTTTGCAGAATGGATTTGATCTTATTGTGGATGAGGTGGAAAATCATTTTCATAAAACACTGGTAGAAAATATGATTAGTCTCTATAAAGATAAATCTGTAAACAAACATAATGCAACCCTGATTTTTACTACGAACTATTGTGAGTTGTTGGATTTATTCAATCGACAGGATAATATATTTATTGCCAAGGCAGATAAAAATGTTCATCTGACCAATATGTATAGCAGTTATGACATCAGACCGGAATTACTAAAAAGCAGGCAGTTTTATAATAATGTTTTTCAGACAGCTGTCAACTATGAAGAATTGATGCGTCTGAAGAAAGAATTAAAAAATGAAACTAGGGAAGTATGTTGACTCTTTGTGGCCAACACCATCTTCTCAAATCCATCTATTTGTATTATAATAGAACTGACACCTGAGTGTTTCCCAAATGTGGGCAATTGCCCAATTTCTGCACACCAGAAGAGTTTTACTCAGGCTTACAAAGGAATATATAAACGTCCCAGGAAGAACTCGGAAACCGATTTTTACCTTGATTTTACTGGACTTAGGAGCACAGTGATTACCTGCCATTGACAGGGGAACACCGCTCTCCTAAGCGGTAGGCCGGGTGTTCGAATCACCTCGGGAACGCCACAAATAAAGCCGAAAACCTTGATCATACCAGGTTTTCGGCTTTTCTGCGTTTAGATAACCGCACTTTTTTTATGATGCCTATCTTTTTCAAACTTACCAATCTGATACGACAGTTGATTCTGTTATGCGCTTATAAAAGGAATCAGTCTCTTCGGGATATTGTTGACAGAGCATGCGGGACGCTGCTTTTGAAAATAAACAGAGTTCGTTTTCTATGCCCAGCACTTTTGGCACAACGTAGGCAATACGATAGATATCATCCGACACCTTTTTTTCAAAAGTTGTGCGCTTAATTTTACCCAGTCCAAATATAAGAGAACTATAAGTGCGGTCATGTTCACAGAGTTCCAGATACAATTTTATCAGATTGCAATATTCGCTGTAAATGATCTGTTTACCGGCTTCTCCGCAGGAAATTGCCAGATCACACTGTAAGTCTTTTAATACGCTGTCACGTTCCCGTCTCTTTTTTTTCTTGTGATCCCAGATACTTTTGGAAACTTTCATATATTCCAATGTCATCAGACCGCGGATAAAATAGTCGACCTCCTGATTTTCTTTACTGCCATTGTAACGGAGGTTATAAAGTTTTTGACGCAGTTCGTTTTCCGGTGTCAATCCATCAGCTGCGATTGCCCTCTCTAATAGTCCCTTTCGGTTTGCACGTTTTGTTTCCTGATAATATGCCATTTCCCATGTTTTTTTCTGCATGCGCACATTCCTCCTGTAACGATTATTGCAAATCATATCATAAGCGAACGATATTGTGCAATATTCAACATTCACAAAAAATGATAAATTTTTATATTGATTCGGTTTAAAGCATACCAATTGCACAATAATAAAAGGTTACAATTGTAGAATATGTAGAAATGGTATGAAAGATAAGAAACATGCTTGAAAATAGGAATGAATTGTTATATATTCATACTATGCAGAACGTTCGAATTAAAGAAAAACAGGATGAATAAAAACATTCTTATTTATCCTCATCCGTATTGTACAAGGGGGTTAAACGATGGGAAAGATAAAACAAAGTCCAATTGTCAGGAAACTTGGGTTCAACAGAATGATCTTATTTCTGGTTATGGTCTTCCTATACGTCATTTTTTGCGTATCCATTCCTAATTTCTTCGGCTTATCCCATGTGATGAGTATGCTTAACTACGCATGCTTTCTTGGGTTTTTGGCATTGGGTGTCACGTTCGTAATTGCAACGGGCGGAATTGATTTCAGTATCGGACCGGTTATGTTCTGCTGCGCATTGATATCCGGTTATACGATGAATCAGTATGGCCTGCCGATGGCGGCCGCATTGATTATGTGTATTCTCGTGGGAACGCTGTTTGGAATATTTAACGGTTATATGGTTGCTTACTGGGATGTACCGCCGTTTATTATTTCTATGGCATCCATGAATATTGCAAAAGGAATTGCATCGGTCTATACAAAAACAACGACTGTCAGCTGGCCGCAGAGTGCGGAGCAAGGCGGATGGTTCCGCAGCCTTTTGAAGACAGGAAATGTCCCGGTAGGACTGATTATTTTCCTGATTGCAGCGGTGATTTGTTCTGTTATCCTGAATAATACAAGACCGGGTCGATATATTCTTGGGTTGGGCAGCAACCGTGAAGCTGTTCGTCTTTCAGGTGTTAATACAAAGAAATGGGAAATGGCCGCATTTATTATCTGCGGTACTCTGGCAGGTATTGCAGCTGTATTTTTTGCAGCAGCGTATTCGACGGTTCAGCCGGGATATGGAGACCAGTATAACAACGAGGCCATTGCCGCATGTGTTATGGGCGGTACTTCCATGCTCGGAGGACTGGCATCCATCGGAGGTACGGTAATCGGAGCACTGATGATTGCACTGATTCAGGAAGGTATTTTGGCGATGAAGTTTACCAAGGATATTCAGTTGATTATTACGGCGATTATCGTTATTGCGGCGGTTTACATCGATGTTTCGGCAAGACGAAGAAAGAACTGATTGACCGGCAACTGTAAAGGAGAAGAGGATGGGCGAAGTAATATTGGAAATGAAACAAATTGACAAATCGTTTCCCGGTGTTCATGCATTGGATCATGTCGACTTTGATGTGAGACGGGGGGAAGTACATGCGCTGATGGGAGAAAACGGAGCCGGTAAATCAACACTGATGAAAGTTCTGACAGGAATTTATACGAAAGATTCCGGTTCTATTATATATGAAGGAAGAGAAGTTGAATTTCATAGTGCAAGAGAAGCACAGGATGCAGGTGTTATCATCGTGCACCAGGAGCTTAACATGGTAGGTGATCTTACGGTAGCGCAGAATATTTTCCTTGGCCGTGAACCGAGAAAAGGATTCGGCATCGATGAGAAAAAGATGATTAAAGATTCAAAAGAACTTTTTGAGCGTTTAAAAATCGAAATCGATCCGGCTGTGAAAATGAGTGATCTTACGGTAGGAAAACAGCAGATGTGTGAAATTGCAAAAGCTATTTCTCATAAAGCCAAAGTGATTATTTTTGATGAGCCTTCTGCGGCGCTTGCGGAAAAAGAGATTGAAGATTTGTTTGTGATTATCCGTGATCTGCAAAAGCAGCAGATTGGCATCGTTTATATTTCGCATCGCATGGATGAGATTAAGGTCATTACAGACAGAGTTACGGTCATGCGTGACGGTACGTATGTGGGAACATTGATTACGAAGGAAAGTACGAAAGATGACATTATCAACATGATGGTGGGACGTGTGATTTATGAGGATCCGAAACAGCAAAGTACCTGTCCGCCGGATGCACCGGTGGTTCTGAAGGTAGAAAATCTGAATGCCGGAAAGTTGGTGAAAAACGTAAGCTTTGAGCTGCATAAAGGAGAAATCCTGGGATTTTCCGGTCTGATGGGTGCCGGCCGTACGGAGATGGCAAGGGCGTTATTCGGTGCGGACCCGAAACAGAGCGGCAGCATTTACGTAGGCGGTAAAAAAGTGGATATTAAATCTCCGCAGGATGCCGTTAAATACGGAATCGGTTATCTTTCGGAAGACAGAAAGCGGTACGGCGTCGTTGTGGGAAGATCCATTGCGGAAAATACAACGATGGCATGTCTTGAAAATTATATGAACGGTTTTTTGATTAATAAAAAAGCGGAAAATAAAGTGTCTGAAGAATATATTAAGAGACTGGCAACCAAGACGCCGGGTTCAGAGGAGCTGGTTCTGAATCTTTCCGGAGGTAACCAGCAAAAAGTTGTCATCGCAAAATGGCTGGCGCGTGACTGTGATATTCTTATTTTTGATGAACCGACAAGAGGTATTGATGTAGGAGCCAAAAATGAGATCTATAAACTGATAAATCAACTGGCTTCGGAAGGAAAATCTATTATTATGATTTCTTCAGAAATGACAGAGATTCTCCGCATGAGCGACCGGATTATTGTTATGTGTGAAGGGGAAATTAAGGGAGAAATTGATATTTCGGAAGCTACTTCGGAGAATATTATGGACAAAGCAACAAGAAATATTTCTTAGGAGGGGCGTTATGAATAAAAAAAGCAAGTTTCGAAAACTGGCAGCGAGCCAGGAATTTGTTGTATTTATCGTATTGATTTTGCTGTATGTGGGATTCAGCTGCCTGAATCCCCAGTTTGCGCGGTATACAACACTGGTTACGATGTTTGATTATGCGAATTTCTACATGTTGATGGCATTCGGTGTGGGGCTTACGCTGATTACAGGCGGTGTTGATCTTTCCATCGGAACCGGGCTGGTTGCATACGCAGCAATTGGCGGCGCTGTCGTTCGTTTTCTTGAGGCGCCGGTGATTGTAGGAATACTGGTAACTCTTGTTGTGGCAGGAATTTTCGGTATTGCCAACGGTGTTCTGGTAGGGGTTATGAATCTGCCGCCGTTTCTGGTCACACTGTGTACCAGCATGATTGTCCGTGGGGCGGGATCTCTTGTGGCAAACAATTATGCGATTCCGTGGCCGATGATTTCTCAGCCGGGCGGATGGTTTCATAATATTTTCAAAGTCAAAACAGAAGCCGGGATATTGATTCCGACGGGGTTTCTTTGGATTTTCATTTTAATGTTTGTTATGCGTTATGTGCTGAACAGTACAAAATTCGGGCGTTATGTGATTGCCATCGGGTCCAACAGGGAAGCAACGATGTTGTCCGGTGTCAACGTTAAGTTCTATCATGTCATGGTTTATGCGGTCTGTGGGTTATTTACCGGTGTCGCTGCGATTGCGTATGCGGCTGCCACGCCCACGATTCAGCCGGGGCAGGGCGCGGGTATGGAAATGGATGCCATCGGAGGTGCGATTGTCGGCGGCGTATCAGCAGCGGGCGGATACGGAACGATTCCCGGCATTTTCATCGGTACCTGTGTAATTCTGGTGCTGAAAGTCGGTCTTCCATTTATCGGTCTGAATGCAAACTGGCAGCAGATCATCACGGGGCTTGTATTGCTGGCGGCTGTTTTGATCGATATCGTGAAACAGAGAAGATCTGCAAAGGTACATTAATTTTTAAAAATCATTCGTATTCAAAATAGAACCATTTGCACGAAAACGGATGTTTATAATTGTGGAAAACGTAGAAATAGAATGAAAATAAAAAATATACTTGAAAATAGGAATGAATTAGCGTATATTCATACTATAAAATAGTCAGGTAGAGAAATACATAGGGATGAATAAAAAATCATTCATAACAGATGTAGTTCTCGGATTGGTTCATCTGGGTAGTAATGATTGAGAGGTATCAATCACCAGAAGGATCAAAAGAAAGGAGTATAACATGATTTTGACAAAAAAAACAGTCCAGGTAAAAAACACAGTAATAGGCGGAAGTGATTATTCAAGGTTTATAGCAATCGCTCCATCGAATGCAGAAGAAATGAGAAAACAGTTGAAAGAGGCGGCTGCGTTAGGAGAATCCGGCATTGAGATCAAAGTTGGAAATCTTGCAAAGACTGGTGACGCACTTGCTGTTTTGACGGAATGTAAAGATGATGTTGAAAGTCAGGCGGTTCTTCTTAACCTGGATACCACAGGTTCCGATGCCGCGGCATCGGAAGATGAGAAATTGCAGACGGCAGAAGAAGCTGCAAAGGCAGGTATCGTTGATATTATCGCAGCAGAGGTATTTGCATCGGATACCTATGTTGCAGCGATGAAGAAGATTGCAGCTGACAACGGTGTGAAACTGATGCTTTCTTATATCAATTTTGACGGAATTGCATCGGAAGATGAGATTATCCATACGGCAAAGGCTGCAGAGACGAAAGGTGCTGACATGATTTACCTTGCGTATATGACAAAAAATGATCCAGATGTCATTGTACTGGGTTATGCGGCAAAAAAAATCGCGGCAGACAATCTTGTCAGTGTGCCGACGTGCGTATTTCCGATGGGAGAAGTCGGATTCCAGACGCGTATCTTATCGGAGCGGTGCGGAAATAACTTTGGTTTCTATCATCTCAACCCGCCGGAAGACGGTATGTTTGAAAGCTATGCGCAGTATAAGGCGATGTATGAAATCTACGGCAGCTGCAAAAAAATACAGAGCAAAGTTCAGTTCGACATGGGTGAGAAACATATTATGGGCGGCGAACGTTTTCTTCGCTGTTTCATGCTGAAAGAACGAACGAAGAATGATATCCTGGAAGCGGCGAGAAACGTGGCGCGTTACAATCCGGAGATGGTAGAGTGGCGTGTGGATTACTGTCTGCCAATGGACAGCAGCAAATTTACAGAAGATTATTGGAAACATGCGTTGAAAGAAATCAAAGAAATTCTGCCGGATGTGCCGATGCTCATGACATTCCGTGTTAAGAAAGAGGGGGGAAAAACGTGGTATCCGGATGCACTTCGGTTAAAAATGGCTTCTGCACTGGTAAGTACAGGATTGATCGAATACTGCGACTGTGAGATCGATAATGACATCGATTATATTAATACACTGAAAGAAGCCTGCGTAAAATCAGATACGAAATTTGTGGTATCTCAGCATAAATGGACAGAAACACCGAGCAATGAGGAGATTGCTGCAACATTCAGAGAATGTGTTGAAAAAGGGGCAGACCTTCCGAAATTCTATCTGATGGCAACGAATTATGACGATGCGGTTCGGACCTCTGTCGTGACGAAAAAACTCAGAGAAGAAGAACTGGAAATGCCGATTATAATCTGTGCGATGGGTGATACCGGACTGATCACCAGGACGTTGGGAGGAAGCATGGGCGCTGACTTCGAGTTCATTGACATTACCGGCATCAAGGGCGGAGAAGAAGAGGATGTTCACTACGTTGATCAGCTGGCAGATATTTTCGGATATTAAAGCACGAAGTGCAGAGTAATCCGAGGTATCAGGGGTCCACAGGAAGATACTGATAGAAAGAGGAGGATATACAATGAAAGCAGCAATATTTGAGGGTGAAGGTATTCTTACCGTGAAAGACATCCCGGCACCAAAGATCACAAGGCCGGACGATGTGATTATTAAAGTAGAAGCAGCCAGTATCTGCGGCAGTGATATTCATGGACTGGCGGTGCCTCCGAGGCAGTATATGAAGCCCGGTATCATTTATGGACATGAGTTCAGCGGTGTGGTTGCTGAACTGGGCGCGGAGGTGAAAGGTTTTGCAATTGGTGACAGAGTGGCGGTCAATCCGCGTGTTCGCTGCGGAAGCTGCTATGAGTGTACTCATGGAAGGGGTGACCTTTGTTCCAATTCGGACCATTACGGACAGCTTGCAGACGGCGGATTTGCAGAATATGCGCTGACAAGCGCAAAACAGCTTTATCATGTGGCGGACAGTGTCAGCCCGGATCTTGCATCCCAGACAGAACCGCTGGCATGCGTTGTCAGTTCGTTGAAAAAAGTAAGTCCGACCCCCATGGATTATGTGATCCTCTATGGTGCAGGCCCTATTGGTCTTACCTTTCTGCGAACACTGAAAGTATTTGGTGTGAAAAACCTCATTATGACAGCAAAAGGTGAAGATCGTGTGGCAGAGGCAAAAGCATGCGGCGCAGATATCGTTGTAGATGTGGAAAAAGAAAATATTGAAGATGTTGTACAGGCAAACTGGCCGTTCAAGGCGGACGTTATCATCGATGCAGTGGGAAGAGGCACTGTTCTTCCGGAGGCAATGAAACTGATAAACCCGCAGGGACGGATCCTGCTCTTTGGCCTGGACAATAACGCCCGTTCTGAGATTGCACCGGGAGCAGTCGTACTGGATGAAATCATGATCGTCGGTGCACTTGGCAAGGATTTCCCGGGGGCTTTGGAACTGCTTCAAAATGAAGAACTTGGACTTGAGAAATTTATTACACACAGATTCGCACTGGAAGACATTCATAAAGGAATTGAACTGATGAAAAATAAAAAGGCGTGCCGTGTCTTGATTTATCCTAACGGGCTGCCGGAAAATGACTGATCGAAAAAGGGAGACGATTATGAAAGACGGAATGATGAAAGGGATTGCTTTTATCAGCACCGGTGAGTATGCGCATGTTGAGAGACCGATTCCGAAAATTAAAAAGAATCACGATGTGCTGATTAAGATACTTGCCACAAGCATCTGCGGTACGGATGTACATATTCTGGCGACGCCGCCTCTGTATCCGGCGACGCCCGGAACGATCATCGGTCACGAGATGGTGGGAGAAGTCGTGGAATGCGGCAGTGAAGTGAAAGAATTCAAATCCGGTGACCGTGTGATTATGGACAATAATATCGCCTGCGGTACGTGTGAAATCTGCAGGCTCGGAGATTACAATGTTTGTCCAAACATGAAGTCCATCGGCATGGAGATTGACGGAACATTTGCCCAGTACTGTGTGGCACCGGACAGTAACCTGGCGAAGATTAACAAAGATGTGCCGCTTGAGCGGGCAATCTTTGCGGAGCCGCTGAATGTGGCATTCGGCGGTCTGGATAAAGTAAAGATTATGCCGGGAGACAATGTGGTGATTGTGGGCGGCGGTCCCATTGGAATGTATTTTGTGAAATTGTGCAAACAGATGGGAGCCGGAAAGGTTCTTGTGACCGGAAGATCCCCGTCCCGCAGGAAATATTTAGAAATGAGCGGTGCGGACCGTATCATTAACACACGAGAAGAGGACTTGCTGACCGCAGTGCACGAAGAGATGCCCTTCGGTGCGGATTTGGTGATTGAGTGTGTCGGTACCATGATCGGCGCGTGTATCGATTGCTGCAGGCCGGGCGGAACGGTGCTTGTGGAAGGTTTGAGTGAAAATGAATACCAGAACATCAGCCAGCACATCATCGCCCGTAAGGGAATCAATGTGATCGGCAGCTTCATTGGAAATAATGTGCTCCAGGCGGTTGCCAATGGACTGAACAGCGGAATGCTGGATTTCGAATATATGATTACGCATAAACTGACATTTGATCAGTTTGACGAAGGACTGGAAGCGATGCGAAACGGAACGGCACTGGAAGTCATCCTGTATCCATGGGGGCTTTCCGGGGAAGCGTAACGGGCAGCAGGAGAGGAGAAAATATGGAATTAGCGATTGGGGTAGTGGGACTTGGCGCAATCGGAAGAGATCACGTCAAACGTTTCCATGAAAGAATCACCGGCTGTAAAGTGGCTGCCGTTTCCGAAGTGAATGAAGAGATTGGACGCAAGGTGGCCGGACAGTACGGCGCAAAGTTTTATGCGGATGGTGAAGAACTGATCAACAGCCCCGAAGTGCAGGCGGTGGTGGTTACCACATGGGATCCGGCTCATGCGCAGTATGTGCTGGCCGGTATCAGAGCGGGAAAGTATGTCTTCTGCGAAAAGCCGCTGGCAACGGAAGTGGCAGAATGCGAGGAGATTGTTGCCACGGAGCAGGCGTTTGGTAAAAGGATCGTTCAGGTTGGGTTTATGCGCCGCTATGATCCGGGGTATACAGAACTGAAAAGAACGATCGAAGAAGGAAAAATCGGCCAGCCGCTGATTGTCCATGCATGCCACAGAAATATGACCCATGCGGCAACGATGACCTCGGAGATGTCCATCAAAAATTCCGGTGTTCATGAAATTGATGTGCTGCGCTGGCTGCTGGATGACGATTATGTGTCAGGGCAGGTCGTACTTCCCAGGCAGAGCCGGATTTCGGCCAAAGAAGGGCTGCAGGATCCGCAGATTATGATGCTGAGAACGAAGAAAGGTATCTGCATCGATGTGGAAATCAGTCAGAGCTCCGGGTACGGATATGATATTCAGTGTGAAGTGGTGGGGGATTTGGGAACGGCAAAACTGCCGGATCCGCCAAGCGTCATCACTAAGACAGACTGCAGCCGCGCGGCGGGCATCATGCCGGGATGGGAAACGCGCTTTGTTGAGGCGTACAACATTGAGATGCAGGACTGGGTTGACCGTGTGAAAAACGGGCAGCCGCTGACCGGTGCCTCTGCATGGGACGGCTATATGGCCTGCGTGGCAGCCCATGTACTGGGACAGTGCCGCGAAGAAGGCGGAACAGCAAAGGAAATCCTACTTCCGGAAAAACCGGTATTTTATCAATAATCCCGCCTTATTACATAACGAAGAGGAGATGCAATGCATTATCATGGACCGATTGTACGGCCGCAGACGGATGCGGACAGTATTTTTATTGAGGTGACCGTAGGTTGTACCCACAATCAATGCAGTTTTTGTAATTTTTATGAGGGATATCCTTTTTCTGCTGTACCGCTGGAGCAGATAGAAGAAGATTTGATCGAGGCGAGCCGGCAATACCCTGCGGCGAAAAAAATCTGGGCCAACGGAGGCAATCCCTATGCGCTCGGCACTGAAAGACTGGCCCAAATCGGAAAATTGATGAAGAAGTATTTTCCAGAAAGCCGTATATCCGCTTACGCCAGAATTACAGATCTTACACGAAAGAGTGTGGAAGAGATGAAATTGCTGAGAGCATGCGGATTTGAAGATTTGGTTGTGGGCTTTGAGACGGGCGATGACGAGGCGCTTGCGTACGTAAATAAAGGATACACATCAGCGGATGTCCTGTCGGGCTGTAAGAAATTAGAAGAAGCGGAAGTTGCGTATCGGTTGATTTTTCTGGGCGGTCTGGCGGGAAAAGGAAAATGCGTAGAATCTGCAAAAAAGACTGCGCATCTGCTGAATCAGCTGCATCCGTATCTGCTGTATTTGAATTCCGTTTCGATACTGCCGGGAACAAAATTGTACGAAGACCGAGAATGCGGCATTTTCCGGGAAGCGGGTGAGCGAGAGCTTGTCTTGGAGTTCATCACAATGCTGGAACGCATGGAACATGAGATTAAAATTTTTGCGGCGCCAAACACAACACCTTTTTCCTTTTTGGTGGATTTGCAGCCGCGAAAGCAGGAACTTCTTGCGTTTATGCGGAATTATATCGACGGGCTTGATGAAAAGCAGGAAGAGCGGATTGCGAAGCAGAGAAACCGCGTTTAGAAACGGATTGATTACCAAAAGGTACAAAAAAGAGAAAGGAAACTATCTTATGAGAAAAAAAGTATTGGCATTGGGACTTATCTTCGCTATGACATTGTCGCTTTTCGGATGTGGAGGAAAAGAAGAAAGCGCAGCTCCTGCAGATAACGCCGCCGAAGAAGAAACTGAGAAAAAAAGCAGCGGTGAGACAGCAGGATCCGAAGTGACTACGGTAGGCGAAGCAAAAGGCTGGGTCATGAACATGGATGATATGCTGGCAGGTTCCCCGTTTGAAGGTCTGACAGCAAAGGAGGCATACAGTTATCAGCTGATTGTAAAGTCTTTCTCAGCAAGCTTTTTCACGGCAGTTGCAGATGGAGCCAAAGCGGCAGCAGAAGAGCTGGGTGTTGAACTTACCTGTAACGGGCCGAATACGGAATCAGATATCGCAGATCAGGTTAATATGTTCAATACTGCAATCCTGAACGGTCTGGACGGTGTTGCAATTGCACCGTCAGATGCATCAGCGGTTCTTGACTCCCTGGAAACAGCAAAAGATAAAGAGGTTCCGGTCGTTGTCTTTGACAGTGGTGTTGAAAATGCACCGGAAGGTTCTCTGCTTGGAACCGTAGCAACAGACAGTGTTGCAGCAGGTCATATCGGAGCGGAAAACGTTTATAACGCTGTGTCTTCTAAAGTGGGCGATGGACCGATCCGTATCGGTATGGTGGCAAATGACAGTACCTCTGCAAGCAATACACTGCGTGGTCTCGGATTTGTAGACGGCATCATTGAACTTGGCAAAGCGGATGGGTACAGTGTTGCGGTGATCGGGAATGAATGGTTTACAAAGAATTGTTCCGACGTCGGTGATGAAAGTACAGCGGATATCATCGTAGAGTGCAGAGTGCCTGCTACGGCGCTGGTAGATTTTTGCGCAAGCGAAGTATCTGCGGTTTGTAATAAGACGGACACAGTTGCAGTATTCGGAACGAATCAGACAGTCACAGAGGGAATTATCATGGCAAATAACAATCTGCAGGTGTTGGGATCTGATCCGGAAACCTCCATCATCGGAACCGGGTTTGATGCAGGTGCTACGATCAAAGAAAACATTGCCAATGGTACTCTGTACGGATGTGTGACACAGATGCCGTACGCGATGGGATATTACTCCATCGCAACACTGGTGGCAAATAATAATGGTGACGAGGTAGGGGACCTGCCGATTCCTGCATACTGGTATAACGCAGAGAATATGGATGATCCGTTGATTGCCCCTAACCTTTACGACTAGCTGACTCCGGTATCTTGCTGCACCCGGTAATTTCGGGTGCAGCAGACGAAAGCAGGGTTCCTTGACTTTTGATGCGGCTTCATTTATTATTTGAATTGGATGATGCTGCCAGGCAGGCGGCATAATTTGAAAAACTAAGGGCAGGAAACGGGATGGCTGATTTTAAATATAAGCAGGTGGCAGACAGGCTGAGGGTCTGCATTGGGGAAGGTACATTTAAACCCGGTGAGCGAATTCCTACAGAACCTGAGCTTTGTGAGCAATTTAATGTGGGGAGACAGACGCTACGCAAGGCGGTGGCGTTAATGGAAGAAGCCGGTTATCTGAAACGGGTTCAGGGAAGCGGTACGTATGTTTGTGAACGGGAAGAGCGCCGTAATGGAGAATTCGGGAAAAATACACCGGAATATACGGTGAGAGTCCCGGCGGCAGACGGGGAAAATCGTACGATTACCCTGGTGATGATGAATGGGAAGAGTTATGTCTTTTTGGATATCATGCAGGGGATATCGGAGGTACTGGCAGCAAACGGGTATATTCTGAATACTGTGATTACGGATAGCGATTACAATAAGGAGCAGCTGATCCTGGAAAATATGCTGCAGAATCCTCCGGCGGGATTGCTGTTTGAACCGGTGAGTTCGGGGCTCCTTTCTGTTAATTATCCGCTCTACAAAGAAGTGTTTTCCAGAATTCCTGCATTTATGATTCATATGGATTCCGTTCCGGAGTTCCCGTTTATAGCGCTAAATGATCGGCAAGGTTCCGAAATGCTTGCCAATTACCTGATTTCATTGGGCCATAAAAGAATTGGAACGGTGTACAGTTTTGATGAATATACGGGACAGAACCGATACCGAGGATTTTTGGATGCGCTGCGGAAACATGATATGCATCATATACGGAAAGATAATGTGTGGATGTTCCATGACCGAATGAATGATCTTTTTGAAGCGGGCGGGTCCATAGCGCTGGAGCGTATGAGTAAAGAGGTTACAGCAATCATGTGTCACGATGATCGCGTGGCAAGCAAATTGATTGGCTACCTTGAGAAAAAACATATTCGTGTACCGGAAGATATTTCGGTTGTCGGTTATGATAACAGTCTGTATTCTGAATTGGGTGTTGCCATTACTACGGTGACACATCCTGGAGCCGAATACGGAAAAATGGCGGCGGATGCATTGCTGCAGATGATTTATTCACCGGACAGTGTTGATTTCTCTCGTTATTCCGTTGAACCGGAGTTGGTGATTCGTGATTCTGCGGGACCGCCTCCTGAAGTATGATGGATGTTATATAAAATCAGATGAGGCATTTTAAAGATTCTTTGTAAAGAGATGGTGTAAAATGTTTTTTAGATGCAGGGATATTTTTGTCCCTGCATCTTTACGTTAAGAGAAAAAGCATTCAGAATGTGGGTAGACCAATTCCCTGGCAACGCCAGGCGCATAAGGGGAAAGTATGTTTGAATTTGAAGACAAGTCAGTTAAAATTTTTTTTCATCAATTCAATAAATCTCTTTGTGACCTTTTGATTCTTTTGTGACTGGCTGTATATCCCGTAGGATGAGACAGGTCCGTCTTTTAGCGGCAGATAGACAAGGTCGGGATCCCTTAGAGGCAGGATGTCCGGAAGCAGCATAAAGCCCAATCCTGCCTTCAGCAGAACAGCGGCACCTTCCAGACGTTCACAAAAATAGACAGAGGAGGCGGGGCGGCTGCTGGGAAGGCTGCTTTGAAGGTCCGTGACGGTCTGAGGGTTCTGCCGCAGATCACATACCACAGTGGGTTCCGTTTTCAGGTCGTCGGCCGTGACGTATGTCCGGGCTGCAAGCGGATGATTCGGTGAAATGACACAGGCGGCAGGTGTTCTGGTGAGCTCGGTATAAGTTCCCAGTTTACGCCTGCTGTTTTTTTCTTGATAGCACAGGAGCACATCGAGGGAATGATCTTCCAGATGGTTTTGAAGAACCGGAAGCGGAGCCGATTTGATAATCGGATGCATGGCTGGGAACTCCGTGTGCAGTGTCTGAAAGATATCCGGCAGAAACCGGTGTTCCTGTGGAGAAGGGCAGCCGACTGCAAACGGAAAACTGTCACTCTCTGAATGGATTGTCAGGCGTCTTCTTGCCGAGGTCATGAGGTTTAAAATGTTCCTCGCATCTCCGATAAAGTTCCATCCGGAAGGGGTGAGCTCTACGGTTCTTGTCGTCCGGGTAAAAAGCCGGGTGCTTAATTCTGTTTCCAGAGAGTTAATCTGATGTGTGACTGCGGGCTGTGAAATGTGCAGTTTTTCTGCAGCTCTTGCGAAGCTCAGACTGTCTGCCACAGCTAAAAAACATTCCAGTTGCACGGTGTTCATAAAACCATTCTCCCTTTCCGGATAATAATATTAATAAGAAATATTTATTAATAATAACATTTTTGAATTTCACTTGCAATACAAAACAGAATAAAATGGTTAAGGCAACAAGAATTTTATGTCGAAGATCTACGGAGGGAATTATGGTAAAAACATTATTAAGACAGGTTAGGCAATATAAGAAAGATTCCCTGTTGGCTCCGCTTTTTGCAGCTCTTGAAGTGGTGATGGAAGTCTTAATTCCATTTATCACGGCAATTATCATTGACAGCGGAATAGAAGCTGGGAATATGAGAAATGTGTATCTGTACGGAGGGCTGATGCTGATATCTGCCATGTGCAGTCTGTTGTTTGGAGTTCTGGCGGGCAAATACGCGGCCAGTGCGTCGTCTGGATTTGCCTGTAATCTGCGGGATGGTATGTATGAAAACATACAGACATTTTCATTTTCTAATATTGACCGTTACAGCACAGCCGGGCTGGTGACAAGAATGACGACGGATGTTACGAATGTGCAGAATGCATATCAGATGATTCTGAGAATTGCGGTGCGTTCCCCTGTGATGCTGATCAGCAGTCTGGTCATGTGTATGATCATACATGTCAGGCTGAGTCTGGTTTTTGTGGCGGCAATCCTGGTGCTTGCTGCGGTGCTTGCGCTGGTCATGTTAAAGACCACAAAGCTGTTTGATGAAGTATTTAAAAAGTATGATGCCCTGAATGTCAGTGTACAGGAAAATGTGTCGGCGATTCGCGTAGTCAAAGCTTATGTGAGGGAAACGTATGAAAATAAAAAATTTGAAAAAGCGGCTCAAAATCTTTATCGGCTGTTTGTAAAAGCAGAAGGGATTCTGGCTTTTAACAATCCGGTGATGATGTTGGTCGTCTACGGCTGCATTATCGGGTTATCCTGGTTTGGGGCAAACTATATTGTGATCGGGGAACTGACGACTGGTGAACTTACCTCGATGTTCAGCTACATAATGTCGATTTTGATGTCACTGATGATGCTGTCGATGGTATTTGTAATGATCACAATGAGTCTGGCGAGCGGACGGCGTATTTCAGAAGTTCTGAATGAAAAGCCTGATATCATGGACCCGGTGCATCCGGTAAAGGAAATTCCGGATGGGAGCATCGATTTTCATCATGTGAATTTTTCATACCGGTCAGACAGTGAGGAGGCAGCGCTGACAGATATTGACTTCCATATAAAAGCAGGTGAGACAATCGGAATCATTGGCGGCACCGGCTGCGGAAAATCCAGTCTGGTAAATCTTATCAGCCGGCTTTATGATGTGTCGGACGGTTCCGTCTGTGTCGGCGGAAAGGATGTTAGAGATTATGACCTTACGACTCTCAGAGATCAGGTGGCTGTGGTTCTGCAGAAGAATGTGTTGTTTTCTGGTACGATCCTGGAAAATCTGCGCTGGGGTAAGGAACATGCCACGTACGAGGAGTGCGTTGAAGTGTGCAGACAGGCGTGTGCAGATGAATTTATCGAAAGGCTTCCGCAGAAATACGATACCTATATGGAACAGGGTGGCTCGAATGTATCCGGAGGGCAGAAACAGAGACTGTGTATCGCAAGAGCCTTGCTGAAAAATCCCAAAGTGCTGATCCTTGATGATTCTACGAGTGCGGTGGACACCGCCACGGATGCAAAAATCAGGGCGTCTTTTGCCAGCAAGATACCAGGTGTGACAAAGCTGATGATCGCGCAGCGTGTCTCAAGTGTGCAGGATGCCGACCGCATTCTGGTGCTGGATGACGGAAAGATCAGCGGGCTGGATACTCACGAAAATCTTTTGGAATCTAATGCGATTTATCAGGAAATATATCAGACGCAGATTAAGGGCGGCGGTGATTTTGACCAGGCAGCAGGAAAGGATGGCGGACAGTGATGAAAAACAAAGACACAATGAAAGCATTAAAAAAAGTGCTTGCCTACATGATAAAAAGCTACAAATTTGCATTTACAGCAGTCGTGCTCTGTATACTGGGTACGGCGCTTGCGACATTAAAGGGAACACTGTTCATGCAAAAACTGATTGATGATTATATTGTCCCCATGACACAGACAGCCAGCCCCGATTTTGGACCGCTTGCAAGGGCGCTGTTGTCTCTGGCTGCAATTTATGCGGCGGGTGTATTGTGTGCGTATGCATATAACCGGATCATGGTAAATATTTCACAGGGGACACTTAGAAATCTTCGGATTGAGCTGTTTACGCATATGGAATCTCTTCCGATCAAGTATTTTGACACACACGCACATGGGGATATCATGTCAGTGTATACGAATGATGTGGATACTTTAAGGCAGCTTATGAGTCAGAGTATACCGCAGGTGCTGAATTCGGCGGTAACTCTTTGCAGTACACTGATCAGCATGATTGTCCTCAATGTGCCGCTTACGGTGGTGACGCTGGCAGTTGTGGCCGTCATGTTGTTTGCAACGGTGAAATTAAGCGGAAGATCCGGAGCTTATTTCGGCAGGCAGCAGCAGAATCTGGGTCAGGTAAACGGATACATTGAGGAAATGATGGAGGGGCAAAAAGTTGTAAAGGTGTTCTGCCATGAAGATAAGGCGCTGGAAAATTTCCGGAAAATCAACGATGAGCTGAGGGAAAGTGCCAACCAGGCAAATAAATTTGCGAATATCCTGATGCCGGTCAACGCAAACCTGGGACATATCAGCTATGTCTTATGTGCTGTATTGGGTGCAGTGCTTGCACTCACCACACAGATCGGACTGACACTTGGTACACTGGTGTCATTCCTTACCTTAAATAAGAACTTCACGATGCCCATCGGACAAATCAGCCAGCAGCTGAACAGTATTGTAATGGGAATGGCAGGGGCAAACCGTATCTTCGAACTGCTGGATGAAAAACCGGAGGTGGATGACGGCTATGTGGAGCTTGTCAATGCCACAGAAGAAAATGGAAGATTAAGAGAGGCAAAAAAACGCACCGGGATGTGGGCCTGGAGGCATCCGCATCAGGCGGACGGGACGGTGACGTATGTAAAACTGGAAGGTGATGTGACGTTTCATGATGTGGACTTTGGGTATGATGAAGATAAAATGATCCTTCACAATATTGAATTATATGCGACCCCGGGTCAGAAAATCGCATTTGTGGGAAGTACCGGAGCGGGGAAGACAACGATCACAAATCTGATTAACCGTTTCTATGATATTCAGGATGGAAAGATTCGCTATGATAATATTAATGTCAATAAAATAAAGAAGGCGGATCTGAGACGGTCATTGGGGATGGTACTGCAGGACACACATTTATTTACGGGGACTGTTATGGATAATATCCGTTATGGAAAACTGGATGCAACAGACGAAGAATGCATAGCGGCAGCGAAACTGGCAAACGCCCACGTGTTTATCAAACATCTCCCTCACGGATATCAGACCATGCTGACAGGGGACGGGAGCAATCTGAGCCAGGGACAGCGTCAGCTTCTCGCGATTGCCAGGGTGGCGGTCGCAGACCCGCCGGTATTGATTCTGGACGAGGCGACTTCCTCGATTGATACCCGCACAGAGACGCTGGTTCAGCGGGGAATGGATGAGCTTATGAAGGGAAGAACAACATTTGTGATTGCTCACAGACTTTCTACAGTCAGAAATTCCGACTGCATCATGGTGCTGGAACAGGGACGAATCATCGAAAGGGGGACGCACGAACAGCTGATGGAACAGAAAGGAAAATATTACCAGCTTTATACAGGGAATTTTGGCGGGGCAGCCGCAGCTGTCTGACAGATAGCAATTGATTACTCATTCTATCTATGCTACGATATAGGATAGCTATATGCACCAGGGACCGCATTCCGATGTGTATAGATACTTTGAAAGTTATGATAGAATGGAGACATCGTCATGAATTATATCGTATTTGACCTGGAATGGAATCAATGTCCATTTGGAAAAGGCAGGGAAAACCCCAGACTTCCATTTGAGATTATTGAAATAGGTGCAGTGAAATTGGATGAACAGAGAAATGTGCTGGGCGAATTTCACCGGCTGATTCATCCGATGGTCTATAAAAGAATACATTTCAGAACAAAAGAGATCCTGGGTATGAGTATGAAAATGCTGGAATCCGGAGACTTTTTTTACGATGCGATCAAAGCCTTTCTTGATTGGTGCGGTGAGGACTACAGATTTTGTTCGTGGGGAAGCATGGATCTGACAGAACTTCAGAGAAATATGAAATATTACGGATTGCTGGAGCTGATAAAAGGACCCATCAGATACTATGATATTCAAAAAGTATTCAGCCTGGCATACGAAGACGGTAAGAGCAGACGCTCATTGGAATACGGCATTGACTATTTGAATATTGAGAAAACGCGGGATTTTCACCACGCATTGACGGATGCGTATTACACTGCCGATATTATGAAGCATATAGATGAGGATATTCTGAGGATGAATGATTCCATTGACTGTTACCAAAATCCACAGTCCAGGGAAGAAGAGATTCATGTCATCAGTGAGAGTTATGAAAAATATATTTCACGTGAATTTGAGAGCAAGGAAGATGCAATGAAGGAGCGTGAGATCAGTGCCAGCAGATGCTTTCTGTGCGGTAAAAATGCCAGAAAAAAAATCCGATGGTTTTCTATCAATTCTAAAAATTATTACTGCGTGGCGTACTGTGGAAAGCATGGTTACCTGAAAGGAAAAATCCGGATGAAACGGGCGGAGGACGGTAATTTCTATGTTGTCAAAACCATAAAACTGGCGGAGGAGAAAGAAGCGATAGAAATCCGCGAAAAACGTGATCTCTTAAAAAGAAAGCGCAGGCAGAAAAAGAAAGACACAAAACAGAGATTAACCATTGACAATCTGTAAATAATATACGTATAATATAACAAAATGTGCAGGTATCATTGCTTTCTTGGGCAAAGCCGGCACGATATGTGAAAAATGACTGCGACGGAGACAGTAGTGTGTTTTGAAGTTTAAAAGCGAGCCGGAGATGGTGAAAGACCGGTATCAGTAGAGACAGATGAAAATCACTCCTGAGTTGCCTATCTGAAAAGGATGATGATTCCCGAGTAAGTGATGCCGGAATTCCCCCGTTAACAGGAACGCGTATGATAGTATGTTGTAACAGGTGGCTGCGAAGCTTTAGGCTCTCGTCCTATTACAGGACGGGAGCTTTGTTTATTTTATGGTTTATCAGGATAAGGAGGAAGAAATAACATGTATAAGAAAGTGTCAACAAATCTCAATTTTGTAGACAGAGAAAAAGACGTCGAGAAATTCTGGAACGACCGGCAGATTTTTGAAAAGAGTATGGAGAACAGAAAAGAATGTCCGACATACACATTTTACGACGGACCGCCTACGGCAAACGGAAAGCCGCATATCGGACACGTGCTGACACGTGTGATCAAAGATATGATTCCGCGTTACCGCACGATGAAAGGATACATGGTTCCGCGTAAAGCGGGGTGGGATACGCACGGCCTGCCCGTAGAGCTGGAAGTGGAAAAGATGCTGGGCCTGGATGGAAAAGAACAGATTGAAGAGTATGGGCTGGAGCCATTTATCAAACACTGTAAAGAGAGCGTCTGGAAATATAAGGGCATGTGGGAAGATTTCTCAAATCAGGTGGGATTCTGGGCTGATATGGAGCATCCGTATGTGACATATGAGAATGATTTTATTGAATCTGAATGGTGGGCTTTAAAACAGATCTGGGAAAAGGGTCTTCTGTATAAAGGATATAAGATTGTTCCGTATTGTCCGAGGTGCGGGACTCCGCTGTCCAGCCATGAAGTGGCACAGGGATATAAAGATGTAAAAGAACGTTCTGCAGTAGTAAGATTCAAGGTGAAGGATGAAGATGCCTATATTCTGGCATGGACAACGACGCCGTGGACGCTGCCGTCCAATGTCGGTCTTTGTGTAAATCCGGAAGAAACTTATGTAAAAGCAAAGGCTGCCGATGGCTATACGTATTATATGGCGGAGGCGCTTCTTGATACTGTTCTCGGAGAACTCGCAGAGGAAGGAAAGCCGGCATATGAAGTTCTGGAAACCTACAGCGGAAAAGATCTGGAGTATAAGGAGTACGAGCCGTTATACGGTTTTGTTGCACCGATCTGTGAAAAGCAGAAGAAAAAATCACATTTTATAACGTGTGACGGATACGTAACGCTCACAGACGGTACCGGTGTCGTTCACATTGCACCGGCGTTCGGTGAGGACGATGCGAATGTTGGAAGAAAATATGACCTGCCGTTTGTACAGCTGGTCGATGATAAGGGAGAGATGACAAAAGAGACGCCGTGGGCCGGCATGTTCTGTAAAAAAGCAGATGCGCCGATTCTGAAAGATCTCAAGGAGAGAAAACTGTTGTTTTCTGCTCCGGTGTTTGAACACAGTTACCCTCACTGCTGGAGGTGCGACACACCGTTAATATATTATGCGCGTGAATCCTGGTTTATCAAGATGACGGACGTTAAGGAAGATCTGATCCGCAATAATAATACGATTAACTGGATACCGGAGAGCATTGGAAAAGGGCGTTTCGGAGACTGGCTGGAGAATGTCCAGGACTGGGGAATCAGCCGCAACCGTTACTGGGGGACACCGCTGAATATCTGGGAATGTGAGTGTGGACATATGCATTCGGTCGGCAGCATTGAAGAACTCAAAGAGATGTCTGACGACTGTCCGGATGATATTGAACTGCACCGCCCATATATTGACAATGTGACGATAACCTGTCCAAAATGCGGAAAAGAGATGCACCGTGTGCCGGAAGTGATTGACTGCTGGTTTGATTCTGGTTCCATGCCGTTTGCACAGCATCACTATCCGTTTGAGAATAAAGAGTTATTTGAGGAGCAGTATCCTGCTCAGTTTATTTCGGAGGCAGTCGATCAGACAAGGGGATGGTTCTATTCTCTTCTGGCGATTTCCACGCTTATCTTTAATAAAGCACCATATGAAAATGTCATTGTACTCGGACATGTACAGGATGAGAACGGGCAGAAAATGAGTAAATCCAAGGGAAATGCTGTCGATCCGTTTGACGCGCTGAATCAGTACGGGGCAGATGCGATCCGCTGGTACTTTTATGTCAACAGTGCACCGTGGCTGCCCAACCGTTTCCACGGTAAAGCAGTAACGGAAGGACAGCGAAAGTTCCTTGGAACACTGTGGAACACCTACGCGTTTTTTGTACTGTATGCAGAGATTGACCAGTTTGATGCGACGAAATATGCACTGGATTATGAGAAATTATCTGTCATGGATAAATGGCTGCTCTCAAAGCTGAATACACTGATCAAGACGGTGGATGAAAATCTGGAAAATTACAAAATTCCCGAAACTGCCAGAGCGCTGCAAGATTTTGTGGATGATATGAGTAACTGGTATGTCAGAAGAAGCCGTGAGCGTTTCTGGGCAAAAGGCATGGAACAGGATAAGATCAATGCGTATATGACGCTGTACACAGCACTTGTGACAGTAGCAAAAGTGGCGGCGCCGATGATTCCGTTCATGACAGAAGATATTTATCAGAATCTTGTCTGCAGCATTGACGCGAATGCGCCTGAGAGCGTACATTTGTGTGATTTCCCGAAAGTAAACGAGGCCTGGATTGATCCGAAGCTGGAAGAGGATATGAAAGATCTTCTGAAGATTGTTGTTCTGGGAAGAGCATGCAGAAACACGGCCAATGTAAAGAATCGTCAGCCGATCGGGAATATGTATGTGAAAGCACCGTTTACCCTCTCTGAATTTTACCGTCAGATTATTGAGGAGGAGCTGAACGTCAAGAATATGTCGTTCGCAGACGAACTGGATAACTTTATCACGTATACCTTTAAACCGCAGCTTAAGACGGTAGGACCAAAGTACGGAAAACTGCTGGGGGGCATTAAATCAGCACTTTCCGGCATCGACGGCAGCCAGGCAATGGTGAAGCTTAAGGAGTCGGGGGAGCTTAAACTTGACATTAATGGTGAAGAAGTTATATTATTAGAGCAGGATTTGCTCATTGATACAGCTCAGATGGAGGGGTACGTATCAGAATCTGACAATGAAGTCACGGTTGTTCTGGATACCAATCTGACACCGGAACTGGTGGAGGAAGGCTTTGTGCGGGAACTGATCAGCAAAATTCAGACGATGCGCAAGGAAGCCGGATTCGAGGTGACTGATAAGATTAAGGTATATGTAGCAGACAATCAGATAATAGAAGGCATCATGAGGGTACATGAATCTGAGATAAAATCAGAAGTACTTGCCCTTGATATTGTCTATAACAATACAGAGGGATATACAAAAGAATGGAATATCAATTCCGAAAAAGTTACGCTGTCGGTAGAGAAGATAGAGGGATAAGTACGTAACTCCATATTGGTAAAAGAAGGAGGATGTTATGCAAAACAAGCGATTTGACAAAGTTCAATTCAAAAAAGAGGTTAAGGACAACGTAAAGGTTCTGTACAGAAAAACGATTGATGAGGCTACACCTCAGCAGGTATTCCAGGCAGTGGCATATGCTGTGAAAGATGTAATAATTGACAACTGGCTGAACACACAGGAGACATTTAAGAAAGAAGATCCTAAGACTGTTTATTACATGTCCATGGAGTTTCTGATGGGTAGAGCGCTTGGAAATAACCTGATCAATTTAACCGCTTATCAGGAAGTAAAAGAGGCACTGGAGGAGCTGGGATTTGATCTTAATGTGATTGAAGACCAGGAACCGGATGCAGCTCTTGGAAACGGGGGTCTTGGACGTCTTGCAGCTTGTTTTCTGGATTCGCTTGCGACACTGGGGTACAGTGCTTACGGTTGTGGCATCCGCTACCGATATGGTATGTTCAAACAGGAGATCCGTGACGGCTATCAGATAGAGGTGCCGGATAACTGGCTGAAGGACGGCAATCCATTTGAACTGCGCAGACCGGAATACGCAAAAGAGGTAAAATTCGGCGGGTACGTCAAAGTAGAGCATGATCCTGCGACAGGAAGGAATAACTTTATCCAGGAAGGATATCAGTCCGTTATGGCAATCCCGTATGATATGCCGATCGTCGGTTATGGGAATGGTGTCGTAAATACACTTCGTATCTGGGATGCCGAGGCGATTGACACTTTCCAGCTGGATTCCTTCGACAAAGGTGATTACAAGAAAGCGGTTGAACAGGAGAACCTGGCGAAGAACATCGTTGAGGTACTCTACCCGAATGATAATCATTATGCAGGCAAGGAACTGCGCCTGAAACAGCAGTATTTCTTCATCTCTGCAAGCATTCAGGCTGCGGTTGCAAAATATAAAAAAGCGCACAGCGATATTCACAAACTGTATGAAAAAGTGACATTCCAGATGAATGACACACATCCGACAGTCGCAGTGGCAGAGCTTATGCGTATCCTGATGGATGAGGAAGGGCTTACCTGGGAAGAAGCCTGGGAAGTCACAACGAAGACATGTGCTTATACGAATCATACCATCATGGCAGAAGCGCTTGAGAAGTGGCCGATCGAGCTGTTTTCAAGATTGCTGCCGAGAATTTATCAGATCATTGAGGAGATCAACAGAAGATTCCTGATCGAGATCAATGATAAGTATCCTGGAAACCAGGAGAAAGTAAAGAAGATGGCGATCATCTATGACGGGCAGATCAAGATGGCCCATATGGCAATCGTAGGCGGATATTCCGTCAATGGTGTTGCAAGGCTCCATACGGAGATCCTGGAAAAACAGGAGCTGAAAGACTTCTATGAGATGATGCCGGAGAAATTTAATAACAAGACGAACGGTATCACCCAGAGAAGATTCCTGCTCCATGGGAACCCGCTGCTCGCAGACTGGGTAACCGCCCATATCGGAAAAGAGTGGATCACTGATCTTTCTCAGATTAAAAAGCTGGAACTCTATGTGGATGATAAGAAGGCTCAGGCAGAGTTCATGAATATCAAGTATCAGAACAAAGTCCGCCTTGCAAAATACATCCTGGAGCATAATAATATCGAAGTTGATCCCCGCTCTATCTTTGATGTACAGGTCAAACGTCTGCATGAGTATAAACGTCAGCTTATGAATATCCTGCATGTGATGTATCTGTATAATAAGATCAAAGAGCATCCGGATATGGAATTCTATCCGAGAACCTTTATCTTCGGTGCAAAAGCGGCAGCAGGATATAAGAGAGCTAAACTGACAATCAAGCTGATCAACTCTGTTGCCGATGTTATCAACAACGATGCATCCATCGGAGGTAAGCTGAAAGTTGTATTTATCGAAGACTACCGTGTGAGCAATGCGGAGTGGATCTTTGCAGCGGCAGATGTATCGGAACAGATCTCAACCGCCAGCAAAGAGGCGTCAGGCACCGGTAATATGAAATTCATGCTGAACGGGGCACCGACTTTGGGAACCATGGATGGTGCAAATGTGGAGATCGTAGAGGAAGTCGGGGAAGAGAATGCATTTATCTTCGGCCTGTCTGCGGATGAAGTCATTAATTATGAAAAAAATGGCGGTTATGATCCGACATACTATTTCAATACAGATCAGGAAATCCGTCAGGTACTGATGTCCCTGATCAACGGTACGTTCTCCAGTGATACCGAGATGTTCCGTGATATTTATGATTCTCTTCTGAATACAAACAGCAGTGACCGTGCGGATACATACTTTATCCTTGCGGACTTCAAGAGCTATGCGAAAGCACAGGAGAAGGTAGAGGCTGCATATCGTGACGAGGAGAAATGGGCCAGAATGGCAATGATGAATGTGGCAAGATCCGGTAAGTTTACATCTGACAGAACGATTCAGCAGTATGTGGATGAGATCTGGCATCTGGACCGGGTAAAAGTAAAATAAAAAGTCTTAAGCTGCAGAGCGCCGGCATTTGCCGGTGCTCTGTTTTCATTATAATTGTGATGCATGCGGAGGAATGAAAGCCAACGTTTTACTTTGACATCGCATATACGGTATGATAAACTTAAAAGGATTAGGCAGGGATAATACCGAGTCCTTATGCGCGGACTTGAAAACAGAGGTGAATACGTTGGACAAGACGGAATATCAAATAAAACTGGACCAGATTAATGAACTGGTTGATAAGCAGGATTTTGAGGGGGCACTTGAGATTGTAGACACAATCGACTGGCGCAGAGTAAAAAGCGTCAGAACGCTTTGTATGGTGGCTGATATCTATGAAGTGAATGACAGGCTGGATGACAGTAAACGGATCCTTCTCCTGGCATATAAGCGTTCATCCATAGGAAAAATCATCCTGTATCGTCTGGTGGAGGTATGTCTGAAGCTGGGGGAGACGGATGAAGCAGTTGATTATTATACAGAATATGAACAGAATGCGCCTGGTGACAGTTCAAAATACATTCTGAAGTACAAAATCTATAAAGCAAAAAGAGCACCGATCGAAGATCTGATAGCGATTCTGGAAGAGTATAAGAGTAAAGAATACACGGAGCGCTGGGCATATGAGCTGGCCCGCCTTTACCAAAAGGCCGGAATGAAGGAGAGGTGTGTTGAAGAATGTGATGATCTGATTCTCTGGTTCAGCGAAGGAAAATATGTTGTCAAAGCCATGGAGCTTAAGATGGACTATGAACCCCTCTCTCCGTCACAGCAGGCCAAATATGACAGCAGGAGTTTTGAGGACGAGAAAGAGACGGAAACGCCAAAGCCGGTTCGGTCGCAGAAGAAAAAACCATCAGAAAAAGTGGCGCCTGCTGAAAAGCAGCACTCTTCGGATGCAGAAAGTCTGGCAGAAGCGGAGGCGGCAGTTGCGTCTCAGCCTATGGCTGAGCTTGCGGAGGAAACCCGCACTTATACGCAGCCGGATCCCATTGAGCCGGAAAAACTGCAGGAAAAACTGGCATCCAGTCTGCGGGATGTGCTGTCAGGCATCCATAAGACGAAAGAGATGCTGATGCCTAAATTTGACGATAAAAAAGAAGACGAACAGCTTGAGGCGGAATCTGACATCGATTATCAGTCTGTAAAAGATCTCGAGCCGGAAAGCTTTGGAACTACGACAGTGCTGCCGGCAGAAAAACTTCAGAAAATACGTACACAGGAATCAGAAGATATAAAACCTGCGGCAGAGCCAGAGGAAAAGGCGGCTGAAAAGGACGATGTACTGCGTCAGCTGCTGGAAGAGACAGCAAGTCAGATGGCGCAGCAGATTACAACCGGCGAATTCCGGAAGGAAGAAGAAACGCCGCTGGAAGAGGTATCAAAGGAAACTGTCGCCGCTGCGGAAACAGGAGAAGAGAGTTTTAAGGTGGAAGATCCGGTGGATACGGATTCCGAAACAGAAGAAATTTTCAGAGAAGACCCACAGGAAATCATGAGTGAGGATTTGATCCGCGATCTCATGGAAGAAGGCTTCGATGAGGAAGAGGCGGAAACCTCCAGTGAATCTGACGAGCAAGAAGCTGTCAGCGAACCCTCTGAGACAGCAGATATTACATTTGAAGAAAGTATTATCGCACAGGTATTTGCAGAGACCGATGGGTCTGAGGAAGCGGAGCAGACGGGAGATACACAGGAGTTTAGCCTTGAGGATGAAGCGGCGAAGCAGATGATCCTGTCAAAAGAGCCTGAAGCAGAAACCAAAGCTGAGAAATCAATTGAAGAACAGATTTTGGCTGAGGAGACTCCGGAGGAGAGAAGAACGCGTATCCTGAACGACACACGTCCGGACAAGCTTACCGATGAGCAGAAGAAACTGTTTACATATTTCGCAAAGGTTCCGGGAATGGATGATCAGATCCTGAATGCGATGACTGGTGTATATAATAATGCCGGTGATAAAACATCGAAGCGCGGCAATATAGCAGTGATGGGCAGACCGGGAAGCGGAAAAACCAAGCTGACGGACAGTCTTGTACTTGCAATCTGTAAGGATCTGGGACTGCAGGCAGTGAAGATGGCCCGCATTGACGGAGAAGCCTTTAACGAAAAAGATCCGGTTCAGGTCGTGGGCAAATTGTCCGGGGGATTTCTGCTGATCGAGCATGCCGGAGCAATGTCGGAAGAAACAATCGATCAGTTGTCCAAGGCGCTTTCTTTCAGAACAGACAGCCTTGTGCTTATCATTGAGGATGAAAAAACAAGCATGCGCAGCCTTTTGAACAATCATCCTGAGTTTGCAAAGAAATTTGATGCAGTCATCTCGATTCCGGTGTTTACTAACGACGAGCTGGTGACATTTGCAAGAACATACGCCAGAGAGCAGGGATACAAGATTGATGAGCTGGGTGTGCTGGCACTGTATACGAGGATCGGTGAAAAACAGACGGATGATGAGCCGATGACCGTTGCGAATGTCAAGGATATGATAGATTATGCAATATCAAAAGCACACAGAGGAAAGATAGGCAGGAAGGTTTCCAGCAGAAGGCTGGATCCGGAAGGCCGCATTATTCTTTTTGAAAAAGATTTTGATTTTTAATACAAAGGAAACGGTGGCTGTTGTAAAGAATTTGCAGCAGCCACCATCTTTCTTTTAAAGGAGACTTATGAGTGAACAGAAAACCCCACGTCTGGGAAACCCCAGAGAAACCATTGCGGTGCTGCAAAAATATAATTTTACTTTTCAGAAAAAGTTCGGACAGAACTTTCTGATTGACACTCATGTTTTAAATAAAATTATCTCTGCCGCGGATATTACAAAGGAGGACTTTGTGATAGAAGTCGGGCCGGGCATCGGAACGATGACGCAGTATCTGGCATGTGCGGCAAGGGAGGTTTGTGCCGTAGAGATTGATCAATCATTGATCCCCATTTTGGAGGATACGCTGGCGGATTATGATAACGTGAACATTATGAATGAAGATATTTTAAAAGTGGATATCAAGAAACTGGCGGAGGATAAAAATCAGGGGAGACCAGTCAAGGTAGTCGCAAATCTCCCGTACTATATTACAACGCCGATCATAATGGGATTGTTTGAGAATCATGTACCTCTTGCGTCTGTCACGGTTATGGTGCAGAAAGAGGTGGCAATGAGAATGCAGGCTGCGCCCGGCACGAAAGATTATGGTGCGCTGTCCCTGGCGGTGCAGTATCATGCGAAGCCATATCTTGTAGCGAATGTCCCTCCAAATTGTTTTATGCCGAGACCAAATGTCGGAAGCGCAGTTATTAATCTGAGAAAATATACCGAGCCTCCTGTCTCTGCAGCGGACGAGCAGCTGATGTTCAGAATTATCAGGGCATCCTTTAATCAGCGCAGAAAGACGCTGGTCAATGGACTGAAGAATTCAGGGGAGCTTAAATATTCAAAAGAAGTGATAGAACAGGCAATAGCAAAATGCGGACTTTCCCCCAATATCAGGGGTGAGGCAATGACGTTGAATCAGTTCGCCATGCTTAGCGATGTGCTGAAAGGTTTTGAGGGATAAAGAACTAAGATTACAATCTAAAAGCCGTTTCCTGCGGGGAAACGGCTTTTTTTAAAGGAAGGAGAGTCGATTTTCATCGACATATGAAAAAGAAAATCAATAAAATAATTTAAGAGTTTGTTAATTATTTTATGATTTTAGTATACCCGTTAAATGTGTTGAAAGCATGTTGTAGATGTAAAAAAATCGTGAATAAATAAATAAAGATTTATGAATATCTTTATGGTTTTTTTAGACACCTGAATCAGAGTCCGTGATATAATCTATGTACACAATCGGTATTAGAATCAATGAGGAGGTTATTGCCTTATGAAAATCAAGAAAAAAGCCGCAGGTATCATGGCGGTGATAAGCCTGGCATGTGCAGTGCTTGGACCTGTGAACGTCCGGGCGGACAGCAAGGCCGATCTGGATAAACCATATATAGCATTGGGGGCGGATCTGAATCAGCAGGAGCGGGCAACAGTTCTTGAGCTTTTGGGTGTATCGGAAGATGAATTGAAAGATTATACAGTCGCTACCGTTACGAATGGAATGGAGCATGAATATCTGGATGCTTATCTGTCGTCCAGCGTGATCGGAAGCCGTGCACTATCCTCGGTAAAGGTTATCGGCAAAAAGAATGGATACGGTATCAAAGTACAGACAAAGAATATTTCCTACTGTACCACGGGAATGTACCAGAATGCACTTGTGACCGCCGGCATGAAGAATGCAGACGTTACAGTGGCAGGCCCGGTCAGCATATCGGGAACAGCGGCCCTGGTGGGAGCCATGGAAGCTTATGAAAATATGACGGGCGATGTCATAGAACCTGACAATGTGGAGGCTGCGACGAATGAACTTGTAGTTACGAGTGAGCTCGGTGAAGTCCTCGGTGACCAGGATAAGGCGGAAGAACTGATCGGTGCAGTGAAAGATATTATCGTAGCCGAAGAGATACAGGATCCGGAGCTGATTGAAGAAAAAGTAACAGAAACGGCGGATAAGCTGGAGGTTTCTCTGAGTGAGGAAGATAAGCAGCAGATTGTGGAACTGATGCAGAAAATATCAGATCTGGATCTGGACATTGACTCGCTGAAACAACAGGCAAAGGAGTTGTATGATAAACTTGGCAGTCTGGGAGTGGACTTGAATATCAGTCAGTCGGATGTGGATGGTTTTTTTTCAAAAATGGGATCGTCCGCAAAAGAGCTTTGGGATGGCATCAAAGATTTTTTCACTGGATTGTTTAATTAAGACAGTGTTTTACGGTATGTTACAGCATAATACACAAGGCGCATTGCAATGCCGTGGTGGTAATAGACAAAAACAAAAGTAAAAAAAGTGGAAAATTGTGTATTTTAACAACATATTTACTATTTGTTCATAATGTGTTCATAAAACGTTGTTATTATAATAACAGTCCGATGAGGACGATGGTTTGTATATTGTAATGATTCATTACACATATAAAATTTTTTCATAATAATTGCCCCGGCACTGGTGTCGGGGCACTCCTCATTTTATGAGGTTTTTGAAAAGAGAGCTGATCAGAATATTTTTTCATCCGATGTCCATACTATTTTTGAGGTGATCATATGGACAAAGATGTACAGGAGAAATTAAACCGCAAAAAAAACAACGAAAAATTTAACAGTATAACACAGAAGGTAAAACCAGAGAATCAGAACCAGACTCACAATGTCAGGTCAGAGGCGGTGGAGCCAAAAAACAGACAAGTATGAACAGCCCTTCAGGGCTGTTTTTTATTGTCAAAAATGATTAAAGATCGAATCAGTTCTTTTTGATTACAAAAATGTATACACTGCAATTTGCTTTGAAACGCATAAAAGGAAAGAAAGTAAAACAAAAAACAATAAATATAGATTAATAATAGTCAATAATCGTAATGCTTATATAAGTTTACGTATATATAATTTTAGTATAAAGTGTCGGACAAAAATGTCTTGAAAAAATATGATTGTGAAAAAACAATACATATACATAAAAAACCAGATAAAATATTAAATCTGGCAGAGACTTGGAGGTAAATGTGAATGAAAAAAATTGCAGCTGTATTCACGGGATTTGATGCATCTTTGTATTCCATTGTTGATCAGGCCTTAAGAAAAAACATGGAAAACATGGATTATATGTTGATTGTTCATGCGAATCCTAATCTAATTGTAGAAACTCTAAAAGCTGGATACCCAACAAAAGATGTTGTGGCGGGATTGTTGACAAGCTTTTTTAGTTCAGCATCGGAGGGCGCAGATATCATCCTGTCTGTTTGCTCAACGATGGGTGATATTACAGAAAAAGCACAGGAATTATTTGAAAAAATAGATATTCCGATTGTACGTATCGATGAAGAAATGATGCATTATGCGGTACGGACCTATAAAAGGATTGCTCTGGTGGCGACATGCAAAACCATTATGATGCCAAATAAAAATCTGATGGAGAAAAGTCTTAAAGAGGAAGATTCAGATGCGTCAGTAACATACATAATTATAGAAGAAATGCAGGGGCAATCAGGGAGTGTAGCTTCTCAACTTGCGGTAAAAGAATTACAAAAGTACGAAGGAGAGTTTGATGTAGTTGTAATGACCCAGGCATCCATGGCGCCACTGACGGATGGGATGGAGGAGGAACTTGGAATTCCGGTATTGAGCAGTTCTGACTTTGGTGCAAAAGAAGTGGCGCGGCTGTTAAGCGAAATGGAATAGTGGAAAGGATGAGAGTATAAATATGAAAGCGCTAAGATACGAAGGAAAAAAGGATATGAGATATGTGGATCTGCCCATACCCGAACCGAAAGAATATGAAGTCAGGATTAAGGTAAAAGCGGTGGCTATCTGTGGATCTGATTTGAATGGTTATAAAGGGATCAACGGCTTAAGGATAGCTCCGCTCGTCATGGGGCATGAGTTTTCAGGAGAAATTGATTGCTGTGGAGAAGGCGTAGACGGTCTGAAGCCGGGATTGAAGGTCACAGTAAATCCCAATTTTTACTGTGGCGAATGCAGTAACTGCAGAAATGGGAAATTCAATCTCTGCAACCAAAAAATAGTTCCGGGAACAAGCGTTGGAGGCGTTAATGTAGCGGGGGCTATGGCAGAATACATCTGCGTGAGGGCAAAAAATATCATTCCTCTGGCTGAACAGGTAAGTTTTGAAGAAGGTGCGTTATTGGAACCGTTGGCCGTCTCACTTCACGGTGTAAAGCGTGGAGGAAAAATCCAGGGAAAAAAAATCGTGGTTGTCGGGTCCGGTCCCATTGGTCTGATGGCTGCCATGCTGGCCAAAAATATGGGGGCGTCACAGATCATTAATACGGATGTTCTTGAGGAGAGGCTTCGGCTTGCAAAGTTATGCGGGGCTACCGATGTTGTAAATTTAAAAAACAGACAGCTATCATGCATTAGAGAACTTACCGCCGGAGAAGGTGCAGATGTAGTGTTTGACTGTGTTGGAAATGAACAGAGTGTAAATCAGGCAGCAAAGACAGTTAAAAACGGAGGAAAAATCGTTGTAATCGGAATGGCATCGGAGGAAATCATGTTTCCTGTCAAAAAATTTGTTGCCCACGAGCTCGAATTGCTGGGAAGTTATCAGTATGTGAATGAAATGCAGGAAGCTATGGAGCTGGTGGCTGACCATAAAATTGATTTAAGCCATATCATGACATCCATTGTTCCTCTGTCGGATGGCAAAGAGGCATTTGAGCGTTTGTGTCTGCCAGAAACAAACGAAATTAAAATCATTTTAAAACCTTAAGGTGTTGGAAAGGAGTCTTGTGTGAAGCTGGGAGCTATTACAGATGGAATCAGCAGGGATCTTGAAGAAGCATTACAGATTATGCAACAGGATGGCTTGTATTATCCGGAACTGCAATGGGTTTGGGACAAGGAAATTGGTGATCATACCATTGAAGAGCTGGATAGGATTTTGGAACTTACTAATCTATATAAGATGAAAATTTCCGTCTTGTCACGGCATCTTTTTATGGGACTGCCGACTATGGAAACGGAGACGGACAGCCCGGAATATGCAGAGCAGTATCATCAGCTGCTTCAGACCATAGAAGCTGCCAATTATTTAGGGGTTAAGAAAATACGTACGATGACGTTTGGCAAGGTTGCAAATATCTGGGGATATTGTGGTGCGGATGTGGATATGGCAAATAATAATAAAACCTGGGGGCATTTCTTGAAACTGTATGAACCAATTGTTCAGGCCGCTGAGGATCATAATATTATCATTGTAATGGAGACGGCAGTTAATGCCATGGCCTTTTCTGGATTTTTGGCGAAAAAAATGATTCATGATCTGGGAAGTGATAAATTAAAGGTTTTATGGGATCCGGGAAACACAATCTGCAATGGAGATATACCTTTTCCGGAGGCATATGAAGAGATCAAAGATGTATTAGGACACATACATATCAAAGATATCCGGGTAGAACCGCATCATGCAAAGGTCTGGAGCTGTCCGATCGGAGAGGGAGATATGGCAGCTTATTTAATTCACATTGCCGATGTGCTGAAACGGGACAAATATGACGGGGTTATTTCAATGGAATTAATGTATCGCCCTGAAGGAAAAGATTTTAAGCAGGGTTATTTTGAGCAGGTAAATGAATTTAAGAGAATTTTCAGTTAAATGGGAGGAGAAAAATGAAACTGGGAGCTATTACCAATGGTATTTCGCAGGATTTGGAGACAGCGCTTCAGGTTATGAGCAGACATGGAATTGAATATGCAGAATTGCAGTTTATATGGAATAAAGAAATTTGTCATCATACAGAGGAAGAAAACCGAAAAATGAAATCGCTGCTAGAAAAATACAACATAAAAACAGCATGTATTATGAAACATGTTCTGAACGGATTATCAGTAATGGATACGGAAGTTGAGAGCGGACAATACCAGGAGCAGCTGCGTTTACTAAAAAAATCCATTGAACTTGCACATTATTTCGGAACAAATATTACGAGAATCCAACCGTTTGCAAAACAAAATGTTGTTTTTGGATTCGGGGGCGCGGAAAAATATTTATCGGAAAATAATGAAAGCTGGGTAAAATTTCTGAAGCTGCTGGAACCCTGCTGTCAGATTGCTCAAGATGACGGGATTGAAATGGTGATGGAAACCGGAACAGGCTCTTTTATTCATACAGTGAGTCTCGCGAAAAAGGCAATTGATGAGCTGGGGTGCCCTAACCTTAAGATTCTCTGGGATCCGGCAAATTGTCTTTACAGTATGGAGGATCCGATTCATGCATATGAATTGGCGGCAGATGATATTATTGATATTCATATTAAAGACCTTTGTGTTGATAAAGCATTGGCGGCTGTAACATATTGTCCGTTGGGGGATGGAGAAATGGCACAGTTTACGGATAAAATTGCAGAGATGCTAAAAAAGAACAATTATCAGGGGGTTGTTACGTTTGAAAACCAGGTGATTCCTAAAGGAGGAACGGAACTGGAAGGATGGAGCTTGTCCGTTGATACGTTCTGCGGGATTTTCTCGTGATTTACTAGGGGTGTAGAAAAAGGAGGTAATAAAATGGGTCGTTATATCGTGAAAAGGCTTCTTGCGATGATACCGGTTCTTATCGGTGTCAGTCTGCTTATCTTTTTCCTTTTATATATTGCGCCGGGAGATCCTGCAACGGTTGCCTTGGGTGACGCTGCAACGAAAGAGGAATTGCTTGCCTGGAGGACAGAACATGGGTTGGAAGATCCTTTTTTCATACAGTACGGCCGCTATATGTGGGGGATTATTACCCGATTTGATTTTGGAAATTCTTATATAACAGGAAGATCTGTTACAGAAAGTCTGATACAGGCATTTCCAGTCACGATTTTTTTGGCATTCCCCGTAACTGTGATATCCATGATGATCGGAATGCTGTTGGGAATTGTTTCCGCAAATTACAGAAATTCATGGATTGATGCGGGTGCCAGAGTTGGCGGTATGCTGGGAGTATCAGTTCCGGGATTTTGGTTATCCTTAATGTTGATTTTGCTGCTGGCGGTTAAACTGGAATGGCTTCCGGTTTCCGGCTGGTATGGGTGGAAATATGCGGTTATCCCGATTCTTTCTATGTCTTTGTATGCAATTGCAATGCAAATGAGAATGACACGCTCCTGTATGCTGGAATGCCAAAGACAGGATTATGTGACAACGGCCAGGGCAAAGGGACAAAGTGAGCGTAAAATAACGTATCATCATGTTCTTAGAAATGCGCTGATTCCCATCGTTACCAGCAGCGGGCAGCACTTTGGATTTATGCTGGGGGGATCACTGGTGCAGGAGCAGATTTTCTCAATACCGGCGCTGGGTATATTGATGGTTACTGCAATTAATTCCCGCGATTATCCTCAGATTCGGGGAAGTGTACTTCTCCTGGCTTTTACATACAGTATTGTAAACTTGCTTGTTGATATTTTTTATGCTTATCTGGATCCCAGAATTAAGGCACAGTACGTTAATGAGGGAAAAAAGAAAAAACATCGGATAAAAAAGCAGGCGGAGGTATGAGATGAAAAGAAATGTAAATACGACAGGGAAAAAACGTCTGTCTGCAAACAGTAATACAGTGGTCGTTTGCAGGCGGATGTTAAGGAATAAAACAGCAATGATCGGACTGATCATATTGATTGTAATTACAGTTCTGTGTTTGCTGGCGCCGTTGATTGCACCGTATGGGTTTGATCAGCAAAATGTAACGGAAAAGTTCCAGAATTCGAGTCTCCAGCATTTCTTTGGTACGGATAATCTGGGGCGGGATATTTTCAGCAGGATTCTTTATGGAGGCAGACTGACCCTCCTGGTAGGATTTGGAGCAACGGGAATTGCTGCAGTGATCGGTATTATTTTGGGAGCTATTGCCGGATATTACGGAAATAAGATTGATAATGTCATTATGCGTATACTGGATATTTTTATGGCTGTACCTAATCTGGTTCTTGCAATCGCGCTGGCAGCTGTCATGGGGACCGGACTAAAAAGCTGTATGCTTGCTGTTGGAATCTCTGCAATTCCCACATTTGCAAGAACCATACGGGGGTCGATTCTTACCGTAAAATCTCAGGAATATGTGGAGGCTGCGAAGTCAATTGATGCAGGTGATCTACGTATCATTTTTAAGCACGTATTTATCAATGTTCTGTCTCCGGTGATTGTCCAGTTGACATTACAGATTGCCAGTGCCATTACAAATGCCGCAGCCCTGAGCTTTCTGGGGCTTGGAATCGTACCGCCCACCCCTGAGTGGGGGGCGATGCTTTCTTCAGCGAGGGCATATATCTTGAAGTATCCTCTGCTGTGCGTGTGGCCGGGAATGTCCATCGCTCTGGTTGTGTTATCATTAAATCTTTTCGGGGATGGGCTGCGGGATGCATTGGATCCCCGGCTAAAAGACTGAAAAGGAGGTAAAACAAGTGAGCCAAAAAAGAAAAGAACAGCCGCTTCTTACAGTGCGCGATTTAGAAGTAAACTATTCATCCCGGGAAATTGGCACCTGCCGTGCAATTAATGGCGTGGATCTGGAAATCAACAAAGGGGAGACATTTGGGCTTGTAGGGGAAACCGGCGCAGGCAAGACAACGATTGCAATGAGCATATTAAATCTGATACCGAATCCCCCGGGAAAAATCAAAAGAGGGGAAATTATTTTCAAGGGAGAGAATCTTTTGGATTTAAACAAGGCGAAGATGCGAAAAGTCAGGGGAAAGGAAATCTCCATGATCTTTCAGGATCCCATGACGGCGTTGAATCCTATAGACAAGGTCGGTGATCAGATTGCAGAAGTCATTTATCTTCATCAGGGGGAAAGTAAAAAAGAAGCGTGCAGACTAGCCTGCGAAATGATGGAAAAAGTAGGGATTCCATCAGAACGGTACAGCGATTATCCACATCAGTTTTCCGGCGGAATGAAACAAAGAATTGTGATTGCAATGGCCTTGGCATGTTCACCGGAACTGTTGATCGCCGATGAACCTACAACAGCGTTAGATGTTACGATTCAGGCACAGGTTTTGAAACTGATGAATGAGCTGAAGCACTCTACGGATTCTTCCATGCTGCTGATTACACATGATCTTGGAGTGGTTGCTGCAATGTGTGATAAGGTCGGTGTGATTTATGCAGGGCAGATACAGGAGTATGGGGATGTTGAGCATATATTTGAAGAAACCTTACATCCGTATACCGCGGGGTTATTTGATTCACTGCCAAGTGCCAAAGACAGCAGTACCAGACTGAAACCGATCAAAGGACAAATGCCGGATCCGACGAATCTTCCGGAAGGATGCAAATTTCATCCCAGATGTGAGCGATGTACGGAGCAATGCGAAAAAGAGATTCCGCCTTTGGTTGAAGTTTCCAAAGGACATTATGTGAGATGTTTTCTGGTACAAGGACAGGAGGTAAATTAAGATGACACCCTTACTTGAAGTACAGGATCTGAAAAAATATTTTTCAACTCCGCGTGGGCAGCTGCATGCGGTGGACGGCATCAGTTTTACACTGGAAAAAGGCATGACCCTGGGCGTAGTCGGTGAATCGGGATGCGGAAAATCCACTTTGGGGAGAGTACTGCTTCATCTTCTGGAAAGCACGGGAGGCAGTATCGTATTTGAAGGAAAAGATGTTACGAAGGTTGACAGAAAAGGGCTGACGGAATTAAGAAGGCAGATGCAGATGATCTTTCAGGATCCATTTTCCTCTCTGAACCCAAGAATGACAATCTCACAAACGATTGCGGAACCGCTTGTTATAGCCAACCAATTATCAAAGAAAGAAATAAAAGAGAAAGTTTCAGAGTTGATGGAGCTGGTAGGCCTGGCGGGGCGGCTTGCGAATTCCTACCCGCATGAACTGGATGGAGGAAGAAGACAGCGGGTGGGAATTGCAAGAGCACTTGCATTGAACCCCAAGTTTATCGTATGTGATGAACCTGTTTCAGCGTTGGATGTGTCGATTCAGGCTCAGGTTCTGAATTTGCTAATTGATCTGCGGGAAAAGATGGGCCTTACTTATGTGTTTATCACGCATGACCTCTCTGTTGTGAGGTACATCTCTGATCATATTATGGTCATGTATCTGGGAGAAGTCGTAGAACTTGCCCCTAAGAATGATCTGTTTGAAGCTCGGTTTCATCCCTATACAAAAGCATTACTTGGGTCTGTACTTGAAGCAAAACTCCATATACACAGGGAAGAATCCGGATTAAAAGGTGAACTGACTTCACCCGTTAACCCTAAAGAAGGGTGTCGGTTTGCTGCGAGATGCCGGTTTGTAAAAGAATATTGTAAACAAAAAACTCCTGAATTAAGAGAAATAAGAAATGGCCATTTTGTAAAATGTCATTTCTGTGAAGAGATTAATAATGCAAAACTTATCAAACAGCCTGGCTGACAAGGAGGTAAGCTATGAAGAAAAGACATATGGCAGTAAGTGCAGTTTTATTAGCTGTGACTATGACACTTAGCGGTTGCGCGGGGTTTTCAGAAGTGGAAAAAGAAGCCGCGGATAATTCCGGCAATACGATTGAAGCGGGAGGAACAGCGAAAGAAAGTGTTGTGGTTCGTTTATTAAGGGATCCGGATTCCTGTTTTACTGGAGAATATGCCAATCAAAACACGCAGGATCCTGTGGAACATATGGTAGTTGAAGCATTGACTCAGGAAAATTATGAGGACAAGAAGATTATAGACCCTTTACTGGCTGAAAGCTGGGAGCTGGATGATAACCGTATGGGGGTTACCTTTCATCTCCGGGACGATGTATATTTTCATAACGGTGAAAAAATGACTGCGGATGACGTAGTATACTCCTATGCAACACTTGCCGCTGAGAGCAGTCAGGCGGCAGTTTATCCATGGATTAATTTTGCGGGCACCGAGAAAGTGGACGATCTGACCGTACATGTACCGATGAATGAATTTAATATTACCTGGGAGGATGACCTTCAGTTTGTCGGAATCTACTGTAAGAGTTATACGGAGGCCAATGCAGAAAATTCAAATCTTTATATGGGTGATTGTGTTGGTACGGGACCCTATAAGATAAAATCATGGACAACAAATGACAGTGTCGTACTTGAAAAAAATGAAGAGTACTGGGGGGAGAAAGCAATTATTGACAATGTTACGTTCCGGGTAATATCAGAGATGTCAGTAGCTTTGATGGAGCTTCAGACTGGGGGAATCGACGTTCTGCTTGATGGAGATTATGTGGATGCAGAAGATATTAAGAACGATCCGGAAAGTCAATTTCGTGTTTACGAACAGCTGCAGCAGCTGCAGGCGTTTTTGGGATTCAATATGCACAGTGAAAAAATATCAGATATTAAAGTGCGTCAGGCAATCTGTATGGCTATTGACAGAGAAGCATTGATACAGGGGACTTTCGATGGGGCAGGATACGTTCCGTACTGTGTTGTGCCGGAGGTCGCGGAAGGTATTCATTATTGGGAGGAAGATAATTTCCCATTAAATTATAATCCTGAGCAGGCAAAGAAACTTCTAAAAGAAGCCGGTGAAGATAATTTGGAATTGACAATCCTTGCAGACAGCAATGATCCCTTGAGAAAAGGGGCATCTGAGCAGATTGCAAATATGCTTGCTGAGGTAGGCATTAAACTGAACATCAAATTGCTGGATGGAACGGTTATGGGCGATACACTGGTCAATGAAACAGAGGAATACGACCTTTTTGTAAGGAGAAATGGAGGTTCGCCGGCTCCCGGCGGTGTGGCTGCCACGATCATCAATAACATCGGGAATAAATGCCACCATGATGACAGCCCTCTTACACAGGAAATGATGGATTTATTGACAGCGGTTACACAGACGGAGGATGACAAAGAGAGACTGGCATTATGGGAAGAGTACCAGTTAAGATTTCCGGAAGAATGGTTATCTTATTTTCCATATCAGTCGGGCAACAGCTATGTTCTCTGTACCAAAAATTTAGAGAATGTAAAATGGAATACTTTCGTTTATAATATTAATGAGTGGTATTTTAGTTAAAAGAATATGCGGTTAAATAGTAACTGCTGACGGAGCTGAGATCTTTTAAATAAAGATTTCAGCTCTTGCGGTGTTTATGATATCGTCCATGTTAAGGAGATTTAAAATGAGAGAAGTGTATACTCTGCCCGAAAAAGATGATTCAGGGTGGGTCGTTGAGACGGAAAACGGAAATTTTGAAGTGGTTTATATAAGCAAGACGGAAATTTTATCGGAAGAGGATGTGCGGGCTTTACATTGTCACAATAATATTGTTGAGGTAGCATTGGTCTACGAGGGAAAGGGGATCAGCGTTATTGGCAATAAGGAATATGAGATAGAGAGTGGAGATATTCTTGTGTATAATAAAGATGTTCTGCACCATGACAAAAATATTCCGGGAGAACCTTTGAAGTTTCACTTATGCGGTGTTAAAAATCTTCAGATGAAAAACAGATCCCCAGGGAAACTTTTGAGTGAATCAAGCGGTTATCTTATGAAGAGTAATTTTTATTATGATTATCTGTTAAAAGGCTTTGAAATGATTGAGGATGGCATTGAACGTAAAAAGCCGGGGATTACAGGACTGACAAAGATGTTTGTAGGTACTTTGCTGCAGATAATAGATATGATTCAATTGGAAAATAAAAAAATGTTAAATTTGAATGCTTCCTCATCCAATATAGTTGCCGGCATGAGGAAATATATTGACCGCAATTATAGTGATAATTTTACGTTGGAAGAGCTGGCTGAGAAGTTTAATATTAACCGTTATTATGCATCAAGAATTTTTTCAAAAGAAATAGGCATCTCTCCCATTGCGTATAGAACACGCCGAAGAATAGGTGTTGCTCAGACTTTGCTGACGAATACCGATGATAGTATTTCTGAAATTGCAATCTCGGTCGGATACAACTATTCAAGCCGGTTTACACAGCAGTTTACCAATATTATAGGAATATCCCCCAGTGAGTATCGTGAAACCAGAACCGGATCAAATATATCTTTAGATCAGCTGCAAAACAAATGCCGTCATTATGCAAAATAATGACGGCTGTTTTTATGAAAACTTTAGTCTTATGATGACAGATCAGATCGGCATCGGCGCTACAAAGAAATACATAAGAACAAAGTGGCAAAAGCTGCCGCCCATCACAAACAGATGAAAAATCTCATGTGAACCAAAGTTTTTGTGTTTCGAATTAAAGATCGGTACTTTCAATGCATAGATAATGCCTCCAATGGTGTAGATGATGCCGCCGGCCAGCAGCCATCCGAAGGCCGGCTTTGACAAAGCCTGAAGTATCTGTGAAAAAGCGAGAACACACAGCCAGCCCATGCCAATGTAAATAAGCGAAGAAAACCATTTTGGACAATTGATCCAGAAACTCTTGATCAAAATGCCGATCAGGGCGACCGCCCATACCAGTGCACAGAGGAGAGTTCCGGTTTTTCCGTGAAGTACAATCAGACAGATGGGGGTATAGCTTCCGGCGATTAATATAAAGATCATCATATGATCCATTTTTTTCAGACGTTTATTTACCTGTTCGTTCACATTCAGCGTATGGTAAATGGTACTTGCAGCGTACAGCAAAACCATACTGAGTATGAAGATTGCCAGGGCTATCATGTGAAGGGTATCAGGCTCTCTTGCAGCCTTTATCAGCAGTGGGGCAGCTCCCAGCAGTGCCAGAATCATTCCGATAAAATGCGTAACGGCACTTCCCGGATCTTTGGGTTTCCATCTTTCTCTCATAATAATCGCCTCCAACAAATGTAGTAATAAAAACTATGTGTTGATATATTACATACTACAACAAAGGTTTTTGAAAATCAAGGATGAAATAAAAAATTAATAATTTATTTATGATACGCCGGCAATATAAAAGACTGCCGTAACTGAAAATTACAGTTTACAGCAGTCTTTTGTGTGCTAAGTATGATGATACGGCGTTTTCTGGATATAATAAAATCTATATCAGTCTAATTTGATATTAGAAAACAGAGACCCAAGGCTTGTGGTTGCCGATTCTGTCTCCGGAAGTTCATATGATTCTTCCACGATCTCCGACGCAGCAACGTCATTTAGTGCTTTCATACTGAGGCTGATCTTACCGTCTTTAACGGCAGTGATTTTTACCTTTACGACATCGCCGATATTTAAAACGGCATCAGGTGATTTAATCCTTTTTTCACTGATCTGTGAAACGTGGACAAGGCCGGAAAGACCGTTGCCAAGATTTACAAAAGCTCCATAAGGTTTAATTGTTTCAACAGTGCCCTCTGTGACAAGACCGATTTCTACATTGGAGATTTTCTTTCTGCGTTCTTCGGCTGCTTTTTCGCGGAGCAGTTCTTTTGCAGACAGTATCAGTTTTTTGGCTTTTTCATCCACCTCAAAGACCTGTACCTGAAGATGCTGATTGAGATACGGTGATGTATCTTCAATATAATCTAATGAAAGCTTGGAAATTGGGATGAATCCCCGGATACCTTCTACGTATGCAACCACGCCGCTGTTTACAATGCCCTTGACTACGACATCCAGTACAGTCTTATCAGCTTTCATCTGCTTTAAGGTCTGCCATGCCAGTACGTCATTTGCTTCCACTTTAGAAAGGAGGATACTTCCATGTCCATTGTCCGTCTTAATGACAGTTGCCGTGACAGTGTCTCCTGCATGGACTTCATCTTTGACCATAAAGCCCGGTTCGCGGCTGTAATCTTCAGTGCGGATGATGCCCTCTGTGTAGGACTGCAGATCAAGGGTGACTTCCTCCTCTGTCACTGCAATGACGGTTCCTGTAAGAATATCGCCTTCTTCGACTTTTTTGAAAGAAGCGTCCAGCTCATTTTCGAAATCGGCCATGGTGGGGGTGTTGTTGTTTTCTTTGTCCATATAAATCCTCCTTTTTGTACGTTCGCTGTTTACTTTATACATCGAAGCAGGCAAAATAAGCCGTGTTCGCAGCATATACGTACATTATAACACGATTTAAAGGATTCGCAAGTTTTGAGAAAAATGAAGGAGAATATTTGTTCAGTGTGTATGGATTTGGTTGTAAAATTATGGTACTATGATGGTAAGAATGAAGGGAGTGAGGGATTGCATTGGAGAAGAAACAAGAGATATATATTTTAGGGCATAAAAATCCGGATACAGACTCAATATGTTCAGCAATCGCATATGCTGATATGAAAAACCGCACGGAAAACGGAGTGTTTATACCGATGAGGGCGGGAATCATCAATGAAGAAACGGAATATGTGCTGACAAGATTTCAGGTATCCGCGCCGCCATATCTGGCAGATATCGGAACGCAGGTGCGGGACATGGATATTCATAAAACCCAGGGAACCAGAAGCAACGTATCCGTAAAGAACGCATTTAATCTGATGAAGGACAATGGAGCTGTGACACTTCCGATTACGGATGAAGAAGGTTATCTGGAGGGGCTGATCACGATAGGTGATATAGCGAGATCCTATATGGATGCTTATGATAATACCGTTATTTCAGCAGCAAAGACTCAGTATGGAAACATTGCGGAGACTTTGAACGGGGAGATTCTGGTGGGAGATGCAGATGCCTACTTTGATAAAGGAAAAGCGATCATAGGAGCCTCAAACCCTGACAAAATGGAAGAAGTTATCGACGAAGGGGACCTTGTGATCCTTGGAAACCGCTCCGAGGATCATCTTTGTGCTGTCGAGCAGAAGGCAAGCTGCATTATCGTAGCGCTGGGGGCGAAAGTTTCGGCTGTGATCCAGCGGTTTGCGCGGGAGAATAACTGCGTAATTATTACAACGCCTTTTGATACCCTTACAATAGCAAAACTGATTAACCAGAGTATACCGGTGCGGCATCTGATGAAGACAAAGAATCTGGTCACATTCCGGACGGATGATTTTACGGATGATATCCGGGACATTATGGGAAAAAACAGACACAGGGATTTCCCTGTCCTTGACAGGCAGGGGAAGTATGTGGGAACAGTTTCCAGACGGAACCTGTTGAACATTAAGAAAAAACAGGTCATTTTAGTTGACCATAATGAAAAATCACAGGCAGTCGATAATATTCAGGAAGCCGAAATTATCGAGATCATAGACCATCATCGCATCGGTTCACTTCAGACGATACAGCCGGTAGTTTTCCGCAACCAGCCGGTGGGATGTACTGCTACGATTATATTCCAGCTGTACGACGAAAAAGATCTGGAAATCCCCCCGGATATCGCCGGCCTTCTGTGTGCTGCAATTATCTCCGATACGCTGATGTTCCGCTCGCCGACGTGCACAGCCTTTGATAAGATGGCGGCAAAAGAGCTTGCCGGGATTGCGGGCATTCAGATTGAAGAGTTTGCAGCGGAAATGTTCAAGGCGGGCAGTAATCTGGAGAGTAAGTCTCCCGAAGAGATTTTTTATCAGGACTTTAAGAAATTTATTGTGGATGATGCCACTTTTGGTGTCGGGCAAATCAATTCCATGTCCGCAGATGAACTGCAGCATATCAAGGACCGCCTGCAGCCGAATATTGAGCGGGAGTGCGGGCGTAATGGGCTGCAGATGGTATTTTTCATGCTGACAAACATTATGGAAGAGTCCACAGAGCTGCTGCTGAACGGTGAAGGAGCTGCACATCTGGTGGCGCAGGCATTTGAGGATGCACAGATTACAGAAGGATCCTGTAAGCTTCCCGGTGTAGTATCAAGGAAAAAGCAGCTGATCCCGGCATTTATGAAAGCGCTTCAGGAATTATAGGAGTGAAAAGAACAGATTTTGGAATCGGAGGTTAATATGGGAAAGCAGGAATGGAAACCCGGAAATATGCTCTATCCGCTTCCGGCTGTTATGGTGAGTGTAACTGACGGAAAGGGCAGAGATAATATCATAACGGTAGCTTGGGCCGGCACAGTGTGTACAAACCCTCCCATGGTATCGATATCGGTAAGACCTGAGCGCTTTTCTTATCATATGATCAAAGAGACGGGGGAATTCGTGATCAATCTGACAACGGAGGAACTTGCATATGCTGCGGATTACTGTGGGGTGCGTTCAGGAAAAGATGAAGACAAATTTGCCAGGATGAAACTGCACAAAGAGAAGGCATCCAAGATTCAGGCACCAATGATACAGGAATCTCCGGTTAACCTGGAATGCAGGGTTAAAAAAGTGGAGGAGCTGGGTTCGCATCATATGTTTTTAGCCGAGGTAGTTGCGGTCCATGCGGATGAGTCATATATGAATGCAAAGAATAAGTTTCAGCTCTTTAAGGCTAAACCCATGGTGTATTCTCACGGATCTTATTATGGTCTTGGAAAGTTGTTGGGAACCTTTGGCTACAGCGTAAAGAAAAAATGAAAATATGAAAGGGTTGGATCAAAAAGCTTCATTTCAAACAAGAAAAGCCAGATTTTCTTAAGGAAAATGAAATTTTTTGATGAAACGCCGTCTATTTTTTTAATTTTTTCTTGTTTTGACGGGAATGCCATGGTATAATCCCATTGAGCAAAGGGAAACACGCAAGAGTGCGTTTTTGCGCACTTTTTTGTGTGGGACGAAAAATAGAAGAAAGATACAGGAGGTATACACATGTCGTATGTTGATGAAGTCTACGCTTCAGTCGTAGCAAAAAACCCAAGTGAGCCGGAATTCCATCAGGCAGTAAAAGAAGTATTGGATTCTCTGCGCCCGGTGATCGATGCCAATGAAGAGCTTTACAGAAGAGAAGCTCTGCTGGAACGACTGGTTGAGCCGGAACGTCAGATTAAGTTCAGAGTTCCGTGGGTAGACGATAAAGGTCAGGTTCAGGTTAACGTAGGTTACCGTGTACAGTTCAACAGTGCAATTGGGCCGTACAAGGGGGGGCTTCGTCTTCATCCGTCTGTTAATATTGGTATTATTAAATTCCTCGGTTTTGAGCAGGTTTTTAAAAACTCACTGACAAGCCTTCCAATCGGCGGCGGTAAAGGCGGATCTGATTTTGACCCGAAGGGAAAATCTGACCGTGAAGTGATGGCATTCTGTCAGAGCTTTATGACCGAACTTTCTAAATACATTGGACCTAACACAGATGTTCCGGCAGGTGATATCGGAACAGGTGCCAGAGAGATTGGTTATATGTACGGACAGTATAAAAAAATCCGTACAGCGAATGACGGAATTCTGACAGGAAAAGGATTGTCTTATGGAGGATCTCTGGCAAGAACAGAGGCTACAGGATATGGTCTGCTGTATCTGACAGAGGAGCTGCTGAAAATTAACGGAAAAGATATCAAAGGCAAGACATGTCTGGTATCAGGATCCGGAAATGTTGCAATTTATGCAATTGAGAAAGCACATCAGCTGGGGGCAAAATGCTTAACATGCTCTGACTCGACAGGATGGGTATATGATCCGGAAGGAATCGATGTGGCTGCACTCAAGGAGATCAAAGAAGTTAACCGTGCGAGACTGACGGAATATAAAAAATACCGTCCGAATTCTGAGTATCATGAAGGAAGAGGCGTATGGGCGATAAAAGGTGATATCGCGCTTCCGTGTGCAACTCAGAATGAGCTGCTTTTAGACGATGCGAAGCAGCTCGTTGCAAATGGCTGCCTGGCAGTATGTGAAGGTGCTAATATGCCGACGACTCTGGAAGCTACCGAATACCTGCAGCAGAACGGCGTGATTTTTGCTCCTGGAAAGGCTGCCAATGCAGGCGGCGTTGCAACTTCCGCACTGGAAATGTCTCAGAACAGTGAGCGTCTGAGCTGGAGCTTTGAGGAAGTAGATGCAAAATTGAAAGAGATCATGGTGAACATCACACACAACATGGACGATGCCGCGAAACGCTATGGTTTCGAAGGAAACTATGTAGTGGGGGCAAACATTGCAGGCTTTGAGAAGGTTGCAGATGCTATGCTTGCGCAGGGGATTGTTTAAGACGAAATTGATGTGCAGATTTTTAGTTTTATATTGAATAAATAAAAGTTTCCTATCTCCAGCCGTAGTTGTGCGGCTGGAGATATTTTTATGAAGTTTTGATTTTCAGGTAGTGCCTCTATTCTAAAGGTGCCATGCAGTTGAGTCGTTTTTGATATCGTGAGCCATTAAGTAATCAATGGAGGCATTCTGGACATACTTCTAAAATAATGCGCTGGTATTCGAGACCTTTGACATTGCTCATGAACAGCACCCCGATGCAGAACCTATCTTTCGCAGTGAACGAGGGTATCAATATACCTCAAAAGTATTCAAGAAAAAGTTGGATGATGATCAATTACAAATGAAACAATGCTCTTATCACCCAAATCCAGTATGGCGCTTAAATATGTCTTGCTGCCGGCACCATATTTCATTTCCGTCACATCAGTAAACCGTTTTTCTCCGAAGTTTTCAACTGTAAATTTTCTGTTTAACACATTTTCGCCAGTCACCTGAGGAGTGCATTTTATATATTCCCCCCTTTTTCTGTGGCATATGGATTTTAAGCTTAAAATCTGCATCAGTCTGTAAATGCGCTTTTGATTTACATAAAAATGATTTATCCGATTTAGCTTTACTGTCATTTAGCAAAAGCCTAAGATTCCGTTCTTTTCTTCATTAGCGTTTTATCGGCAGTAGAAGCTGTCCGCTCATCTGCTCATTTTTGTTTTCCATACGATTTAACCACTTATAATACGGGGAACTAAAAGTGAAATTAAAAAAATACACAAAGATAATAACAAAACAACACAATATAAACATGCAATGACAATATATTTATACGCATATAGGGTGTTATAATAAAAGTGTAACGTAGAAGGAATGATATTAATTAATTTGACTTTGGTATATGCATTTGATGGTGATGATACAGTTGAAATTGAGGAGAGAGTACGATGATGATGTAGATATAATTGATGAATCTTTATTGGTAGACGCTGAACCGGAAGAAGAAGCTCCGCAATTAATAGTATTTGATCAGTGTAATATTTTATATGATGCCATTGCGGAATATGATAGTTCATCGGTAGTAAGGGTAACTATAACAAATTGAGATAATAATTAATAACGGAGTCCATTATTTATCGTATGTTGATTCAAATGCTCAGATAGAAGCAGGAAAAATAAATTATCTATCGGAAGAAAATGATATATTACTGTATAATGGTGGTATGAGTAGTGCAAATACGGGAAGTGGAAAAGAATCAGAATGCTTTGATAGCATTACCTATAATTTAAATGATCATTCATATACTTTTAATGTTGTAGAAGCTGAAAATATTCCAGAATACAATATTACTTCTACTACAAGTGTAAGCGGAACCTTATCATTAGACGAACCTTTAATTAGTCCTAGGATAATATTGGGGAATGATGGAAGAGTTAGAGTTGATAATGTTGATGATTATCCATATTCGTGTATTGCGGCATTAACTATGTATTGGGCTGATGGAACGCGTAGTTTCGGAACAGGATTTATGGTTTCAGAACATCATATGCTAACCGCTGGGCATTGTGTATATGATAATGAAGATACAAATGTACCGGTAGAAAGCATACGTGTATATTTCGGAAGAAGAGGTTCGAGATATTTAAGATCTTATTGGGCCGCTAACGTTACATGGGAGAGTACATTTCCAGTGGGAAGAACCTATTTAACATATTATACAGATACATTTAACGGGCAAAGAGGCGGTCCAGTATATGGTGTTAATGACGACTTTGTATCTGGTATACATCATTCCAGTAATCAGGCAGGAACATGCAATGTCGGAAGGAGAGTGAATTCTGCAATATTTAACCACTGGATGAATCAAGGTTTTATCCACTATTAACCAGGAGGAGATTATATGAAATACATTTTGTATTTAATCGTTGTATTACTATGTGTTTGGTCTCTTGCCGGATGCAGTTTAAAAGAGAATGTAACACAAACAACAAAAGGAAACAACGAAAAAGCCAATACCGCTGCTACCATACCCTACACTCAAGAGGCATCTCACAATACAGATAACCAAAATCCTGAGCAAAAAGAAGACTATCTGTTCGCAGTAATAGAGGATATTACAGATCAAAAGGTTATTGTGTACGAAATCGGATTAAATGGAGAAGGTGATATACGTATAAGCCCCAGCCGATTTGGGGAGGTATCGGAATATACAACAGGGGATTTCATATTGGTTGCATACGATGGCCACATTATGGAAACCTGGCCTGCAAAAATAGGGAAATATATTCCATTGAGAAGTTGACCCCTCAACAAATAACGGATGTTTCAAATCAAGAGTGGAAAAAGTTACCGTTTAAATCAGAAACTCAAACAGCCTATATGTATGCGATGATTCATAAGATTAATGAAAAGGAAGTACGTATTAGTCAAATCCATAAGAACGGAGGCGGACGTGGTAATATAGAACTTTCTCCTGATGATTTTGGAAATGCGCTTTCAGATTTTACGAAAGAAAATGTAATAAGGATTGACTATAGCGGGTTGAATGTTGGAGCCAGTTCAGCCAGTATCGAAAAAGTTTGTTCGATCACTAAAATGTAGCATTAATAGGTAATTTTCATAAGGAGAAAATCAGGCGCAGAACGAACCTGAAGGGTTGAGGTAAGCTGCCCCCAAAAGTTAGAATGAATATCTAACGGTTGAGGGGCAGTTTTTTAATGGAAAAGTGTGGCTTTGAACTTAAAAAGAAATTTGTACAAGAATACCGGATTACAAACTAAAGCTATGATAATGGTTCGTTTATTTGCTTTGAGTCGGTTAGTTCCGCCATTACTTCTTCAAGACTGGGCATAGCGGGAATGGCTCCTCTTTTTTCCACACATAAGCCGGCCACAGCGTTGGCAAACTGCAGAAATTCAAGGCCCTGATCTTTCGTCAGTTCACTGGGATGGATACCGGTGGAAGAAAATCTGGAAAGAATGCCGCCCCAAAAAGAGTCGCCGGCCCCGGTGGTATCCACCGCGCTCCGGTCTTTTCCCTTTGCACAGACGGTGAAATCTTTTGTGCGCATCATTGCACCGTCCTTCCCCAGAGTGACGACGGCACAGGATACACCCTGTTCAATCAGCCGTCCGGCGGCGCCTTTTGGATCCTCGATACCGGTCAGAAGTGCAGTCTCTTCATCAGAAATCTTCATAATGTCAACCGAGGGGATGGGTCTTCTCATCTGCTCCATGGCCGCTTCCCGGCTTTTCCAGAGAAGTGCGCGGTAATTGGGGTCATAGGAAATCAGGGCGCCGCCTTTTTTTGCCTGCTCGATTGCATACAGAGTGGTGCTGCGGGAGGGTTCGTCGGTGAGCGACAAGGAGCCGCAGTGGAAAATTTTCGCCTGGTTTAAAAGTTCTGTGGATATCTCTTCCTTGTGAAGCTGGGTATCAGCCCCCGGCTTCCGGGCAAAGGAGAAACTGCGCTCCCCATTTTGCAAAGCCACAAAAGCCAGGGTAGTAAAATATTCTGAATCCAGGACAAGACCGCTGGTATCGACACCGCACTCATCCAGGGTATCTTTTAACAGATGACCGTGCATATCTTCGCCCACTTTACCGATGAAGCCGGTTTTCTGCCCCAGACGGGACAGGGCTGCCAGTACATTGGCCGGTGCGCCGCCGGGATTCTGCTCAAACAGCGCACGGCCGTCCCGGCTATTGCCGTACGGTGTGAAGTCAATTAATAATTCTCCCAAAGCGATTACGTCAAACATAATAATGATCCTCCTATCGAAAAACACTGTCGTTATCTAAAAAATCTATGATCTGGTATAGAGAAGCACCCACAACAGCAGCATACTGGTCACTTACGCCCATCCGCAGCCGCGGTTTGTAAAATGGAAACGAAGATAGCTCCTTCATGTACTGTCTTAACAGCTCCAGATCGTCCGGGGTGAGATAAGGACGCAGTGCACCGCTGAAAATAAGGTCACAGTCTATCACCCGCACGGTATTGTTAAGTGTCATGGCCAGGTAATGCAGATATTGGTGCCAGATCTCAACACAGCGTTTATCCTGGTTTCTAAGCTTTGGAAAAAAAGACTCCAGCGGTTCGCCTGCGCTTTCCTCCAGAGCATCGACGGAACAGTAGGCCTCCACACATCCGGACCTGCCGCAATAGCATTTCCTGCCGTTCAAAATCAGAGTCATATGTTCCAGCGTCCCGCTTAAGCTCCCGATTCCCTGATGAATCTTGCCATTGATGACCAGAGCAGCACCAAAATTGTGATTCAGCCAGATAAACAGGGAGTCGTTTAATGCGGATGTGGTACTGGCAAGCCAGATTTCTGCAAAAGCAGCCGCCTCAGAATCATGGATGAAGATGCAGGGCCAGTTTATAAAGCGCGCAAATTCCTCCAGATAAAGACCGGTGCAGTCCATCAGTTCGCCGAAGAGGACCGTCGAGCGGTCGGGTGAAATAAGTCCCTGAATGGCAATGCCAACACCCAGGATATTCTCTTTATCATAGGGCAGAGAGGCAATAAAACTGTTGATCCAGTTGCCAAGTGCACAGAAATAGAGCTCATTATTCTGGAAAGGCAGTTTTAAGGTATCCTGCTTTAAAGGGGTACCGTAGAGATCGACAGCTATGATGTAAGCTCTTTTTTTCAAGACTTCTACACCGACAGATATGCGTGCAGTCTCATTGCAGCGGATAATCTGCGCCTTCCGTCCGCCGGAGGCGGAAGATTCGTAAAAACCGTCTTTGCGAATTAAGTTTAGTGCTTCCAGTTCTTTTAGGTTCTGCGTAATGGTTGGCATGCTGAGCTGCAGGGTTTTAGCCAGCTGTTGTTTCGAGGTCTGCCGTGCATGATAAATCGCAGAGAAGACATTATTGCGGTTTGTCCGTTTGATCTCATTATTGGTTATTTTGTTCATACTTATATTCCTTTGTCTTTAATTTCGATCCCTTTATTTTGTTATGTCTGAAAATTTAAGAATAAAAGAATTATACAAAATGGGTTTTTGAAACGGATCATTTGATATGTTTAATGATAAAGCAAATACGCGAAAGAAACCATTAGTAAAGATTAACAAAAAAATAGGATTATAATCTATGAAATAGTGCTAATTGACAATGGATATGAATAGGGGTAAGATAAGTTCATAAGTTTAGAAAAAGCGTTTTGCATAACCTATTTTTATAACTGGCAATATATGGAACAAGACAGATAAAAGGCGTAGATGATATTCAGGAAAGGAAATATGAAAATGACATCAAGAGAACGTGTAAGAAAAGCTTTGAATCATGAAGTGACAGACCGTGTTCCGATTGATCTGGGTTCAACACCAGTGACTACGATTCATGCACTGGCATTAAAGGATTTGCGAAAGAAGCTGGGTCTGGAAGATCGTATTATAACACTGACTGATCCCCTTCTGCAGTGCGGCGCGGTGGAACAGGATCTGATTGATGCTTTGCAGATTGACTGTGTAGGTGTCTGGGGAATTACGAACACAATCGGTGTGCCCAATACGAATTTTAAAAGATGGACATTGCCGGACGGGACAGAGGTTCTGGTAAGCGGGCAGTTTGCCTATACGGTGGGGGATGACGGTGCACTCTATGCATATGCAGGCGGGGACAGGAATTATCCGCCGAGCGCCAAGATGCCGAGCGGCAGTTTTTATTTTGACCCGATCGTAAGACAGGAAGACCTGGAGACAAAAACTGACTGGAATGCCAGAAAAGATTTTGGTTGCTGTATTTGGAAAAATGGCAAATGTAGATCTGGCGGTGCTGAATGACCATGAATTAGATTTAAATACGACAATGATGTATCGTCATGAGGATTATGTGGATGCCATTCGTCTGGTTGGAGAGGGGAAAGTCCAGCTGACGCCATTGATGAGCCGGCATTTTCCTTTTGATCAATATCTGAATGCCTATGAGTATATCGATGAGAACCGTGAGACGTCGATGAAGGTTCTGATTGATATTGACCCGTCAGAGGAGTAATTCATTAAAGGTTACACAAGAATATGTCTTGAAGAAAAGATTCGCCAGAGAGGTTCTGAACCTGATCTCTGGCGGGTCTTTTTTCTCGGTGTAAAGTAGCTTTGTGAATAATAGACAAAAGAAATATGGATAAAAATAGCAATTTGCTGGAAATTTGTTCACAAGCACGAAAACGCCGATTTTTATTGACATGTTTTTGTAAAATGATTATAATGAAAACAACTTGAAACGGGTTTCAAAACGGAAACGGGGTGAGAGAAATGATCAGTATCAGAGATGTTGCGAAGATGGCGGGGGTTTCACCATCAACGGTATCAAGAGTTATGAATGGAACGGCAAAGGTTGACGATGAGAAGAAGCAGAGGGTTTTAAAGGTCATAGATGAAACCGGTTTCAAACCGAACGAGACAGCAAGGACATTATATAAAAAGTCAGCAAGAATCATCGGTGTAATACTCCCAAACATCCAGAATCCTTTTTTTAATGAAATGGCGAGTGCCATCGAAAAAGAAAGCTATCAAAGAGGATACCGGATGATGCTGTGTAATTCTAATAATGATCTGGAAAAAGAGAGGAATAATATTGATCTGCTGAGCAGAATGAATGCGGACGGTATTATTTTGCTGACGAACCAGGATGGAATCAAAGAAAGTGTAGAAAAGTGCAGAGTTCCGGTCGTGATCCTTGACAGAGAGGTAAAGGCGCTCAATCAGATCGCTTATATTCAGTCCGATCATTATCAGGGCGGCTGTCTTGCGATGGAGCATCTGCTAAAATGCGGCTGCAGAAACATTGTCAATATGAGAGGCGATCAGGCGCTGTCCAGTGCAAGGAAGCGTTTTGAAGGTTACCTTGCGGTATGTGGTAAACATAACATTGTTCCGCGTTTTGTGGACTGCAGGTACAGTTTTCAGGAAGGTCTTAGCAGGACAGAGGAGCTTCTCGAACGATACCCTGATGTGGACGGCATTATCGCAGGAAATGACATAGTCGCAGTTTCTGTCTATAAGGTTCTGAAAAAAAGAGGATACCGTGTACCGGATGATATTCAGATTATCGGTTACGATAATATTAATTTAAGTGAACTTATGACGCCGGAGCTGACGACCATCGCACAGCCAATTTCCCGTATGGGAGAGACATCGGCAAAAGTGCTGATTGATTATATTGAAAAGAAAAAGACGGATGACAGTTACCACTTTGAAGTGGAACTGATAGAGCGGGAGACGACTTTGAGAAGGAGTGTGGGAAAAGTATGAAAAAGATTGGAGTAGTGGGAAGTATCAATATGGATATGACCGTCAGGGCTGAGAGAATCCCTCTGAAGGGCGAAACGTTAAAAGGCGAAGACCTTAAGTATATTCCCGGAGGAAAAGGTGCAAACCAGGCGGTGGCGATGGCCAGGTTAGGCGCAGATGTAGAGATGTTCGGATGTGTGGGCGATGATGCTGCCGGGGAAAGTCTTGTCAGGAATCTTGAGAACATGGGTGTTAAAACGCAGCATATCAGAACCGTGAAAGGGGTACCCACGGGACTTGCGATCATCACGGTTGGTGAGAATGACAATACAATCATTGTGGTGGCGGGGACGAATGACTGTGTGGACATTGATTATATAAACGGGATCAAAGATTCCCTGCTGGAATGCGGGATTGTGCTGCTTCAGCATGAAATTCCGCAGGATACGGTTGAATATGTCGCAGAACTCTGCGCTGCAAACGGGGTCAAGGTTGTATTGAACCCGGCGCCTGCCAGACCGGTAAGACAGGATATTCTGGAGAAGGTGACTTATCTTACGCCTAACGAGCATGAGGCAGTGATCCTGTTTGGAGAGGACCGTTCCTTTGAAGAGCTTTTAAAGGCCTATCCGGAGAAACTGGTGATCACACAGGGATCACGCGGAGTTGGAACGTGCCTGAAGAACGGGAACGCGATCCTGGTACCTGCGAGAACATCGAAAGTTGTAGATACAACAGGGGCAGGCGACACTCTGAACGGTGCTTTCACTGTCGCCATAACAGAAGGCAGGAACATGGAAGAGGCACTGCGCTTTGCAAATACTGCTGCCGGCCTTTCCACGGAAAAATTTGGTGCGCAGGGCGGTATGCCGACTTATGAAGAAGTGATCAGAGAAATGGGAGTATAGATCATGAAGAAAAACGGAATTTTAAACAGTGACATCTCCAGAGTCCTTTCTTACATGGGGCATACGGATACGCTGGCTGTGGGGGACTGCGGACTTCCGGTGCCGGATGAGACGGAAAGGATCGACCTGGTAGTGAAGTTTGGTATGCCTGGATTTATGGAAGTGCTGCGTGAAGTGGCAGGCGATATGAAAATTGAAAAAGTAATATTGGCTGAAGAAATAAAAGAACACAGCCCCGGGATGCTGGAGGATATACTAAAATTGGTGGGCAGCATGGACAATCCCTGCGAGATAGAGTATGTGAGTCATCAGGAACTGAAAAAGCAGACGAAAACGTGCAGGGCGGTTATCCGCACAGGTGAGACTACGGCTTATGCCAACATTATCCTGCAGTCTGGCTGCTTGTTCTGAAAATGAAAAGGGAGGCATAGAACATGCAGATTGAGATGAAAGGAATTGATAAATCGTTCGGGGGAAATCAGGTTTTGAAGGATGCCGGTTTTGTCCTGGGTGATGGTGAGGTTCATGCACTGATGGGCGAAAACGGCGCGGGAAAATCAACACTTATGAAGATCCTGACCGGAGTTTACACAAAAGATGCCGGTACCATTCTGGTAGATGGAAAGGAAGTCCATTACAAAAACCCTCAGGAAGCCGAGAAGGCGGGGATTGTATTCATACATCAGGAACTGAATGTTTTGTTTGATCTGACAGTGGAAGAGAACCTGTTTATGGGCAAAGAGATTAAGACGAAATTCGGGTTCTGTGACCAGAAGGCGATGAGGAAAAAGGCAGTGGAGGCGCTTGACCGTCTCGGCGTTCATATATCACCTGCAGAGGTGATGTCCAGCTTATCGGTAGGTCAGCAGCAGATGATCGAGATCTGCAAAGCGCTTATGGTGGATGCGAAAGTGATCATCATGGATGAACCGACAGCGGCGCTGACACAGAGTGAGACGCTGGTGCTTTTTGAAGTGATACAGTCACTTCGAAAAGCGGGGGTTTCAATCGTTTACATTTCTCACCGTATGGAGGAAATCTTTGAGTTGTGTGACCGGATCAGTGTGTTGAGAGACGGGACTTACGTGGGAACGAAGCATATACCGGAGACGAATATGAATGAGATTGTCAAGATGATGATCGGACGTGAAATCGGTGAGCGTTATCCTGCGCGGAACAGTAACATCGGTGAGACGGTATTGAAAGTGAAGGGTCTGACGAAAGAAGGCGTGTTTCAGGATGTGAACTTTGAAGTCCGGGCAGGAGAAATTCTGGGGGTATCCGGACTGATGGGCGCCGGGAGGACGGAGATCATGCAGGCGATCTTTGGGAATCTCTCCTATGAAAAAGGATCAGTTGAGATTGAAGGAAAACAGGCGCATATTAAGTCGCCCATCCAGGCGATGAAATGCGGCATCGGATTTATCACGGAGGACAGGAAAGTGGAGGGACTGATGCTGGAAGAGAGCATTGAAAAGAATATTGCCCTTGCCAATCTGTCCAGAATATCGAACCACAGGGTAATGTATAAAAAGAAAGAACGGGATCTGGTTGCCAAAGGTATTGAGGAACTTCATATCAAGTGTTTTGGACCGGAGCATGAATGTAATAATTTAAGCGGCGGAAATCAGCAGAAGGTGGTATTTGCCAAGTGGATTTACACGAATCCCAGGATTTTGATTCTGGATGAACCCACCCGGGGTGTGGACATCGGAGCTAAAAAAGAGATTTATACGATCATCAATGAACTGGCTGCAAAAGGCGTGGCGATTATTATGGTATCTTCAGAGCTGCCGGAGGTTCTCGGAATGAGTGACCGGATCATGGTCGTGAGAGAGGGGGAGGTTCGCGGAATCATCAGTAAGAAAGAAGCGAACCAGGAGAATATTATGACATTGGCGACAGGAGGTACAATATCATGAAATCCAATCAAAAAGGTATTTTAAATCATGCACAGGACTTTGGTGCATTGATCGCGCTGATCATCCTGATCATAGGAATCAGTGTAGTCAGCCCTGAATTCCGTACATGGAGCAATTTTTTATCACTCCTGCGGCAGTCATCGATCAACGGCCTGATTGCGTTTGGCATGACATGCGTTATTCTGACGGATGCGATTGATTTGTCCGTGGGATCTGTACTGGCCCTTAGCACTGCGCTCTGTGCGGGAATGATTGCGGCGGGAGTGCCTGCCGGGGCGGCTATGATCGGAGCGCTTGTGATCGGTACGGCACTTGGCATTGTGAGCGGGCTTCTGGTGACGAAGGGAAGACTGCAGCCGTTTATCGCAACGCTGATCACGATGACGGTTTACCGGGGGCTTACCATGATCTTCACAAATGGAAAACCGATCTCCAATCTGGGGGACAGCTTTGTTTTGAAACTGATTGGAAAGGGTAACTTTTACCGCATTCCGATCCCCGTAATTTTGCTGGTACTTATCTTTATCGCATTTTTCTTCCTGCTGAATAAGACGACGTTTGGACGTGCCGTGTATGCCACGGGAAGCAACTGGAAATGCGCAAAACTGGCAGGTATCAATATTCATAAGACAAAGATTATCGCATATGCAATCTCTGGATTCATGGCGGCACTTTCTGGTCTGATCCTGCTGTCGAGGCTGGGATCTGCGCAGCCGACTTTGGGTGACGGGTACGAGCTGGATGCCATTGCGGCAGTAGCACTCGGCGGTACCAGCATGAGCGGCGGACGCGGAAAAATATATGGTACCTTTATTGGTGTCCTGATCATTGCGGTCCTGAATAATGGTCTGAACATTCTCGGTGTATCCTCTTACTATCAGGATGTCATCAAGGGACTGGTAATTCTGGTTGCGGTATTGTCTGACCGGAAACGTTAAGAGTAAAAGGAGAAGAGTCATGAAAATAAAGAAAATAGCAGGTTTGCTCGCTGCAGTCTGCATGCTGACCGGATTGGCAGGGTGTAACGCCATCACGATCGACGGAGAGGGCGATGCGGCCCAGAGCGGGGGCGGCAGCGGTGCCATAGGATTTTCGGTATCGACACTAAACAATCCTTTTTTTGTATCGCTGGCTGACGGCGCGAAAGCGAAAGCCGAAGAAGAAGACGTCAAGCTGGTTGTGGTGGATGCGAGTGATGATGCGGCTAAACAGACGAGTGATATCGAAGATCTGATTTCAAGAAATGTAAGTGTTTTGATTGTAAACCCCGTGGATTCCGATGCGGTGGCGCCGGCAGTGCAGAATGCAGTATCAAAAGGCATAAAAGTTATCTCTGTGGACCGCGTGGTAAATGGCGTGGAAGTGGACTGTCAGATCGCTTCTGACAATGTGGCCGGGGCAAAGATGGCGACAGAGTATCTGATTGAGCTGATCGGTGAAGGGGCCAAGGCCGCAGAGATCGAAGGAGTGCCGGGCGCTTCCGCGACGATCGACAGGGGAGCCGGATTCCATGAAGCGGCGGATACTGCGCTGGAAGTTGTCACCAGTCAGTCGGCAAACTTTAACCGTGCCGAGGGACTGACAGTTATGGAAAACATTCTGCAGTCTGATTCTGCTATCAAAGGTGTGTTTGCGCATAATGACGAGATGGCCCTGGGCGCTGTGGAGGCAATTGCAGCATCAGGAAAAGATATCAAAGTGGTTGGATTCGATGCCACAGATGATGCGGTGGCAGCTGTCAAAGCGGGAAAAATGGCGGCAACGGTGGCACAAAAGCCGGAACTTATGGGTGAGACGGCTGTGGATACAGCGATGAAACTGATCGCCGGTGAGACGGTTGAGAAAACACTTCCGGTAGAAGTAGAATTGATCAAATAAGCATCATATGAAGACCTCCCTTAAACTGCTGTGTTAAGGGAGGTCTTCTTTATAGGTAATTGTTTTATTTCGGGACATACTCATCGAGTAATTCGTCACAGTTTTCGGAAGTCATATGGAATAATTCAATATTTGTCCGCTCCTGGACTTCTTCGCCGAGATAAACTTTTTGTGCGATCTCTCCGCAGAGATTTCCGATCATTGGCCAGTATACGAAGACGCCATAGCTTTCATTTCCCTGCTTGATCTGTTCGGCGTCGTCTCTGTTGCCGACGACACCACACGTGATGACATCCGTCATTCCAGCTGCTTTTAATGCTTCACATACACCGAGGATGGAAAAGTTGTCAGGCGCGACGATACAGTCGATGTCATCGCCATATTTGAGAATCCAGTCTTCTGTAACACGCATGGAATCTTCTGTGGAAAATTCTCCGGTCTGGCTTGACAGCAGATTCAGATCATCCCGCTCTGCGATTGCATCCATAAACCCCTGTTTACGCATAACGGCAGCCTCACGTCCGGGTGTTCCTTCCACATAACAGATATTGGAATTTTCTGGGAGATTCTCAACACACCATTCACCTTGGTATCTGCCGAGTTCTGTCTCGTCAAATCCGACGAATTTCCATTCGCCCCCCGAGGCTTCCGTCCCCACCATAAACACGGGAATCCCTTCTTTGTTGCACGTTTCCACGGAAGTTGTATTGCCCTCCGTGTCGACACCAATGATAAACATCATATCGACACCTTTGGTTAAGATTGTCTCCACGTTCGTTGTCTGTTTCTCGATATCGAGAGCAGAATCTGCGGTTAACGCCTCAACTTTGTCTGCCCCCACTGCTTTTGCAAATTCTTCACTTTCAACGTAAGCCTTGAAGTTCATCATTGCAGGATAACAGTTTGTATCACCATCATCGATATTTACAAAACCAACCCGGAAGGTATGGTCGGAAGGCTGTGTGTCTTCTCCGGAGGACTGCTCTTCACCTGCTGCATCAGGATCCGTTTTTTCAGCTGCTTCTTCGGTGGCATTTGCCGGTTCCTCTGTCTTTTTTTGGGAACTGCCGCATCCGGTCAGGCTTCCTGTCAGTGTTATCGCTGCCATGGCAAATGCCAGTACGCTCGTTGTTAATCGTTTCTTCATAGTAACTATCCCCTTCTTTTTTTGTAAAGTTCTGCCGGCAAATCTTTTTGATATTCCTATATTAACACTCATTAATACAGACAACATTTGCTTTTCTTGTCGAAAAATAGCATAATCTTAACTTTCAGGTCGAAAAATGGAATAAAATAACAGGATTCATATAAGCTTACATTAGTTATATGAATCCTGTTACCCTCCGGATTTGGAATATTGTTTAAAAATTAAGCCGCTTCTATTTTTTCTGACGCTTCCAGTACTGTCAGCTCCTTCAGTTCTTTGCGCATAAAGAAAATAACCAGTACGGCGGCCATGAGATCTGCGATGGGAGCGGAGAACATCACGCCGTCTATGCCCATGAACATCGGCAGAATAATGATCAGCGGCAGCAGAAAGATGATCTGTCTTGTCAATGACAGAAAGATACCTTTTCCGGCTTTCCCAATCGATGTAAAAAAGTTTGCGGAAACCGGCTGCAGTCCATTGACAAATGTGAAAAACAAAAATATGCGGAAATATTCTTCTGCAAAATGAAAATATTCTGCTGTTCCGGAACCGAACAATCCGATGATTTGCCTCGGAAACAGCTGAAAACATAAAAACGCAAGACAGGAAGCTATCGTGGCGGCGCCTGCGGCTTTCAGATAAGCCTCCCGCACACGGTGATATTTCTGAGCGCCATAGTTGAAGCTGACGATGGGCTGCAGACCCTGAGAAATACCGATGCACAGCGAAAAAAAGATCATGTTGACTTTGGTGATAATGCCTGCGCAGGCGAGCGGGATTTCGCTCCCGTAGTTTGACTGGGCACCGTAATGCCGCAGAATATTGTTCATCGCGATCTGGACGATCATCATGGCCAGCTGGTTAAAGCAGGGGGCCATGCCAAGTGCTATGATATCCCTCCAGTGCCGAAAGGAGGGAATCAGAGATTTCAGCGACAGATGCACGGTCTTAAATCGGGTCAGATAAATGATTACCATGATACCGGATATGATCTGGCCGATAATCGTAGCCAGAGCAGCACCCGCCATGCCCATATTGAACCCGAAGATAAACAGTGGGTCCAGGATCGTATTAACGATGGCACCCGTCAGTGTACAGGCCATGGAAAACTTAGGGCTGCCGTCCGCACGGATCAGGTTGGATCCGCCCGTTGCCAGAATCAGGAACGGAAATCCCAGGGAAGTAATACTCGTATAGGTTAAAGAGTAATCCATGATGTTCGAGGTCGCACCAAAGAGTACCATCAGCGGGCGTAAAAAAATGCGGACCACGATGCAGAGCAATAGTCCGAAAGAAAACAGCATACAGACTGCATTGCCTGCAAAACGCCGGGCTTCCGCTTCCTCTTTCCGGCCGAGCGACAGGTTAAAGTTAGATGCGCCGCCAATCCCGCACATCAAGGACAATGCGGTGCAGATGATGGTCAGCGGAAATGCGATGTTCGTGGCGGCATTTCCAAGGGTTCCCACACTGCGTCCAATAAAAAACTGATCGACAATATTGTACAGTGCACTGACGAGCATGGCGATAATGCTGGGTACCGCAAAACGGGTGAGCAGTTTATTGATCGGTTCCGCGCCGAGGGGGTTGGAACCTGTCCGGGTTATTGGCATTTATTGAACACCTCTTCCTTCGTGATAGTTGTATTAACAGTGTACTACCTTTTAGGTCCGGGAGTCAATGCGTGAAAAAAATATCACAATTAACGGGCAGGCCAAAATATAGTGATGAGAAGACAAAATATTTAATAAAGGACAGCGAATGAATCAATGGTTTTCAAAAAAGGTGATTGTTACAATGGGGATAACAAAATCAGAACAGCTAATGGAGGAATTACCATGATTTATTATGTATCTGCAAATGCACCGGGAAATGGATGCGGCTCAAAAGAACAGCCTTTTCTGACGATCAGTGAAGCTGCTGCAGCTGCCTGTGCCGGTGATGAGGTGATCGTTGCACCGGGAATCTATCGGGAGGCCGTACATCCTGTCAATGGCGGGACAGATGAACGGCATCGCATTGTGTTCCGCTCGGAAAAACCACGGGGTGCTGTTATCACAGGGGCCGAGCGTGTTGACAACTGGGTGCGGTATGAGGGGAATGTGTGGATGGCGCGAATCTCAAACGGTGTATTCGGGGGTTACAATCCTTACACAACACGGATATCCGGCGACTGGTATTATGCACTGGAGCCTGTCCATACCGGAGATGTCTATCTCAATGGAAAATCCATGTATGAAGTCATGGCCCTTGAAGGGGTACAGAATCCTGTCGTATACCGATCCTCCTGGGATCCGGAATTCACTGTTTATACCTGGTATACCGAGCAGGACAAAAATGATACGGTAATCTATGCCAATTTCCAGGGAGCGGATCCAAATCAGGAAAATGTGGAGATCAATGTGCGCCGTAATTGTTTTTATCCGGAAAAGACAGGAGTTAACTACATCACATTGTCCGGGTTTGTCGTAAAGCAGGCTGCCACTGCGTGGGCACCGCCGACAGCTTATCAGGAAGGCATGGTTGGCCCGCACTGGTCTAAAGGCTGGGTAATCGAGGACTGTGAAATTTCGCATTCCAGATGTTCCGGTATTTCCCTTGGAAAATACCTGCAGCCGGAAAATGATAATAAGTGGTCCAGATTCTGTCTCAAAGACGGGGCCCAGACGGAGCGTGAAATTATCTGTCAGGCCCAGGCGGAGGGCTGGTCGAAGGAAACGGTCGGTTCCCATATTATCCGTCGCTGCGATATTCATGACTGCGGGCAGACGGGTATTGTGGGGCATCTGGGCGGAGTATTTTCTGTTATAGAAGACAATCATATTCATCATATCAATAACAAACAGGATCTGGCGGGCGCTGAAATCGGAGGCATTAAAATGCACGCGGCAATTGATGTGATTTTCCGGAGAAATCACATTCACCACTGCACCCGCGGGATCTGGCTGGACTGGCAGGTACAGGGAACCCGTGTAACGCAAAATCTGTTTCATGACAATGTACCTCCAAAAGGCACAGAGATTGCGGACGGACTGGCACTTGCAGAGGATCTGTTCGTGGAAGTCTCTCACGGGCCGACACTGATTGATCATAATCTGCTGCTGTCCGACTGTGCATGCCGCATCAGCGCACAAGGGATCGCCCTGGTACATAATCTGATCGGCGGATCTTTTACCTGGGTGGGGGAAGGAACGGATAATGGAAGCCATACACTTCCGTCGCCCCGGTATACGCCTTATCATATGCCGCATCGTACAGAGGTGGCAGGCTTTATGACCATACTGCACGGAGATGTGAGATTCTATAATAATATCTTTGTGCAAAAAGAAATCCGTCCGGATCTGACGGCGTTTGCCGAGGAGAGAAATGACAGCAAAATTACAAAATGCCATTTTCTCTGCGGGACGAAACCGTATGACGGATATCCGACGGGGGAGGAATATTTCGGGAGATTTACCCCCGAGACTACCTGCGACGGGAACAACAAAGATTTATATTATCAGCATCTTCCGGTCTATACCGGCGGCAATGTTTACTTTAACGGTGCACAGCCCTGTGATACAGAAGAGAATTACCGCACTGACACAGAGCACACGATTAAGCTTGAATTGATTGAAAGCAGCGGGAACTACGTGCTTGAGACGAATCTCTATGAGCATTTGCCAAAGTTTGAAGTCCCTTTTGTCAGTACAGAGACACTGGGGGAGGCATTTGAGCCGGAACAGAAATTCGAGAATCCGGATGGTACTCCCATTCTATTCTGCCGGGATTATTTTGGAAAACGCCGGGGGATCGCACCCATCCCAGGGCCATTTTCTGATGCCGGCGAAAGCAGACGTCCTTTATGTTAATGCGAATTCAGCCGTTTTCTGAGCTGATGAGGGGTGACGCCGTATTTGTGGCGGAAGGCTGCGATGTAAGAAGACGCATCTGAAAAACCAACCAGATCGGCGATTTCATCCATCGAACAGGTGGTACTGGTCAGATATTTGCGGGAGGCATGAAGCCGGGTATTCTTGATATATTGATATGGAGAATATCCGGTTTCTTTTTTAAACAGTGTACAAAACCGGGAAACACTTAAGCCCGTTCTTTTTGCGAGTTTTTCCAATGACAGCGGTTTGTGATAATTCCGGTTGATGTAGAGTGCAAGCTCTCCCATATTGTCGGTATTGCCGCTTGTGGAGTTTACCAGCATCAGGCCAAGAAGTTCATACAGCTTAGCGGACATGATGATTTCCGGGTTCTGTTTGTTAAACTCAAAGGTACTTAACATATCCTGGAGCTTCCAGAGAAATACGGGATTGTTTTTTAAATTAAATACGTGTTGATTGTGGTTCATGGAAATCAGATGTTCAAAAAACGGATGGAAGTTCTTTCCATTAAAATGGACCCAGTACGATTCAAGTGAACCGAGAGCCCCATAGATATGGGGCTTTTGTGTTTCAATCAAAAATGCCTCACCGGGTTCGACCTCATATGTCTGCTTTTCCGTAGACACGACAGCCTTCCCGTTTTGCACATACATCAGCAGATAGTGACAGTAATTTGTCCTTATTACCGAATAATCCTGTGAACAATAGGCATGTCCGATATATTCAATGTATAGAAAAAGTTCCCGTGCGGTGTTGGTAGGATTGTATGAAAACTCCAGCGAGGTTGGCATAACCCCGGGCACATTTCTGATATTTTGTATCACAGGGATCCCTCCTTTTGTCTAAACATAACATAGTGCTGAAATATTATCTTATGTATAAGTATAGTGCAAGGATAATAAGAATTCAATATTTTTCTGGAAGTATTTCTGATGCATTTTTGGGGATATAAGACTACAATATGAACAAAGAAAAGAAGTTAAAAAAGAGTGAGGGAGGATGAGAAAAAAATAAGAAAAGCATGTTTTTATGTAAATTCTGGAAAACTATTTTAAAAGTGGAGGAAAAAAATGAGGAAAAATTTATTGGCAATGATTGGTATGGCAGTTATGACAACAATGCTCATCACCGGGTGCGGCGGAAGCGGCAATGACAAACAGGCGTCAGCCGAGACGGAAAATAAGACGGCATCGGCAGAAAGCGCAGAGGAAAACACTGCGGATGACAGTAAAGAGGAAACCGGCGGATCTTATAAGATTGGCATGGTGGTAAATTATGCCGGACAGGATCCCTACCAGACATCCTACTATGATACTATGGTGGCATATGCAAAGGAAAAGGGAGTGGACCTTCAGATCCTCGATCCGAAAGGCGATGCAACCACACAGGCCAATCAGGTGCAGGATCTGATCAATATGAAATGTGACAGTATCATCATCTGGCCAGTCAACAGTGAAGCTGCGGTAGCATCTGCGAGAGCTGCGGACAAAGCGGGTATTCCGTGTATGTCAGCCAATACCAGAATATCAGAGGCGGGCGATGAATTTATCAAATGTCATGTCGGACCTTCCTGTATCGAAGAGAGTAAGCAGACGGCACAGGAGATGGTAAAACAGATCGGCGAAGACGCTAAAATCGCGGAAATCGCGGGACCGGCCGGTTATTCAGCGGCACTGGAACGCACACAGGGTCTGGAAGAAGGAATCGAAGGAACAAACGTTCAGATTCTGGACAGCCAGACAGGGGAAGGCAATCGTGAGAAATGTCAGCAGATAGCAGAAAACTATCTGATCAAATATGGAAAAGGTGAACTGGATGCTATCTATGTATACGATGACAATGGCGCATACGGTGCATGGAATGCCGTGGAAGCGGCGGGAAGACAGGATGATGTAAAGGTCTACGCAGGGGCCTCCGGCAGCTTTGGAACGCTGGATTATGTAAAAGACGGCAAGATCGCGGCTACCGTTATGCAGTCTCCATACTTTGATGCGGAAACAGCACTTGATATGGCGATCCAGCTGGCGGACGGCAAAGAACCTGAAAACTTTGACAACAGTATTGAAACGCCACTGGCAACCGCAGAGACAGCAGATTCTTTGAAGGAAACAATGGAAGAGTGGTAAGATTTGAATGGAGGTTATAAAAAAGTATGATGACACACAGAGAGCGGGTACAGACAACGTTAAACCACAGACAGCCGGATAAAGTTGCTGTTGATTTTGGAGGAATCAATGATTCCACAATGCATGTGAGCTGTATTGAGGGGTTGAGAGAGTATTATGGACTGGAGAAACGTCCGGTGACGGTAGTTGATGTTTACATTATGGCGGGCATGATCGAAGAAGATCTGGCGGATGCCATGGGTGTTGATACGGCGTCTGCATTTCCCAAAGGGACCATGTTCGGTTTCCCGAGGGATAAGGTAAAAGAATGGGTGAATCCGGATGGTCAGACCATCCTGGTACCGGAGGGGTTCAATCCCCAGCCGGATGGAAAAGGCGGATATTACATACATCCGCAGGGCGATCTGAGTATCCCTGCTTCGGGGCATATGCCGGCAAAATCAGTCTATTTTGACGCGATTATCCGACAGGAACCTTTTGATGATGATGATCTGGATCCGCAGGATAACCTGGAGGAATGGACACTGCTGGACGATGAAAACCTGCAGTATATCAAGGAGCAGGCAGAAGCCGGGTGCAGGCAGAACCGCTCCGTAATCCTGGCGGCGCCGGGAATGGGGCTTGGTGATGCGGCGGATATTCCGGGGGTAGGATTAAAACATCCAAAAGGAATCCGCAACTACACAGACTGGTACATGTCACCGCTTCTGAGAGAAGATTTTGTAAAAGAACTGTTTGACAAACAGATGGATATCGCAATTGAGAATCTGCGCCGCGTCAATGAGGTGTGCGGGGATATGATCGATGTTGCATTCACCTGTGCAGCAGATCTGTCCCATCAGCACAGCCTGTTTGTATCGCCGGATGTGTTTCGTGAAGTTTATATGCCATATTATAAAAAGGCCAATAACTGGATCCACGAAAATACAAACTGGAAGATCTTAAAACATAACTGCGGCGCTGTACGTCCACTGATTCCGCTTCTCATTGAGGCAGGATTTGACGCACTGAATCCGGTCCAGACATCTGCAGACGGAATGGATCCCTGGGAACTTAAGAATGAATTTGGAAAAGACATCACATTCTGGGGAGGCGGTGTGGACACACAGAAAATACTGCCCTTTGGAACACCGGAGGAGGTCCGTGAGCAGGTGCTCAGAAGATGTGAAATTTTTGCAAAAGACGGAGGATTCGTGTTCAATGCGGTACATATTATTCAGGCAAATACGCCGGTAGAAAATATTGTGGCGATGATTGATGCAGTCAAAGAATTTAACGGAGAAAAATAATTTTATTTCAGTGCAGAAAGACCGATTGGAAAGGGTGTCCGGCCCTTTGACAGCAGATCGGTCTTTCTGCTATAAGAAGAACGCAAGAGGGAGGTTTACGTGTAATGGAGTCTCAAAGCAACAAGAATTTTTTGTCCACTCTGAAGAAGCAGGG
>CAZUNG010000014.1:0-76764 GCA_964621905.1 uncultured Ruminococcus sp. | reverse complement strand
GTTGTCCGAGCAATTCCGTTATAGTTGATTGAGATGGTATTTTTTCAAGCATTGTTTAAAACAACATTAATGGGGGGGTATGACAAGGATGATGTGATGGAGCAGATGAGGAAGATGAAAGAAACTCATACGGGAGAAATCACGCGTCTTGCCAAGGAGATTCAAAAGAAAAACAGCAAAATCGAGGAGCTGGCACAGCGCCTTGCTGCAAAGGAAGAACAGAAAGAGCAGCTGGAGCGCAACATTAAAAATAAATACCAAAAATATATTGATCACTATGAGAGTATCTCAAGGCTCGTACTGGAATCTCAGATTCGGGCTGAAAATATTATAAAGGATGCTCAGAAAAAGGCGGATGATATCGTGCGCCAGGCGGAGAAGGAAGCGCAGAAACGTATCGATACGGTACAGTCTGAGGTTGATAAACGGCTTGTCGACGGGCAAAATAAATACATAGCAGTACAGGAGGAGATGAATGCGATTGTAGAACTGATTAATCAGGCACAGCAGCGTTTTATGACTTCCTATAAAGAGGTTCACAGTATCATCAGTACAATGCCGGAATCGCTTTTGAATTTTGAGGAAGATACCACAGCTGATTTTGAAACTGATTTTGAGGAACAGGATCCGGAATTGGAAGCTGCCGGAAAATCCATGCGTGAGATTGAACGTAAAATCAGGAAAGATCTTGACCTTGAAGACAGTCTGGACGATGCCGATGATCTGACAGAGGAAGATCTTGAGAAATTTCTCTTTAAACATGGAATCATGCGTAAGGACAGAGAGGACGCATAAGAAACAGGTCATTGTCTGTACCCTTGATGTAAAGCTGAGGGGAAGGACAATGGCCTGTTATTCTTTCCGTTTTAATTTCAGCCGGCGGAAGGGACCTTTGCGACAAAGTATCGAAAGGCAGAGCCGCCAAATTCATATTCTTTTTCCAGTGTGAAATGTTCATGGAACCAGAGGGCTGACTCAGGGGAGAAAGATTCCATTTTTTCGATGGTTGCCTGGCCGGTAAAGACCTGTTTGATCTTTCGATCCTTGATATCCTGTATCACGTACTCTGCGACCTGGGGGCGCACAGACAAATCTGTGAAATCAAGCGTATAGCAGTTGGTTGACCAGCCAAGCAGACTGTAGATCTCTGAGACTGATACGCCGAACCCGTATGTGTGAGGGGGGATCTCCTGCTCGATTGTGTCAGCGAATGCCTGGAGTTCTTCCATATTGTGATAATTTTTTTTGATATCACTGTTGTAGGCGTACTGTATCGCCGTGCCAAGGGTCAGCACCAGCAGCACGCACAGCGATACCGTGCAAAGGCTGATTCTGCCAAGCTGTGCGAATGAGTTTACAAAAAACTTTTTGAAAGAAAATCTGCACATCTGCGGCAGTGCGGGGGCTGCCAGAATGCACAGGCACAGCACTGCCTGGAGGTGGCAGATATCCAGATTGTGATAGGCCGGCCGGTTCATAAAATAAGTCATCTGTCCAAGGGAAATCACGGCCAGGAAAAAACTGAAAGCAGGCAGTACGGGAACCCTTGAGGATGTGAAATGCTGAAAGTATCTCATCGCAGAGATTCCCCAGGCAGCGGCGATAAAAAAGAGCAGTAAAACGCCCATGTAAGCAGCCGGATACAGTGGAAGATCAAGGTGGAGAAGATCTGTCATGTATGATGAAGAGATCAGCGGAAACAGGAATTCACGCAGGGTATTGGCAGGTGAATCCTGCAGAATGTTATAAAGGTTTACAAGACCGAATGCCCCGAAGAAAACAGCAGGGACAGCAGCACCGTGAAAGACCACGGTTTTCAAAACAGATAACAGACATTGCTTTTGCAGTATAAAATACCGGAGGAGCCAGAGAGACGCCCATGCAGCCGCGCAGATCAGGCCGCTTTCTGTGTTCCAGACAATTCCTGCCAGGCACAGTACATACCCCAGTATACAGGTCAGCCGGTTTAGTTTGCCTGAACGCAGGCAGAAAGCCCCGAATAAAAGCAGGAGTGCGGGAAATAAAATCCGATGCGGCCATACCTGCCAGTAATATCCGCCTCTCATGGATAAAATGGGGAGCGTCATGGAGATGCAGCCCAGGATACGGATTACCGTATTGTCAACCAGGAGATGCAGCGTTAAAAATGAGCACAGAAAGCATAAGCCTCCGATCAATGCTGTGATCAGCACAAAATCAAGAAAATTCCCTCCCATGATCTTCAGTGGAAGTTTATAGAAAAGAGCGTAATGCCCGTAAATGCTGGTGGTGTATTCCGTATAGGCGCTTCCATGAAATACATTGTACACAGAGTTAAAATATGCGTGGCCATGAGCGGTATCTGCAGCCTGACCGCGCCCGAAAATATTTGGAGTATAGAAGGTGTATGTCATCAGCAAGGTCATACCGCCGTAAAAGAGATACAGAATCCAGGTTTTGAGAGGAACCTCGCGAAAGCGCCACAGGCCAAAAAACATGACACAAAAGATGCCAGTCAGGGTTATGACAAGCGGCAGCGGAAGATTATGCCAGACATATTTGTAAGATACTCCGCCGGTAAGGTTCCCTTCCATTAAAAATGAGGTAATAAAAAAGAGCAGTGACCCAAGTGCGGTCAAAATAAAACATACACTGCGGACTGCACGTCTCTGCAAAAAACGGCAGCTGCGGAAACAAAACGCTCGGTAAAAGAAAAAAAACGAAAGACAGAACAGTATGACGGTCCCCGCAAAAACGATTAAATTGATGTTGCCGATTGATGAGATAAAAGCTGAAAGTTCCGGAACCTTCAGACAGACGGTAAAAAACAGGGCGGCCAAAAAGACTGCCAGACTGCCGGAAAACAAGCAGGTTTCTTCTGTCTGCTTCATGATGAATCTCCCCCTTTTGTTCATGATATGCTAAGAGTGGCATGCGCATCCAGACAGGGTTTGGATGCAAATGACCACCATAACTCTATCATCTTTAGAAAGAGTGCTTTTGTCAAGTTGTTTTTAACATTTGGGAAACTTTAAGTTCAGATAGAATGATTGGAAGTGGATGAGTCATATATTAAGAGGAGGATATGATAGCAGGTGTCTATGGAACGAAAAAAATGGAAGCCCGTGATAGACATTATGTTGGGATGTCTGCTGCTGGTGGGGGTCTATTATTTATCAAGGGAAGGCGCAAGGCTGGTCACACAGGAGCTGGAAGGACGCCAGACTGTCGTGATTGATGCCGGACACGGCGGCGATGACCCCGGCAAAGTGGGGATCAATAACGAGCTGGAAAAAACCCTGAATCTGGAAATTGCCAAAAAAGTAGAGAAGATACTTCAGGAGTCCGGGTATAAGGTAATCATGACGCGCACGAAAGACGAAATGCTCTGCAGCAGGGGAAGCCAGAATAAAAAGGCGGAGGATTTGAAAAAACGATGTCAGATCATCAATGAGAGCTCCGCAGACTGCGCCGTCAGTATTCATCAGAACAGTTATTCTGACGAGGCCGTAAAAGGGGCACAGGTTTTCTATTTTGAACACTCAGAGGCTGGGAAGCAGCTGGCATCTAAACTGCAGACTGCACTGGTGGAGGGACTTGATCCTGAGAACCACAGGAAAGAAAAGGGGAACGTCACGTATTACCTTCTGAAAAAGACAGAGGTTCCAATCGTGATCGTGGAATGCGGGTTTCTGAGCAATTCAGAGGAAGCAGGAAAGTTGAAGACAGAAGAGTATCAGGATAAAGTGGCAGCGGCGGTAACCGCGGGCATCAAAGAATATCTGGGAGCTTCCTGAGATTTTCCAAAAAGACAGTTCCATTTTACAGTCTTCGATGCTATAATAAAATGGATTATGTAAAGATTTATTACAAGAGGATGATTATGGAAACAAAAATTGTAAAGGTGGACCGGGAACATCCACAGGCTGAAATCATAAGGGCGGCCGGACAGATTTTAAAAAACGGCGGCCTGGTGGCATTTCCGACGGAGACCGTCTATGGGCTGGGAGGCTATGCGCTTGACGTGAATGCGTCCCACAAGATTTATGCGGCGAAGGGGCGACCGTCGGATAATCCATTAATTATTCATATCGCGGATATGGAGGATTTGCCCGCTCTGGTGACAGAGATACCGTATGCGGCGAAGCGCCTTGCCGAGGCATACTGGCCTGGTCCCCTGACTATGATATTTCCCAAAAGCGCATGTGTACCGTATGAGACGACGGGAGGACTTGACAGCGTAGCGGTGAGAATGCCTGATCACAGGATTGCACAGCTGCTGATCCGGGAGGCCGGCGGCTATGTGGCGGCTCCCAGTGCAAACACGTCCGGGAGGCCGAGCCCTACGCTGGCTGAACATGTGATTGAGGACTTGAATGGGAAAATTGATATGATCATTGACGGCGGCAGCGTGGGAATCGGTCTTGAATCTACGATTGTGGACTTTACGGAAGAGATACCAACGATTCTGCGCCCCGGTTATGTTAATGAAGAGATGCTTGAGAAGATACTTGGGGAAGTCCGAATGGATCAGGGCCTGCTCACGGATGATATGGATATTCATCCAAAGGCGCCGGGAATGAAATACCGGCACTATGCACCGAAAGGGTCGCTTGTGATCGTGGAAGGATCTCAGGAACATGTGACCGCGGCGATTCAGAAAATGGCAGATGAGAAAATTCGTCAGGGATACTCCGTGGGAATCATCGGAACGGATGAAACGATAGGAGCTTATAAGGCAGGACTTGTCAAAAGCATTGGAGCACGCGAAGATGAAGCTGAAATTGCCCGCCGCCTTTACCGGGTGCTGCGGGAGTTTGATGACAGTGAAATTGCATATATTTATTCGGAGTCTTTCCGTACTCCGCGGATGGGACAGGCTATTATGAACCGTCTGCTGAAGGCGGCAGGCCACCAGATGATAGAAGTTTGAGGAGCATCACAGTGAAGCATTATAACAAACTGATCTTCGTAGATGAAGATGATAACAGCAGAGCACCGATGGCAAAGATCATTATGAAAAGTAAGTTTCTTCTTGGACCGCTGGATATCGAATCCAGAGGTCTGGTTGTGCTGTTCCCGGAACCAATGAACCAGAAGGCAGAAGCGGTTCTGATCAGCAACGGCTACAGTGTGACAGCTCATGAGGCGAAACAGCTGCAGCAGGAGGATCTGGGGGAGGATGTTCTGGTGCTTACCATGGAAGATGCTCAGAAAGAAAAAATCTGGGAAAACTATGAACATGCACAGCATGTCTATACGCTGACCGAGTATATCAGTCTGCGGGGTGAACTTCCCCCACTTTATGGGGAACCTTTAAAAGAATACGGAAAATGTTACGAGACGATGGAGGCTTTGATTGGGGGCATTGTGAATCGTCTGAATGAAGAAGAACAGCAGGAGCAGTAGGAGAGGACACATTATGGGGACAAAAAGAGAAGACTATATAACCTGGGATGAATATTTTATGGGCGTTGCCATTTTATCCGGAATGCGGTCAAAGGATCCGAGCACGCAGGTTGGTGCCTGCATCGTCAGCGCGGATAATAAGATTTTGTCGATGGGATACAACGGTTTTCCGAAGGGGTGTTCGGATGATGAATTTCCATGGGCGAGAGACGGCGCACCGCTTGAAAATAAATATTTTTATACAACACACAGTGAACTGAACGCGATTCTGAATTACCGCGGCGGCAGTCTGGAAGGATCAAAACTGTATGTCTCACTGTTTCCGTGCAATGAGTGTGCAAAAGCGATTATTCAGGCAGGCATCAAGACGATCATTTATGACTGCGATAAATATTCGGATTCAGACTCCGTTGTTGCTTCAAAGAGGATGCTGGATGCGGCCGGGGTGCGTTACTATCAATACAACAGAACAAACCGGGAAATTACATTCCGTGTTTAATTTATGATTAGGCAAAAAGGAGAAATTATGGCTAAGGAAAAGAAACTGGTAGAGGCGATTACTTCCATGGAGGAGGATTTCGCGCAATGGTATACCGATATTGTAAAAAAAGCGGAACTGATTGATTATACAAGTGTCAAAGGCTGCATGGTAATCAAACCTGCCGGATATGCAATCTGGGAGAATATTCAGCATGAACTGGACAGAAGGTTTAAAGAGACGGGAGTTGAAAATGTATATCTTCCTATGTTTATTCCGGAAAGTCTGCTTCAGAAGGAGAAGGATCATGTAGAAGGATTCGCGCCGGAGGTGGCATGGGTGACACACGGCGGACTGGAACCGCTGCAGGAACGTCTCTGTGTAAGACCGACTTCAGAAACACTGTTCTGCGATCTGTACGCAAAGGATGTACACTCCCACAGAGATCTGCCGAAGCTGTACAACCAGTGGTGCTCCGTCGTGAGATGGGAAAAGACGACGAGACCGTTTCTTCGTTCCAGAGAGTTTTTATGGCAGGAAGGCCACACGGCGCATGCGACTGCTGAGGAAGCGGAAGAGCGTACCATCATGATGCTGAATGTATACGCAGATTTTTGTGAAGATGTTCTGGCAATTCCTGTGATCAAGGGAAGAAAGACAGACAAGGAAAAATTTGCCGGTGCAGAGGCGACATATACAATCGAATCACTGATGCACGATGGAAAAGCACTGCAGTCCGGAACGAGTCACAATTTTGGAGATGGATTTGCAAAAGCGTTCGGTATCCAATATGCGGATAAGGATAATCAGCTGAAATATGTACATCAGACCTCCTGGGGAATGACAACGCGTATGATCGGAGCGATTATCATGGTACACGGTGATAACAGCGGACTGGTACTGCCTCCGCGCATTGCTCCGACACAGGTGATGGTGATCCCGATTCAGCAGAAAAAAGAAGGCGTGCTGGATATGGCAGGCAAGGTTTGCGATTGTCTGAAAGCTGCTGGCGTGCGTGTACGTCTGGATGACTCGGACAAGAGTCCGGGCTGGAAATTCTCGGAACAGGAGATGAGAGGAATTCCGGTGCGTATCGAACTGGGACCGAAGGACATCGAAAACGGACAGGCTGTACTGGTGCGGCGTGATACAAGAGAAAAAATCGTGGTAGCACTCGAAGAAGCTGCAAAAAAGGCACAGGAACTGTTGGAGCAGATTCAAAAGGATATGCTGGAAAGAGCCAGAACACACCGCGATTCTCATACTTACGTTGCGCAGAATTACGAAACGTTCAGGAAAACGATGGAAGAAAAACCGGGATTCGTGAAAGCAATGTGGTGCGGATGCCAGGAGTGTGAAGATAAGATCAAAGAGGAGACGCAGGCAACATCCCGGTGCATACCATTCGAGCAGGAAAAGATTGCTGACACCTGTGTCTGCTGCGGGAAACCGGCCGTGAAAATGGTTTACTGGGGAAAAGCATATTAAATATAAAGGAGAGTGCGTATGAGACTGAAGCTGCCGCCGCAGGTTTGTCTGATTATCGACAAACTTACACAGCACGGATACGAAGCGTACGCCGTCGGGGGATGTGTAAGGGACAGTGTACTGGACCGTTCTCCGGATGACTGGGATATCACAACTTCTGCGACGCCGGGACAGGTGAAAGAACTCTTTGGGCATACTGTGGATACGGGGCTGGCGCACGGGACTGTGACGGTCCTCATTGCCAGAGAAGGCTTTGAGGTAACTACGTACCGGATTGACGGAAAGTATGAGGACGGACGTCATCCCAAAGATGTGACCTTTACCCCGAATCTGTCGGAAGACTTAAAACGGCGGGATTTTACGATTAATGCAATGGCCTACAGCCCGGCTTTTGGGCTGGTGGATATGTTTGGCGGCATGCAGGATCTGCAGAAACATAAAATTCGCTGTGTGGGGGAACCTGCGCAGCGTTTTTCTGAAGATGCGCTTCGCATCCTGAGGGCTGTCAGATTTTCAGCTCAGCTGGGATTTTCGATTGAGGATGGTACCAGAAAAGCAATTAAAGAGCTTGCTCCGACACTGGTTAAGATCAGTGCCGAGCGCATTCAGGCAGAACTCGTAAAGCTTTTGATGTCACCACGTCCGACGATGATTCGTGAGGCATATGAGACGGGGATTACAGCTGCAGTACTGCCGGAGTTCGACGAGATGATGAACACGCTGCAGAATAATCCGCATCATGTAAACTCTGTAGGTGAGCATACGCTGGAAGTACTGCGACATGTTGAGGAGGATCGGATACTGAGGATTGCCGCTCTGCTGCATGATGTAGGAAAACCCGCAGTGAGAACGACAGATGGAAATGGCGTTGACCATTTTGCCGATCATCATAAGGTGGGAGCAGAACTGGCTGGAAGTATCTTAAAACGTTTGAAATTTGACAATGAGACAATTGATGAGGTAAAGCGTCTCGTGTACTGGCACGACACAAAGACTCAGGTGGAAGAACGCCTCGTCAGACGCGCCGTGCACCGCATCGGGGAAGATCTGTTCCCCCGTCTGCTGAAGCTGCAGTATGCAGATACGATGGCACAGAGCGGCTGGTACAGGCAGGATAAGCTTTTGCGTCTGGAAGGTGTAAATCGGTTGTTTCAAAAAATTGTGTCGGAGAAACAGTGTGTATCTCTGAAGACCTTAAAACTGTCCGGCAGAGATCTTATGGCGCTGGGGATGAAGCCGGGACCTGAAATCGGCGCCGCCTTGCAGGAGGCACTTGACGAGGTTCTCGATGACCCGTCCCGAAATACCAGAGAATACCTGCTGGGATTTGCGAAGAAAAAGTCGGCAGGAAAACAAAAAATGTGAGCATGAACGCTGAACCAAAGTGCTCCGTTCATAAATTGTATATTTTTCTCCCCTTCAACATAAGATAGAAAGAGCTTATGGTGAGGGGGTTTGTTATGTACGATTATGGGTTGAGTGTGATGGAGCAGTATGGACTGACAGTGAAGTCGTCGTACCGGGGACGTGGAGCGCTGATCTGTGAAACGCAGCGGGGGCTTAAAATTGTAAAGGAATACCGGGGATCGGAAAAGAAACTGGAGGCGCAGAGAAAACTGCAGCTTCATATTCTGGAGAGCGGAGAATCAAAAGTAGACTGCGTGCTTGAGAATGAAGAAGGGAAGCTGATATCACATGACAGGGACGGTATTCCTTATGTGGTGAGAGAATGGTTTACGGGAAGAGAATGCGATACGAAGTCCGGAAGTGATATTCTGGAGGGTGTAAAAGCGCTGGCCCGGTTACATAATGTGATGCAAATGCCGCTGGAGGAGAATTACCGCAAGGAGCCTCTTCTGGATGAATGTATGCGGCACAACCGGGAGATCAGAAAAGTTGGGAACTTCATTCGCAGGAAAAACTCAAGAACAGACTTTGAGATGCAGCTTCTTCGCTGTATGGACAGCTTTCTGAAACAGGGGGAGACAGCTGTGGATCAGCTTCTTGATTCCGGATATCAGGAGCTGTATCAGGCTGCAATGGAGAAGGGAAGCGTCTGCCATGGAGAGTGCAATCAGCATAATATAATCTGGACGGGCGGTTGCCCGACCTTGATTAACTATGAAAAATGGAACTATGATATTCAGGTCGCAGACTTGTATCAGTTTATGAGAAAGATACTGGAAAAACACAACTGGGATGCTGAGCTTGGCAAGAGCATGCTAACGGGATATCACAGTGTAAAACCACTTTCTACAGAGGAAGTGCTAAACCTGAAAATCAGGCTTTCGTATCCATGGAAATTCTGGAAACTGGTCAATTACTATGCCAACAATCATAAAGCCTGGATTTCCGGCCGAAATTCGGATAAACTGCAGCTTGTCATGCGGCAGCAGAAGGCGTGGTCGGAATTTCTAAAATCCTGTTTTTCTGATTTCCTTTTTCCGGCAGATACGATATAATAGGAGAAAAGAAGCTGGTAGGAGGTACTTTTATGAATTTTAAAGAAACATATGAATTGTGGGCAAATTCACCTTACTTTGACGAGATAACCAGGGCAGAACTGAAAAATATCGCAAATGACGAACAGGAAATCAAAGAACGTTTTTATAAGGATCTTGAATTTGGTACGGCCGGTCTCCGCGGGGTGATCGGTGCTGGGACCAATCGTATGAATATCTACGTAATTCGGAAGACCACACAGGGACTTGCCAACTACATTGCCGGCTTAAATGCGAAAGAACAGGGAGTGGCAATTGCTTTCGACTCCAGAAGGATGTCTCCGGAATTTGCAAGTGAGGCAGCGTTGTGTCTGGCAGCGAACGGAATCAAGGCTTACATCTTTGAATCGCTGCGTCCGACACCGGAACTTTCCTACGCAGTCCGCAGGCTCGGATGTATCGCCGGCATCAACATCACAGCCAGCCATAATCCTCCGGAATATAATGGGTATAAAGTATACTGGGAGGATGGTGCCCAGATCACACCTCCTCATGATACCGGAATCATGGATGAGGTAAAGAAAGTCACTGATTATCAGGATGTGAAGACAATGGACAAAGATGCCGCAGAAAAAGCAGGGATGTACCTTGTCATTGGAAAAGAAATTGACGATGCTTATATGGAAGAGCTGAAAAGCCAGGTACTGCATATGGACGCAATCCGCGAGACAGCCAAAGATCTCAAGATTGTCTACAGCCCGCTGCATGGAACCGGAAATATTCCGGCGCGCCGCGTACTTCGGGAACTTGGATTTGAAAATGTCTATGTTGTCAAAGAACAGGAGCTGCCCGACGGGGAATTCCCAACCGTCAGCTATCCGAATCCTGAGGCTGAAGAAGCTTTTACGCTGGGGTTAAAGCTTGCGAAGGAAGTGGATGCAGATCTTGTGCTTGCGACAGATCCGGATGCTGACCGCCTTGGAGTTTATGTGAAAGACAGTGAAGGCGAATACCATACGCTGACCGGTAATATGTCCGGGTGTCTCCTTGCAGATTATGAAATCGGACAGAAAAAAGCTTTGCAGGGGCTGCCGGATGACGGAGCACTGATTAAAACAATCGTGACCACGAATATGGCGGACGCGATTGCCAAATACTATGGTGTAGCATTAATCGAGGTGCTGACCGGGTTCAAGTTTATTGGTCAGCAGATCCTGGGCTTTGAACAAAATAAGAACGGAACTTATCTGTTTGGATTCGAGGAGAGTTATGGATGCCTGATCGGAACACACGCGAGAGATAAAGATGCAATTGTGGCAACCATGGCACTCTGCGAGGCGGCGGCTTATTATAAAACGCAGGGCAAAACGCTCTGGGATGCAATGACTGATATGTATGACCGTTATGGATATTATAAAGATGACATTAAGTCCATTACCCTGAAGGGCATCGAGGGTCTGGAAAAGATTCAGCAGATTCTGGGCGGACTAAGGGAGAATCCTCCTGCCAAAATCGGAGCTTATGATGTCCTGTCAGTCAGAGATTATCAGAAAGATACAGTCACTGATACGGCGACCGGAAATGTACAGCCGACAGGGCTTCCGAAGTCAAATGTTCTGTATTATGACCTGACAGATGATGCATGGGTATGTGTTCGTCCATCCGGTACAGAGCCGAAAGTCAAATTCTACTATGGAATCAAAGGCACATCGATGGCAGATGCAGATGCAAAATCGGAAGCGCTGGGAAAAGAAGTGCTTGCCATGATAGACCGCATGATGTGATATCCGGATGAAGTGGAGGACCTCATGGAAAAGACATATTCATTTGAAGAGCTGAAAGAAATCATCGCCAGACTGCGGAGTCCAAACGGATGTCCCTGGGACAGGGAGCAAACGCACGAGAGTCTTCGCACCTGTATGGTGGAAGAGGCCTATGAGGTCGTTGACGGGATACGCATCCTTTCCGAAACCGGAGCGTGGGACAACCTATGCGAGGAGCTGGGAGATGTGCTTCTTCAGGTGCTGATGCACAGTCAGATCGCAGAGGAAGAAGATCTGTTTAATCTGGATGATGTGATTCAGGGAATCAGTGAGAAGATGATACGAAGGCATCCGCATGTGTTTGGAGACCGGACGGCAGATGACTCCGAACAGGTTCTTGTAAACTGGGAGGAGATCAAAAAGCAGGAGAAGAAAGATCAGCCGGAGCTTTCTGAACTAAGAGCTGTTCCGCCCAGTCTGCCGGCTCTGATCCGCACATCTAAAGTCCTCAAAAGGATAGAAAACCGAAGCGGGGACTATGCCTGTGAGCGTGACAGTATCCGCAGTGCCAGAGAGTGTCTGGAACGGCTGGAGAGCGGCAGCAGTGAGGAGGATGCGGAAGTGATCGGACGGCTGCTCGGGGATATCTGCAACGTGGCAAGAAAGCATAAAGTCCATGCAGAGCAGGCGCTTGGCGATTATCTGGAAGAGATCATTAAAAAAGCGGAATTCCTTGACAAACCCATGTAAACGTTATATAAATATTGAGTAGGGTTTATCCGATTTTGTTTACTTGATACAAAAGGATCATAAAACCATAAGAAATGAGAATAGAAGATTTCAGAGGAGGAATACTCATGAACAAGACAGAATTAATTGCAGCTATGGCTGACCAGGCAGAATTATCCAAAAAAGATGCAGAGGCTGCGCTGAAAGCATTTGTTGATGTGATCGCAGCAGAGTTGAAGAAGGGTGAAAAAGTTCAGTTGGTTGGTTTTGGCACTTTTGAAGTGGCTGAAAGAGCTGCAAGAGAAGGCAGAAATCCTCAGACAGGTAAAACAATGAAGATTGAAGCTTCGAAGGCACCTAAATTTAAAGCAGGAAAAGCTTTAAAAGATATGGTAAATGAGAAATAATTTTCGTAACCATCGGAGGGACAAGCAATTGTCTCTCCTTTTTTTCGCACAGCGAAAAGGGGCCAAACGGCAGCTTTTCGTTTCATAAAAGGAAATACGGAGGTAAAGTTTTGAGACTGGATAAATTTCTGAAAGTATCACGCCTGATCAAACGGCGTACAGTGGCAAATGAAGCATGTGATGCCGGCAGAGTTCTTGTAAACGGCAATCCTGCAAAGGCATCGGTTAAGGTAAAAACAGGTGATATCCTGGAAATCCAGTTTGGTTCCAAAACTGTAAAAGTGGAAGTACTGGATGTAAAAGAAACTGTTAAAAAAGAAGAAGCGGAGAACCTTTACCGCTATCTGTAAGCCGGCATTTATCGGAAGGATGTTGGCATCAGGAGGTATATCGCGCGGAAACTCCCCATATAATGAAAAAGAGACGGAATGGGGAGAATGATATGGAGGAGGCAACGCGCAAGGAACACGGGCTTACGCTGGAGGGTCGAAGAGCCGGCAAGATTACCGGTGTCGTAGATGTGGTATCCTTTGATCCGGAGATGATTCTGCTGGAGACATCCCAGGGGATGCTGACGATCAAGGGTCAGGAACTGCATGTGAGCCGCCTGTATCTGGAAAAGGGGGAAGTAGACGTAGAGGGGCTTTTCCAGAGCATGGTTTATTCGGATGATGGAAATTATGCGCGCAAGCAGAAGGGCAGTCTGGTCAAAAGACTGTTTAAGTAAGGCATGAGCGCATATATGAGCAGCGAGCTGCTGCTGTTTGCAAAATCCCTCTGGTACGGAATTGTTATGCTGTTAGGGTATGATTTCTTTCGTATTTTACGTCGCGTCATACATCACCGACCGGTTTGGGTCATTACAGAGGATCTCTGCTATTGGATTGGCAGCGGATTCTTTTTATTTTCCAGGATCTACCGGGAAAATAACGGGGTTCTGCGGGGATATTTCTTTGTGGGGATTCTGATCGGGATGGTGCTTTATCATAATACGCTCAGCGGCTGCCTGGTGCGTTATACTGCGCTCATTTTAAATAAAATAAAAGAATTTTTTCGAATGCTGACAAATAAGATAATATTTTTGATAAAAAGGTTGAAATTTTTGGTATTACGATGTAAAATTTCCTTATCTAGGTTATTATGTAGATTATTGCGAAAGTCGTGAGGTCCTATGAGTTCAAAAAAAAATTCAGCAAAGATGAGAGCTAAACGCAACCAGAGGTATAACAAAATGGCCATGGTTGGTATCAGTGTTGTAGTGTGTATGCTGCTGGTGGTATTGTTCGTACAGGGTCAGTCTGTCAAGAAACGGATTGCGGCGAACACACAGAAGCAGGATGAACTTGCTCAGCAGATAGAAGATGAGAACAAACGTACAGAAGATATTGAGAATATGCAGGAATACATGCAGAGTGATGAGTATATTGAAAAGATAGCCAAGGAAAAAATTGGTCTGGTGAAAGAAAACGAGATTATTTTCAAAGAAGCGGATTAGGGTTTTTTGTCTAAAATTTCTTTGGACTGCCAGTGTGTATTTGACAAGTTTCTTATAATAAAGCATCTATAATAAATCTCTGAGAGTATATATAAGATAAGGGGGTTTATGCCAGATGCAGGATTTAATCATTGCCATGCTCGCGATCAGTGCGATACTGATACTTCGAGACATGGCAAAAATTGTTTTTTGGGGAAGAAAAAAGGAAGATCCCGTCTACGATTGTCATCCGCAGAAGGAACGGATGGAACAGTATGCGCAGTCATTGCAGAAACTGGCAGACACGTTTTATCAGATGCCGTGCCGGAGGGAGCGCCTGAGCAACAGCGAGATAGAAGGGATCTTCGCAAAGATGCAGGATAAACTCTGCAGCAGATGTCCAAAAAAGGAGATTTGCTGGAGGCAGCAAAGTATTCTGACGTGTCAGAAGGTGTGTGACATGCTCTGCCTGATCGAGGAGGGCAACGGGGAGAAAATCTTGAGAGCACAGGGAGACTGGTATGCAGATTGCCTGAATGCAGGTAAATTTGTAGAGTACCTGCAGGATGAGTTTCAGAACGCAAGGCAGAATCTGATCTGGAACAACCGCCAGATAGAAAACAGAGTGGCGGTGGCCGAGCAGTTAAATGAAGTTGCACATACAATACAGAAAGTTGCAGCAGATTTATATGACATTGCGGCAGTTTCCGGGGATATGGAGCAGCGAGTCAAAAAGATCATGCAAAAGCGCCATGTTCTGGTAAAACAGATATGGATGATGGAAAAACCGGATGAAAAGATGAAACTTTTTCTGACCATGCGGGTCAGAGGAGGACAGTGTATCGCAGTCAGTGAAGTGGCTGCCATTTTATCGGAAATGTATGACCGCAGGATGGTCCCGGCAAGGGACAGCCGCGCCATTGTTAACAGCGATGTGCGTACGGTATTGTTTGTAGAGGATACCAATTATAAAGTGTTGTATGGAGTAGCAAAAGTCACCAAGGAAAATGAAACCGTGTCAGGAGACAATTATGTCTGCACACAGGGGGAAGAACAGTTTGTGATGTGCCTGTCCGACGGGATGGGTTCCGGACTGGAGGCGTGCCAGGAAAGTGAAGCGGTAGTTGAGATTCTGGAACAGTTTCTAACAACCGGCTTTTCGCGGGAGACAGCCGCTCGCATGCTGAATTCTGCCCTGGTGCTGCAGCGCAGGGACGGCATGTATTCAACGGTGGACATATGTGCACTGAATCTCTATACTGGGGTCTGCGAATTTTTGAAAGCGGGGGCCGCCACGACATTTATAAAGCGTGATCAGTGGGTGGAGGCGATTTCATCGACGACACTTGCGGCGGGCCTGCTGCAGCAGATGGATTTTGAGACAACCACTAAAAAAATGTATGATGGTGATTACCTGATCATGGTAACGGACGGAGTGCTCGATGCACTGCCAAAAGAGCGGGAAGAGGAGACGATGAAGGAAATCATTCTGCAGGTACATAGTACACAGCCCAGGGAAGTGGGGCGCAATATTATGGAGAAAGTCATGGGATACTGCGGATACCGTGCGGGGGATGATATGACGGTGCTTGTGGCGGGTATCTGGCGAAAATAGGAGAAAGTGTATGCAAAAGAAAATTCTGGAATTCATACAGCAGCATCATATGATCTGTGACGGAGATCGGGTAGTGGCGGGGGTTTCCGGCGGTGCAGATTCCGTCTGCCTGTTTTTTATGCTGCTCGGGCTGCAGAAACAGATCCCATTTACGTTTGCGGTCGTACATGTCAACCACATGCTCAGAGGTGATGAGGCGGATGGAGACGAGCGCTTTGTGCAGGAATTGTGTCAAAGACATGGTGTCGTCTGCAGGATATTTAAAAAAGATGTCGCCGGGTTTGCGGCAGAAGAAAAGCTTTCGCTGGAGGAGGCCGGACGCCGCGTTCGTTATGAAGCATTTGAAGCGTTCGCGCGTGAATGGGGGGCAGACAAAACGGCATTGGCTCACCACCAGAACGACTGTGCGGAGACGATGCTGTATCATTTGGCGCGGGGGACGGGAATTCGCGGTCTTTGCAGCCTTCGCCCTGTACGAAATTCTGTGATTCGTCCTCTTTTGTGTATGAACCGGTCTGAAATTGAGCAGTATTTAAAAGAAGAACAAATAGAATACCGCACAGACAGTACGAATATGGATGAAGAATATACGAGAAATAAAATCAGGCATCGTGTGATGCCGTATCTGACAGATGAGATCAATCCCCGTGCAGTGGAGCATATGGCTGCGGCCTCGCAGAGTCTGGAAGAAATTCAGGATTATCTCGATGAAATGACCGAGTTGCTGATGGAGAAATATGTGCAGAGGTCAGGCGGCAGTCTTCTTGCAGATAACCGCCTTGTAAAGGAACCCTTGCTTATGCAGAAATGTGTGCTGCAAAAATGCCTGGAACAGTCTGCAGGGACAAAAAAGGATTTTACAAGGGTACATCTGGAAGACGTCTGTGAACTGTTTTCCAGGGAAACCGGTAAATGTCTCCATTTGCCGTATAGCCTGGTGGTGACGAGAACATACCGGGGGCTGGCATTTCGAAGAGCGGATATCCGTGAGCAGTATGGTGCTCCGTCAGTGTTTATCTGCAAAGAGCTGATCATTCCAGGAGAAATACAGCTTGAAGGTTGGAACGTACAGTGCGGATTGTTGAGGAATTCCGTGCAAAGAATTCCACAAAAAACATATACGAAATGGCTGGATTATGATAAAATAAAAGATACTTTGGTAATTCGAACCAGGCTTCCGGGAGATTATATCAGGATCAATGAGGAAGGCGGCAGGAAGAAGATCAAAGATTATTTTATTGACCTCAAGGTTCCAAGAGAAGAACGTGACAAAATCCTTCTTCTGGCAGCAGGGTCAGAGGTCTTATGGGTGGTCGGTTACCGGATCAGCCAGGCATGTATGGTCCGTGAGTCGACCAGATGCATCTTACGGATTCAGATAAAAGGAGGAAATATTCATGAGCGATAAGATCAGCGTGCTTCTGAGTGAGGAGCAGGTGCTGACAGGAATTCTAGAAGCGGCAAAACAGATTAACCGGGATTACGCCGGGAAAAAAATACATCTGATCTGTGTACTGAAAGGCAGTGTGTTTTTTACGTGTGAACTTGCAAAACATCTCACGGTCCCTGTGACCATGGATTTTATGACAGTGTCAAGTTATGGGGATGCCACTGCGTCTAGCGGCACCGTGAACATCAAGAAGGATCTGGAGGAATCAATCGAAGGCAGAGATGTATTGCTTATAGAAGATATTGTTGATTCCGGAAGGACCCTAAGCCGCCTTGTGGCAGAGCTGAAAACGCGGAATCCAAATAGTCTGAAACTGTGTACGCTTCTGGATAAACCAGACCGGCGTGTGACAGATGTGACGGTGGATTATGTATGTTTTGAAATTCCGGATGAATTCGTAGTAGGATTTGGGCTTGATTCTGCACAGATGTACAGAAATCTTCCCTATATCGGTGTTCTGGAACCTGAAATATAAAGGCTGAAAGGAGATTCAAGCAGTGAACAGACAATCAAGAGGATTACTGCTGTATTTTATTGTGGCAGTCATACTGGTCGGCAGTTTTATGTATCTGTCGGGAAGAATGCAGCAATCCGAGGAATATACTAATAAAGAGTACGAGGCAGCGCTTGAAAGCGGTCAGATTACTTCTGTTGGCATTGTCCAGAACAAGCAGATACCGACAGGACAGCTGGACATCGTGCTGAAAGACGGGAGCAGGAAACAGCTGAATGTAAGTGACGTAAATGAGATTCAGGAAGAGCTGAATGAAAAAAAGGTGGAATATCATCTATATGATGTGCCAAAGGACAATACGTTCCTGACAACAATTCTTCCAATTCTGGTTTCAGTGGGACTTGTGCTTGTGCTGATGATGTTTATGACAAGATCTATGAACGGAGGAGGCGGAAGCAATGCCAAAATGATGAACTTTGGGAAAAGCCGCGCCAGAATGTCAACGGATAGTGATAAAAAAGTAACGTTTAAAGAAGTAGCGGGTCTTGAGGAGGAGAAGGAAGATCTGGTTGAGATTGTGGATTTCCTGAAGGAACCTCAGAAATACGTAAAGGTCGGGGCGAGGATCCCGAAAGGTGTGCTGCTTGTGGGCCCTCCAGGGACCGGTAAAACATTGATGGCGAAGGCTGTTGCAGGCGAAGCGGGTGTCCCGTTTTTCAGTATCTCCGGATCTGATTTCGTTGAAATGTTTGTCGGTGTCGGCGCCTCCCGTGTGCGTGACTTATTTGAAGAGGGAAAGAAGCACAGTCCATGTATCATTTTTATTGATGAGATCGATGCGGTCGCCCGCAGAAGAGGAACCGGAATGGGCGGCGGTCATGACGAGCGTGAGCAGACACTCAATCAGCTGCTGGTAGAAATGGATGGATTTGGTGTCAACGAAGGTATTATCGTGATGGCTGCGACGAACCGTGTCGATATCCTGGACCCTGCGATTCTGCGGCCCGGACGTTTTGACCGCCGCGTTGTGGTTGGCGCTCCGGACGTCAAAGGACGCGAGGAGATTCTTAAAGTACATGCAAATGGGAAGCCTCTCGGGGAGGATGTGAATTTTAAACAGATTGCACAGACCACAGCCGGCTTTACAGGGGCTGAGCTTGAGAACCTTTTGAATGAAGCAGCGATACTGGCGGCAAAAGAAAACCGGGCGTATCTGATGCAGCAGGACATCAAAGAGGCATTTATTAAGGTTGGAATCGGAACAGAAAAGAAAAGCAAAGTTATTTCTGATAAAGAAAAACGGATTACAGCTTACCATGAAGCCGGGCATGCAATCCTTTGTTATGTGCTGCCGGATATTGATCCGGTCTATACGATTTCTATCATTCCTACCGGAATGGGGGCTGCCGGATATACCATGCGTCTTCCGGAGAAAGATGAACTCTTTAACACCCGGGGTGAGATGATGGAAAATATCCAGGTATGTCTTGGCGGACGGATCGCGGAAGAGATTATATTTGATGATATCACAACAGGGGCATCTCAGGATATCAAGCAGGCGACTTCCATCGCAAAGGCCATGGTGACAAAATACGGGATGTCAACGGAGGTCGGTCTGGTTGCGTACGGCGATGACCAGGATGAGGTCTTTATCGGACGTGATCTGGCACATGCGCGCGGTTTCAGTGAGAGTGTGGCATCTACCATCGATAAAGAAGTAAAACGGCTGATTGATACCTGCTATGAGAAGGCAAAACAGATTATACTGGAACATGAAGAGGTTCTTCACAGCTGTACAAAACTGTTGCTTGAAAAAGAAAAAATAGGGCGCGAAGAGTTTGAGTCCTTATTTGAACAGGCTGAAACTGTATAATGTGCATAAAAAATGGATGAAAATTTTGTGAGGTTTGTGCACACTTTTTTGCAGACATGCGCTATAATACAAAATGTAACAACCCCCCAATACATTATATAGTTTTTGCTACACCCCAAAAGAAGAAATACCTTCTCTTAAAAGACAGCGATCGGAAAGCTGTCTTTTTTGCTTTAGGAGAAAAATGTTAGGTGTTGTCAGGTGCTGTAGAAAAACTGAACAAATATGAACAAAAAGCACAAGTTTGTTGAATTACAGACTGGGATAAGATAGAATAGAAATAAAACTAAAAATAGAAGGGTAGTTATTTTATGGATTTACAATTTTATCGTGAGCTGGAGAACCGCTTAAATTATATTCATAAGATGAAACCATTATTGAGCAAAGAAGCACTGCACAGTGATGAGTCTGAGTATTATCAGTTTCCAAGTGGTGCCTCAGCCGGCGACAGAGTGACCATCCGTCTGCGCACGAAGAAAAGCAATGCAGATGCGGTTTATCTGATCAGCGGTTCAATTCGCAAAGAAATGTTTGTTGCAATGACAAAAGACGGATTTGACTATTACGAAACGCAGGTAGTGCTGGGAGAGGAAACCATGCATTACTATTTTGAAATTCAGGCAGGAAAACTGACCTGTTATTATAATGAACTGGGTGTGACAAAAGACCTGAATGAACTGTATTCATTTGGCATTGTTCCGGGATTCAAAACGCCGGAATGGGCGAAAGGTGCAGTGATGTATCAGATTTTTGTTGACCGTTTTTTTAATGGAGATAAAAAAAATGATGTTCTCAGCGGAGAATACTCCTATATTGGAGAGCAGGTATCTCAGGAGACAGAGTGGGAAAGGCCGCCCCAGGCTATGGATGTCAGGACGTTTTATGGCGGGGATCTGCAGGGGGTTATCGACAAGCTGGATTACCTGCAGGATCTGGGGATTGAGGTTCTGTATCTGAACCCCATTTTCGTGTCGCCGTCAAACCATAAATACGATATTCAGGACTATGATTATGTAGACCCGCATTATGGGAAAATTCTGTCAGACGACGGTGAACTTCTGGAACCGGGAGATCTTGAAAATACTCACGCGACCAGATACATCAACAGAGTAACGGGACTTGATAATCTGGAGGCCAGCAATGCACTGTTTATCGAACTGGTTGAAAAATTACATAAGCGCGGGATGAAGCTTATTCTGGATGGTGTGTTCAATCACTGCGGCTCATTTAATAAATGGCTGGACCGTGAACGCATCTATGAAAATGATGAGCATTATCAAAAAGGTGCCTATGTAGACCATGACAGTCCGTATCAGACGTTTTTTAAATTTAATAATGAGCACGCATGGCCGTACAATGAATTTTATGATGGCTGGTGGGGGCATGACACCCTGCCAAAACTTAATTATGAAAGATCTCCCATGCTGGAGGCGTATATTATGTATATCGCTAAGAAATGGGTGTCACCGCCCTACAATGCAGACGGCTGGAGACTGGATGTGGCAGCGGACCTGGGGCACAGCGTGGAATACAACCATCAGTTCTGGAAGAAGTTCCGCAAAGCGGTGAAGGATGCCAATCCGGAGGCTCTGATTCTGGCTGAGCACTATGGAGATGCCAAAGAATGGCTGGAAGGCGATGAATGGGATACCGTGATGAACTACGACGCATTTATGGAGCCGGTGTCCTGGTTCCTGACGGGGATGGAAAAGCACAGCGACCAGTTCAGACCAGATCTGCTTGGCAATGGCGAATCTTTTACGATGGCGATGAAATATCACATGTCACGTTTCTATGGACCGTCTCTGCATGTGGCGATGAATGAACTGGATAATCATGATCATTCGCGTTTTCTGACAAGAACGAATCAGAAGGTTGGAAAAGTGGCGCACCTTGGTTCTGCAGCGGCTGAAGAAGGTGTGAACAAAGCGGTGCTGAGGGAAGCCGTTGTTATCCAGATGACCTGGCCGGGGGCGCCGACTCTGTACTATGGAGATGAGGCCGGCGTCTGCGGGTTTACTGATCCGGATAACCGGAGGACATATCCTTGGGGAGATGAGGATATGGAACTGCTGAACTTTTACCGGGAAGCGATTAAGATGCATAAGCAGTATCCGGTTCTGCGGAAAGGTTCTGTGCGCCAGCTGATGTATGGGCATAATATTCTGGCCTATGGCCGTTTTTCTCCCGATGAGCAGATTGCAGTCATTATCAATAACCGTGACGAGGAGGCTGCTGTGGAAGTACCTGTCTGGGAACTCGGGATGGATTGTATCCACGATAAGGTGATGGAACAGGTGTTCTGTACGGACGCGGAGGGATACGGCAACGAAAAGAAATCACATTCGGTTGTGGCCGGTATTCTGAGCATCACGATGGCCCCACGCGGTGCTGTTGTACTTTATCGCAAGGAATAGCGAAGGAAAAAAGAAGATCTTGCATTTCATGCTGAAATATGGTATAAAATATCTTGTCAGAGCGCGCTGGGCACTCTGACAAGATATAAGGATGGATTCCCGAGTGGCCAAAGGGGGCAGACTGTAAATCTGTTGGCAACGCCTTCGAAGGTTCGAATCCTTCTCCATCCACGCCGAAAGCAACTTAGTGAACACGAGCCGTTAGGCGAAGTGTGAACTTAGTGCGAGGTGGTTCGCGAACTTTAATGAGCGCAGAGCGCGAGTTTAGTTGGGCGAACTATCGTATGCTCTTGAATATTCAAGCCGCAGTGGCGGAACTGGCAGACGCACAGGACTTAAAATCCTGCGAGGGTTAAACCTCGTACCGGTTCGATTCCGGTCTGCGGCATCGTGACGAGCATCTCAAACTCTTGTGCATAGAGGGTTTGAGGTGCTTTTTTCATTGGCTTTTTGCAGTGTTTATTGATCATTATACAGAGGGAGTCAGTTATTACAGCTTAAAAGACAGAAGCGATGATATATATCTGCACAGGGAGTTCCCGAATCCTTTCTTAATACGTCATGAACGTCAGGGACAGCAAACCATATAAAATCGGGAAACATAATGATCAAAAATAAAATCAATCCCTATTTGTCAAAACCTGTCTTATAATTCGTTATTCTGAACATTCGTTACTCCTGCAATTATCGCCCGGAAAGAAGTGTATTCCACCACGTTAAGCAGAGTAATAAAAGAATGGAGTTGTCTGGAAACCGAGAGTATTAGAACGGTATCTTTCTGAAATCCGAAGGTGTCATCCCCTCCTGCTTCTTGAAAGCTCTCGCAAAATGAGAGGCGCTGTTAAATCCGCAGGCATCTGCAATCTGTTCGATTGAGCAGGGAGAGGTCAGTAAAAGCTGTTTTGACTGGCGCAGGCGGTAGGAGAGCAGGTATTCGTGAGGCGTGGAGCCGGTGTATTTTTTGAAGATGCGTATGAGATGTGAGCTGCTGAAGCTGCAAAGATCTGCCAGGCAGCCAAGCTCCACATTTTCGTGGTAATGACTGCTGATATATTGAAGTGCCGGGATCAGCGGATGGTCTGAATGCATTGCGGAAGTGTCGGGTGCCGCAAGTCTGCTTAAAATACGGGTGATATTGAGGGAAATCAGGTGTTCATCCGCGATGGCTGACTGGGTGCCCGACAGAAGTGTTTCAAACTCTGTTTTCAGATAAGGGATGTGTTCACCCGTAAAAATAATTCCGAACTGCCTGTTGAGATATTCTGTATATTGTCGGCTGCTGCTGCCGTGAAAATGGAACCATAAGAAATCAAGGGAGTTTCTGCAGTAATATTGATGTGGATAATGGCAGTCCAGTAAAACAATCTGATCCTGTAATGCCACGTATCTGCGCCCTCGTGTCTCAACACACAGAGAGCCATTTACCACATAGATCATAAGGTACAGATCGAGGCTTTTGCGCCGCACAGAATATTCCGGTGTGCAGTAAAAATGTCCAAACTGTGGGATGCAGTACAATGCACTGCGCGCGAAGTCGGATGGAATCGTAAAATCCATATAAGAAGGTTCTATGACACCCGTATCATTTATTTCCATCATTATGTATTCCTCTCGGTTACTTTGCATGATGTTTCTTTTTATTCTCATACATATCCAGGTCGGCTTTATGGACGGCGTTCTGAATGTTCTGACTGATATCATGGCTGCTTCTGTCGATATAAGCGTAACCACGGGCCACAGACACCGGGAACGGGTTGCCGGTGTTGTGCTCCTTCAGAAAATCATCAAGTTTTTGATTATAAGCTTCGGGATCGCCGGCGGGATTTTCCAGAATGACAATGAATTCATCACCGCCAACCCGGTAGCAGTTTCCAATATCTGCGAAAGACTGTTCGATACACTTGGCAGCGCCTTTCAGCAGAAGATCACCTGCATTATGACCGTACTTGTCATTTGTCTCTTTCAGGAAATTCACATCCATCATAATCAGCAGAATTTGATCGGAGGGCTGGGAATGCTGCTTCAGCAATTCCAGCTTTTCGAGGTAAGCAGTGTGGCTCCCGACATGCGTCAGAGAATCCGTCATGGCCAGCTTTTGATAAGTCTGTACTTTCATGTTTTCACGCAGAAGTTCCATATACTTTTTCCAGGCCAGAAAAATCAGAGTACCGATAAAGATCAGAAGTCCGAACCGGAAAAACCTGCGGCTGCCTCTGAAGTTCTTGAAATAGAAGTCCAGCACCTCAATCGCGACAGAGGCAATCAGGACGGTGATGGCGGCCAGGATACCTTTTGAATAATAAGCGTGGTTCGTCTTGATATCCCGTATCAGGAAAAACAGCAGCCATAGGCAGGAAATCCCGAGAAGCAGATGTGTGGCGATAAGCATCTGGGGAAAATCAGCGATGCCGAAGACAAAAAGGACAGACTGAATGATCACATTAAGCAGCATAAGGAAGCAGAGGATCTTTCCGTTGCGGTCTTTGCTGTGACAAAGTTCAGAAATGAAGAGCAGCATAAACACAGGAATCAGCATGAAACTGTAAAACGATAAAAGACAGATGAAAACAACATTGTCCGAAAACAGCGCAGGCAGTGAAGAGTCCGTCAAAAGCCAGACCGCACAGGAGGAAGTAAACAGACCCAGATAAAGAAACAGCGTATAGTATGGATTGCGTTCGCGAAACCGGGAAATGGCGCTGCTTAAAAACAGAGCAGCAGCCATGACAACGAGTATGCCAAGACATACGATCAATCCCAGATTTTGCCGAAGCTCGGTTACAATCAATGCTTCTTTGGTGCCGAGACGCATGTTGCTTACATATAAGCTGTTTTTTTTGTAAGGGCTTACGAGGCGGATACGGATTGTTTTTAGGCTGTCAGACGAATCTAATGCCACTCTGCACGGGGCATTTCCCAGGAGATGGCCAAAAGGGGAGGTCTGTTCAACGCCATATTCAAAAACGCGCGTTCCATCAATAAAGACCTCCGCTGCCTGATAAGAATTCTCAAAAACCAGCCAGGTGTGGCCGGAAATCTGAGGCAGAGTGTTTACGATGGTAAGTTCATTTTCTAAATTTGCTTCTGGTTTGGCGGGAAGTGTCAGCTCGCTGCCGCTCTCGGTGAACCATCCGGTATCAAAGGCCTGTATGTCTGAATTGTTCCATCCAACGATAGAAAGCTGGGAACCAAAATATATAACAGCAAGTATGACAAAACAGACAGCACCGGTGGGCAGAAACAGAAGATAATGCCAGTTACTTTGTTTGGGGTAAGTCTTCTGGTTTGATTTCATAAAAGTTTTCTCCCAACAATGTGTGAATTTGATAAGTTTAGTATAGCATAACGGAAGGCCGCGGGAAATAACTTTTAAAAATCCTTTGGATGCGTTATAATAAAAAAGCAGCAAAAGAGTAACAGACAGAGCGACAGAGGTGTATATGAAGAGAAAAATATGGATAACTGCGGCCGTGGTACTTGCAGTGCTGGTATTGGCTTTTGCAGCCCTCGCATCATATCTCACGGTTACGGAGTATCATCCGGATGACCAGGAGAGTGTTAAACAGAAGGGAACGGGAACGAAGACGATAAAAGAAGGAGACAGCCTGCGGGTGTTGACTTTTAACATTGGATATGGAGCGCTTGATAGAGAGCATGATTTTTTTATGGACGGTGGAAAAACTGTGAATGTTGAATCGCGCAAAGTAGTACTGGATAATATGCAGGGAATCGCAGACACGATTTATGATAAAAAAGCAGATGTTGTATTTCTGCAGGAGGTTGACCGGGATTCCAAACGTTCTTATTATCTGGATGAAGCAAATTATCTGATGGAAGCAAATCCCGGATATGCGATGACGTATGCGGCAAATTTCAGATGCCGGTATGTACCCTATCCGCTTCCGACGATCGGGAAAGTGGAAGGCGGACTTACGACATTGAACAGTTTTAAAAGTGAGGAAAGCACACGGATCTCACTGCCGACTTCGTTCCAGTGGCCAGTTCGCGTCGCACAGCTGAAACGCTGTCTGCTGACGGAGCGTATACAGCTGGAAGGTTCCGACAAAGAACTGGTGCTTGTGAATCTTCATCTGGAAGCGTATGATGACGGGACCGGAAAAGAAGCTCAGACAAAATTACTGTTTGAGTTTCTGCAAAGCGAATACGAGAAAGGAAACTACTGTATCGCCGGGGGAGATTTCAACCAGACGTTTGACGGAGACGGAGAGAAAGAATACCCATTAAATAACGATAAATATTTTAAACCCGGACGAATTGACACGTCAGAACTCGGTGAGGGATGGAATTTTGTCAATGATACAAAAGTTCCGACCTCCAGACTGCTGAATGAACCGTATGATCCGAAATCTGAAAATACTCAATATTATGTAATTGACGGGTTTATCCTTTCGCCGAATGTACAGCTGGAAGGCGTGAAGACACTGGATCGAGGGTTTACGTATTCTGACCATAACCCGGTGATTATGAAAGCGACATTGACGCAGACAAAAGGTGGAGATGAAGAATGAGAAATCAACTGACTGAGCAGGATGTAAAAAAGATCCGGGAAGAAATTGAACACCGAAAACTTGTTGTCAGGAAAGAGGCACTGGAGGCAGTGAAAGAAGCGCGGGCCCACGGAGACTTAAGTGAAAACTTTGAGTACCACGCGGCAAAGAAAGATAAGAACAGTAATGAAAGCCGTATTCGTTATCTGGAGCGTCTGCTTAAAAATTCTGAGATTGTCACGGACCATTCCAAGGAAGATGAAGTTGGGCTGAACAATACGGTGAGGCTGTATTTTGAAGATGACGATGAGAGTGAGACGTATAAACTGGTGACCTCTATAAGGGGAAATTCCCTGGATGGGAAAATCAGTACAGAATCTCCAATCGGGAAAGCAATTCTGGGTCACAAAGCAGGGGAACGGGTTTTCGTGAAAGTAAATGACACCGCGGGCTATTACGTGGTGATTCAGGAAATCGAAAAAACGAGTGATGAGGACTCCGATAAAATACGAAGCTTTTAACGGGAGGAAGGTTATGGACAAATATCAGGATAATTATGAAAAGGTCCGGGAGGACTGGAAGAAAAGGGCGGTGACCTGGAATTATAAGGAGCGGTATCAGGCGCTTGGCCTGCCCGGGTATTCGGAACATGGGAAACTGCCCGTCATTTATTATGGAAGAAGGTATGAAATTGACCGGGAAACCGGAAGCATCACTGATGTTGAATGTCCCCTCCGGGAACCCGATTTCTTTACACTGATGAACATCTACCATCTGTTTTACTATTCCAAAGAAAAACCGGTATTGTCGGGAGAGTGGGTGGCATTTCAGGATGTACCCCGCGCAAGCGTTTTCACAAAGGCATTTTTTGAGCAGACGGTCAATCCATTTGCGAAAGCATTCAGCGGCAGGCTTTTGCAGCTTTTGGAAGCGGGAGAAAAACTGGGATTTGAAAAGATCCGCTATTCCGATGCGGGATTTCAGGCGATGGCGTTTTCCTGTCTGCCGATCCGCTTTCTGTTCTGGGACGGGGATGAAGAATTCCCGGCAAAGGCAAATGTGCTTTTTGATGCGAATATCACAGATTTTATGCATGAAGAGTCGGTTGTCATGGTTGCGTCAGATGGTCTGAAGCGATTGACTGAGGCGGCTGATCCGGGGAGAGAGGCGCCGATGAACCGCTCGTACCGGGGATGGGTGAAATAATCATGAAGCATGCGGTAAGGAGAAAATAAAAATGGCAATTGAAAAAGTAAAAGAATATTTCAGACGGTATGGATTGGAGGAGAGGGTGCGGGAGTTTGAGGTGTCATCAGCGACGGTTGAACTTGCGGCGCAGGCAGTCGGATGTGAACCGAAGAGAATCGCCAAAACCCTTTCCTTTAAAGTGGATGAAGGATGTGTGCTGATTGTAACGGCAGGGGATGCGAAGATTGACAACAGTAAGTATAAGGGAACCTTCCATACAAAAGCCAAAATGCTCACGCCGGAGGAAGTGGAGAATCTGGTCGGCCATACGATCGGAGGGGTTTGTCCGTTTGCAGTCAAAGACGGGATCATTGTGTGCCTTGACGAGTCATTGAAACGGTTTGAGACGGTATTTCCGGCATGTGGAAGCAGCAGCAGTGCAATTGAGCTGACAATACCAGAGCTTGAGAAATACTCTGGTTATTCGAAATGGGTAGATGTCTGTAAAAACTGGGAATAAGAACGGTAAGCAAGAATGTGAAAGTCTTACCAGTTCCCGTAATAATTACTTGAAGTTTCTGCAGGAAGAAAAAATCAATCGTGCAATTTTACTAAAGAATTGAGAAAAAGGATTTGTTATGATATGATTAATGTATAAATCGGCGGACGATTTATATAGATCTGAACTTTGGAAGAGAGAAATCACAGTGAAGAGAGGAATTGGAGAATGAAGAAAGTAAGAATTGGTATTGTTGGATTAGGAAGACTTGGACGTGCACATGCGAACAACCTGGCATTTGGCGTACCGGCTGCTGAGCTGGTGGCAGCCTGCTCTGTTGTGCCTGCAGAACTTGAGTATGCAAAAACAGAACTGGGTGTGGCAAAAACATATGCTGATTTCGGCGAGATGTGTCAGGATCCGGATATCGATGCAGTTGTGATCGTATCCCCGTCCACATTCCATCCGGAGCAGATTTCCTTGGCTTTAAAAGCAGGAAAACATATCTTCTGTGAGAAACCACTTGCTGTTACACTTGACGAATGCTATGCAACGGAAAAAGAAGTGGAGCAGTATCCGGATCTCGTATTCATGCTTGGTTTCATGCGCAGATATGACCCGTCCTATGCATATGCGAAAAAGAAAATCGACGAAGGCGCAATCGGAAAACCTTACCTTGTAAAAGCTACCGGCGTTGACCCTGATGCTGACGCAGAAAGCTTACTGGACAGCGGATACGTTCCGAAGAGCGGCGGTATCATGATGGATATGGCGAGCCATGATATTGACCTGATGCGCTGGTTCCTGGGTGACGACCCGGAAGAAGTATATGCAATTGGAAGCACCGTAAAACATCCGAGATTTACAGAACAGGGCGATGTTGAAACCGCATGTGCCACCTTCTCATTTAAGAATGGTGCTATGGGACAGCTTCATGTAGGCCGGGCTGCAGTGCACGGCTATCATATTGAAACAGAGATTATCGGTACAGAGGGCAGTATTCGCGTCAGTCCGGTTCCGGCTAAGAATCTTGCTGTGATCTATGACAAACACGGTGTTGTTCAGGAATGTGTACGCAATTTCCCGGAACGTTTCCAGCAGGCATACGTGGAAGAAATGAAAGAGTTTGTAGACTGTGTACAGAATGGAAAGAAACCTGGTGTTGTGGTACATGACGGAACTGCAGCGACACAGATCTGTGAAGCAGCTCAGAAAGCACTGGTATCAAAAGGCGTTGTTAAAATCTGATATTTGTCAGAGGGGTATGGGGGTGTCCATGATGGGCACTCCCGTTTTAGTGTACCGGAAACACGGATCTTATAATTGCGGGCACCGCAGTAAATACAGTATAGAAATCGAAAAAAACCTGTGTTATAGTGAAATACAGGAGGGTATTATGAGAATTGCGATATGTGATGACAGAACAGAGGAACTGGAAGAGATTGCGGGAAAGCTGAATGCTGTATTTGTAAAATTTCACGAAGAGTTGAATGTAGTCTGTTACAGCGACGGAAAATCATTAGTGCAGGATCTGGAACGCGGGGCTGAGTATGAACTTTTGATTCTGGATATTTATATGGATGAAATGGATGGAATAGAGACAGCGCGAAAGGCGCATGCCTGTCTGCCGGATGTGTCCGTTGCGTTTCTGACGTCTTCACCGGATTTTGCAGTAGAGGCGTTTGCTCTGAAGGCGGTTCATTACCTGTTAAAGCCGGTGAAGGAAGCGGAACTTGAAGAACTTATCCAGCGTGCCAGGACATTTACGGATGAAAAAAAGCAGATCTTGACATTGCAGAAAGGTGATAAAAAATTTTATTTCCTGAAAGAGTCAGTGATCAAAATTCTGAGCAGTAAAAGAGGTGTGGATATTTATTACGACGGCAAAGATTCCCCGGTCTGGGTTCCGATTACTTTTTCCGAAGCAGAGCGACAGTTAAAGGGGCTGGACTTTCTGAAGATCAGCAGAGGATTTCTTGTGGCTATGGGAGAAATTGAGGATATCAGTAAAAACGGCAGCTGTGAATTCAAAGATGGAACAACAGCTCTTATCAGCAGGAAAGAAAAGGAGCAGACGCGTATTCAATATCATGAGTACCTCTTCCGGTGCCTGGAAAGAGGACATAGAAACAGAGTGTGATGCGGATGGATGAGTTATTGGATTTTGTTCTTATTCAATGGGCCGGTTTTTTTATTCAGTCCTTCCCGGTAGCGATTCTGGCCTTTGTTGCGATAGAAGATGAGAATATCCGGTACAGCAGAGGAAAATGCCTGTTGATGGTCATCGTTTTTCTTGTGGCGGCGTCAGCCGGGCTGGCGGCTGTTACTTTGGCGGCGCCGGTGACTTTGCGGATGGTATGTTCGAATCTGTATGCAGGAGCAGTCATTGCAGTGATGCTGCTTTATTTTCTGTGGATTATAAAAAAGAGGACGATGGCGGTTTTTCTTGTCTATATGCTGGTTCTTCACTATGCCGCTGTCATATATACGGTATCTGCGCAGGTTACCTTTGGCACTACATTTAAAAGCAGAGGCGCCAACTTTCCCTATGATGGAAAGACACTGCTGATATATGTCATCTTGTATCTTCTTACCGGAGTTTTTGTGTATCCGTTCTTTCGCCATATCGTGCGGGACAGTATTGCTGTCATGGAAAAAAAGGAGATGAAAAAGGCCTGTCTGTATGTGCTGGCTACTCTGCTTCTCTATATACTGGCGGTTCCGTTTATTCTGTTCTATGCGAAGAAGAGGCTGGTTCCTCTGATTTGCCTGGCGTTGACAGACGCATTGGTATATCTGATATTTTTTAATGAAATATATCTGATGCGCAGGCAGATGAAGCTGCAAAATACGATGGAAATATGGCAGCTGCAGTATGAAACCATCACAGCGGATATAGAGAATGCGCGAAGGCTTCATCACGACACCCGCCAGCATTTCCGGGTGATCACCATGCTGAACAGGCAGGGAAATCAAGAGGCTCTGGATGAATATCTGAGCAGTTATGAGAATCTTTATCTGAAAGATGAACGCAGCCGGTACTGTGAAGACGCGGTGATAGACGGACTACTCAGTTTTTACGCTGAAAATGCAGCCATGAATCATGTGGAGTTTCAGGCTTATGTTACACTTGGTCCGCTCAAAGGAGAGGATCAGGTGAATCTGACGGTGCTGCTGGGCAACTGCCTGGAAAACGCCCTAAAATCCTGCAGGCAGATAGCGGAGGAAAAGGGAACGTATATTTATCTGGATATGGGAATAAAAGACAGGAAATGTCTGATTCAGATCAGGAACAGTGTGTCCGCCGAAAGAAGCGGGGGAATGCAGGGGAAACGTAAAGGATTCGGGCTGCGCAGCGTACAGGAGATTGCAGCACGCTACCAGGGGACCGCGGAATTTATACAAAATGAGAGGGAATACGTCACACGTATAATTCTGGAAATTCCGGAGTAAGGTTATTATCCTACAAATTGAGCTGTATGAACAGCAGAAATATGACGGAGTTGACAATATACGGACAGGATTTTTGCATTATATCTTGACAAATCAGATGAAATCATCTAAATTAATGAATAACACCATGATATAAACTGAATAAAAACTGTGGTCAGGCGGGATACGCCTGTTTAACCGGAACCCGGTGAGAATCCGGGACAGTCTATCTCTACTGTATGGGGGACGAAGATGGCAAAATGCCACTGGACGAAGGTCTGGGAAGGCGCTTTTGGTAGGATGAACCCGAGTCAGGATACAACAACGCAGTTTGTGAAAAAAGATTCGTAGGCAAGGCGGATTGGGAAGAAAATCCAGGACCTTCTTTTGTTGTGCGCAAAAAGGTTCCGTTCTAAAGATAGAGCCGTTTACGGCTCTTTTTTTATTTCAATTTTATCGATGGTCAGAACAAGAGAAAAGGAGTGTAAGTGTATGAAGATGTTTAAAAACAGAATCATCAGTATGATTCTGGCGGCGTTGATGATCCTTACTTCTGTGCCGACAGCGGCATTTGCAGCGGCGGAAGATCTGCCAGTCCCGGTCACGGAAGGGATGGAAGCTGATGTCACGGAAACGGATCAGGAAGTTCCGGAAGGTGAAGTCATTCCGGAAGGGGAAACGTCACAGGAGGAACCAGAAAAAGATACAGAGGAAGAGGCGCCGGATGTTTCTGCGGCTGATCCTGAGATCGAGAATGCCGGCGCTGCTGCGGAGGTGACAGTGGGCGCCCAAAAGGCAGAAGTACAAATGTCCATGAAAATGGGGGATACGTTTTTCTATCTTCCGAAGACATCGGAGATTTCCTCTAACCTGGCAAAATCCTACGGCTTTACATATGGAACCAATGTAAACGAGGGAGATATCACTCCGCTTGATGTGCTTGTGCAGATTCATATTGATCTGTACGGGGCCACAAAAGACGATATCCAGGAGTATCTCGTAGTCGATGATTCCGGATTTATCAAAAAAATGAACGGAGTTGAGACGAGCAGCATCGGTTTTGCGGTCAACGGAGCCGCGCCGCACGATGATGTGGAAACATCCTATGGATATACCGGATATTCTGCAAACAACTGTAAAGTTGCAGCGGGAGATGATGTGGAATTCTTTTTCTACCAGGATGAATCTTATTTCCTGGATGATTATGGAATGTTTTTCGCCAACGGATCAAAAATCACCAGCCTTGAGGCGGAAACAGGGCAAGATATTTCTTTTGAACTGAAGGGTTATAACTTTGCATATTTTGGGAACTATGCGCAGAGTATGATTGATCAGCAGACAAAGGCGGTGGAGGATGCACAGCTGGTGCTTGTGACACCTGATGAGTCTGATGCAAACGGTTATCTGGGAACCGGTAAAGATATCGCAGGGGCAGTGACAGATGGAGAGGGGAAAGTCACCGTCAAATTTGACACAGCGGGAACGTATCATGTTTCGGCGAAGTGTGAGGACGAATACGCGAATCCGCTGATTGCTCCGTATCTGACGATCACAGTTAAAGACGCAGGAAGTTCTGAACTTCCTGAATTGGATGCGGAATGGTACGATTACAGAAACAGCCCGTATAATATGGCGATTACCTCAGCGGAAACGCCGGTGACAGCGTCGGAAACTGAGCTGAAATGGGGAAAGAAACTTGGCGAAGGTTACAGTAACCAGGCAGTCAGCTCGCCGATTCTGGTAGACGGTTATATGTACTGTTACAGTGGTACCAAGCTTTTGAAAATCGACAAAGAAACGGGAGAAGTTCTTGAAACGGGAACAATGGCCGGCAACAGTAATTTTTCTATCGTGCCTCCGACATACGGCGGCGGTATGATTTTTGTCGGTCTTGCCGGCGGGCGTATCCAGGCATTTAATGCGGCCACACTGGAATCTCTCTGGGTTTACAGGGATGAACTCGGCGGGCAGCCGAATTCTTCTATCCGGTATTCCGACGGTTATGTCTATACCGGTTTCTGGAACAGCGAGACAAAAGATGCCAATTTCGTGTGTGTCAAGGCGGATGCCGCGAAGACAGAGACGAAACAAGCAGAATGGACAAAGACGATCGCAGGCGGCGTATATTGGGCAGGTGCTTACGTGACTGACCGGTATGTGATCGTCGGCACGGATGACGGTGAGAAGAATTACTCCAGCAATACGGCATTTTTGTACTCCTTTGATAAGTATACCGGTGAGGTCATCAGTGAGATTGGCGGCTTTGCAGGTGACATCAGAACGGATATCGCCTATGATACCGTGACGGATCGTATTTATTTCGCGTCGAAAGGAGGATACCTGTATTCTGCGAAAGTGTCTGAAGACGGCGCCATTGATGATGGCTCCATTACATCTTTTGCACTCGGCGGCATGAGTACCAGCACACCGCTGGTCTATAACGGCAGAATCTATATCGGTGTCAGCGGCGCGAGCAATTTCAGTCCTGACGGACATAGCATTAAAGTACTTCAGCTGGCTTCTGACGGTACAGCAACAGAAGCATATACCATACCACTGAATGCCTACCCGCAGAGTTCCGCACTTTTGACGACGGCGTATGAAAGCGGCGGATATGTATATGCCTATTTTACGGTCAATTCTGAAAACGGTGAAATTTATGTAGTAAAAGACAAACCGGGACTTACAGAGGCAGATCCGGGCAGCGGTGTTTTGTATACGCCGGAAGACAGCATGAAGCAGTATTGCATTACCAGTGCGATCTGTGACCGCCAGGGAACCATTTACTATAAGAATGATTCCGGGTATATGATGGCGCTTAAAAAGTCGGGTGTGCTGACAATCGAGACAACGCTTGAGGATGGCATGCTTCAGCGGGGCAGCAGAAGAACATTTGATGTTATCGCACGGGATAGAGAAGGAAATAAAATTGATGCAACGGTAACATTTGACGGTCAGGTCCTTAAACCGACCTGGAATGACAGCGTAAAGGCAAGTTATACACTGAATTTCAGCGGGAAAGAGGACGGGGAGTATGCAGTCAGCATTGAAGCTGCGGACGCTGACGGACAGACTGTGAGCAGAACGTATACGATCCGCTATGAACAGGCAGCCAAAGGGGAACTGATTGGATATGCCACGATGGGAATTGAGGCATCGACGATTAACTGTGGATATATCATTGAGCCTGTAAAGATACCGGTCTATGAAGGTGAAAATTCGGCGCAGGCACTGGGACGTCTGATCCAGGAAAATGGATATGATTACAACAGTACCGGATCTCTTGAAAGCGGATTTTATCTGTCATCGATCCTGGGAGCCAATGCGAGAAGGCCGAAGACAGCAACGAAAGATCTGATTCTGGATGCATCACTGAATGAAGATCTGAATGATCTGGGGATCGATTTTGATGCAGAATGGGGTACTACCGGTGAACTGGGTGAGTTTGACTATGCACAGGGCTCAGGATGGATGTACTGCCTGAACAATGTATTCCCGAATGTCGGTTTTGCGGACAGCTACCTCTCGGACGGAGACGTCGTGCGTGTACAGTTTACGGTTGCGTACGGAAGTGATATCGGCGGTGGTTTTGCGGTCGGCGGCGGCGGCAGCGGAAAAGTGCGTGCGAATAAAGATGACCTGGCGGCACAGATTGCAGCAGTCAACAGTGATCAGAATAAAGAGATGCTGCTGGAAAACGAGGCAGTCAAAGAGGCATATGATGCGGCGAATGCGGCTATGCTGAATCTGCCGGCATCACAGACAGAAGTCGATGAAGCCTGCGAGACACTGAAAAATGCAGTGGCAGGTGATGTGTCAGCAGCGGAAAAGGTCGTGGAGCTGATTGATCAGATCGGAGAAGTGACGCTTGACAGTGCTGAGGCAATCGACCTTGCCCGTACAGAATATGAAAAACTCAGTTCTGCACAGAAAGGAAGGGTCACGAATGTTCAGAAACTGACTGACGCAGAGAAGACACTGTATGAGCTTCAGGAAGTGATGAGAGGTCCGGTAAGTTTAAGCTCCGTGAAATCAGTCAATTATAATACCGTGAACGTGACATGGAAATCTGTAAAGGGTGCAGAAGGATACCGTGTATACCGGAAAACGGCGGGCGGAAGCTACAAAGGAATCGCGACCGTAGAAGGACAGGACAAGACTTCATACCGCGACACTGGCCTGACAACTGGTACTTCCTATATTTATACTGTTCGTGCGGTATATACGCTTGGCGGCAAATCGCAGCTTGGAGACTATGTAAAGGCCGGAATCACAGGCAAGGCAGTGCCTGAGAGAACGGTACTCTCCAAAGTTCAGTCCTGGGGATATCAGGCGCTGAAAGTCAGCTGGAACAAGGTAAGCGGGGCGAGCGGGTACCGCGTATATTACAGAACTTCTTTGAACGGAGCCTGGAAATATGCAGCACAGATTGCAAATGGAAGTACGACTTCTTATGTACACAACAAACTGACATCCGGAAAGACATACTACTATATTGTAAGGGCATACCGGACAGTGAACAACACGAAATATTTCGGCGCATACAGCACCGGACTGAACGGGAAACCGGTACCGACACAGGTAAAAAATATTACAGCAAAGGAAGCCTCCGCCACCAGTATGAAGATCAGCTGGAGTAAAGTAAACGGGGCAAGCGGATACCGGATTTACCGTATCGATCCGAAAACCGGAAAGTATCAGTATGTGACACAGGTAGGGAAAGGAAGTACAACGAGCTACACGGAAAAGGGACTAAAGAAAGGGACCTATACGTATAAGATGCGCGCATACCGTACAGTAAACGGTGAGAAGGTCTTCGGAGCTTATTCATCCGGAATAAAAGGAACCATAAAGTAATGATGACAGCGGGGGATTCCATTTTGGAATACCCCGCTGTTTTGCCATAACAGTGCGGGATTTGCAGTTTACTTTAAAAAAAGGATGTGATATACTGAAACCAATTTAATAAAGTCAGCATGTATGGTCGAATTTTTGCAGGGAGAAGCAAAAATACGTTAAAAGAGAATCCGGTGTGAATCCGGAACAGTCACCACTACTGTAACGTGGACGAAGGAATGAAATACCACTGGACGAGGAGACGTCCGGGAAGGCATTCCCTAGAATGAAGCGAAGTCAGGAGAACTGCCATACGTCAGGCAAAGTAATATTTTCGGGTGGAGAAAATATGCTTTTTTTGTTGCCCAAAATACGGTGAGTGGTGACAATTAAAGGCAGGGAGGAAACAGATGATGGAAAAAAAAGAACGAAACAGTCAAATCAGAAACGGACGGTTACGGCGTGGTGTAAATAAGCTGACGGCAATTGTGCTGGTGCTTGTCATGACGATGTCTGCCTGTCTGATGGAGGCAGGCGCTGTTGCCTGGAACCCGAATGCAGAGCCAAAGGATCATTTTGCACAGCTGCGGTTCTGGGAGGATGAAGCTCCTGGTCTGCGCTTTTATATCAATGCAGCGGCACGGTACAAGCTTGAGACCGTAGAGGCGCCGGAATTTGGTTCCGTGAATGGCGAGTGGATGATCATGGATCTGCTGCGCGGCATGTACATGGGACTCGATTATATGAATTACATACCTGATGGATATTTCGACGCTTATTACAGCCGTGTGGAGCAAAAAGTTCTGGATCTTGAGGGGGAACTGGACCGCAATAAATGTACGGAGTGGTGCAGGGCGATGCTGACTTTAAGCGCCATGGGAAAAGACCCGGCAGACGTGGCGGGCTATGATTTCATTGACAAGCTGTCGCAGTCTTATACATTTTCCTACCGCCAGGGGCTCAACGGTCCGATCTGGCAGCTGATTGCCATGGACACTGCCGGCTATGAATATTATACGGAGCCTTCCAAATATAACGAAGGTGATATTAATACGCGCGGAAAAATGATTGATTATATCGTTCGTTCAGAAATTAAAGATTCGGAAGAGACGATAGGAGGCTGGGCGCTGAATCTGCAGGCTGCAAAGGAAAACGGTGCAGATGCGGATATCACAGGCATGGCACTGCAGGCGCTGGCGCCGTATTACCTGGATGTGGATAAATATAAGACCACAGGGGCTGCAACTCCATGGTCCGAGTTTGTACAGGTGGTGGAACGTGGTATCTACAGCATGTATCAGATGCAGGACCGGTGCGGCGGTTTTGGCGGATGGGGCAGCAGTATCAATGCGGAGTCGACAGTACAGGTACTTGTTGCGCTGTGTGCTCTGGGTATTGACCCGAAATCCGCAAGCGTGCCGCTTGAACATATCGGGCGAACTGCAAGATTTTTGACTCCGGGAGGACTTTTAGACGATGTCCGTACCAACAACATGGTCGATGCGCTGCTTGCGTTTTGGGAAAAGAACAGTGGTTCCTCCGAGGCAGTCGGCGGTTTCAAGCATGTGACCTTCGGAAATGATGGCGGAGGAGGCTCCGGTTATGTTGTCAATGACATGGCAACGGAACAGGCAATCTATGCGCTGACGGCTTATGACAGGTACTTAAACGGAGAAAACAGTCTGTATGATATGACGGATATGACAGATGGGAGCTACACACAGATGAGGCCCGCATCTTATAAAGTGACGTATCAAAATGGAGACGGCACTTCGGAGACTGTGAATTACTCTCCGTATGCGGAAGTGGTACTTCCGATTGGAAAAGATAAGCAGGGAGAGTCTTTTGTCAGCTGGAACACGGAGACGGATGGCTCGGGAACCGCCTATCAGCCAAATGAAGTGCTTTCGATGCCGGAACAGGATGTTACGCTGTATGCGCAGTACGGCGAGACAGAGTTTTCATTGCAGCTGGAGTTAAACGGCGGAGCGCTGGCTGACGGTGTAACGGTTCCGTCCGTCTATACGCCTTTTGATGATGATATTGTACTTCCGGGTGCAGAAGAGGTTGTCAGAGAGGGTTATGTTTTCGGCGGCTGGTATGCGGACAGCAAATTCGGAGGTTCTCCGGTAACGGCTGTCACAAAAGGAAGCTATGGAGATAAAGTGCTGTACGCGAAATGGCAGACATATTACGAAAATATCCGCCAGTTTGCAGCATACATTGTGAAACTGAAACCGGGAAGTATCAAAGTGGCTGACAGCACGACAATCAAAAAAGCACGGGCGCTGTATGACGGTATGACGGAGGCTGAGAAAGAGGATGCCGGATGTCAGTATTATTATAAGATTCTAGTCCAGGTGGAAGCAGAACTGGAAAAGCTGATGGAGAACACGGAGGCGGCAGATATTGTTATTGCCATGATTGCGGAGCTTGTGGATATTACGCTGGAACAGCAGGATGCAGTGACAGAGGCCAGGGAAACATATGAAGCCCTCAGCGATGAAGAAAAAGAACTCGTGACAAATTATGCTGATCTGCTGGCAGCGGAAGAGCAGATAGAGCTCCTGCTGGCTGACAAAACGGCTGCGGATGAAGTGGCTGCGCTGGTCAAAGCGATCGGTGAGGTTACACTCGATTCGGAACAGACAATCGCGGATGCAAGAGATGCGTACAATGCGCTGACAGAACAGCAGAGAGGTATGCTGGATGCATACTATGAAAGCCAGCTGGAGGCGGCGGAAGAGACCTTGACGAAGCTCCGGGAGAGAGAGGCACGGATCCAGAATGTTAACGAATTGATCGCCCTGATTCCGGAGGAGCTGAGTCTGGAGGATGACAGTTTTCAGGTTGTTTCGGATGCAAAGGCTGCGTATGTTGCATTGACAGATGATGAACGTGCGGAGATACCGGCAGAAAGCAGAAGTATGGTAGACGCTGCACTGAGTGCCTTGGAAAGACTGGCGAGCGAAGTGATCACGGATGAAGAGTATGAAGCCGCACGTCAGGTGGAACTCGATATCTCTTATTTCAGCGGTGAAATCACACTGGAAGAGGAGGCCAAGCTTCAACAGGTGCGCGAGGCATATGATGCGCTTAACAATGTGCAGAAGGCTGTAATCACCACCTATTATTCGCTGGTACAAATGGAGCTTGAACTGCAGCAGCTGCACGCGGATGTGGAAGCGGCAGCAGCAGTTGATGAGATGATCCTGCAGATCGGGGAAGTGACCTCAGACAGTGAGGAATATATAGCTTCGGTTCGAAGGGCTTACCTGTATCTGACAAGTGCCCAGAAACAGCTTGTGGAGAATCTGTCCGTACTGAGGGCAGCCGAGCAGACCTTATCCGGTCTGAAGTATGACTACAAGAGGGCACAGGAGACGATTGAGAAGATCAATGCGATCGGTGAGGTGACGCTCGCCAGCAAAGACAGGCTTCTGAGGGCGGAAGCGGCTTACCATACGATGACAGATGCCCAGAAGCAGTATATTTCGGCAGAACAACTGAAGGTGCTGACGGACGCGAGGGCGGCATACGATAAGCTGTATGCGCTGGTACTAAAGGAAATCACACTGGATAAAACCGAAGTGACACTGAATCCGACGGAGACAGCAGAACTGAAAGTCACTTATAATCCAGAGGACACTACGAGTGATAAGACTGTGGTATGGAAATCCAGTAATGAGGATGTGGCAACGGTGGAAGACGGAGTGGTTACGGCAGTTGGTAACGGTGAGGCGGCTATTGTGGCGATGGTTGGAAATGTGTCAGCGATCTGTGCTGTTCATGTGGAAACACCGATGACAGGCATCACCATCAGCAGGGAAACGCTGAAGCTTGCGAAGGGTGATTTTGAATATCTGTCCGTAGGTTATCTGCCTGAGACGACGACAGATGACCCGGCGGTAACGTGGAGCAGCAGTAATCCGAAAGCAGTTACGGTCAACGCGGACGGAAAAGTGACCGCAGTTGCAGGCGGAAGCGCGGTGATTACTGCAAAAGTCGGAGTGTTCAAAGCCTTGTGCAAAGTAACATCCTATCAATATAAGCTGACTTATGTACTGAACGGCGGAACCAACAGCAGTGAAAGCTCACCTGGTTACAGCGGAGACTGGACGTTTACGCTGAAGAATCCGACGAGAAAAGGATATACGTTCGGGGGCTGGTATTCGGACAGCAAATATAAAAATAAAGTTACAACAATCAAAAAAGGAACCAGGAAAAATTATACGCTGTATGCGAAATGGGTTAAAGTGACGGCACCGGGAACACCAGTGATTTCCAGTCTGACAAATACAGCCGCCAACAGTATGAAAGTTGTATTGAAGAGTAAAGTTTCGGGGGCAGCTGCCTATGAGGTGCTTTATGCGGATAACAGCAGTATGAAAAATGCGCAGAGTATCTATACAACGGCTTATAAAGGCAGAACCATTAATCCTCTGACGACGGGAAAAACTTATTATGTGAAAGTGCGTGCTTACAAAAAAGACTCCACGGGTGCAAAAGTATATGGTTCATACAGCACGGTCAAAAAGGTAACGCTTGCCATACCGGCGACTCCATGGATCAAAACATTGACCAATTCGGCATCCAAGACAATGACGGTTGGCCTTTCACGAAAGATTTACGGTGCTTACGGGTATCAGATCGTCTGTGCGACGAACAGTAAGTTTACAGCTGAAAAGAAAACGGTGTCCACAACAGCAACAAGCAAAAAAGTAACCGGACTTCAGAAGGGCAAAACGTATTATGTCAAAGTGCGGGCAATGACGAAGATCAATGGTAAAAATACGTTTGGCGCATACAGTTCAGTAAAGAAAATATATATTGCAAAATAGCGGGCGAAGTGAGAATACATGAAACAAATATTGCTGAGAATCAATACATTCAGGAGTGAACATAAAGAAATCACAGCAGCAGCCATAGGGCTGCTTGTTGTGGTTCTGCTTTTTGTGTCGGTGATGGGAACGCTGGTCACGCAGGAGGCGGCGGCTATGGAAAATCCTGTCCAGGGAATTGCCGGGGACAGTTCTCTCGTACAGCTGACCAGTACAAAAGAAGTGCTTGCGGAAGCGCCGGAAGGTTTGAGTCTTGAAGCTGAGGTTCAGAATGATTTGCAGGAGAATGACAGGGCAGAGCAGAGCAACCAGGACAGCACACAGAGTGATGCGACCGGTTCTGGGGATGACAACACTGCACAGACAGGGAGCGGTCAGGGAAATGGAGCCCAGGGGAATCAGGCTGGCAATGAAGGGGATAACAAGACGAATAACCCTAACGATAATAAAGATCTGGACGATGATGGGAAAAAAGACGAGTATTTTAAGACCAGCATCCGGGATGATGATACCCTGACGACCAGGAATCTCGAATATACGGTCATACAGATGACGGACCTGGAGGTCAAAGCAGTTCAGGACAAAGTCAATGATGGTGTCTTTTCAACATATAACGGTAAGCTGAATCTGGCGGTGGGGGAGAATACCATTACGGTTCGGGTGACCTATCTTGGGACAGATGGAAAGACGTTCCATGTGGACAAAACGTACAGGGTTACGGTTAATATTGAAGATATTATTATTAAATGCCATCTGAAGGAAAGCGAGATAACGGAGACGGATTCCTATACCTTTGTTGCGTATGCGGAGAAAAATGGCGAGCGGGTCGAGCTGAAGATCGATGTGGAGAGCCGTGATGGTGTCATGAGCCAAAAGTCTACCGCCGACAAGGTAACACTCACGGATCTGGCATTGGGAGAAAACAAGATTTATCTCTCGGCAGAAGATGAGGGACAGTCCGTAACGGCAGATATCTATCCCTACACGCTGATCTACAGGGATCCCCAGACAGATGCTAAAGGGTACACGGTTACTACAAATCTGGAGGACGGAATGACCGTCTATGGAAAAAGGCTGGAGTTTACGGCACAGGGATTTCATGAATCACCACAGCTGACGAAGGTAAATGTGGAGGTGGAAGGGGACTGGAAAAATGTCGAGCCGGTTGCAGACAAGCAGGATACGTATCTTGCGGTGCTGGAGGAAGGCGAAAACATCATCTACATAACACCGTATGACGCTCTCGGACGCGGAGTGACACAGGAGTACAGAGTGACCTTTATAGCGGACCCTCACCAGAATCCGGATATCAGTGATGAAGATATAGAAAACAATGCTCCCACGATCATATGCACAGAACTGGAAGAAAAAGACGGCACGACCGTTTCAGGCGCAACGCTGACTTTTCAGGTGCAGGCAACGGATTGGGAGGGGAATAGCATTCCTCCGACGAATATCTCTGCCAGCTGCAATTCTGTTCCGTGCACAGAATTGTGGACGGACGGGGACGTCAGGTCTTTCAGTACGGAGCTGGCAGAAGGTCCCGGCAATACGATCCTGGTATATGTGAGGGATGAGTCGGGTTATGAGAATTCAAAAGTATACACGATTGGCTATCAGCCACAGGAAGCGGACATACCGTCCGGTACGGTTAGGTTATCGTTGGAGGCAGGCACGATTGGCCTGGGTACTCTCATGGATGTAGATGTTGAGTACTGGGAGGGAGATACCATCCCGACAATTATAGAACGTGCTTTTGAAGGTACGGGATATTCATGTTCCTGGGACGGCTCAGGAAGCAATTGTTACCTGTCGGCAATTACGGCGGATAATAATTTTGTGACTCCGTCAATTCCTGAGGATCTTGCGGAGAAGATGCTGGAGATTAACGAGAAAGCAGGATCGGAGATTTTTAATCCGGATTGGTATTACACGAATTCTTTGGGAGAGTTTGATTTCTCGTCAGGCTCCGGATGGATGTATTCTGTAGACGGGGTCTATCCGAATTACTCCATGGGTGCATACGGTCTGCACGCCGGCAATACAATTCGGTTACGGTTCACGTTGTACTATGGAGCGGATATCGGCGGTTCTGGAGCGATGGGGAATGGTGTCAGCAATAAGCCCGGGGCAGTGGAAGGATTTGGAAAAGAATGGTGATAAGACAGATGATAAGACAAAATATGTGGAATAAAGCGGTGTCCATACTGCTGCTTCTGGTTCTGGTGTCAGGTTTGATTCCTGCAAGGGCCGTCCATGCGGAAGGACATACGGACTATACGCCGCAGGAACTTCTTGGGATTATGCAGGATATGATCTCCTGGGAGAAAAACAGCGTGGGGGCGGACGAGAGTGATCATCTGTTCAACAATACTTTTTTACAGAGTGTTGGGACGGTAAGCGGTGACTGGACAGCTTTTGGAGTCGGGAGATCCGGTTATGCGGATGACTATGCGGCCTGCCTGGCCGTGTTGGAAGACGGGATATCCAGGGCCTATCAAGATGAAAAAAGACTGAAGAAGACAACAGAATGGCAGCGCCGGGCGCTCACCGTGCTGAGTCTCGGCGGAGATCCGACATCTGCAGGTACAGATGCCGATGGAAATTCCATCGATCTGATTGCCGACGGTACGTATGACCGAGGGAGAACAGAGCCTTTAGGAAAGCAGGGTGTCAATGCGCTGATCTACGGTCTACTGACGCTGGATGGTCTGCGGTATCAGGTTCCAGAGGGAGCGGCGGACGACAGAACAAGTATGTTAACGCGGCTTCTCTCATATCAGCTGGACGACGGAGGATTTGCACTGGATGCCATTTCGGCAGACAGCGCATCCGATGTAGATATGACAGCCATGGCAGTTCAGGCGCTGGCGCCATATTATAACAGTGAAGAAACTTATGAGATTGAGCGTTTTAAAAATCAGGAGACAAAATCAGTACGTCAGGCGGTGGATACCGCACTGACGTGTTTGTCTGAAAACCAGAGGGATGACGGTGGCTTTACCAGCTGGAATATGAGCAACAGCGAGAGCTGCTGTCAGGTGATCGTGGCGCTGTGTTCGCTCGGCATTGACCCGTGCGGTGACAGCCGGTTTATCAAAGGTGAGAACACGGTACTGGATGCGCTGATGGATTATCGAAACGATGACGGCGGATTCCTTCATTCCCATGAATATGACGAGGAAAATCCTGACGCGGACCCTGACAAATCAAACGGTATGGCGACCCAGCAGGCATATTATGCGCTGACTGCACTCTGCCGTTATTACGCGGATATGCGCACATTGTATGATTTCCGTCCGGAGATAGATGCAGAGGTAAAAACACAGGTGGAAGAGGCGCGCGCGGCCATCGATAACCTGCGCGACGATGCGGCACCTGAGGAACTGACAGCCGCGTATGCTGCATATCGCAAGGTGCCTGTGGAAGAGCGCAGCTACATATTCAACTATGATAAGCTGGCTGATCTCATGGAGCGTGCAGAAATAGAGAATGATTCTGAATTCCTGGCGGCCGCCATGGAGCAGAATACCGGCGGAAACGGCGCCGTGACTTCCCTGTTTGGGCAGGAGGTTTCCATGTCTGCAAATATTCAATTCACGGATGAGGATGCCAGGAAGGCAGATGATATTCCTGACAATGGGTCAACGGAATATTACGTGGACGTTATCAAGCTGCTGAATAAGCTGAATAAATCAGAAAATGCAGATCAGTATGAGGATACGGGAAAACTGCTGGAAGGGAAAAAGAAAGCCATCACTGCGACTTTGCAGGAGATCAGCGATATCAATGATATTGTGACGGAAACTTTGTATCCGGTTGATCAGATTTCACTGAAAGATAAAAAAGCGGTGAAGGATATTGAGAGCAGGATTGCAGCACTCAGTGATTATGACAGACAGCAGATTCTGCAGTATGAAGATATTGAACAGGCTTCGGCACGGATCAGAAATCAGGTGACGGCAATCTGCATCGCGGCGGTGGCCGCAGTGCTGGTGATTGTCCTGCTGATCATTGTCCTGGTTCGGATCAAGAAGCGCAAAGATGAAAAACGCCGCCAAAAGCAGAGATACGATGATGATGACGATGATGAATATGACGACGGGGAGGACTGACCGTGAAGAAGGATTTGCTGATACTGGCATTTGTTGTACTGTTGATCGTGCTGGTCCTTAAAGGAACAAAAATTCAGTCTGTAGAAGATTATTATCTGACCCATGTAGATGATATCACAGAGGATTCCGAGACAGTTACCGTCTCAATCCGCTGTGACACCATACTTGACAATTACGATAAACTGGATCCCAAGCTGCAGGATGAGAAATACGTTCCTGCGGATGGTGTGATTCTAAAGCCAACCAGATATGTACTGCGGCCCGGGGATACAGCCTTTGATGTGCTGAACCGTGCAGTGCGCCATGAACAGATCCAGATGGAGTTTCAGGGAGCAAAAGACAATGCGTATGCGAGTGCCTACATACAGGGGATTAATTACCTGTATGAATTTTCATGCGGTAATTTAAGCGGATGGATGTACCGGGTCAACGGTGAATTTCCATCCTATGGGATCAGCAGATATCAGTTAAAGGATAAAGATGAACTGGAGCTGGTGTACACCTGTGACCTGGGGCGTGATGTCGGAGGATACTTCGGAGAACAAAAGGAGGACAAAAGTGATGAGTGAGTTTGCCGGTTATCATCCGGCCGTACTGTTTATCTATTATGTACTGGTACTGGTCTTTGCGATGTTTACAGTTCATCCTGTTGTGCTGTTTCTGATGCTTCTGGGAGGAATCCTGCTTTTTGCAGTTTTGAGCCCGCTGCGGGTGCTGGCAAGAAATCTGCTTTATTATCTCTTTTTTTTCCTGTTGCTGGCGGTTACCAATCCGCTGTTTTCACATAACGGTGAAACCATCCTGTTTTTTATGAATGATAATCCCATCACGATGGAGGCTTTTGTGTACGGTGCGGCACTGTCCATCATGATTGTTGGTGTGATGTTCTGGTGTAAAAACTATAATCTGATCATGACATCGGATAAATTCATTTATCTGTTTGGAAAAGCGATTCCGCGGCTGTCTCTGGTATTGTCTCTGGCACTTCGTTTTATTCCACTGTTTAAGGCACAGATCCATAAAATCAATCAGACCCAGAAAGTAATGGGACTTTATTCGACGGACAGCCGGACAGACCGCCTGATGAGTGGAATGAGAGTGTTCAACAGCATTCTGTCATGGGCGATTGAAAATTCCCTGGAAACGGCAGATGCAATGAAAGCCAGAGGCTATGGACTTCCTGGCCGGACAAACTTTTCATTGTTCAAATTCCGGAGACGGGATGGTATCCTGATGGGGGCAATCGTGGTATTGACGGCGGTCATCTGGGCAGGATATTTTCTGCTGCCGCTGGAGTTTGCATTTTATCCGGTTGTGGATCATATTCAGAATACGAGTCAGGCGGTATTGATCTATGTGGTTGTACTGGTTTACATGATTTTGCCGGCCCTGCTTGAGATAAAGGAGAAACTTCGATGGAACTACTTAAAGTCGAAAATCTGAATTTTACATATCCCGGTCAGAGTGAGAAGACATTAAGGGATGTGTCTCTGACTGTAAAAGAGGGGGAATTTATCGTACTTTGCGGCGAGTCCGGGTGCGGTAAAACAACACTTCTGCGTCTGCTGAAACGTGAGCTTGCTCCCTATGGGCAAAAAGAAGGACGGATTGTTTACAGGGGCTGTGAGCAGGAGCAGCTGGATGAGAAAGTATCGGCCTGCGAGATCGGCTATGTGATGCAGAATCCGGAGAATCAGATCGTAATGGACAAGGTCTGGCACGAACTTGCTTTTGGACTGGAAAATATGGGACTTCCACAGCAGACGATCCGGCGGCGGGTCGGAGAGATGGCCTGCTTTTTCGGGATTGATGAATGGTTTCGAAAGGAAACGGCTCAGCTTTCTGGAGGACAAAAACAGCTGCTGAATCTGGCTTCCATCATGGCGATGCAGCCGAAGATCCTGATACTGGATGAACCTACCTCTCAGCTGGATCCGATTGCAGCCGCAGATTTTATTGCTACAATTGGAAAGCTGAACAGGGAGCTGGGGACGACGATTCTGATGGTTGAGCACCGGCTGGAGGAAGTGTTTCCGATTGCTGACAGAGTGGCGGTGATGGAGGAGGGAGGCATCCTGTTGTGTGAGCCTCCGCAGGAAGCAGGAAAGCAGCTGAAGGCAATCCGGGAAAATCACAGAATGCTGGTGGGATTTCCAAGCGCCGTACGCATTTACAATGCACTGGATGTGCCGGAAGCACCGTGTCCTGTGACTGTTCGCGATGGAAGAGAATTTCTGGAGACTTATTTTACAAATGAAAAACAGCACAGGGCCTCGCACGAAAACGCTCAGGTGGAGGGCAAGACGGCTGTTATGCTCAAAGATGTCTGGTTTCGCTATCAAAGAGAACTGCCGGATGTCCTGGAAGGAGTTGCACTGGAGATTAAGACCGGAGAGATTGTCAGTATCCTGGGTGGAAACGGTTCGGGGAAGACAACGTTGTTGAGTGTGATTTCTGATATGAATCATGCATATCGTGGAAAAATCCGTATCCTTGGAAAAAAACTAAAAGCCTACAAAGGCAATGAATTATATAAACATACACTTGCGATGCTGCCGCAGAATCCTCAGACTGTATTTATCAAAGAAAGTGTGCGGGAAGATTACATGGAGATGAAAAAAGTCATGGAGTATTCCGACTCCGAGATGGACAAACAGGTGGCAGAGGTGGAAGAACTTCTGGGGATCTCGGCTCTGATGGACAAACATCCGTATGACTTAAGCGGCGGAGAACAGCAAAAAGCAGCTCTTGGAAAAATATTGCTGCTGCAGCCGAAGATTTTGTTGCTTGATGAGCCGACGAAAGGAATTGATGCGTATTCAAAACACCGCCTGGTGGGTCTGATGAAAAAGCTGCAGGCCGGCGGTATGACGATTCTGATGGTAACACATGATGTGGAATTTGCAGCCCAGGTATCGAACCGCTGTGCCATGTTTTTTGACCGGGAGCTGACATCGGTAGATCCGCCGGCGGAATTCTTCTGTGGCAACAGCTTCTACACAACAGCGGCAAACCGTATTGCCAGGCAGATGTTTGATGATGTCGTGGTGTGCGAGGACATTGTCAGCCTGTGCCGTATGAATGGAAGAAAGGGAGAAGAGCATGAAGATAAAACGGTTAACGGGGATTCTGCTGCTGACTGCGTGTGCGGGGGGAATCATCTTCTGCGGAGTCACAGCGTTTCAGGATCGACGCTATAATCTGATTTCCGTGATGATGGTGCTGCTCGCCTGTGTTCCTTTTTATTACGCCTATGAAAAGAAGGATGGAAATATCCGGCGAATGGTTGTTCTGGCAGTTATGACTGCAATGGCTGTCGTGGGACGGTTTATTTTTGTCGTACTTCCCGGGTTCAAACCTGTGACGGCGATCGTGATCATTGCAGGGATGTATATGGGACCTGAGGCGGGATTTTTGACGGGGTCACTTGCCGCTGTCATTTCCAATATGTTTTTTGGACAGGGACCCTGGACGCCGTTCCAAATGCTGGCATGGGGAATGACCGGCATGATCGCAGGACTGCCGGGAATCCGGAAAGCACTGAAAAAAAGATGGGTGCTTGCGATTTACGGGGTGATCACCGGCTTTCTGTATTCGGCGATCATGGACATCTGGACAGTCCTTTCCATGGACGGAACGTTTCACTGGCTTCGCTATGGAATGGCCCTTTTTACTGCCATTCCAGTGACGATAGAGTATATGGCTGCGAATGTGGTATTCCTGATGCTCGGCATCGGCCCGATTGGGACCAAGCTGGAGCGCATTCGCATTAAACACGGTATTTTTGATGACTAGAAAAAAATGGGCGGAAAAAGCGCCTCTGGAGGGAATTATGAATCAGACAGAAAGCTTGGTAACAGAAATTCAAAAGGTAATTGTTGGTAAAGAAGAGGTCATCCAGAATGTACTAATGGCGATCCTGGCAAGGGGACACATCCTGCTTGAGGATATCCCGGGAGTTGGAAAAACGACACTTGCACTTGCGTTTTCCAGGGTACTTGGGATGGACTATAAGCGAATCCAGTTTACGCCGGATGTCATTCCATCGGATGTAGTGGGATTTACTGTTTACGACAAAAAGGCAGATTCTTTTATCTACAAACCGGGTGCGGTCATGTGTAATCTTCTGCTGGCGGATGAGATCAACCGTACTTCCAGCAAAACACAGGCAGCGCTGCTGGAGGTCATGGAAGAGGGAAGTGTTACAGTGGACGGAAAGACATATCCGGTGCCTCAGCCATTTGCCGTACTGTCGACACAGAATCCGTTTGGGTCCGCCGGTACTCAGATGCTGCCGCAGTCTCAGCTGGATCGATTTATGGTAAAGCTGAGCATGGGATATCCGGATTTTGACAGTCAGGTCAATATTCTGAGGGATCGCCAGAATGAACAGCCGCTGGACTCTTTAAGGCAGGTGGCATCGAAAGAAGATATCATGAATATGCAGCAGGAAGTAGCGCAGGTGACAGTCAAAGACAATATTCTGCGGTACATCACGACACTTGTGGAAAATACAAGAAAACATGAGCTGATTCAGCTGGGAGTCAGTCCGCGTGGAGCGCTTGCCGTCAATAATATGGCAAAAGCAGCGGCATATGTTTCCGGAAGGGAGTATGTGATTCCTGAAGATATCGTGCGCATTTTTACAGATGTATGTGCGCACCGTGTGATTTTGCATCCGAGAGCAAAAGTGGCGAATACGACTGCAGAAGAAATCATGGAAGAAATTGTAAAGGAGACAAAGGCGGCAGAAGTCGCCTGAGGGTAAAATAATGGCAAAATCCAGAATTTGTTATGGGGTCTGGTTTCTGCTCACACTCCTTTTGTATCTATGGTCTGATTCCTGGACGGCGCTGTTTTTGGTGGCAGCGACAGTACTGTTGGCGGTGTTTGGCAAAATCAGCGTTCTTCTGATGAAGAAAAAGGTGGACTGCACATTTGAAATACGCAGGATGACAAGTAAGAAAAAACCGATACGCGGCGTGTTGTGCATGACGAACCGGGGTTTTTTGCCGATTCCAAAGGCCGGCTGCCGGCTGCGCATCGAGAATATGATGACCGGAGAGACAAAGACGCAGTTTCTGTACTGTTCACTGCCGGCCGCCAGGACAGAACGTGTGGAATGGGAGTTAAAGAGCAGATACTGCGGAAATATCAGAATTACTGTGGAAAGTCTTCAGTGTTTTGATATTTTTGGGATGTTTTCCGTGAAAGAACTGCCGGAAACGAAAGGACAGGCGATTGTACTGCCGGATATCTTTCCAACGGAAGTTGTAATCACCGAGAGCAATACTGCCAACTGGGAAAGTGTGACGTATTCCAGTGTGAAAAAGGGTGACGATCCCAGTGAAATATTCGGAATTCGTGAATATATGCCCGGGGACAGTTTAAAAAGTATACACTGGAAACTTTCCGGAAAACTGGATGAACTGTATGTGAAAGAATTGAGCCTGCCGGTGGAGAATTCGATCCTGGTGGTTTATGAGACGGGGATTCTGGGGGAGAAGCCAGAGAAAGCCAGTGTCCGCGATGCGATGATGGAAGCATTCCTTTCCATATCACAGTCGCTGATAGAAAATGGACATATTCATGCGCTTGGCTGGTATGACCAGAAAAAAGAGAGATTCACCTGTGAAGGGGTGCCGACGGAGGATGATCTGGCGGCTATGCTTGGCGGACTGCTGGCGATTCGGCCGGGTGCGAACGGATACAGCAGCCTGCATTATTATCTGCAGGATTATATTGAAAATCCATTTGCGCATATCCTATATATCACGGCCTGGCAGCCGGGAGCGGAGCTTGACCGGCTGATGCAGTTCTGCACAGTGAGTGTTCTTTTGTGCAGGGAAAAACTTTCTGAAGAAGAACAGGGGGCACAGGGGACACATCTGTTGTTTTCGCCGGATAATATGGAGGAAGCTCTGTGCCAGCTGATCGTTTAGGGGAATGACTGTTATGAGTGAGACAAAAAGAAAATCAAAGAAAAAAACACCGGGATTAAACATAGAAATTGTACAGGAACTTTCGTCAAAAGGAAGGTTTCTGCAGGGGCTGAATGAGGCAGGAAGCGTCTTTGTACTTTATGCGGGAATTGTACTGTCACTGCTGTCCATGTTTGCTGTTCCGAAACAGGTTTGGATCGCCGCCGGCGGCGGACTGGCGGTGTTGGTCTTGCTGCTGGCAGGCGGTAGACTCAAAAAAGCTGGCTGCGTGATATGCACACTGTTGCTTGCCGCATTTTTGGTTGTCATTTTGATCAAGAAAACACCGGTATATCAGGGAATGCTCTTGGTGTGCAATGATGCTCTTGGGCAGCTTGGACATCATCTGGGTGTGATGAAGGATGCGTTTGAAGTTGCGGTGCCAAAGACATCCTATTTCCTGTGCTATGTGATATTTGTCGGGATATTTTCCGCTTTTCTGGCTTTTATCTGTTACAGTGTGGCTGAGAGCAGAAATAATTATCTGTTGTTTTTGCTTCTGCTGCCGCTGCTTGTGCTGCAGATGGTGTTCGGCGTGTCAGAAACTTCCTGGCCTTTGCTTGTGCTGCTGCTTGGCATGATCCTGAGTATTGCTGCAAACAGTACCGGAGGGACAAAACATAAAAAAAATGCGGGGATGACAAGGAATGCAGCTCTTGCGGAGATGCTTGTGCTGCTGGCTGTCATCTTTGTCGCAGTGCTGCTCGTATTGCAGGCGGTGCTGCCGGAGACTTCGTATCAGACAGCCGGAGCTGTCACTGGTCTTCGGGAAAAAATCCACAGCATTGTGGAAACCATACGCTATGAAAAAGATAAAACCAATTCTTTTACCCAGGGGAAATTCATTGGGCTGAAAGATTTGGAACTGACAGATAAGACGGCGCTTAAAGTTGTCATGGATAAGCCGACCTCCATGTATCTGAAAGGGTATGTGGGAAGCATTTATACTTCTGAAGGATGGGAAGAGACAGAGCAGCCCGTCTTTTATGAGAACAAAGAGCTGCTGGCGGGTCTGCATGAGAAAAACTTTGATGCGCTGACACAGCTGCCGGATATTTACCGTCTGGAACATCCGGACACAGAAGATGAAAAAGTTAAGGTAACGATACAGAACGTAAATGCGAACAGCAAATACCTTTATGTACCGTATGAGCTTGAGAGCAATCCTGATGAGATTGCGCAGGCCAAAGTGATCGGTGATGAGAGGATCCTGGCCAAAGGCCTGTTCGGGAACCGCCTGTACAATTATCAGACTTCCTTCAATATGGTCAAGCAGTATCCGCAGATAGCGGCTGAATTCTATCAGCGCAAAGAGGAAGAGGAACTCAGTGACTATGTACAGGCTGAGAGCTATTATAATGCATATGTCTACAAACAGTATACGGAGGTGCCGCGCGATGTTATGACATTGCTGCAGGCACATCTGAACATGGAGCCTGCCGGGGATGGCACCCACCTGGCTTATGAAGAGGCAAATGCAGCTGTGATGGGATACTTAAACAAAAAGATTACCTATTCAGAGGAAATTACGGAATTTACGGATGGTGATTTTCTGAAAAACTTTCTGGAAGTGACTGCCAAGGGGTATTCTGTGCATTATGCCACGGCTGCGACAATGATGTATCGCTATTTTGGCATTCCGGCCCGTTACGTAGAAGGATATCTGATCACGCCGGAAATGGTAAAGGAAGCCAAAAGCTATGACGAGCTCAGTGTGACCGGAAAAGAAGCTCACGCCTGGGTAGAAATTTATCAGGATGGGATCGGCTGGGTGCCGATGGAGGTGACACCGTCCTATCTCGATAAGATGGAACGTCCCGATTATGAAATTTCTCCATCCTCCATGTTCGGAGAGGAAGGAGAGGAAGGCGGAGGAGAAAATGGTGAATCAGAGCAGATACAGGATGATACACTGGATGACATACCGCCTGATAAGAAGAAAGGTGAGGAAGAAGATGCCGGTCATATTTTGATGTTTATATTGATCGGGGCACTTGCCATGCTGGTATTATGGCTGCTGCTGTTCATCATCTATATTCTGGCAAAGCGACATGCTATGCATCAGGAACTAAGGGCAATCAAAGAGGCTGATGACAGAACCGCTGTCTGTCTGCTCGGCAGATATCTGGGAAAATGGCTGTGTTATGCCGGCCTCTGGAATGGGAGCGGTTCCCGCTACGAAGTATGCGGTGTGCTGACGGAACACTATGATGAATCCGTTGCCGCAGAATATCAGCAGATGATAGAGATTGTTCAGATGGGGGCTTACAGTGATCGGGAGATCAGCGGGGAAGACCGGCGCAAAGTAATGGAATTTACCGGAAAAATGAGGGCTAATATTTTAAAAGAGACTGGTTTCAGGAAAAAATTACGCATGAGATTCTGGGATTTTATGTACTGACAGGCAACAGGGGGAGAGAGGTTGAAAGTAATATTCAATGAACAAAACTGGCAGCAGCTTCAAAAGATGAAAAGTACATACCGCAGGGATATGGCGGTCAAACACAGAAGTCATGTGCTTCAGATTCCGGAGTACTATCAGTTTATTGGTGATAAAGCATTGTGTAATAATATGAAAGTACGATCACTGGAGCTTCCGAAGGCATGTGCGATTATCGGCAACAGTGCATTTGAGGGCTCACAGATCGAACGGGAGATTATTTTGCCGCCGACGGTGAAAGTCATCGGCAGGAAGGCGTTTGCCCATACGTCCAATCTTCGGAAGATGCTGATACCAAAAAGTGTAAAACGTATCGGAGAAGGGGCGTTCCGGGAATGTAAAAAACTCAGAAATGTAGAATTTGAGAAAGATTCTCAGCTGCTGATATTAAGGGATGGTGTTTTTGACAGCTGTACAGGGATGGTATCGATGCAGTTTCCGGATCACCTGCAGAGAATTGAACGCAGGGCATTGTACCGCTGCAAACAGCTTACGGATGCAGAACTGCCGGCAACAGTCCGTTATATCGGTGAGGAAGCATTTTATTTTACCATGATGGACCATCTGGATCTGCCCAAAGGTCTGGTGGAGATCGGTGACAGTGCGTTTTTTAAGTGCAGTATGCTGACGGAGGTCACGATACCTCCAAGTGTGCGGCGGATCGGCAGGTGGGTTTTTCATGGCTGCAACCGGCTTCGGACTCTGGAAATCCTGCATGACCCTGACAGTATCGGGGAATGGATCATCAACAGAAGTGCAACGATCCGCTGCCGAAAAGGATCCGCAGTCGATCAATACTGCGGGGAATACGGTTTTAACACAGAGTACATATAAAATACTATTCATATATTGAGTCCTGCAGCAGCCCGACTTTGATACCGTCCAGAAAATCGGGTCTGCGGTAATTGTGCAGGATGCCGCGTATGGCTTCTATGGAAGGGGTCAGATATTTGTTCTTGTGATAGACAAGTTTAAAGGTTCGTTCCCATTCTCTTGAATCCAGGCATATCACGCGGATATCCCCTGCCAGGATTTCCTGCTCAAACAGGCGGACGGAGATGACGGAGAGCCCCCGGTTGTACAGGATGGCATTTCGGATCGCCAGAGGACTGTTGGCCTCCCAGCCAATTGTAACCTGCAGGTTATGGCGGTGCAGATAATGTTCAAACAGTGCACGGGTTCCGCTGCCGGATTCACGCATCACGAATTTCTCGTGTTCCAGTTCCTCCGCCCTGATAATCTTTCGGCTGGCAAACGGATGGGTTCGGTCACAGACGAGAACAAGGTAATCTTCAATCATCGGGATGGCAACCAGTTCAGGGGACTGTACATTTCCCTCGACGATGCCGATATCCAGGCTGGAATCCAGCAATTTTTGCTCAATTTCAGCGGTATTGCTGATGCAGGCATACGTGTCCACATTCTGTATTTTATCTTCAAAATCGTTCAGGATCTGCGGCAGGAGACAGGTGCCGACAGTGATGGTGGCGCCGATATGAAGGATCTCCCGGGCGGGATCGTCCAGCATACTGTGTTCCAGTATCTGAAACTGGTCAACAACCTGCCGGGCATAAGATAAAAGCCGAGTGCCGGAATCGGTGATATAAAGTTTTCTGGACAGGCGCTCAAATAATTGTGTGTGATAGTGCTCCTCCAGTTCATGGATCGTCTGGCTGACGGTAGGCTGCGTGATGAAACACTGGCGGGCCGCTTCACTCATACTCTTTGTTTCGGCGACTGCTATGAAAATGCGAAGATGGCGTAAGGTCATTGGGGTTCCTCTCCTTCGGATAAAGATGATATATGATAAAGGTATTGTATCAGAACAGCAGCCCGGATAACAATAGCACAGCAAAAAAAACTGTGTGTATTAGCCGGTCTGTGGTATAATAAGCAGGTAAACATACCGTTACACAAATAGGAGGAGCGTTATGAAAATTTTAGTAACCGGCGGTGCGGGTTATATCGGAAGTCATACCTGCGTGGAGCTGTTAAATCATGGATATGATGTTGTGATCCTGGATAATCTGTGTAACTCCAGCCCGAAAGCGGTGGAGAGAATCGCCCGTATTTCAGGAAAGCAGCCTGTATTCTACCAGGGGGATCTGTTGGACCGTCCGTTTGTCGAGCAGGTATTTGATGCTGAAAGTATCGATGCGGTGATTCATTTTGCAGGTCTGAAGGCGGTGGGCGAATCTGTCCAGAGACCGCTCGAGTACTATTATAATAATATTACGGGTACACTCATCCTGTGTGATGTGATGCGCAGCCATAACTGTTTTCAGATTGTATTCAGTTCATCTGCGACAGTATACGGAGATCCGGCTTTTGTGCCGATCACGGAAGAGTGCCCCAAAGGCCAGATTACGAATCCTTACGGACAGACGAAGGGCATGCTTGAACAGATCCTGACGGATTTAAATGTGGGGGACTCCAGGTGGAATGTGATGCTGCTGCGTTATTTTAATCCGATTGGAGCTCATGAGTCGGGTCTTATCGGGGAAGACCCGAAGGGCATACCGAACAATCTTGTGCCCTATATCGCTCAGGTAGCTGTTGGAAAGTTAACATGCCTGGGGGTGTTTGGGAAGGACTATGATACCCCGGACGGAACCGGTGTCCGTGACTATATCCATGTGGTTGATCTGGCAAATGGTCATGTGAAAGCGCTTGAGAAACTGGAGTCATCAAAGGGAGTTGCCGTATATAATCTGGGAACCGGTATCGGCTACAGCGTACTGGATGTAGTAAAGGCATATGAAAAAGCGAGCGGGAAACAGATTCCTTACGAAATTAAGCCGAGAAGAGCAGGTGATATTGCTGCCTGTTATGCAGATCCGTCGAAAGCGGAGCGTGAACTTGGATGGAAGGCCCGTTTTGGAATTGAAGAGATGTGTGCCGATTCCTGGAGATGGCAGTCGATGAACCCTGATGGGTATGAATCCTGAGAACATTAAAAACTTTGCACAATATAATTTTATAAATCGCTGTATTTTTTGTTGAATACCGACGAATAATCCTATATAATAGGGATTATGGAGAAATAATATCAATAAAATCATATACTACAGGAGGTTTACAATGAAAAAATTAGTAGCGGTGAATAAAGACGCATGTATGGCTTGTCTTGAGTGTGCAAATGCCTGTTCACAGGCCTTTTACAAAAGACCGGATGTATCCGTTGCATATCTGCAGATTGGAGCGAAGAAAGACGGTTCTCCTCAGGTTCTGGCATGTCCGCAGTGTGGCAAATGTGCAGAAGCCTGTGAAGCGGGAGCAATCACACAGAATGCAAAAGGTGTTTACATGGTTGACAAGAAAAAATGTACCGGATGTGGAAAATGTGTGGATGTATGTCCATTTCATGTGATGGTAAAAGCTGCAGACAGTGAAGCTGCAGGAAAATGCAGTGCCTGTGGTATCTGTGTAAAAGCCTGTCCAATGGATGTTCTTGCAATTAAAGAAGATTAATCAGTAAGATAATACATAGTGAGCGCCGTGAAATAACTATTTGACAGTTGTTATACGGCGCTTCCGCTTTTTTGCGGATCAGGTGGAGGTGATCAAAGGTCATTCTTCCAGCAGCTGCAGCAGGATGGAACTGCCGGTATCCTGTTGGCGCTTTGCATTATTCAGGTTTCAGGATTACTCGTTACCAAAATAGCAGGTTTCTTATGTGTTCCGAAAGTCACCGGTTATATTGTCGCGGGAATTTCGATAGGGCCGAGCGGGTTGGGACTGATTGGTTCTTCACTGCCCGTCCATATGGACTTAGCCCTTCTGTTAGGAGCCGTTGCCACGGCGACAGCTCCTGTCAGTACGATTATGACAATCAAACAGGATCACGCGCGGGGAGAGTTTGTACGTATTCTTCTGCAGGTGGTAACCCTTGATGATGCGGTCTGTCTGCTGGCTTTTAGTTTTGCATCGGCTGTTGTCCCCTCTGATTCTAATGGCGGGCGTTTCCAGCGGACTGGCCACCCTCGGTCAGCGAATATTGTCGCCGGCCGTTGGAAACCAGCTGCTGAGGATCATACTCTCGTCTTCTGTGCTCTATGAAATGATCGGACCCGCCTGTGCAAAATTTCCGGTTTTTCACAGTGGAAGTGTTTCGGACAGAAAAGACAAAAATGGCTGATCAGGTTGTTTTTTTGTTGGCAAGTGCAGCCGCAACCAGTCCTTTAAACAAAGGATGCGGGCGGTTTGGCCTTGATTTCAGCTCAGGGTGTGCCTGCGTTGCGATGAAAAACGGATGCTCCTTCAGCTCTATCATCTCTACAATACGGCCGTCCGGAGAGAGGCCTGAGAGCGTCATGCCATGCTCGGTAAGTACACGCCTGTAGTCGTTATTGACCTCATAACGGTGCCGGTGTCGTTCGTAAATTGTCTCGTTTCCGTATAGTTTATAGGATTTGGATGATTTGTCCAGAACACAGGGGTAAGCGCCGAGCCGAAGTGTTCCGCCGATATCCTCCACGCCGCTTTGATCGGGCATCAGCGCGATGACCGGATGCACAGTAGTTGGATCAAGCTCAATACTGTGAGCATCTAAGTAGCCGAGAACATCCCGGGCAAACTCTACGATTGACAGCTGCATTCCGAGACAGATCCCAAGGAAAGGAACCTTATGCTCCCTTGCGTATCGGATTGCCTGAATCTTTCCTTCGATTCCACGGTCTCCGAAACCTCCGGGGACGAGGATTCCATCGACATCTTCCAGCATCTTTTCAGCATTCTTACTGTCCAGGAGTTCGGAATCTATCCACTTAACGGTGACGGTCGCATGGGTCGCAATGCCCCCATGTTTCAGAGCTTCAACGACACTGATATATGCATCATGCAGGGAAATATATTTGCCGACCAGCGCGATGGTTACATCCTGTGTGGGATTGCGCAGTGCATTGACCATAGAGATCCAGTCACTTAAGTCTGGCTCGGGGCATTTCAGATGCAGAGATTCACAGGCAACCTGTGCCAGGTGTTCCTGCTCCATTGCAAGGGGGGCTTCGTACAGATATTCCACATCGAGGTTTTGCAGTACATGGTTGCTTGGAACGTTGCAAAACAGAGCGATCTTGTCTTTGATCTTTTGGTCGAGCGGAAGTTCAGAACGGCATACGATGATATCAGGCTGAATTCCCATACCCTGCAGTTCTTTGACGCTGGCCTGGGTAGGTTTTGTCTTCATCTCGCCGGAGGCTTTCAGATAAGGAATCAGGGTGACGTGGATCAGGATAGCATTTTCATGTCCCACATCGTGCTGGAACTGGCGGATTGCCTCGAGGAATGGCTGGCTTTCGATATCGCCAACCGTTCCGCCGACTTCGATGATGGCAATCCGTGTATCTTCAGAGGTGAAATTGCGGTAAAAACGGCTTTTGATTTCGTTCGTGATGTGTGGAATAACCTGGACAGTACCTCCGCCGAAATCGCCGCGGCGTTCTTTTTGCAGTACAGACCAGTAAATTTTTCCTGTTGTGACGTTAGAGTTCTTGTCCAGGTTCTCATCGATAAAGCGTTCATAATGTCCGAGATCCAGGTCTGTCTCCGCGCCGTCGTCTGTCACGAAGACCTCGCCGTGCTGTATGGGGTTCATAGTTCCGGGGTCGATGTTGATATACGGGTCAAATTTCTGCATGGTTACTTTGTAGCCCCGGGCCTTTAAAAGACGGCCGAGGGAAGCGGCGGTAATGCCCTTTCCAAGGCCGGATACAACGCCGCCCGTCACAAATACATATTTTACTGGCATAATTCTCCTCCTTTTTAATTTGCGTAAGTTAAAAAAATACTGAAATAGTATACAACAATTCGGGAGGATAATACAATAAAAATTTTATTTTGTCAGAAAAATAATTGTTTATTTTCGTACTGAGGTTCCGTTGTGACCTGAACCGATAGTCTGTTGAACAGCTTCATATCCACAGAGGACAGAATAACAGAGCTGTGCACCTGGCATCCGGCCAGCTTCGGAAGCTGTTCAAGAGCCAGCTGCGCGCAGCGGTCGGACGCAGCAGAGGTCGAGAGTGCAATCAGCACTTCATCCATATGCAGCCGTGGATTGATGCTTCCGAGATACTTTGTCTTCAGGCGAGAGATCGGGGCGATCGCTTCCGGTGAAATCACGTGTTTGTTGTGTTCGATGCCTGCCAGATGTTTCAATGCATTCAGCAGAAGCGCTGAACACGCACCGAGGAGTCGGGAAGTTTTGCCGGTAATAATCGTTCCGTCTTCAAGTTCGATTGCGGCAGCGGGTGCACCGGTGGCCTTTGCACGTTCCAGAGCGGGAGCAATGACACGGCGGTCTTCCGTGGAAATCTGTGCCTGTTTCATAATCAGCTCAATTTTGAAGGCTTCTTCTTCCTTGTCCGCTCCGGCGGCGATGTCCGCGAGCGCATGGTAATAGCGGCGCAGGATTTCCTGGCAGGATGCTGCACGGCAGGCTTCGTCGTCAAAGATGCAGTTGCCCGCCATATTGACGCCCATATCGGTCGGAGATTTATAAGGGCTTTTTCCGAAAATACGTTCAAAAATAGCATTTAAGACCGGAAAGATCTCAACGTCCCGGTTATAGTTGACAGTCGTCACATTGTATGCGTCAAGGTGGAACGGATCGATCATGTTGACATCATTAAGATCGGCAGTCGCCGCTTCATAAGCGAGATTGACCGGGTGCTTCAGCGGAATATTCCAGATCGGAAATGTTTCAAATTTTGCATATCCGGCACAGATGCCCCGCTTATGTTCGTGATACAGCTGCGACAGGCAGGTCGCCATCTTTCCGCTGCCGGGTCCCGGTGCCGTTACGACAACAAGGGGACGAGTCGTTTTGATATAATCGTTTTTCCCATATCCCTGTTCACTGACGATCAGCGGAATATTGGATGGGTAACCGTCGATAATATAATGGATGTAGACGGGGATCCCCATTTTTTCCAGGCGGGATTTAAAATGCAGTGCGCTGTCCTGCCCGGAATACTGCGTGATCACGACACTGCCGACAAAAAGCCCTATATCCCGGAACTCATCAATCAGACGAAGCACATCCGTATCATATGTGATGCCAAGATCACCGCGTACTTTGTTTTTTTCAATATCCGAGGCATTGATGGTAATCACAATTTCGGCCTGATCGGCAAGTTGGAGCAGCATACGGAGCTTACTGTCCGGTTCAAAGCCCGGGAGAACGCGGGCCGCATGATAATCGTCAAAAAGTTTGCCGCCAAATTCCAGGTAAAGTTTATCGTCAAACTGAGAGATGCGCTCCCTGATATGGCGGGACTGCATGTCCAGATATTTTTCATTGTCAAATCCTTTTTTCATATGTTTCCTTCTCGCTTCCATGTTGTATGATTTATCTATGAAAACAGTATACTACAAGAGAGAATAACAGTGCCAGTGACAATTCTTATTTTTTTAGGAAAAGTTTAGAATTGTGTCCGGCTTTTCACAAACTGCGTATTGATTTATCCGGGTATAATCTTTATAATTAGAAGGTGTTATTACAAGGAGGATAAAGAATGGAACAAAACCCCAAAAATACAAAGCCGGAAGGGCCTGGCGGCAATGGACCGAAAAACAGGCAGTCCCTGCTTATCCTGCTGATCAGCACGCTGGTTATTCTGGTTTTATGGAATGTGTTCAGTGTGTTTTTAAGTGGATCGGCAAATCAGGAAATTACCTATGATAAATTTATCGAAATGGTAGACAACGGTGAAATTTCCAAGGTAGTTCAGGAATCTGACAAATTGACAATCACTCCGAAAGAGCAGAAGATCCAGGGAATTGAATTTAATTATACGGTTGTCATGACAGAAGACGGCAGTGCCCTGACCAAGCGTCTGGAAGGGAAAGACATCGTGTTTGAGAAAAAAGAACCAAACATGACGGCTTCCATACTGTCTACAATCGTAAGTCTTGTACTGCCGATTGTGCTGATGTTTGTGGGACTTTCTTTCCTGATGAAGCATTTAAACAAAGGCGGAGGCATGATGGGCGGAGTCGGCAAGAGCAAAGCAAAGGCCTATGTCCAGAAAGAAACAGGTGTCACATTTAAGGATGTGGCAGGACAGGATGAAGCCAAGGAATCTCTTCAGGAGGTTGTCGACTTTCTGCATAACCCGACCAAATATACAGCGATTGGTGCCAAGCTTCCAAAAGGAGCGCTGCTTGTGGGACCTCCGGGAACCGGCAAGACGCTGCTTGCAAAGGCTGTTGCCGGTGAGGCGCACGTGCCGTTTTTCTCTCTGTCCGGTTCGGATTTTGTGGAAATGTTTGTAGGCGTCGGGGCGTCACGAGTGAGAGACTTATTCGAGGAGGCGAAAAAGAATGCCCCGTGCATTATTTTCATCGATGAGATCGATGCCATCGGCAAAAGCCGTGACAGTCGATACGGAGGCGGCAATGATGAGCGTGAGCAGACGCTGAACCAGCTGCTGGCGGAGATGGATGGCTTTGATACTTCCAAGGGGCTGCTGATTTTGGCAGCAACCAACCGTCCGGAGGTTCTGGACCCGGCACTGCTGCGTCCGGGGCGCTTTGACCGCCGTGTCATCGTAGACCGCCCGGATTTAAAGGGACGTGTCAATATCCTGAAGGTACATGCAAAGAATGTATTGCTGGATGAAACTGTTGACCTTGACGGGATCGCACTCGCAACATCAGGTGCCGTCGGCTCTGATCTGGCGAATATGATCAATGAGGCAGCGATTCTTGCGGTAAAGAACCGCAGAAAAGCTGTCTCCCAGAAAGATCTGCTGGAGGCGGTAGAGGTCGTTTTGGTCGGAAAAGAAAAGAAAGACCGCATTTTGAGTCAGGAAGAACGCAGAATTGTCTCTTACCACGAGGTGGGGCATGCGCTTGTAAGTGCACTCCAAAAAGACTCGGAACCGGTTCAGAAGATTACCATTGTCCCAAGGACAATGGGGGCGCTCGGCTACGTGATGCAGGTTCCGGAAGAAGAAAAGTATCTGAATACAAAAAGCGAGCTGGAAGCAATGCTGGTAGGACTTCTTGCAGGGCGTGCGGCAGAGGAAATTGTATTCGGGAATATTACAACGGGTGCAGCCAATGACATTGAGAAGGCGACGAACATTGCCAAGGCGATGATCACCCAGTATGGAATGTCTGAGAAATTTGGTCTGATGGGTCTTGCGAGTGCAGAGAATCAGTATCTGGATGGAAGAACAGTGATGAACTGCGGAGATGATACCGCGACGGAGATCGACCACGAAGTAATGGAACTGCTGCGCGTATCCTATGAGAAGGCGAAAGAACTGCTGGCCGGCAACAGAGAGGCACTGGATAAAATTGCGGCATTCCTGATCGAGAAAGAGACGATTACCGGAAAAGAATTTATGGAAATATTCCGAAGGGTGAATGGAATTGAGGAACCCGAGGGAAAAAACCACGAACTGACCGGACTTGTCAGTGAGAATGAAGAGTCTGATACAGTGTCGAAAGAGCAGCCTGCTGTACAGGAGGAGCGTATAATAACCGAAGATCCTGCAACAAAGACGGAATCATAATTATGTTTAATCTGGATGAAGAATTAAAAAAACTCCCGGCCAAGCCGGGAGTCTATATTATGCATGATCAGAAGGATGAGATCATCTATGTAGGAAAAGCGGTCAGTCTGAAAAACCGTGTGCGTCAATATTTTCAAAGCAGCAGAAACAAAGGCGTGAAAATTGAGCAGATGGTGACGAAGATTGCCCGCTTTGAGTATATTATCACGGATTCAGAGCTGGAAGCGCTTGTGCTGGAATGCAATCTGATCAAAGAGCATCGTCCGAAGTACAATACGATGCTGAAGGATGATAAAAGCTATCCTTTTATAAAAGTGACGATTCAGGAAGAGTACCCCAGGGTGCTCTTTTCGCACCGCATGCAGAAAGATAAAAGTAAATATTACGGGCCTTATACGAGTGCAGGCGCGATAAAGGATACGATCGAACTGATGCGTAAGCTGTACAAGATACGTTCCTGCAGCAAAAATCTTCCAAAGGACCAGGGAAAGGAGCGCCCATGCCTCTATTATCATATCGGTCAGTGTATGGCGCCGTGCCAGGGTTACATTTCCAAAGAAGAGTATCGGAGAAATATCGATCGTGTGCTGGAGTTTCTAAACGGAAACTTTAAGTCTGTATTGAAAGAGCTGGAGGAAAAGATGCAGAAGGCCTCGGAAGAACTGCGGTTTGAGGAGGCGATGGAGTACCGGGATCTTATGAAAAGTGTAAAACAGATCGGTGAACGTCAGAAGATTACAGGAAGTGACGGAGAGGACAAAGATGTGGTCGCTGTTGCAGCTGATGAAAATGACGCCGTTGCCCAGGTTTTCTTCGTCAGAGAGGGCCGTCTGATCGGCAGAGATCACTTTTATCTGAGGGTTGCCAGGGAAGACAGCGAAGCCCAGGTTCTCTCAAGCTTTTTGAAACAGTTCTATTCGGGGACGCCGTTTGTCCCAAAAGAACTGATGATTCAGCACGAGATTGATGACCGGGAAGTGATAGAGGAGTGGCTGACGAAAGTGCGCGGCCAGCGGGTATATGTCCGGGTGCCCAAAAAAGGAACAAAAGAAAAGCTTGTGGAGCTGGCCAAGCAGAATGCGCAGCTTGTACTGAATCAGGATAAAGAACGCCTGAAGCGGGAAGAGGGGCGTACGATCGGTGCGTTAAAAGAGATTGCGGGCTGGCTGAATATGAATACGCTTAACCGCATTGAGGCGTTTGATATTTCCAACATCAGCGGATTTGAGTCTGTCGGATCAATGATTGTATATGAAAAGGGAAAACCGAAGCGAAGCGATTATCGGAAGTTTAAGATCCGTTCTGTGAAAGGGGCAAATGATTATGCCAGTATGGAAGAAGTGCTGACACGCCGTTTTACAAGAGGCCTTAAAGAACAGGCGGCAGAACAGAACCAGGGAGGCTTTTTGCGATTTCCGGATCTGGTCATGATGGACGGGGGCCGCGGTCAGGTCAATATCGCCTGTGAAGTGCTGCAAAAACTGAACCTCGACATACCGGTCTGCGGTATGGTAAAAGACGACAAACACAGGACGAGAGGGCTATATTTCCAAAATGAAGAGATACCAATTGACCATTCATCTCAGGGATTTCAGCTGATTACAAGGATCCAGGATGAAGCCCATCGTTTTGCAATTGAATATCACCGTCTGCTGCGCAGCAAAGGGCAGGTACATTCCATTTTGGATGATATTCCGGGAGTGGGACCGGCACGCAGGAAAGTGCTGATGAAGCACTATCAGTCGCTGGACAAGATCAAGGCGGCAGAGGAGGAAGAACTGGCGAAGCTGCCTTCCATGAATGCAGACAGTGCGCGGAAGGTATACGCATTTTTCCACCCGGAAGATTCAGAGAATTCTTGAAGCTGCAGGGTGCTTATGGTATCATGGGAATAACAGGAAACGTGTGCTAAAAAGAAAAAAGGTAAGGATAAGGAGCGGGATATGAAGGCAGTTGAACTCACTAAAATAATTGAAACACTGAATCTGAAAAACCTGACCCCGGATATCGACCTGGACCAGATTAAAATTGAGATGCCTGACATTAATCGTCCGGCACTGCAGCTGGCAGGATATCTGGAGCATTTTGCAACCGAACGTGTGCAGATTATCGGATACGTAGAGTATACGTACCTGATGCATCTGTCGAGAGAAGAAAAGATCAAATCCTATGAAGGTTTTATCTCAAAAGGGATCCCATGTGTGATTTTCACCACACAGACGACTGCGGACGAGGATATGCTCGCACTTGCAGAAAAATACAAGGTGCCGACACTTCAGTCAGATCGTACGACTTCCAATTTCATGGCAGAGATTATCCGTTGGATGAACGTTCAGCTGGCACCGTGCATTTCCATCCATGGAGTTCTCGTGGATGTCTACGGCGAGGGTGTTCTGATCATGGGGGAAAGCGGCATCGGTAAGAGCGAGACTGCCCTCGAACTGATTAAACGTGGACATCGTCTGGTAAGTGATGACGTCGTGGAACTCAGAAAAGTGAGTGATGAGACGCTGGTTGGGTCGGCTCCGGATATTACACGGCACTTTATAGAGCTTCGCGGAATCGGAATCATAGACGTTAAGACACTGTTCGGTGTTGGAAGTGTTAAGAATACACAGTCTATCGATCTGGTGATCAAACTGGAAGAATGGGATAAAGACAAGGAATATGACAGACTTGGCCTGGAACAGAAATATACGGAATTTTTGGGCAATAAGATTGCATGCCATGGTATTCCGATTCGCCCGGGACGTAATCTGGCTATTATTGTAGAGTCTGCAGCAGTCAACCATCGTCAGAAGAAAATGGGTTATAATGCGGCACAGGAGCTCTACAACCGTGTTCAGGCAAATATGACCCGGAAAAGAGAGGAACGCTGATGGGCGACTATTGTTTTGGAATCGATGTAGGGGGGACGACCATCAAACTTGGCTTCTTCAGGACAGATGGATCTCTTCTGGAAAAATGGGAAGTCCCCACGCGCCTGGAAGAACAGGGAGAAAATATACTCCCGGATGCGGCAGCGGAAGTGCAGCGGGTAATCCGTGAAAAGGGGCTGAGACCCGAACAGATCTGTGGTGTCGGTCTTGCGGTGCCCGGACCGGTCAATGATGAGGGGGAAGCTTCACAGGCGGTGAATCTTCACTGGGGATATAAACATCTTGTCCGGGAACTGGGGGGGATGCTGAACCTGCCGGTGCGCGCTGCCAATGATGCCAATGCGGCGGCGCTCGGCGAATTGTGGCAGGGGGCAGGCAAAGGCTGCCGCAATATGATCATGGTGACGCTCGGAACCGGCGTGGGCGGGGGCATCATCGTAAATGGAAAGATCGTCGCTGGAGAACACGGGGCAGCCGGAGAGATCGGTCATGCCTGCGTAAAACCATCTGAAACGGCTGTCTGCAACTGCGGCAATCATGGCTGTCTTGAGCAGATGGCATCTGCGACGGGGATTGTAAGACTTGCAAAACTGGAACTGTCGGGGTGTGAGGAGGATTCTCTGCTGCGCGGCCAGGAAGTGACGGCAAAGAATGTCTTTGATGCCTATAAGCAGAAAGATGCACTTGCGGAGCGCGTTGTGGAGACATTTGCAGAATATCTGGGAAATGCACTTTCCATCTATGCCTGTGTCGTGGATCCGGGCAGGATCGTAATCGGCGGAGGAGTATCAAAAGCGGGTGAAATTCTGATTGCTCCAATCCAGACATATTATGTGCGGGACGCTTTCCCTGCCTGTAAGGATACACCGATCGTTCTCGCCAAATTGGGGAATGATGCAGGGATTTATGGATGTGCCAAACTGGTGCTGGAGTAACAGAAACGGCAGAATTATACAGTTTGACGAAAGAGGCCGGAAATAGAGCCATAGATTTGGCGATGCAGACGCTTGACAGGGATGTGTCCGTCAGATACAATATAGGTGAGCTGAAAATTCAGCTTACAACAAAGGCGTTGTTCTCATGGAGAACAGCGCCCTTTTTCATACCCAATCGGGGATAACACCCCAAATTTCTCCCTATTTTCGAGAAAGCCGCTAACGTCAGGCGGCTTTCTCTGCGTTTGTCAGAGTTGTATGAAATTAATGATTCTCTATATAATCCCGCCAGTCATCATAACGGTTACCTTCGGAATCGTTACTGCCGGGAGAGTCATCATCGTCATCCGAATCATTGCTGTCGTTTGAATCATCACTGCCGTTGTCGTCCGGGTCCTCATACCGGTCATCATAATTGCTGCCCGAAGAGCTGTTGTCACTGGACGGGCCTGAATTATTTCCGCCGTAATCGCTGCTGTCAGAATCATTGCTGCGATAACTGCTGGAGGAGCTTCCGCTTCGGGAACTGCTGCTGCCGTAGGTATTGTGCGAAGAAGAATCTGTATTTGTCTTCTGGTGTGAGGTGCAGCGTTCGGTTGGAAGGGTGGATTTTTCAAAATACTCTTTGATAGTCGGACACCCCGAAGATGCCAGTTTTCCGGAAATCTGGCAGACGGTTGCTTCTGTCACGCTGTTCGGCATCTCAAAATTTTTGTCCGGAAGATTTTCATGAATCCGGTTCATGATCTTTTTCCAGAGTACCTGGTGATACGTTCTGCCGATTCCATTCGGAGAAAGTTTTTCATTATTGTCATATCCTGCCCAGACCGCACACGTATAATATGGGGTATACCCGGCAAACCATACATCATTGTATGCTGAGGTTGTACCGGTTTTGCCTGCCACTGTCATATCGTCCAGACGGAGGTTGCGCCCGGTTCCTTCTGTCACAACATCTTCCATGGCGCTCGTCAGCAGGTATGCAGTACTCTCTTTTGTGACGGTAGTCTCCTGAGCTGTGTTTTCCAGAACGACATTGCCATTTTGATCCAGGATTTTTGTATAAAACATTGGTTTGATATACGTACCGCCGTTGGCGAGCGCAGCATAGGCTGAAGCCAGCTCAAGATTGGTGACACCGTATGTGATACCGCCGAGTGCCAGAGGCTGATAGATATCGGAAAACACCTTGCCGTTGATGGTCTTGGATGTGACCAGATTTGAAAATCCAAAATTCTGGAGATAGTCAAATCCGAGCTGAGGCGTAATTTCTGTCAGGCATTTGACTGCCACGACGTTGATGGACTGTTCGATCGCATAGCGGATCGTCGTCGTACCGTTGTAACTGTCAGACAGCCAGTTTCGTACCTTGGTGCCGTCTTCATACTCGTACGGCTCATCCTCATAGGTGGTTGCCAGTGTCAGTCCCTGATCGAGTGCCGGGGCATACGTGGATAAGACCTTAAACGTCGAACCTGGCTGACGGTAAGTGTTTGTCGCTCTGTTAAGCGTCAGACTGGCAGTTTTTTCACCACGTCCGCCTACGATTGCTTTTACATAGCCGGTATGCTGGTCGACAACTGTCAGCGAAGACTGTGGCTGCGGCGAAAAGCTGGTGCGCTCACCGATTATGGTTTCGCCTGGAAGCACAACACTTTGCTTGTACGCATCGATATAGCTCTGAGCTTCCTCCTGGGAATCAAACAAAAGTTCAAAATCAGGATCAATATCCTTGAAATGAAGGCGCATCATTTCCACACTGTAGTTTTGTACATTTCCATCTGCCTTTTTGACTGAAAGTGCCCAGTCTATGCCGACCTGACTTTCCGCAGGAAAGTTGTCAGGATCTGAATATTCATCGTCACAGATTCCCTGTATGACGGGGTCCTGGGTTGTGTAAATGCGGAGTCCTCCGCTGTAAAGCGCGTTTTGTGCCTGAACTTCAGTGTAACCTTTCTGGACCTGGAGATCATTGATCACCTGGTCGATGAGTTCATCAATAAAATAAGAATATGGGGCGGCCTGTTCCTGTGTAGAGTCAGTCTCCTGAATTCTGTCGTATACATTGTCTGCAAGCGCAGTTTCGTATTCGCTCTGAGAGATATATCCCTGACTGAGCATGTTGGATAAAACTTTGTTGCGCCGCTCAGTGTTTTCTTCCGGATGATTGATTGGATTATACTTTGTCGGATTCTGGGGAATCGCAGCCAGGACCGCAGATTCTGACAATGTCAGTTCAGAGGCATTCTTATTGAAATATCTCTGAGAGGCAGCCTGTATACCATAGGTTCCGGCCCCGAAGTTGATTGTGTTGAGATAATTCTCCAATATAATATTTTTTGTATCTTTTCCCTGCCTGTTCAAAGACTTTTCTAGTTGAAGTGCAAGATACTGTTCCTGAAACTTTCGCTTGAAGCGTTCAATTTTGCCTTCATCGGTCCAGTTGGTAAAGACATTATTTTTCAGCAGCTGCTGTGTCAGAGTACTGGCACCTTCGTTGAAATTAAACCCGTTGGAAACGCCGTTTACAAAAGCGCGAAGAATACCGCGCACGTCAATGCCTTCGTGTTCATAGAAACGCTCATCCTCAATTGCTACGATCGCATGCTGCATATCGAGCGCTATCTTGTCGATGGATACGGACATACGGTTTGAGGAAGAGGAAGTCAGTTTCTGCAGCTGATTGCCGTTGGTATCATACACGAACGTTGCGTAGCCGCTGGGCATGATATTGACATCACTGATATCTGGAGCGCTGTCGATCATACCGTTAATGATGCCGAGCACAAGGCAGATGCAGAGGACGCCGCAGGAAATCAAAGCTATAAACAGTACCTTTAAAAAAGAAACTCCCGCTTTATTGCCAAGCATCGGAGCGGAAGAGTTCAGAGCTTTCTGCTTTTTTAAGGTTTTGTTTTTTCCAAAATTCATGAAAGAACCTCCTATTCTGCGTTCATTATAGCAAAATAGAAATATTAAGGAAAGCCCCCAAATAAAAACTTCACAATTTCTTTAGAAGCGTGTACAATGGATTTGACAGGAAAAAAGATAAAGAACGGGAAGACGACATGATAGAACAATATAAGACAATTTACCGGGGCGGACTGGCAGAGATCGTGGAAAAAAAATCGCGGTTTATAGCTTCCCTTGGTTATGTGGAAGATGAAGAATCAGCGATGGAATTTGTTGAACAGATAAAAAAGCAGCACTGGAACGCCAGACATCACTGCTGGGCTTACGTAATCGGTGAGCGTCAGGAAAAAGTACGGTGCAGTGATGACGGGGAGCCTTCGGGGACTGCCGGTAAACCGATGCTGGACGTGCTGCTCGGTTCAGGGGTCTGTTATGCGGCTGCCGTGGTGACCCGGTATTTTGGCGGAACACTGCTGGGAACAGGAGGTCTGGTGCGCGCTTATTCGAAAGCGGTGCAGGAGGGGCTTGCAGCATGTGAGATCATTGAGCGGCAATACGGAGAACTGCTATTGGTACAGACAGATTATCATGGACTGGGAAAGATACAGTATCTGCTCGGACAGCAGAATATTCCGATTATGGATGTGCTCTATGGAGAAAATGTGGATATAAAAATCCTCCTGCCTGCGGATCTGGCAGGGAAGGTTAAGGCCGATATTACAGAGGCCACCAGCGGCAAAGCCGAAATCCACAAGGAGGAGGAGCTATATTTTGCGGTGAAGGATAAAAAGATCCTCACCGGTGATGCATTGTTAGGAGAAAATGATCAGCATTTCTCCGGTTCAGAGTAAGTCTCTCCAAATGTATCTACCGTGATCGATGCGATGCGCTGAGGTGTCAGCGGTTTGTCGTTGTAGTCACGGGAAACATTGGCGATCTTGTCAACGACATCCAGACCTTCTGTTACCTTGCCGAAAGCTGCATAAGCTCCGTCAAGATGCGGGGATTTTTCATGCATGATAAAGAACTGGGATCCTGCTGAGTCCGGATGCATGGCACGTGCCATGGACAAAACGCCCGGCGTATGTGTGAGATCATTCTTGAAATTATTCTGAGCAAATTCACCTTTGATGGAGTAACCGGGACCGCCCATGCCGGTTCCGTCCGGGCAGCCGCCCTGGATCATAAATCCGGGAATGACCCTGTGAAAGATCAGACCGTCATAATAGCCTTTCTGAACCAATGAAATAAAGTTGTTGACTGTGTTTGGTGCGATATCTGGGTATAATTCAGCTTTCATGACATCGCCGCTTTCCATTGTAATGGTAACGATTGGATTTGCCATAGTATCGTTCTCCTTTTTGTTTTTTTAGAATGATATCGGGACAAAAGATTATGCGTTTTCATGCCGGCATGAAACATATGACTTTTTGAACCTGACATCAAAGAATATGAACATTATAAGGGTTTTTGGAAAAAGTTGCAAGAGCAGGCAGTTGTAAGCTGAGAATGTGTGTGCTATAATCCAGTGTAACTTTAGAAACCCGATGAGCGGGTGATTGGAGGAACAGATGATATTTGAGACATATCGGCCCGAGGAAACGTTTGAACTTGGCGCGCGTGTCGGCAGGCAGGCGAGAGCAGGGCAGATTTATACATTGACAGGGGATCTCGGTGTCGGAAAGACAGTCTTTACACAGGGGATTGCAAAAGGGCTGGGTATCACAGAACCTGTCTGCAGTCCTACGTTTACGATCGTTCAGGAATATGATGCAGGGCGTCTGCCGCTGTATCATTTTGACGTATACCGGATTGGTGATATAGAGGAAATGGAAGAGATCGGTTACGATGACTATTTCTTCGGAGGAGGTGTCTGCCTGATCGAGTGGGCAGAGCTGATCCGAGAACTTCTTCCTGAGGAGTGTATTCGGATTACCATTTTGAAAAATCCGGAAAAGGGATTTGACTATCGGCGGATTATAATAGAAGGGATGGAAGAAAACGTATGAAGTTATTGGCACTGGACAGTTCTGGCCTTGTGGCATCAGTTGCGATTGTGGAGGATGAAGTGCTGCTTGCGGAATATACAGTGAACTATAAAAAAACGCATTCACAGACATTGCTTCCGATGCTCGATACGATCGGTACAATGATTGCTCTGGATCTGAAGACCATAGATGCGATCGCGGTTGCGGCTGGACCGGGTTCATTTACCGGACTCAGGATTGGATCTGCGACAGCAAAAGGGCTTGGGCTTGCGCTCGATAAACCGATCATAGGGGTTCCTACGGTAGATGCTTTGGCATATAATCTCTATGACTGTGAAAAAATCATATGCCCGATGATGGATGCCAGGAGAAATCAGGTTTATACGGGAGTTTACACATTTGAGGACCATCAGCTGAAGGTGCTCCGGAAACAGACCGCGGCAGCTGTGACTGAGGCGGCAGGGTGGCTCAATGAACTGGGAAGAGAAGTGGTCTTTCTCGGGGACGGCGTACCGGTGTACCGGGAGCTCATACAACAGGTGATGTGCGTGCCGTATTCATTTGCGCCGGCACATGTGAATAAACAGAGAGCGGGGGCAGTTGCTGCACTTGGTACAATCTATTATGAGCAGGGAAAAGTGCAGAAAGCGGGAGAATATCAGCCGGAGTACCTCAGGCTGTCCCAGGCAGAACGCGAACGCGCAGAAAAACTGAAACAGGAAGAAAAGACGGTATGATTACGATACGAGATATGCAGATTGATGATCTGGGACAGGTGATCCCCATTGAAAATGAGAACTTTTCTGTTCCATGGTCGGAAACCGGTTTTTTTACATTTTTAATTAGAGCGGATGCAATATTCCTTGTGGCTGAGGAGAATCGAGAGATCCTTGGTTACTGCGGGGTGCTGACGGTCCTCGATGAAGGAGATATTACGAATGTGGCAGTGAAAAAATGCAGACAGGGTCAGGGTATTGGCAAGATGCTTGTGGAGGAGCTGATCAAAAGGGTTACCGAGACAGGGGTTACCACGCTCCATCTGGAAGTGCGCGAAAGCAATGCGCCGGCAATTAGTCTGTATGAAAAGCTGGGATTTGTGCAGCAGGGAATCCGCAGAAACTATTATGAAGCCCCGACAGAAGATGGAATCATGATGGTTAAGAGATAGCAGAGGTGCTATCTTTTTCTAAATCTGCAAACCATTCCCACTGGGATTTGCATTTGAAATGATTTATAATGCAATTGTGGAACGAAAGACAGCGACTCCAAAGGAGGAACGATATGAGAAAATACAGAAACAAAACCGTAGAAAAACTCGAACTGCTTTCCTGCAATCGCTGCGGAAAATCCATTAAGCTTGTAAACGGTATGGAGGCAGAAGGGGTGTGCCATGTTGAAGTGCCGTGGGGATATTTTTCTGAAATGGACGGAGAAGTTCACAGCTTTGACCTGTGCGAGGAATGCTATCGTGAATTTATCGAAGAGTTTGCGATACCTGTGACGATCAGGGAAAGAAAAGAGTTGTTGTAATCCCATTCCTGTGGTAGAATAATAAAATTGAAATTGGGAATGAGGTTTTATAATGTTAGATGTATGTTTGCTGGGCTGCGGGGGCATGATGCCGCTGCCGCGCAGATGGCTGACTTCGCTGATGACGCGTTATAATGGAAGCAGCCTTCTGATTGACTGCGGCGAAGGTACGCAGATTGCGATAAAAGAAAAAGGCTGGGTGTTCAAACCGATCGATGTGATCTGTTTTACCCATTATCATGGAGATCATATCAGTGGTCTTCCGGGGCTGCTGCTCACAATGGGCAACGCGGACCGGACCGAACCGCTGGTGCTGATTGGACCGAAGGGGCTGGAACGTGTTGTTTCCGCCCTTCGTGTCATTGCACCGGAACTACCGTTTGAGCTGAAATTCATTGAGCTGAAACAGGCGGTGGAGACGATTGCTATCTGTGGCTACCATATCACGGCGTTTCGTGTGAATCATAATGTGACTTGTTATGGGTATACGATGGAAATTCACCGAAAGGGGAAATTTCAGGTTGAACGTGCGAAAGAACAGGGGATACCGGTACAGCTGTGGAAACACCTCCAGAACGGCGAGACAGTTGAACATGATGGGGTGCGATATACTCCGGATATCGTGATGGGACCTCCGAGAAAAGGGATAAAACTGACGTACTGTACTGATACACGTCCGGTCCCGGCGATCGCAGAACAGGCGGCGGGGGCAGATTTATTTATCTGCGAAGGCATGTATGGAGAGGCTGAGAAGGCTGCCAAGGCAAAAGAATATAAGCATATGACGTTTAAGGAGGCTGCAAGTCTGGCGAAAACGGCTGAAGTAAATGAAATGTGGCTGACACATTACAGTCCTTCTCTCGTGAGACCGGAAGCGTATATGGATGAAGTATGGGAGATTTTCCCGAATGCAAAACCGGGCCATGACGGCAAGTCATGTGAACTGCAGTTTGAAGAGGATTAGTAGCTATGGAAAAACAAAAAGGTGATATTTTAATTCTGGCAATAGAAAGCTCCTGCGATGAGACGGCAGCGTCCGTCGTTCGGAATGGAAGGGAAGTCCTTTCTAATATCATATCTTCTCAGATTGAACTCCATAAGCTGTATGGAGGTGTAGTGCCGGAGATTGCATCCAGAAAGCATATAGAGAAAATGAATCAGGTTATTGAAGCGGCTCTCGCAGAAGCGAAAGTTTCACTGGATGACATTGATGCGATCGGAGTTACTTATGGTCCGGGACTGGTCGGTGCGCTTCTGGTCGGTGTTGCTGAGGCAAAAGCGATCAGCTATGCCCGTAAACTGCCATTGGTTGGCGTACATCATATTGAAGGCCATGTGTCGGCGAATTATATTGAACATCCGGACCTGGAACCGCCGTTTATGTGTCTGATTGTATCAGGAGGTCACACACATCTTGTGATTGTGAAGGATTATGGAGAATTTGAGATATTGGGGAGAACACGCGACGACGCAGCGGGAGAGGCATTTGATAAAGTTGCCCGCGCGATCGGTCTCGGATATCCCGGCGGTCCGAAGATTGACAAACTATCCCAAGAAGGAAATGCCGATGCCGTCGTATTTCCGAAAGCAAAGCTTGAGGACGGACCATATGACTTCAGTTTCAGCGGCGTGAAATCAGCAGTGCTGAACCATCTGAATCACTGTCGGATGCAGAATATAAAGATTAATGAGGCGGATATTGCGGCTTCTTTCCAGAAGGCAGTCGTAGATACGCTGGTGGAAAAATCAATGAAGGCAGCAGAAGCGTATCAGATGAAGAAATTTGCAATTGCAGGGGGCGTAGCATCGAACCAGACGCTGCGTGCAGCAATGCAGAAGGCCTGTGAGCGGCAGGGGCTTACTTTTTACTATCCTTCTCCGATTTTCTGTACAGATAATGCTGCGATGATAGGGACGGCCGCTTATTATGAATACCTCAGGGGGACCCGTCATGGCTGGGACCTGAATGCTGTACCAAACCTGAAACTTGGAGAACGGTGATGAAAAGAGGGAAATGTACTGCCATTGTGCTGGCTGCCGGACAGGGCAGGCGGATGGGAACGAAAATTCAGAAACAATATCTGCATATTCAGGATAAACCTGTGGTATACTATGCCCTGGAATGTTTTCAGAAGAGCAGCATCATTGATGAAATCATTCTGGTAACAGGCGAAAAAGAAGTAGCATACTGTGAAAAAGAAATTGTACAGCGCTATCATCTGGATAAAGTACGGCAGGTGATCTGCGGGGGAAAGGAACGTTATGATTCCGTATACCGGGGACTTTTGCGCTGCGAGGACTGTACGTATGTGTTTATTCACGATGGAGCGCGCCCTTTTGTCAATGACGATATCATTGAGCGAACATATGAGGCTGTACAGGAGTGTGATGCATGCGCGGCCGCCATGCCTTCAAAAGACACAGTGAAGATTGCAGATGAAAACAGGTTTGTGAAATGTACGCCGGACAGACGTACTGTGTGGATGATACAGACACCCCAGGTGTTTTCCTACCTGCTGGTGCGCAGCGCATATGATGTTCTGATGACCCGCACGCCTGAAAATATTACAGATGATGCGATGGTAGTGGAGCAAATAGAGCACCATCCTGTAAAACTTGTGGAAGGTTCTTATCAGAACATTAAAATTACGACACCGGAAGATTTGAAAATAGCTGCATTATATATAACGGAAGGATCCAGGTGAGAGGATACCGAGTATATTTTTTGCGCGTTCCGATATTATACAGGCAGAAAATCATATTGTTTGGCGGGTGCTGATAGCAGCTGTTGAAAAAATTGAAAAAATGTAATAAAGCATATTGACACTACCGGGTAATAATGGTAGAATATCATTTGCGTCACGGTGATAAAAACGTCGTGAAAGACGTAAATAACCGGACTTTTACAACTTATATGGAGAGGTATCGAAGTGGTCATAACGAGGCGGTCTTGAAAACCGTTTGTCCGCAAGGGCGCGTGGGTTCGAATCCCACCCTCTCCGTTCGCCGAAAGCAACTTAGTGAATGCGAGCAAAAAGCGAAGCATGAACTTAGTGCGAGGCGGTTCGCGAACCTTAGCGAGTGCGGAGCACGAGGTTAGTTGAGCGAACACAATGTTTTGGACAATTTGGAGAAGTACCCAAGCTGGCCGAAGGGGCTCCCCTGGAAAGGGAGTAGG
>CAZUNG010000013.1:0-81736 GCA_964621905.1 uncultured Ruminococcus sp. | reverse complement strand
TCAGGCATTTCATCAATGTGGATTTTCCGGCACCATTCTCACCCATCAGCGTATGTACAGTTCCGGGGCGTACTTTTAACTGAACGCCCTTCAATGCCCTTACTCCAGGGAATTCTTTTACGATATCATGCATCTCCAGAACGTATTCTTCACTCAAACCATTCACCTCTCATATCTCTTATTTTACGACAATGGGTGCCGACCAGCGGCCGACACCCGTATCAATGCCAACAATTATCATTCGATATTCAGAGTGTAATTGTCATATGTGTCTACATTGTCGATATTAACCGGCTCAAATGGAATCCATACGATGCTTCCTGTCTCGTCCAGTTCCCACTCTGTTCCTTCATTAGCAGGTTTTCCCTGTACAAGGTTTGCGGCCGCTTTCATAGCTCCGTATCCCTGTCCTGCAGCATTCTGGAATACTGTCATGTACATGTCGCCGTCATGGATAGCCTGGCGTCCGTCTGTCGTAGCGTCAATACCAACGATCGGAACAGAAGATGGATCCAGACCCTGTGACTTCATAGCTTCAACAGCTCCAAGAGACAGCGCATCACAGTTCCCTACGATGCAGTCATACTCGATCGTTGTCAGCAGCGGTGTGATCATATCCTGTGCTGTTGCACGATCCCAGTCGGCTACCAGCGGAGCAGTTGCTTCTTCTGCATTGATGCCGTTATCCTCAAATGCCTTCAGAAGAGAAGTTGTACGGTTTGTTGTAGCAACCTGTCCCAGAGTACCCTGAATCAGGATATATTTAATATCTGTCTTGCCCTGCTCTTTAAAATAATCAGAAAGTGCCTGTCCCTGGAAATAACCGGAGGTCATCTCATTGGAACCTACATAGACAACATTCTCATTCAGAACTTTACTTCCGGCATCAATATCATCCGGAGGCCTGTTAACAAATACGACTTTCATATCGCCAGCCGCCTCTACGATCTGCTGGCAGGCATCTGCTGCCGCGTCAACCGGATTTACAATGATAACTTTCTGATCATTGTTCTTTGCAGTCTCAACAAACTGAAGAAGTTTACTCTGGTCGTTCTGTGCGTCTACAGTTGTCAGCTTTACGCCCAGTGTCTCAGCCGCTTTGATCGCACCTGATTCCATCTCAGAGAGGAATTCGTCTCTGTTCGCGATAACCATTGTGATATCTCCCAGAACTTCCGCCATATCGCCAGAAGCTTCTGCATCATTTCCCTCTGCATCATCTGTTTTCTCATCATCTGTATTTGTCTCAGCTTCATCTGTTGCTTCTGCTTCTTTTCCACTGTCCGCACTTCCGCTGTCAGAATTTCCACAGCCAGCCAGGCTTCCTACAACCATGCCTGCTGCCAATAAAGTCGCTAATACTCTCTTTCTCATGTTTTGTCCTCCCAAAACCAAGTTTTCAATTTTTTTGTTTTTGCACAGCTTTTGTATCGATACTGGTATTATTATAACGCATTCCCTCTTTTATAGCTTTTGCTAATCTGTTGTTAATTTTATGTTTTTTTTATAGTCATTTTTACTTTTTTTTGTTTTTCTGCTTTCTTCATTTTAACAAATTTCAACCCATATATACCACGCATTTTGTGCAGTTTAACGGTATTTTTGCGTTATTTTTATTATTTCATCAATTACCTCGGTTATTAGTTTTGATTTTCTGCACTATGTCTTTTTCATTTTTTCTACTTTTTCACACTTTTTCTATTACTGGTTTTATTTTTCTGCTCTTTTTTTCTTTAATTCATAGATTTTATAAATTTATTGCTTTATAATAAGGATGGAGGAAACAACAACATAAACAAAGGAGCGTTGACCATGATACTCAGTTTTGCAAAAGATTCTGTTCCTGTATCGTTCGAGGAGGGAACGACACCACGACTTTTGACTGCAAGTAATATTACCCATGCTTCCAGCCAGTACGCACGTGTCCTGCACAGCCACAACGATCGCCTGGAGCTTTTGTTAGTCCGCACCGGCTCCGGTTATTATATCGTTGACGATGAAAAATTTGAAATCAAAGCCGGTAATATCGTTGTCTGTAATGAAGGATCACTGCATGACGAAATACCCGAATATAACCGCCAGCTTTCCATGATTTCAATCGCCATTGATGATGTCTACATAAAAGGCCTTCCTAAAAACCATTTAATTCCGGATACCATGAAACCCGTTTTAAAAGTGGGGAAGGATTTCGTACTGATGGACTCCATGTTTCAGTCAATTTATGAATCCCTGGCTTTCGGCAAAGAAGAGGCGCAGGAAACCTGTATCTACCTGACACAGGCGCTGCTCTCCCTTGTACTGCATTCCTTTGAGGAATTTGGCGTTACAAGCCCCGTTATGCCCAAGAAGAACAGTTCCGCTCTGCTGCAGGATATCAAAAAATATATTGATGATAATTTCTCAGAGGACTTGTCACTGCCGAAAATCAGCGAACAGTTCTTTATCAGCCAGTCTTATCTTTCCCATCTGTTCAAACGGAAACTCGGATATTCGCCGATGCACTATATCGTGAGGCGGCGCATCGGCGAATCACAGCTGCTGCTGGTATTTACAAAAAAATCAATTACGGAAATCGCTTCGGAAGTGGGGTTTGACAATTTAAGTCACTTTAACGTACAATTCAAGAAATATGTGGGATTGTCCCCGCTCGCCTACCGCAAACGGAATATACTGCCCGACCCGGACGCAGATGAAGATGAATATTAAATATCACAAAAGACCCCATGAAACCATGAGGTCTTTTGTTTTAAGGTATAGGAAATTAAGAGAAGCTTTATTTATCACCGTTGAATTCATGAATTGCATCAATCATGCCAACGATGTTTTCCAATGGGACGTTACACTGAATAATGTGAATGGATGCACAGATATAACCCCCGTTTCTGGAGAAAATTTCACAGCGCTGTTTTACCTGATCCTTGACTTCCTGGACAGTTCCAAACGGAAGTACTTTCTGTGTATCGACACAACCGCCCCAGAACACCATACGATCACCATATGTATCTTTCAGGCGATTTGGATCCATTCCCGCTGCTGAGCACTGTACCGGATTCACAGAATCAAATCCGCTCTCAATCAGTTTTGGAATGACGTCAAAAATCGCACCACAGGAATGTTTCAAAGTATGCCATTTTGCGTGCTCATGTACCCACTTATTCATCTTTGAATAATAAGGTTTATAGAACTCTTCAAAGGTGTCAAGTGAACACATCAGAGACAGCTGGTTTCCAAAATCTGTCCCGCAGATATATGCAATGTCCACCACATCTCCAAGTATGTCATACATTTTTGTCCAGTTTTTAATCATCATATCCGTCTGGTACTCAAAAACTTCGTGCACGTAATCCGGATAGAGGATCGGTGCCATATACCAGTCAGATACGGTCCGGATACCTTTCGGATGTTTCAGCTGAGGCCCTGCGATAAATGCCGCATCACCCAGAGCTGCTCCGCCCGGATCAAACACAACCGCCCGTTCGCTCTTGCCATTTTTATATTCCTCTGCGACTTTTCTCAGGTAATTCAGGTTGTCTTCGGTTACATCGCAGTATTCTTCGCAGTTATCCATAAAGTTCATGTCATCTTCATCGATTGGCTGCTGGCGTTCTACATTATCAAAGTAGAATCCGCCCGCCGGCATATGCCCGCTCGGAGATACACTTTTATCTCCCTGTGGATAAATAAAATAACCGCCTTTCCCGTCATCTTCAATCTGGCATTCCTTGGGAACCAACAGATCGACGCCCATGTATTCCCACTCTTTCCAGTCGCCATCGGTGCGCAGTCCGAAACTTGCATTAAATGGTGTGATCTGTTCCACGTCTGTTCCGATTGCAGCTTTCAAATCTTCATCCATCGCACCTGTCATGCCAAAAATATCAAACACTTTAACCGGACGTTTTTCCAGCCCATAATATTCCCGCAACTTTTTCACATTCGTTACATGAGTTGTGGAACAACCCATTCCGCCGAAATCCATTGCCATTTTATCCGGCTGTTTATGTGCAAACGATGTTCTTACTCTTTCTTTTGATGTCATAACAATCCCTCTTTGTTTTATATTATTTTTTCGTTTCATTCTTAAGCATCGATACAACCGTATTATATCCCGCGAACCATGTTTTTGCTATGGATATTCTGCTTTGTATTTCCTCCTTTTTCAGGGATACCTGCCAACTTTTTTGATTTTATGTACATTATAAAAAAGGGGAACGCTGTCTTTTCATTCACTGTAAAAAGTGCAGCAAAAAAGAAGCGCCCCTGAGATCATTTTCTCAAAAGCGCTTCTTTTACATATTATTTTAAGGATAAGGATAGGATTTTAAGCAATTACTTTTTATTTCAGTCTTGGATACTCTGTGGATACCAGAACTTTACCGGCTGTGATCTTCATACCTTCTTCAATGTCTTCCAGGTTAAAACGTCCGGTTACCATCTTGCGCATATCGATACGTCCTGATGCCATCAGCGCAATAACATCCGGGTAAATTCCCTGTCCGGACTGTCCGTTGGATCCGGAGATGCTCGCTGCATTCCACTGCCATCCGTAGATATCTACCGGTGTCAGACCTACCGTATGACCGATCTGCACGGTTTTTCCGCCGATTGCCAGAGATTTTGCCATAACAGGATACGTAAATTTAGTTGCGCCTGCACACTCGGCAAACATGGAGACACCTGCTCCGTTTGTGAGATCCATCAGCATTTCCGCCTGGTCCTCTGCACTCTTGAAGGATGTCGGATCGAAGACATAGTCTGCTCCGCATGCCTTCGCCAGTTCTACACGCTCAGGAATGCTTTCAAATGCGATCAGTTTCGCTGCTCCGGCAGTCTTCATCAGAGAAATTGCCGAAAGCCCAATCGGGCCCGCTCCAAATACCACTACGTGTCCGCCCGGACGGATACCGCCGCCCCGCACAAACAGACCATTATAGGCAACACCTGTCGGCTCGATCATGGCACCCAACTCAAATGCCGTCATCTTGTCGCCGCCATAGTAATTCATAATATCATTTAATTTGTAGCAGTATTTTGCATGTACGGTTGCATACTCGGCAAATCCGCCATCATATGTAAGTCCCGGCTCTTCCAGCTCTTTACACTGATTGAACATACCGCGGCGGCATGCATCACACTCACCGCACCAGTGCATGGATTCAACAGAGACCAGATCACCGACTTTCAGTTTCTTAACATTTTTGCCCACTTCCACGATCTCACCGGCGAACTCATGTCCTGTGATGATCGGATATTTGGAATGTCCGTCATACATGGAATATCCCATGTCATCTTTTCTCAGAAGATGTGCATCCGTACCGCAGATTCCTGCCGCACCGACTTTAATCTTTACCTGGTTCTCGCCGCAGACAGGTTCCGGACGATCTGTTACCGAGCCACGGATATCTTTCCAGATCTGATTTCCGCGAAGTGCACGTCCTGTACTGGATTCACGTTCTGATAAACGATAACCTTCCTTGGGCACAAAATCTGCTTCTACATAAAACGCTCTCATATTCTTGCTCCTTTACGTTTTCTTATTGGATTTTATGCCGGACATCCCTTTCGGGGTGCCCGGCAAAAGGTAAAAGGTAGTAGGATTTATTCATCGAAGGTTAACATAACCTTACGAGCGACCTCTTTATTTCTTGCCATTTCCATAGCTTCAGCAAGATCCTCAAACTTATAGTAATGAGATACCAGATCTTCAAAATCAAATTTATCTTTAATCTTGGACATGAAACGGATCGTTCTTGGGAACCAGTTTGTTGTTCCGCCGCTTCCTGCAATGTGCAGAGTTTTCCAGATTGTCTTACCGATTTCAACCGGTACTTTTCTTCCGATGGAGTGTCCAACAACACCGACTCTTGCACTGTGTCCTGCAATATCAAACAGAGATGCAATACCAATATCATTACCGGAACACTCGATGACTACATCAGCGCCGCGTCCGTTTGTAAGATCTTTAATCTGCTGCTCAACATCACTTGCAGTTGGGTCAACTGTATAAGTAGCACCATATTTCATTGCATTTTCTCTTCTGGATGCAACCGGATCAACCACGATTACCGTAGCTCCTGCTGTTGCACAAACCATGGATGCAGAACAGCCGATCGGGCCGCCGCCGATGATAACGCATGTATCAGAAGCATCCGGATTACAGCCATTTCCCCATACGCCCCAGTAACCAACGTTGAAGTTCTCTACGAAGATACCAACTTCATTGGACCAGTCTTCCGGAATTACGTGAGTATAAGCTTCTTCCAGAATCATGTACTCACCGAATCCTCCAGGAGAGTCCGGACGGAAACCAACTTCACGCATATTCAGGCATGCGGAAGACATTTTTCCATCTTTACAGTTTGCACACTGATGGCAAGGAATGACACAATCGCCAACAACTTTATCGCCAATTTTAACAGATGTAACATCTTTACCAATTTCAACAGCTCTTCCTACCCACTCGTGTCCCGGTGTGTACGGGCCAAGGTCATAACGTCCCTCTGCTGACTCACCTTCGAAACACTCTACGTCCGACTGGCAGATACCGCAGGCAACAAGCTTAATCAGTATCTGGTCATCGCGAAGCGGCGGAAGTTCAACTTCTTCAATTCTAAGGTCATGAGGGCCATACATAAACGCCTGTTTACATTTCATAATTCTAATCCTCCATTTTTTAAACTTTCATTTTTTATATGTTCGGCCGGACAGCATACGCTGTCCAGACCGTATGACTTCAATTAATATGTCAGTGTGTAGATATGACGTCCGCCTGGCTCGTTCGGGCCTTTGATAACCGCTTCGATGTCTTCTCTCTTTCTCTGTGTCATCATATCGATTGGCGGAAGCTCTCCTGCCGGATATTTTTCCAGAATATCATTCACAAGTTTTTCCAGATAATTTAATGTTCTCTCGATACCTTCGCGTGCTTTTTCAGCATCAGCCAGTTTCGGATTTCCGATCACGCCTTCCGGCTGTACAATACATTCCATTGCACAGGAGCCAAATGCGTTGTACCATTTGATCGGTCCTACGCCGCGCTCTGCAGAGTTGTTGATATGTCCCGGAGGAAGCAGCGGATATGCTTTGGTCTCCACTTCATCGCCTCTCTTGATCAGTTCCGGGAACAGGCCCAGACACCAGGACTGCTCTACCTCATCAGCATGGATAAACGGTGTATCGTATGGGCCGCCGCCTTCTTTGGTATCCAGCTGCTCTTTTGCCGCATTCCAGAAGTGTGTATAAAGGATAATACCAGGAACCTGGAATTTCTTTCCGAATTTGTGGATTGCCAGCGGAATTACATAATCCTGACCATGTCCATTGACAACGATCATTTTACGGAATCCTGTGTTCCAGAAGCCTGCAAATACGTAGCAGAGATAATCAGCAAGGATTTCCTCCGGAATCATGATCGTCCCTTTTTGTCCCAGATGATGATATGGATGAGAACCATACCAGATCGGCTGTGCCACTGTACATCCCGTTGCTTTCGCAACCTGTTCGCAGAGACGTGTATCAAGGTATGTATCTTCTCCGTATGGAGCGGATGGGCCATGGTTTTCTGTAGATCCTACAGGAATCAGGATAACATCATTTGTTTTTAAGCGTTCTGCCACTTCTTTGTTAGTCATGTTCTGGTAATAAATACCATTCGGGGCTTCCATGTTGCCGCCAGTTGCCGGAATTTGCCATTTAGACATAATTTTCTTCCTCCTTATTGTTAGGTTTTATAGTTATTTTTAATTTTGTTCTACTTGTTTCATATAGGCGATCGCCCGTTTCGCTGCTTCCTCTTCATTTGGCCACGGAAGGCACTCCACCGATAAGTATCCATCATATCCGGCTTTTTCCAAAGCCTTCAGGATCTTTGTAAAATCGAACTGTCCGGTCCCCGGATATCTTCTGGAATTGTCCGCCAGATGGAAGTATCCGATGCGTCCTGCACAACGCTCAATGGCTTTCACCGGATCGCATTCATCGATTCCCATATGGAATGTATCAAGGTGAACATAGAGATTTTCTATCTGATACTCTTCCAGGAATTCCATCGTTTCATCAGCTGTTGTAAAGATATTTACTTCATATCGGTTGATTACTTCCAGATTCAGCTTGACATCCCGCTCTTTTGCATATGCTGCAAGTACTTTTAAGTTTTTCGCAAGGCGGTCCATATATTTTTTACGGTTTCCGCCGGCAGGCACATTTCCCTTCACCCAGCCAATTACAATATCGGCGGACATGGACTTTGCCATATCGATGTAGCGCTGCATCTCTGTCATCGCAGTGTTCATCACATACGGTCTGTCATCAATCAGACTGCAGAGTCCCTCTGTATTCAGGCGCCCTGTGATAATCATTCCAACCTTAGCTCCATAAGCCTCTTCTGCCTTCCTGATTGCCTCGTAATCAAATTCCACATCCGGTCTTGTATGTACTTCAATCGCCTGATAGCCGAGTTCTGCAGCTCTTTTCAGGTTGTCACATACATTTCCTTTCAAAAGAATCGGAGCGGTTGAAGGTGCTTCGTCCGCGGAAGATATCGCGTATTTCCAATTCTTCACCTGACTGCCTCCTTAATCATTGTTACAAAGTCAGATAACACATCTTTTCAGTATCTTTTGTCTGACTGCCGTATGTGTTATCCTCTGTTGTTAAATACATTATAGGACGAAAAGCTTCTTTGGACTACAGATATCCTGCTTGATAAACCCGTTGAAATCTACTTCTTTTCTCTTTTATTTTTGAGGAGTTTATAATTCTTGCAATTGAAGTGATTCCGCACAACAAAAAGCGGCAGCTGTACATAATATACAGCTGCCATCCTGATTTTCTGCTCTATTTATCATTTTTGCACTGCTCACACTCATGACAATGGCAAATTCTTGCATAAGTCACCACTTCCACACTCTGATCAACCCAAAGTGTCTTTGTCAGATACAGCACATTGCCGTCATGCTCTGCCACACATGTCTCCAACAATTCTCCATGATATCCATGAATCTCTCCAAGTATCTGTCCCTTATGAATCCTCTGCCCCGCCTCGACACAGGGATACCAAAGCCCCGACACATGGCATTCGTGATACACCGGATGTTCCAGCCGGTAGGGCCCGACAAGCGGCATCAGCGGTTCCCCTTCCATAATGCCCCAGCACCTCATAATATTAAAAAGATCACGGATGTTGGCTCGGACTTCGTCTTCACTCCAGCGTCCGGAGCCTCCCCGTTCCAGCAGTATACTCGGAATTCCCAGGGCCCCGGCATAATTATAGGCGCCTGTGGACGCATATGATTTAACCATAAAAGGTACATCCACCGACACTGCCGCACGCTCTGCTTCCAGAGACGTCTCCTCCTCGCAATTGCCCACATAGTATACATAAGGCCGAAGTTCTTCATAGATTCCGCCGGAATGAAGGTCCACATAGTAATCTGCTTTCGCAAACAGTTCCTGTTCCATATACCACGCCAGTTTCTGAGACTCTGTTCCATCCGGGCATCCGGGGAACACCCTGTTCAGGTTCTTATCATCTTCCGGAACCACCGTGGGCCGTCTGGACTCAAATCCGGTTCTGTTGATGACGGGAATGATAATAATATTGCCATTAACGCGTGAAGGATCCATTCTCGTCGACATCTCAATCAAAGTCTGAATCCCTACGTATTCGCAGCTGTGCACTCCCGCTGTCAGGAGCAGCGTTTTTCCGGGGCGTGCTCCGCAGATCACCGTCGCATGAAGTACATACAGTGTTCCATTTACATACAGATGCCCGCTTTGTTTTTCTCCACGCGCAGCGCGAAGTCCCTGAATTTCAAAATATTCTGTCTTTTGTTCTTTCATGTTCACGATACACCTCTCCCTTTCTCAGCACCTATTATATAGTAGGAATCCTGTATCTGTCCATGCATTCCCTCCCTCTTTGCTATATCATTTTGGAATATCTGAGGCAGCTTTTACCGGACAGATATCCACCGAATTATCATTCAGCGTCGTTGCCTCTCCACAATCTGACAATCGTTCATGAATCAGTGCGTTGACCGTCAGACCATTCAGAGAATGCGCAATATCATAGACACCTTCTGCTATCACTGTCCCCTGCTTTACACGAGCTGTCACCTTTGCCAGAAACTCCACCTCTGCCAGATCGTTATGACACAAAATCCGTTCTCCTTCTTTGATCTTACGCCTGACTGCATCCTCCGGATGGATCAGAAGCGACATCGCCCCTCTTCGTTCACGAAGATCTGTACGCTCCTGGAACGTGCTGTTCAAGGTATGCACAAAAGGTGCGGCCACCAGTTTCAGGGGATATCCGTCCTCTTCCTCCGGAATGAAGGCGGGGACGGGGATCTCTGCATCCCGGTTCACAATCTCTATCTTTCCGCTCTTTGTGCGATACGCGCGATGATCACCCGCGGGAAACAAGACGCACTCCCCCTTTTGCATCTTTTGCCGTTCACTTGCCGGCCTTTTTTCCAGATATGACCCTGTCTGCTGCAGCACCTCCCGAACCATCTCATCTTCTGTTTTATCAAAGTAAGAGTCACGATATCCCATCGCTTTGGCCAACAGACAAAAAGTATCCCAGTTACTCTTACATGCTCCCGCAGGTTCCACTATTTTTTTGGCATGTACAGCGGTAAAAAATCCATACGACCGGTATACATCCGATTGTTCCACGGAAAATGCAGCAGGCAGCAAAATGTCGGCATATCTGGCGGTATCTGTCATAAAACGTTCGTGTACAACCGTAAACAGGTCTTCCCGGCAAAGCCCATCAAACAGTTTCTTCTGGTTTGAAACGGTATTGGCAGGATTCATTCCGTATACATACAGTCCTTTTACCGGCGGTCCCTGAATATCCCCGGTCAGTGCAGACGCCAGCTGATTAATATTGACCCGTCTTCCTTTTTTCTTCCGAAAGTCCGGTCTTTGGATGAGATCCATACGAAAGATCTCGCCGCCGGAAACTGTGCATCCGCAAAGTCCTCCGCCTTTATATTTCCATGCCCCCACAAACGCCGGGAGAATTGTAATTAACCGTACCGTCATCGCACCGTTACGATGCCTGGAAATACCGCTTCCCAGCAAAATTGCAGGGGCCTGTGCCTTTGCATATGTTCTCGCCAGTTTTCTGATCATTTCTTTCGAAACTCCGGTAATTTTTTCTGTTTTTTCCGGCGTGTACTCTCCGAGAGTGCTGATCAGTTCACCGGCGCCTATTGTCTCCTCTTCAAGGAACTTCCCATCGTACAGCTGCTCCTCTGCCATCACCTGCATCATAGCCAGTGCCAGTGCTCCGTCTGTGCCAGGACGCACCAGTACCGTCTCGCTGGCTGCCCGTACCGTAGGATTTTCATACGTATCGATCAGGACGACCTTCCTCCCTTTCTTTTTCGCCTGCACCAGATCAATCATACTGTGGATACGTGTGGCAGCTGCATTACATCCCCAGACCAAAATGCAGTCGCTGTCTTTTAGTTCACCCGGATCAAGAGACGGTGTCTTTCCCATCACCTGTGCATATCCCTCCCCCTTTGCCGTCGAGCACAGGCTCATGACAAGTTCAGAGGCCCCCATATAATTAAAAAACGCATGCCCGCAAAACCTTTGAATATCACTCATGACCCCCGAGTAAACAGCCGGCAGAATGGACTGCGGACCGTACGTTTTGATGATATGCTTAAAATGACGGGCAATGATTCCCAAAGCCTCATCCCAGGATATCGGAACAAAGTCTCCGGAGCCTTTGTTTCCACTCCTCTTCATCGGCACCAGGATACGGTCTTTCGCATAGAGTGACTTTGTGTATCCTCTCATCTTGGCACATATCACACCATGCGTTGCCGGATGCTCAGGGTCGCCAGTGATACGGTATACCTTTTCCCCGTCCGTTTCCACGAGCAGCCCACAGGAAGCCGGGCAATCATAGGGACAAACTGTTTTTTTCAGCATCATCATATCTCCTCCTGAACCATTGCAAATAGTATCAACAAAAAAGAGCTCTTATCGTCAGCCTGCAGGCTTTCGACAATCGCTCTCTTTCATACTTATTGAAATAAATCACTTCTGACATAACCTTTCTGGTCTTCATAAGAGATCTCAATCCAATCTCCCTGACTGCCAGTCTTTGTTACTTGCTGTCCTTCACCCAGTTTCCCGAGCACCTCCGCATCTTCACTGGCCTGCGCACGCACATTGCAGTCACTCCTGACTGTAACGACCGAACCATTTTCAGCTGATGCTGCTTCCGACGTTCCAATCCCAAGACTTTCTATAAAGTTCTTCAGATCTTCGTCACTTTCCAGAGCGTTTTCGTATTCGCTCTGAACTTTGGAAATCAATGCTTGCACATCACTTTCCTTCATTGTCTTTTCAATAAAAGCCTGTGTATCCGCATCCTGTTCCTGAGTCGCGATATAAAGCCTGCCGTCCTCACCGGTAGCTACAAACAGCTGACTTAATCCCGGCACAGCCGTATCAATTCCATTGAACTTATACGTATAACATGCGAACACAACATAAGTACCATCTTTCGGTCCTTTTGTGGTATATACCTCAACATTGCCATAGCTTTCAATATTCTGATCTTTTGTGATCTTAGCTTCTTCTGTTGCATCAAGACTGTCAACCACACTCTTGATTCCCGCAACATCCTTGCTGCCAAGCGCAGTATAATATGTCTGAATAACAGCATTTACATCCGGATATGCCTCTTTTTCCAGCCGATTCTCTTCTTCCGGAGTTGCAGTCGGTTCCGGAGTAACTCCGTTTCCTTCTGAATCTTTGTCATCAGCGGCCTCGTCAGATTCCATCTGGCTTTCCTGCTGTATCTGACTCTTCTCATCCTGAGCGCCCACTTTGGAAGAAATAAATTTAATTCCAAGGAAGAGCACAGCCAGAACAAGAATAATAAAAAGTCCAAGCAGGATATATCTGAGATTGTCAGAAAGCCATTCTCTAAAATTATCCAACTTATCTGACCTCCTTTGTCAATTGGTACACTAGCCTTTAGCAATACCGACGCATCTGGAGGGATTCGAACCCCCGGCACGTGGCACCGGAAACCACTGCTCTATCCCCTGAGCTACAGATGCCTGACATGGTATTTCATACCACACCATGTAATAATATCATATATTCAGGGAATTGTAAAGTATTTAAAATTCTCCGGTTAAAGCGCCACATTTTCCGCTCCCCACCAGAGCCGTTCTTTCTCCCGCTCATAATAGTACACAGAATCTGACAGCACTTCCTCCTCCGACACATATACCCGGTTCACCTCACAGACAAGATCCTGAAGTTCTTTTTCATAATCTTCTTCCAACTCAGGTACAATGATACACTCATGAATGCTGCTGGGCAAGATAAAAAAGCTGCCGCAGAAGGTATCTGCGATCCGCTTCAAGACCCCCGGGTAAACAATGCAGACTGCCCCAAGATACTTTTCTTCATTTGTCAGGACATACATGCCCTCATCACTCCTGCAGTTTTCCGCCATTCTCTCAACCTCTTCATCTCCCGAAATCCCCGCAATCACCTGACCGATGCTCATAAAATGGCACGGAAGGACTTTGCGTGTATTTTTTTCTGCCGTTTCATGCAGCACCTCCTCCGATATCCCCCAACGCTCTATATGTTCACTGCGAATCATGAGATGCGCAGAATGAAGGGGGTACTCCGTCCGGTAATAATAAACCAGTGCCAGATCCAGAAACTCTCTGTGAGGCATTGTCTCCAATAATGCCCTGTTCTTTTCCAGATTGATCAGCTGATAACAAATATGTGGAATTGCTTTTTGAAAATCCGCAAAGTTATCGACATCCCCCATTTTGACAACACGGTTTGCCTTCCATTCCTCCGCCAGCGACTGACCAAGCTCTTCCATTGTCTTTCCGTCTCTGAATTCCTGGTAGTACGAATCCAGACAGATAACCGGTTCCAGCTTCGCCCCTTCTCCCATAATCGCCAGGCCGTCCAGAAAAACTCCATTATTCTTAGGTATTTTCTGTAATCGTATCTCCACCTCCTCACCTAACTGTTTTTTCACACAATTCAGTATTCCTGTTGTAAATGTCGTGTAATCCAAATGATCACCCTTTCTCATTTATTTTTTCAGTGGCCTGTTTTTAGGATACACAAACAAGACCACAGAAAATCATATTGTGGTTTTTTAAACTGACTGATCGATTATGCTTGTTCTGGTTGGAAAATCCGCCCGAATGTGCGGAAAAGATAAATTACAATTGTGGAATTGAGAAATTGCTGCCTGGGCCAGGGCCCAGGCGCATTAATTTTTTATTAAACGCGGGATAAGTACTCTCCCGTTCTTGTATCGATCTTAATCTTATCGCCCTGCTCTACAAAGAGCGGAACGTATACAACCGCGCCCGTCTCTACCGTTGCAGGTTTTGTTGCGCCCTGCGCCGTATCGCCTTTAAATCCTGGTTCTGTCTCAATAATTTCCAGTTCTACGAACAGCGGCGGTTCAACAGCAAATACATTGCCGTTATGGGAACAGATCTTTACCATATCATTCTCTTTTACAAATTTCAACGCATCGCCGATTGCATCTGCATTCAGCGCAATCTGATCATACGTCTCCATATTCATAAAATTATACAAGTCTCCGTCACTGTACAGGTACTGCATGTCCGAACGGTCAATACGCGCTGCCGGGAATTTTTCGGTAGGACGGAACGTTTTTTCTACTACGCCGCCGCTGATAATATTTTTTAACTTCGTTCTTACAAACGCCGCACCTTTTCCAGGTTTTACGTGCTGGAACTCAATAATCTGAACGATATTCCCATCTATTTCCAGTGTAACACCATTCTTAAAATCTCCTGCTGATATCATACTGATATTCCTCCTTAATCGTATGCGTCAAATCCGCACATTACTTCACTATGCTATATTCTATATTATCTGCGGCTTTTTTTCAACTAATTTTTTATGTAATCTACGATTTTACGGATTTCATCGACAATCTGGCGATATCCCTTATCGTCAGTTGACACTCGAATATCACTTATTTTTTCATATTCAGCCTTGCGCTGCTCCTGCAGCGTTTCAATTTTCTGCTTCAGATCCCCGCCTTTTAACATCGGACGTGTACTGTCATACTTCAGACGCTTCAGCAGTGTCTGAACGGATGCTTCCAGAAGCACTACCGTTCCCATCTCTCTGAGATACGGCTGGTTCTGCTGCTGAACAGGAAGCCCTCCGCCGACAGAGATCACTTTCCGCTCTTTGTCCTGACTGAGCTCTTTTAAACATTCCGTCTCCATTGCACGAAAATGTTCTTCCCCGTACCGGTCAAAGATTTCTGTGATCTCTATGCCGGCTTTTTCTACGATCAGCCAATCCATATCGATAAACGGAAGCTGCATTGCTTTGGCAAGCTGCTTCCCGACACTTGTCTTTCCGCTTCCCATAAATCCGATTAAAATGATATGGTTCATCTCAGCATCTGCCTCCGTGACGTCTGTAGAAAAATAATACGATTCTTTCCAAATAGCGTTTGAGCACAATCTGGATCTCCTCTTTGGGGTGGATGGGCTTCACCAGGATATTACGAATTCCGGTCCTTTTGGCGCCGTAGACATCCGTAAACAGCTGATCCCCTATAAACAGTGTGTTGTGGGTGTCCGTTCCCATTAAGTGCATTGCCTTTTGATAATTCTTTCTGGAAGGCTTGTGCGCATCTTCGATATAAAAAACACCGATTTCCCGGTTAAACGAATCAACACGTTCCCGCTGATTATTGGAAAGCAGACAGCTGGAGAATCCAAGTTTCTTCAGACGGCCGAACAGCGCAACTGCGCGGTCATCTGCCGGTGCACCGTGGGGCACCAGCGTATTATCAATATCAAAGATCAGACCCCGGTATCCTTCCCGGTATAACTGTTCAAAATCTATCTGATAAGTGGAATCCACACACTCATCAGGATAAAACTGTTCTAACATGCTGCTGTCTCTCCTATTGTCGTTCGTGCAGCGGTACGTACAGTTCGTCTGGCTTCACATTCTTATATGCCGGCCGGATAATCTTATCCGTATTGATCAACTCTTCCATTCGATGTGCGCTCCAGCCTGCAATACGGGCAATCGCGAACATCGGTGTATACAGTTCCAGCGGAAGATCCAGCATGCTGTAAACGAAACCGCTGTAAAAATCCACATTAGCGCTGACACCTTTATAAATGTGGCGCTCACGTGCGATAATCTTTGGCGCCATTCCCTCCACCATGGAATACAGACGGAAATCTTTATCCCGCCCCTTCTCCTTGGCCAGCTGTTCCACAAATTTTTTGAAAATGGTCGCTCTCGGATCCGATATGGAATATACGGCATGGCCCATTCCGTAGATCAGTCCGCGCTTGTCAAACGCTTCTTTTTTCAGAAGTTTCACCAGATAATCTTCGACCGCTTCCTCATCATCCCAATCCTTAATGCATTTTTTCATATCGTCAAACATTGTGACAACTTTAATATTCGCACCGCCATGTTTTGGCCCTTTCAGTGAACCAAGCGCTGCTGCAATCGCAGAATACGTATCTGTTCCTGAGGAAGAGACTACGTGCGTTGTAAACGTTGAGTTGTTTCCTCCGCCGTGCTCCATATGCAGTACAAGCGCCAGATCCAGAATGGTGGCCTCCAGCTGTGTATACTGTTTATCGGGGCGCAGCATCCGCAAAATATTTTCTGCTGTAGAAAGATTCCTGGACGGATGGTGAATATATAAACTTTTTCCTTTGATATAGTGATTATATGCATGATACCCATAGACAGAAAGCATCGGGAATACACTGATCAAAGTCAGACACTGACGCAGTACGTTCGGCAGCGAAATGTCATCTGCATTGGAATCGTACGCATACAAAGTCAAAACACTTCTGGACAATGTGTTCATCATATCTTTACTCGGCGCTTTCATGACGACGTCTCTTACAAAATTCGTTGGCAGCGAACGCTGCGAAGCGAGAATTTTATTAAAGTCACACAACTGCTGCTCATTCGGCAGCACGCCAAACAGTAAAAGATAGGCCACTTCCTCAAAGCCCTGGCGGTGTTCCGTCAGAAAGCCATTGGTCAGGTCTTCAATATTAATCCCCCGGTAATACAATCTGCCGTCACACGGCTGCACTTTTCCATTTACTTCCTCCGAAGAAACAATATTGGAAATCTGCGTAAGGCCGGCCAACACGCCTTTTCCGTTGATATCCCTCAGCCCCCGCTTCACATCATACTTTCCGTACAGTGAAACATCCATTTTACTGTTCTGGACACAGATATCCGTCAACATTTCCATCTCAGGTGTTACTTTTAACTTAAATGCCATAGTCATACCCCTTTCAATAATTCCGTTTTTAGTTCCCCCCACATTCTTTCTTTTTCTGAATACGTATCAGATGCATACTTTTCTTTCAGAGCAGACATCTTCCCCCTAGTATATCATTAATTTGCCCCAGGTTACAACTTCACAATTCTTAAAAATTCATGAATATTTCTGTTTTCAGCGTATAATTTTCTTCAAATACCTGACAAACTCCTCCGCCAGAGGGCTTAATTCATCCCTCCGCCGCTTGATATATCCAAAATAAATGCTGTCAATACCGGACGTGATCGGTATCCCATGAATATTACTGTACTCATATTTCCCCTGCAGCATTGAACTTCCTATATTGGCAAGTTTGGTATTCTGCAAAAACTGCATCATCGCGTGATCGCTGTCTGTGACAACTGCTTTTGGAAGCTTCTCATATGCACCCAGTTCATTTTTCAGATGCCCCAGATGACTGGTCAGCGAAAAAAATTCTTCTCTCATCTGCACAAGCCTCAGTTCTTTCAGCTGCTGCTCATTTACGCACTGTGCCTTATAGAGCGGATGATAAGGACCCACATACAGATAAGGCTCTGTTTTCTTCAGCATCTTAAATTCCAGTCTTCTGTGCCCCAGCATTTCCTGAAATGCAAAATACTGCCTCTCCGATATAAAAATGAAGCCAATCTCTGACTTGTGCTTATGCAGATGCTGCATAACTTCTTCAACCGTACCCTCCAGATATTGAAATCTGATCGGGAGCGCTTCTTTTTCCAGATAAAAATCGGAATAAAACTTCGTAAGCTTATAACTTGGATTGGCAGAAATTGAAAATCTCTCCATTTGACTTTCTTCCTGCACATTATTGATCATCTCAACATTGCGCAGGATTTTATTGGCATATTCATAAACCTTTCGTCCCTCTTCCGTCATGGCGACACCTGTTGCCTGACGGTTCAGCAACGACATATTCAGCTCTTCCTCCAACGCCTTAATTGTCTTACTGATATGTGGCTGTGATGTATAAAGAACTTCCGCCGCCGCCTTAAAACTCCCCATATCCACACTGACCACAAAAAACTGTAGCTGTTTTAACTGCATATGACCGTTCTCCATTTCTTCTTTTTTGTCCTTTTATAGCATATCACAAGTGCCACTGTCGTTACAAGCCATGTAAGCGGATAGCTCACATAGATCATCCTGGGATCTGATACCACACGAAGCATGGCGATGATCCATACAACCCGAAGTCCGCACATGGTAAACAAAGAGATCAGCATCGGCGCTGCCGAATTCCCCACCCCCCGAAGTGCCCCGGTCAAGGTCTGGTTGACTGCATAAAGCGAATAAAACGGTATCAAAATCCGCATAATCTGCATGCCATGATCCGCCACCCCTTTGCTGGAATCAAAAATTCCAATCATTGCCCTTCCAAAATACAAAAGGACAGCCCCAAGCACCACCGTCACAGCAACACTCAGAAGCAACGTTACTTTTGTTCCTCTTTCCACCCGTTCTTTTTTTCCGGCACCATAATTCTGTCCCACAAAACTGGAAACCGAGAGACCAAACGCTTCAATCGGCATATATAAGAATCCTTCCAGTTTCAGATAAGCGGCAAATCCTGCCATTGTTTCAAGACCAAACAGATTCACCCTGCTCTGCACGATAACATTTGACAGACTTACCAGTACAGACTGAAGCCCTGCCGGAACGCCGACCCGGATGATTTTTACGACCTCCTCCCGGTTCAGCCGTATCCTGCGCAAAACCAGACGGTACTGCTCCTTACTGCCAATCAGCTTTGCCAGTACAAGAACGGCGCTGACACACTGCGCGATCGACGTGGCAATCGCCGCTCCCTGTACTCCCCATGAAAACCCTGCCACAAACAAAAAATCCAGAATCACATTCACCACACCGCCTGCAGCCAGACAATACAGGCCTGTCCGTGAATCCCCCGCCGCACGCAGGATGGAGCTGCCCATGTTAAACAACATCATCGGCAGCATGCCAAGAAAATATATTCGAATATAAGGAACGGCATATGCCATAACAGTCTCTGGCAGATTGAGCAGCCCCAGCAGCAGCGGTGCTGCCAGGACTCCGACAATCATCAGCATGATCCCCGCAATTACCGCCAGTGCAATCGCAGTGTGTATCTGTGTTTCCACCTTTTCCCAGTCTTCACTTCCAATTGAATGAGAAATTACAATGCCCGCACCGATAGACAGTCCCACAAAAAAATAAATCAGGAACGCGGTGAGCTGTCCTGCTGACCCAACCGCCGCCAGTGCTTTTGTCCCCGCATACTGTCCGACCACGGCAACATCTACAGTATTGTACAGCTGCTGAAACAGATTTGTCGCCATGACCGGAAGTGCAAACGCAACCAGCCCTCCTGCAATATTACCTTCCGTCATCTGCCGAATGTCTTTCTTCATGCTATTTCTCCTCACATCATTTTCCTTTTTGCATGTACGCAAAGAATGGCAGGAGAAATGGAATTCATTCTCCTGCCCATCCTTTCTTCAACCGGCTTTCGGATGCATGCAGCATGCTGCCATATGTCCTTCAGCAATCTTTTCCAGCGCTGGTTTATGCTCTCTGCAGGTGTCCCCGCAGTACTCGCACCGGTTTTGAAAAGGGCATCCCGGCGGAACATCCAGGGGACTTGGCACTTCCCCCTCAATGCTTTCGATTTTTTTCCCGTGCTCCATATGAATGGAAAACAATGCTCCCAGCAGCGCCTGTGTATATGGATGGCACGCATGCTCTGAGACTTTCCCGCCCGGTATCACTTCCACAATATTTCCCAGATACATCACCGCAATCTGATGAGCAAAGGACTGAACCAGCGCTATATCATGACAGATAAAAACAATGCTGATATTCTTCTCTTTCTGCAGACGAACCAGTAATTCTATGATGTTTTTCTGAATCGACACATCCAGTGCCGAGGTCGCTTCATCACAGACCAGTATCTCCGGTTCCAGGGAAAGCGCGCGTGCGATACTGATACGCTGCCTCTGTCCGCCGCTCATATTATGAGGATGCCGGTACAGAAAATCCTCCGACAGCTCGACCATCTTCAGAAGTTCTTTTGCCTTCTGTTCTTTATCTGCTTTTTTCAGCATTCCAAAGTTCATCAGGGGTTCCGTCAGAATATCTATAATCTTCATCTTTGGGTTAAAAGAGGCCATCGGGTCCTGATAAACCATCTGCATGTGGCGTCTGTTATCTCTTTTTTCCTGCCGCGATACACTGAACAGATCTTTTCCGTGATACAGGATTTCTCCCTTGGTTGGATTGTCCAGCTGCATCAGCATGCGTACAAATGTTGATTTGCCACATCCGCTTTCACCGACGATCCCCAGTGTTTTTCCTTTATAAACGTTCAGGCTGATATCATTGCAGGCTGTCAGACTGCGTTTTCCGGATGCCGGAAATACTTTCGTGATATTCCTGGCCTGCAGTACAATATCGGAATCACGAAACAAAACGTTCACCTCCCATTTCAGGAACAGCTGCGAGCAGCTCCTTCGTATATGCACTGGCGGGATCGTACATGACCTCGTCTCTTGTTCCGCTGTCGACGATCTTTCCATGCTGCATGACAATCAGCTGATCCGCCATATAAGCTGCAACCCCCAGATTATGTGTGACAATGATGATTCCTGTCCCAAAAGTATCCCGAAGCTCCATCATCTGACGTACAATCTGCGCCTGAGTTGTAACATCCAGCGCACTTGTTGGTTCATCGGCCAAAAGCAGCTGCGGCTCAAATGTCATTGCCATGGCAATTCCCACTCTCTGGCGCATGCCTCCGCTCAGCTGATGAGGGTAACTTTTCATGATATTTTCTCCGTCCGGAAGCCTCATCTTCTGCAGCATACCAAGCGCCCTGTTCCACGCTTCATCCTTTGACATCTTATGATGAGTACATATGTATTCCACATACTGACTGCCAATCTTCCGGATCGGATTTAATGTTCCTCCGCAATCCTGAAAGATCATGGAGATCTTCGTCCCTCGAATTTTCTGCCACTCATCTTTTGATTTTGACAGCAGGGACTCTCCCTGAAAGAGGATATCCCCGGCTGTCACCCTGCCAGCACCAGGCAGTGCTCCAAGCACAGCCCGGATCACAGTCGTCTTCCCGCTTCCGCTCTCACCGACAACACTGATAATCTCCCCCTTTTTCATCGAGAGATTAAAGTGTTCCATTGTAGGTTCCCGCTTTCCGTACTGCACGGTCAAATCTTTAATTTCCAGCATATTATGCTCCTTTATTCTGCCAGCGCAATATCCTTTGTCAGCCAATAGTAATCCATCGGATACATATTCACACCGGTAACTTTTTTATTGGAAAACAGATAGGTTGTCTCATATCCAAAGAATACCGTGGATGCATCATCCATAATCAGCTGCTGAATCTGTACCGTCAGGTCTTTTCTTGCATCTTCGTCAAATTCCGAAGCCAGCTGGTCCAGAAGGCTGTCCACTTCCGCATTTTGATATCCCGTCTGATTGGAGGCCGATGTACTGTACCAGTTTTCTCTCAGGTATTTTTCAGGATCTCCCGTATTCGCCACCAGTACATTCCAGATCAGCATATCGAAATCTCCGGAATCCCTCATATCAAGCAGTGTCTCATAACTTACGGTATTCAGTGTGACTTTAATTCCAATGTCTTTCAGGCTCGCCTGTGCCGCCTGTGCATAAACATTTAATTCTTCACGGCTTGTATAGATCACAAAGTTCAGATCCAGCGCCTCCCCGTCCGGAGTCTCCACGAAACCGTCGCCGTCAACATCTTTATATCCCGCCTCTTCCAGAAGCGCCTTTGCCCCTTCCGGATCATATGCATTTTCATCTGTCAGCTCATCAAATCCAAAATCCAATGTCGGCGGAACCGGAGCTTTTCCAGGAGTTGCACCTCCTTCGAGCAGTGTGCTGCAGTATGTCTCTTTGTCCAGCCCGCGGATGATGGCCTGGCGAAGTTTAATATCGCCGAGCACGCCATTCTGATTCATAAATGCGTAAGTTGAACGAAGAGACTGCAGTTCCTGAATCTCAATATCATCATTTCCTTCAAAATCGGCGATATTCTCTGTCTTTAGGTTATAGGCGATATCAATTTCTCCTGTCTGAAGCGCCATGGAACGTGTTGTCTGATCATCAATACATTTTAGTGTTACTTTGTCAAGCGGAACTTCTCCGTCCCAGTAATATTCATTTTTCGCAACGACACAGGAATCCGTTGGGCTGAAGCTTTCCACCGCATACGGTCCCGTACAGATCGGTCCATCCATCGCAAAGGAATCTGTATCAGCAGTTGTATCCACAATCAAAAACAAAGGATCTGCAAGACTTCCCGGAATTACCGCCACAGGCTCTTTTGTCTTGATCAGCAGATTCTGCCCGTCAACCGTGATCGATTCCGGATCGAAGAACGTAGCTGCCCTGTCGCTCAGTTCAAAGGTACGTTCCAGTGAAGACTTCACGGCATCCGGAGTCATATCATTGCCATTTGAGAATTTTACACCCTCTCTGATTTTAAATGTCCAGGTGAGCTGATCATCACTGACAGACCAGCTTTCAGCAAGACACGGAATGATCTCACCATTCTCGTCAAACTTGGCCAGTGTCTCTCCAACTCCATATCGGGTTACGACCCAGCTGAAGTATTGTTCCGTAGGCTCCAGGGTATCTGCAAAACTCGTTACACCGATTGTGATTTCTCCTCCCTGTGCCGCCTGTGCGGATTCTCCCTGCACATTTTCAGCAGCAGTGTCTTCCTGTGCACCGCTTTCTGATTTCTGGCATCCTGCCAGCAGCGACATGCCCATCGCACACGCCAGCCCCAGGCCAATCATTTTCTTCATCCATTTACACATTCATTTTTCCTCGCTTTCCTCATTTTACATCTGCTTTTTTGTTCATTTTATTTCCAAACCGCAAAAGCGGACTTGAATCTGTGCTATTCCTGTCTCGGATCCAGGATATCGCGGATGCTGTCACCCAGCATATTAAAGACAACAACGACAATGACAATTGCAATCCCCGGGTAAATCATCAGCCACGGCGCTTTACTTATGTAAGTTCTTCCTTCATTCAACATCAGTCCCCATTCCGGTGTCGGGGCCTGAGCTCCAAATCCCAGAAAAGACAAAGAGGCCAGTTCCAGCATCATCGTTCCAATATCTGTCGCAGCAGTCACTATCATGGTTGTAATCATATTGGGGACTACATGTTTTAAAATGATATTCATGGTGCTTGTCCCCGTGACAACAGCCGCTTCCATATACAGATTGCTCTTAATCTTCAGCACCATACTTCTTGCCAGTCTCGCGTACTTTGTCCAGCTAACAGACGCAATTGCAATCACCGCATTCACCATGTTGGGACCGAGGAGTCCGGCGATCGCAATCGCAAGTACCAGTCCCGGAAAAGAGATCATCATATCTGCGATTCTCATGATGACAGCATCGATCACACCACCGAAATAACCGGCAATCACACCGAGCGCAGTGCCAGTCACTAAAATCACCGCTACGAGAACCAATGTCATCGTAAGAGACGATCTTGTCCCATAGATCACTCTGGACAATACATCTCTTCCCAGTTTATCCGTGCCGCACGTATACGTATCATCCGGAGCCTTTAAGGAATCTGACATCACCGCCTCATAGGGATCATTCGGTGAAATCACTGGAGCAAACACCGCCACGCCCACGATAAGCAGTGCCAAAATGGAGAAAACCGTAAACTGTTTATGCGTTTTTAAAAAATTCAGTATCTTCACTTTATCTCTCCTCCTTTATTCTGGGATCGAGGCGGTTATAGGAAAGATCCACAAGCAGATTAATCCCCATATACAACAGCGCAATCCACAGCACATATCCCTGAACCAGCGGATAATCCCGGCAGGAGATTGCCTTTACCGCCATATTGCCCAATCCTGGCCAGTTATAGATGATCTCGACAACCGCAGTACCTCCGAGCAGACTTCCCAGTGAAATGCCCAGCAGTGTGACCAGCGGCAGCATGGAGTTCGGAAGCACATGTTTCCAGAGAATTGTGCGTTCCCGTATCCCTCTCATCCTCGCACCCGTCACATAATCCTGCCTCAGCTCATCCAGTACCGCAATCCGTACCTGCCTCGTATACTTGGCTGACATGGAAAATGCCAGCGTTACCGCAGGAAGGATCAGCGACTTAAAATCTGTACTGCCGCCGGATACGGTAACCCACCGCAGCGTAACGCCAAAAATACTCAGCAATATCAGGCCAACCCAGAAACTGGGAATCGAGACGCCCATGAAGGTCAGTCCCCTCACCAGATAATCCGGCCATCGGTTCTGATAGACTGCTGACAGAATTCCCAGAGGAATCGATACAATCAGCATAATGAGCAAAGAAGCCAGCGCCAGTTCCAGTGTTGGCCAGAAACAGGACGCCAGTTTTTCCACGACGGGCACCTTCATAGAATAGGAAGTTCCCATATCGCCGGTCAATACCCCTTTCAGCCAGTTTCCATATTGAATCAGAAACGGTTTATCCAGCCCAAGCTCTGCTCTTGTCTGTTCCAGCAGCTCCGGCGTCGGCACATTTCCGCACTCCGTCAGCATAATTTCCGCCGGATCACCCGGTGACAGATATGTCAGACCAAAGGTGAAAAAGCTAATACCAAACAGAACAATTAAAATCTGTAGTAATCTTCTTCCCAACTGTTTCTTATTCACAATTTTTTATCCCCCTGCAGATGATATCGTTTGAATCCATGTTATCTCTCCTTTCTTATCTGTTCTTCCAGATATCCAATAAATTCTTTTGCTGGCTCTGACAGAGAATCTCTGATTCGTTTGATATAACCGAACGAAACACTATTTTCACTTCCTCTGATCGGAACCGCCTTGATTCCATACTCCTTATACTTATCTTTCAGAAAACTGCTGTCAATGGAACAATAATCGGTACGTTTCAATAGCTGTACAAGAAAATGATCACTGTTTGTATAGGCGAGTTCCTGTCTGTCTGCCTTGTATAACACATCGCCATTCAGGACTCCCAGATGATTGGACAGAGAATGAACATCTTCTCTCCTCTGTACCAGTTTTACTGCCTCCAAATCTTTTTCCCAGACATACAATCTGTCAAACAGCGGATTCTTATCGCTGCAAAAAAGAAACAGCGAGGTTTTGGCCAGTACATGAAACTCAAGCCCTTTTTTCCTCAGTCTTCCTTCAAAGACCGCCTGATTTCTTCTGGATATGTAGGTGAATCCCAACTCCGCGCTTCTTCTGTGAACCCAGGCCACAATGTCTTCGAAATTTCCCTCCCGAAGCTCCATACGGATCTTTCCATCCGTCTTGGAGCTGTAAAACTCTGCAAGAAGTGTTGACAGATTATTGCTGGGTGTACCACATATGATCAGATTACCTTCTTTTTCTTCTCTCAGGCTGCTCAGCATTTCAAAGTTTTTTAATGTATTTAACGCATACCGATAGACCTGCTCACCATCCCGCGTCATTGTGACTCCGCTTCTGTTACGAACCAGCAGCGTCATTCCCATTTCCTCTTCCAACGCTTTTACAACCTTACTGACATTGGGCTGCGTCGTGATCAGTGCTTCCGCCGCTGCGTGAAAACTTCCAAGATCAACGCTTGTCACAAAATACTGCAGCTGCTTGATGTCCATATGTATCCCCCTGTCATTTACTCATTGTTTTGAATTCTCATATATCTTCGCACATACCCTTACCATAATATAAATAATGAAGGGAGAAAGGTTTCCAATACCTTTCTCCCGGTGCACTGCCCAAAACTGCCGTAATTCGACATGAACGATAACTTCTGTTCTTAAAATAAGAACACAAAAAATATCGTAAAGATCCATCATTTTATTTCATCCAAAAAGCACTATATCTGCGGATGACATAAAAAAATGCGCACAATAAGTGCGCATAAGGACGTAGTCAATTTACGTTCGCTTTGCTCACACCTATACACCGTAGGTACTGCATTTCACATAAAAGCAGGTCTCCTGGCTTAAAAGCATTGTCGACTTTTCCTTCCCAGATTTTAACATTCATCCAGTGGCAATAAAATCGACCCTTTTTCACAGTGACGGGATCGCATTGGATTTGCACCAATTTCCCTATTAATCCTAAAGATAGGAACTTTTATGACTTGTATTTTAAAATCAAAATTACTATAACACACTTTTTTGCATTTTTCCCTTTTTTTTTCGTTTTTTTCCATTCCATTTTGTTATCACATTTTTTGTAATCCGTTTAATTTTCGACAAATATTCTGCTTTATAGGAGTCTGATATTCCTGATTGTTATACCCCTGTCCAATACTTCTGCGTCTAAATTTTTACTTACTTTTAAGAATATGGTATTGACTTTCTTTCCTGTCAGACTTATAATCAACACATGAACAGTTATTCATATGTTTTATTATTTAATTGTAGAAATGGAGAGGATACTTATGAAACGTATGGAAGATTCGCTGGAACATCAGCACAAAGATATCTGCAGCTGCGGCCATAACCACCACGATCACAAACATGATGAATGCGGCTGCGGCCATGACCACCACGATCACAAACATGATGAATGCGGCTGCGGTCATGACCACCACGATCACAGACATGATGAATGCGGCTGCGGTCATGACCACCACGATCACAGACATGATGAATGCGGCTGCGGTCATGACCACCACGATCATGACCATGACCTGCACAACAGCGCTGCTGCTGAACTGCCGGATGACGGCCATGAAAAAAAAGTGTATGTTTTGGAAAATCTGGGATGCGCCAATTGCGCCGCTAAGATGGAAAAAAAAATCCAGGAACTCCCAGGTGTGTTTGCAGCCAGCATTACGTTCGCGACAAAACAACTGCGAATATCTGCAGACGGTCAGGCCGCATTGATTCCTCAGATCCAGAGTATCTGCTCTTCCATTGAGTCAGAAGTACGCGTGGTACCGAAAGATACACCCGCTGCGGAAAATTATAAAACGAAAACCTATCTTCTGGAAAACCTTGGATGTGCCAACTGCGCCGCCAAGATGGAACAGCGGATCAGTCAGCTTCCTGATGTAGAAAGTGCTTCTATTACATTTGCTACTAAACAGCTGAAAATCACGGCAAAATCTCCGCAGCGTCTGCTGCCCGAAATTAAAAAGATTTGTAATTCAATCGAGGACGGCATTGAAATTGTTGAAAAGGATAGCTCTGTGCGCAGCCATGAAACAGCCGCCGCCAAAAAAGGAAGGTCAGAGAGTACCCGTGCCCTGACAGAAATTATCATAGGAGCCGTTCTTTTCGTTGCCGGTGAAATTTTGGAGTATATGGGATTTGGAACCATCGTAACACTTCCGGTCTATATCGTTGCTTATATTCTTCTCGGCTGGAAAGTCATCTGGACAGCACTGAGGAACCTCACGAAAGGTCAGGTATTTGACGAAAACTTCTTGATGAGCATCGCAACGCTGGGTGCCTTTGTTATCCGTGAATATCCGGAAGCGGTTGGTGTTATGCTCTTCTACCGCATCGGTGAATTCTTTGAGGAAAAAGCCGTTGCAAAAAGCCGCTCACAGATTATGGATGCTGTCGATCTCCGCCCCGAAACTGTTAATCTGGTCTCCAATGGTGATGTGCAGATGATTCCATCTGAGGAAGCCCGGATTGGTGACATCCTGCTCGTTCGTCCCGGGGACCGTATTCCGCTTGACGGAGTTGTCATCGAAGGCAGCAGTCAGCTGGACACTTCACCGATTACAGGAGAACCAGTTCCTGTTAAGACCGGTGTCGGTGATTCTATTTTATCAGGCTGCGTCAATACCAGCGGCCAGCTGAAAATCCGTGTTGAAAAAGAATTGTCCGAATCCATGGTTTCACGAATCCTGGATTCCGTTGAAAACGCAGCAGCCAGCAAGCCTGTCATTGACCGTTTTATCACAAGATTTGCCAGAGTTTACACACCTTTTGTTGTAGTGCTGGCCATTGTAACCGCCGTTCTGCCATCCCTGATCACGGGCGACTGGCAGCACTGGATCTACACGGCACTGACCTTTCTGGTTATGAGCTGTCCGTGTGCTCTTGTTCTCAGTGTCCCGCTGGCATTCTTTGCCGGTATCGGTGCCGGCTCCAAAAAAGGAATTTTATTCAAAGGCGGAATCTCACTCGAAGCATTAAAAGGCGTTCACGCAGTTATCATGGATAAGACGGGTACCATCACTGAAGGAAACTTTGTTGTACAGGAAACCGTCCCCTGCGGACACATCACACAGAATGAGCTTCTGACTTTAGCAGCGGGCTGTGAACAGTCTTCAACACATCCGATCGCTGTCAGCATCGTGGAAGCTGCAAGAGCAAAAAATCTGAAGCTTTCCAAACCGGAATCCCTTCAGGAGATTGCCGGTCATGGAATTCGGGCCGTCATTGAAGGCAAAGAAGTCCTGTGCGGCAACCGCAAACTTATGGAGACACAGCATATTGACATCAACGGATATCACCCATCCACATTTGGAACGGAAGTTCTGATAGCTATTGACGGGACTTTCTCCGGACATCTGATGATTTCAGATACGGTCAAAGATGACGCCAAATCGAGCATTGCCGCGTTAAAAAAATTGGGTCTGACAACTGTTATGCTGACCGGAGATGCACAGGAAAGTGCAGAATCCGTCGCAAAGCAGACCGGCATCGACGAGGTCCATGCCAAACTGCTGCCTCAGGATAAACTCACGCGTTTAAATGACCTGCGCAGTAAATACGGCAGTGTCATGTTTGTCGGTGATGGGATCAATGACGCCCCGGTGCTGGCAGGCGCCAACGTGGGAGCTGCCATGGGAAGCGGAGCTGATGCGGCAATCGAGGCGGCTGACGTTGTATATATGACCTCATGCATGGAAGCTATCCCGCAGTCCATAGGCATTGCCCGTGCCACCAGCCGGATTTCCTGGCAGAACGTTATCTTTGCTCTGATCATCAAGGGAATTGTAATGATATTAGGTCTCTGCGGCTTCGCATCCATGTGGCTGGCTGTTTTTGCTGATACCGGAGTTGCTTTCCTGTGTATCTTAAACTCCATTCGTATTCTTTACAAACGCTGATAAGCATTTACGTCATTGACCAATTCGCAGTTATCAGTTAAACTAAACATAAATCAACAGTAATCCGGACTGCCGCAGCACACCTGCAGCAGTCCCCGTTTTCTTAAAGGAGAATAGAAACCACATGTCAAAGCAAAAGATTGAAGTCTGCACAGAAACCCATCATCACAAAAATCTCAAAAACTCCCCTATGCCTGCGGAGGATACACTGTACCGCCTGGCAGATCTATTCAAAGTTTTTGGAGATCCTACCAGAATCCGAATCTTATATAAGCTCTCGGAACAGGAGTTATGCGTCTGCGACATCGCTGAGGTTCTGGATATGACACAAAGCGCAATCTCTCACCAGCTTCGGATCTTGAAACAAATGTCTCTTGTAAAATTCCGCCGCGACGGCAAAACGGTTTACTATTCACTGGCTGATGATCATGTGGCAACGATTCTGGCCCAGGGTCTTGACCACGTAGAAGAATGATATTTGCCAGAAAGATAAGCGGAAACGGCCTCTTCCTTTAATTCTTTGGCATAATGCCTACTTCCGGTGTAAAAAAAATATCTGCCCCCATCGCTTCATACCTGTTTTGCCACCGAGATATTTCCTGACAATTCTGATTTTTTTATCCGGATTGACTCTTGATCTTCTTCCCAATCAAAAACTCCTTTCCAGGCAACAAGTTTTTATTATTTCACTTGTCTGCCTCGAAAGGAGCATATCAATATCCGTGGCTCTTCCACTATATGAATAGCTAGTGGCAGCAATTCCCTCCTGCACACTCGCCGTGATGCTCATGATGTTCATGGTGGCGGCATACGGTATCTGGATCATAGGAAAGGCTTCCGCTTAAAAATGCCCCAACAGCCTGATCTGCCTCTCCGTTTGCGCCTGGATAAAGTTCAATCCCTGCCTGCGCAAGCGCCTGTCTCGCCCCCTGCCCAATGCCGCCGCAGATCAAAACTTTCACTGCGTTTTCGGCAAGAAAATCTGCCAGTGCACCGTGTCCGCTTCCGTTGGTATCAATCACCTCGGAAGAGACCACTTTTCCGTCCTCCGCTTCATACACCTTAAATTTTTCCGTATGTCCAAAATGCTGAAAAACCATTCCATCTTCATACGTTACTGCTATTCTCATCACATTTACCTCCTTCAAAATTTTGTTGTCTTCTGCAATGCCCGCATCCGCACCCTCTGTTTTTACCTTCACAAAGTACGTAATCTCCTCCGCCTACATTAAGTTCCTTCCCTTCAACCAGGCATTTGGCCAGTTTTCGGCGCGCACTGTTATAAATCGCCTGTACTGTGGTACGGGCAACCTCCATACTCTTTGCACATTCTTCCTGATTCATTCCCTCAAAATCAATCAGTCTGATCGTCTCGTATTCATCCAGTGTCATAATTACAGGTTCTTTACTTTCCTGCACCATATCTGAAGGTAGAAATCTTCTGTTCTGCGGTATTTCGCAGATACGGCGGCGTTTACACGGCCTTGGCATCTTTGCTGTCCTCCCGTTGTTGACATATGTCGCTTACAATTTTTATTATATCTTTATTACCGGCATATGTCAATAATTATCTTTTCATAAAATGCTTGACAGATATAACTGAAATATTTATCATTACAGTATAACTGAAATCATAAAATATACAGTTTGTCAGCAGACGATTTTTATTAAAAGGAGGACATTTATGCAACGAATAAAAACAATGGCCATATCAGCCGGAGTACTGATCCTGACCGGTATCCTGACTGCCTGTTCCCCAGGCCCGAAAAAAGAGGAGGATAAAACTTCCCAAAGTGCAGCATCATATCAGAAAATCACTGCTGAAGAGGCGAAAGAACGCATGGATTCCAGGGATGATATTGTGATACTTGATGTACGTACCCCGGAAGAATATGAGGAAAAACATATCCCCAACGCTATACTGATTCCAAACGAAGAGATTGAGGAAAAGCCCCTTGCCGATCTGCCGACACTGGACCAGGAGATCCTGGTTTACTGCAGAAGCGGAAACCGCAGTGCACAGGCAGCAAATAAGCTGGCAACCGCAGGTTACACCAGCGTTTATGATTTCGGAGGCATCAATGACTGGCCCTATGATACGGAAAGCGGGGCAGCCAACGAGGCAAAGGAAACGGCAGCGGAGCCGGAGAACACAGAAGACCATACGGATGGTCCATTTGGCGCATTTGAAACTATGACGCTTAAAGGTGAACCGGTGACCCAGAACGTCTTCGGCGATGCCAAGCTGACCATGGTGAATTTCTGGGCAACCTACTGCGGTTCGTGTATTCAGCACATGCCCTACCTCTCAGAATTAAACGACGAATACAGTGACCAGGGCTTTCAGATCTTAGGTGTTGTCACGGATGTCAGTGAGCCTAAAGACGAAGCCGCATTAACAATTGCAAAATCAGCCGGAACCGATTATACTCAAATTATCGCATCAGACGATCTGAGACGCGGAGTCCTCTCAGAAATCCAATATGTACCGACGACGATATTTCTGGATCAGAACGGGACACAGATTGGTGAGACTTATGTGGGCGGCAAAACAAAGGATGACTGGGCAAAAATTGTGAAAGGATTACTGGAGCAGATCAATGAGTGAGACAAGGATAAAGTGGATGAGAAGAATACTTCTGCTGGCAGCCGTTTCCGGGATCGCCTTTGGCGTTCTGAGAGGAGAAGCCGATACGGTATTAATGAAAGCAGTCAACGTATGTCTGGAGTGTATTGGAATTGGATAAACGAAAAAGCAGAACAAATTCAAAAATACGGCTGTGGATACAGGCTGCCTTCACCGCTCTGACAAATGGCTACGTATGGGGATTTGTTGAGGGCAGGATTTTTACCGGTCCCACAAAGTCCCTGTGTGTTCCGGGGCTCAACTGCTACTCCTGCCCAGGTGCACTTGGTTCCTGTCCGATCGGTTCCCTTCAGGCGGTATTAGGCAGCAGAAATTATAAGTTTTCTTTTTATATCTTCGGATTTCTGGTACTTGTGGGTTCTGTTCTGGGAAGATTTGTATGCGGCTGGCTGTGCCCTTTTGGGCTGGTGCAGGACCTTCTCTATAAGATCCCATTTGTACGAAAGTGGAAAAACCTTCCCGGTCACAAAGTTCTCGTATGGATGAAATACCTGATTCTTATCATCTTTGTAATCCTGCTCCCTCTGTTGGTATTAGATATAACGGGACAGGGTGCTCCGTGGTTCTGTCAGTACATATGCCCGAGCGGAACATTCATGGCCGGTATCCCGCTGCTGATCGGAAACGAAGCACTCCGGGGAGCTGCCGGATTCCTGTTCGCATGGAAAGAACTGATCCTGGCCGTCCTCTTACTGCTCTCTCTTATGATCTATCGTCCATTCTGTAAGTACCTCTGCCCGCTCGGAGCAGTGTATGGACTATTTAACCCTATTTCCATGTACCGCTACCGCCTGGACACAGAACAATGCACAAAATGTGGAAAATGTCAAAAAGCCTGTAAAATGGACATTCCGGTATGGAAAACGCCAAACAGCCGGGAATGCATCCGCTGCGGCGACTGCATCCAAAGCTGCAGTTTTGATGCGCTGGAATCAACATGGAAAAAACGAAAGGATGAAGCAGGGAAATGACAAGTGAATTTGCAATCGCAGTGCACGCACTCGTATTTTTAAACCATAAAGGTGAAACGTTGTCCAGCGACGCACTGGCCGACAACGTCTGTACCAATCCAGCCCGTATACGCAAAGTGATGGCCCCTCTGAGATCTGCGGGTCTGGTGGGCACCAGAGAAGGGGTGAAAGGCGGTTACTATATGATAAGACCGGCGAATCAGCTGACACTGGCACAGATCCGTCATGCACTGCACACGCCCCTGATCAAAGCTTCCTGGAAAACAGGAAGCATAGATAAAGAATGCCTGGTGGCCTCCGGCATGGCCGGCGTCATGGACGGAATATACGGGGAGTTAAATGAACTCTGCTGTCAACACCTGGAACATATCACCATTCAGGATATCGATAACCAGATTTTCCATCCTGTCAGTTCACCGTAATTTGAATCCGTTATCGTTATCCCCTAAAGAAATGGGTCAATAACAGTCCTTGTTATTGACCCATTTCTTTATTCCCTATGCCAGCATCATACGGTCGTTTGCAAATTCGCCCCCGCTGGCCTGCTCAAATTTCTTCAGCAAATCCTCTACTTTCAGCTCTTTCTTTTCCTCGCCTGCCACGTCATAGATAATCCTGCCTTCATGCATCATGATCAGACGGTTTCCCATACGGATTGCATCTTTCATATTATGTGTGACCATCATTGCGGTCAGCTGCTGATCTGCTATGATGCTTTCTGTCAGCTCCAGTACTTTTGCTGCGGTTTTCGGATCAAGCGCCGCCGTATGTTCATCCAGAAGCAGCAGCTTCGGCTTCTGCAGTGCCGCCATCAAAAGCGTCAGCGCCTGCCGCTGTCCTCCGGAGAGAAGTCCGACCTTGGAGGTCATCCGCTCTTCCAGTCCCAGCCCAAGAGTCTTCAGTTCTTCATGGTACCGCGCTTTTTCAGCCTTTGTGATTCCCCAGCGCAGGGTTCTCCTCTGGCCTCTTCGGTATGCCAGCGCCAGATTTTCCTGAATTTCCATCTGTGCCGCTGTACCTTTCATGGGGTCCTGAAATACCCTTCCCAAAAATTTTGCTCTTGCATATTCTGGTTTCCTGGATACGTTCTCCCCATCCAGAATAATTTTCCCGGAATCGATGGGATAGACCCCGGCGATCATATTCAGCATCGTGGACTTTCCGGCACCATTTCCGCCAATGATTGTCACAAAATCCCCCTGCTTCAAATGAAGGTCGATGCCTGTCAATGCTTTCTTTTCGTTGATTGTCCCTTTGTTAAATGTCTTCTGTACATTCATCAGTTTTAGCATGTCTAGTTTCCCCCTTCAGAATAGGACCTTCTGTTCCTGAGTTTCTCTATTGCCACCGGGATACACAGTGCGAGCGCAACAATGATCGCAGACAGCAGTTTCATATCATTTGCACTCATGCCGAGCTGCAGTACAATGGCGCGAATCAGGAAATAGACAACCGATCCTACCACCGCTGAAATCAACTTGCTTCCGAAGGAGCGAAGCCGTCCCATCAGGACATCACCGATCACAATCGCCGCAAGACCGATCACAATGGCTCCCGTTCCATTATTGATATCGCCGTACTTCTGGCTCTGACAAACCAGACCTCCGGAAAGCCCAACCAGACCGTTGCTGATCATCAGCGCCAGCATTTTTGTTTTTTTGATGTTAACACCCAGAGCCCGGATCATATCTTCATTGTTGCCCGTTGCCCTGAGCGACGCTCCCAGTTCCGTTCCGAAAAACCAGTACAAAAGCACCACACACAACACTGCCACCAGCACCCCGAGTATCATGCTGGCATGAGTCTGTGAAAGCCCTGTCACGTCAACCAGCCATGAAAACACGGTATCGGATTTCAGCAGTGGAATATTACTTTTTCCTCCCATAATCCTCAGGTTGATGGACCACAGCGCAATCTGTGTCAGAATCCCCGCCAGAATTGCAGGTATTTCAAATATCGTATGCAGAAATCCGGTCACGCCTCCCGCAATGACGCCTGCCACCAGCGAGATGGCAAGCGCTGCCACTGGATTCCATCCATGTGCAACAATCAATGTGGCGCAGACGCATCCCCCAAGTGCAAAGCTTCCATCAACTGTTAAATCTGCAATATCCAGGATTTTGAAGGTGATATAAACACCGAGCACCATGATCCCCCAAAGAATTCCCTGCGATACCGCTCCCTGCATTGAAACTAAAAACCCACTCATACTTTTTATCCTCCTACGTGGTATCTTTAAAAAGAAAATATTTTCACGAAAACATAATGTTTTTCACTATTCTTTCGTCAAAATCCTTTCTCCTGTGAAATATTTTAAAGAACAGAAATACCAAGGGAGCCTTAAAGACGGCTCCCTTGGTCCTGTTGTTTTCCACTTTCGATACATTTACTGCGACTGTATCTTACTCTTCGCTTCCTGTATCCAGCATAGATAAATCGATGCCCAGCGCCTGTGCTGTCTCATCATTTACCTGAAGTTCGCATTTGGATGCATCCAGATAACCAATCGGTATGTCTGCAGGGCTTTTTCCATCTACAAGGATCTCTGCAGCCTGCTGTCCTGCCATATAGCCTAACTGATAGTAATCGATTCCGTAAGTAGCCAGACCACCTTCTGTCACCATTCCGCCTTCACCGCAGATCACCGGCATCTTATTATCATTTGCAATCATAGCCACCGTTGCCATACCGGCAGCAATCACATTGTCTGTCGGTGCATACAGAGCATCTACTTTCCCGATGGAGGATTCTACAACGGACTGTATTTCATTTGACGAGGATACGGTATAGTCTTCACACTCGATGCCCAGTTCTGCACACGCATCTTTTGCCATCTGCGCCTGAATCGCAGAGTTGGACTCTGCAGAGCAGTACAGAATACCGACTTTCTTTGTATCCGGAAGAATCTGTTTCATCAGATCAATCTGCTCCTTCACCGGAGTCAGGTCAGAGGTACCTGTTACATTTCCGCCCGGTGCATCATTAGATTCCACCAGTCCGGATTCCGCAGGATCTGTCACTGCTGTCAGAACTACCGGTATATCAGATGTAACACCTGCAACTGCCTGGGCTGCCGGGGTTGCGATTGCAAAGATCAGGTCATTTCCATTATTCACCAGCGTCTGTGCAATTGTCTGACAGGATGAAGCTTCTCCTGCAGCATTCTGCTGATCTGCCTCATACTGGATTCCCATTTCATCGAGTGCCGCAAAAAATCCTTTGTTTGATGCGTCCAGGGCATCATGCTGCACATACTGGATCACACCAATCTTATAAACGGTGCCGTCCCCAGCTTCTTTATTTTCTTTTTCAGCTGCATCATCTGCTGTTTCCGCTTCCGCCGTAGGAGTTGTTTCGGCTGATTCATCGGCAGACTTGCTGTTATCACTGCTCTTAGATCCGCATCCCGCGAACATAGCTGCCGCCAGCATGGCAGTCAGGCCAACAGCCAGAATTCTTTTCACTGTCTTGTTTTTCATATAATCCCTCTTTCCTCATTTTCTTTGACGCTTTGACTCGTTAAAGTGTCAATTCATAACGCTTGAATTATACCATACTCAAATGGAAAGGGCAATCTATTTCAAAATCTTTTTCAACTCATCCATAAAGGTATTGACATCTTTAAACTCACGGTAAACTGACGCAAAACGCACGTACGCTACCGCCTCAAGATCCTTTAACTTATCCATAACGATCTCTCCGATCACAGTGCTCGGAATCTCACGCTCTTCCATGTTAAAAATTTCAGTTTCCACCGAATCAATAAGATCCGTTATCTTTTCAGCCGAGATCGGCCGTTTATGACATGCCCGAAGTACACCTGCCTCAATCTTTGCGCGGTCGTACTGCTCCCTGTTCTGATCCTTCTTAATGACAATCAGCGGAATTGTCTCCACCTTCTCATATGTGGTAAAACGCTTTCCGCACTCATCACACATCCGGCGTCTCCGGATTGCATTGCTGTCTTCCACGGGTCTTGAATCAACAACCCTTGTATTATCCTGATTACAAAATGGACATCTCATGCTCTTCCCCCTTTCCCGTTACACAATCACTGTTATCATAACATTTTTCTTCTTTCTTTGCAAATCACAGCGCTTTTAAAAACCGTAGATTTGGAAAAGTATTCTTCCAGAGACTCTGCTATAATGAAATCATCAAAAAAAGGAGTGATTGCCATGACATATCATGAAACCATGCAGCACTGTACTGACTACATTCATGAACATCTTTCGGAACCGCTTACACCTGAGCTCCTGGCTGGAATCTGCGGCTATTCATACTCCCATTTCTGTCATGTATTTAAGATTTTTTATGGCATTTCACCGGGAGAATTCATACGCCGTGAACGCCTTACGTCTGCCGCCGGCGAGATTGCAGGCGGAAAAAAAATCACGGATGCCGCTTTCGATTATGGTTTCCAGACGCTTTCCGGTTTTACCAGAGCATTCACCCGAACGTATGGCATGAACCCCAGTAACTATCAAAAACAGAACGGCGCATTGTCGCCGTCAGATCAGAAAAAGGAGGATCATAACATGACTTTCGATGTATACTTCAAAGATATGGATGCGATTGCAATCGCAGCCTACTGCTTTTCCCCAAGAGAAGGGGAGACCGTTGATGTTAAAGAAAACGGCGCCTATTGGTTTGGAAAAGACTTCTCAGCCGTCAGCAGTGAAAGGTATGCCCAGCTGGCGGACGGCCGTGATGAAATCGGACTGTGGTATCATCCCGATTCCTCCGGAAGTCTCAGCTATCTTTTTGGAACCATCATCAAAGATGGCGATGAAATTCCGGAAGGACTCACAACGTTTACAATTCCGGCAGCACACTACGCCGTCTTCACAACAAAGCCGGTTAACCTTAAGGATAATCCTCAAAAATTTGCCGCCTCCATTCAGGATTGCTGGCGATTCATCTATGAAAAATGGATGGATGAAAGTGGGTATCAGTACGATCCGTCCGGCCTATCATATGAGTTTTACTCTGCAGCAAACGGCTGTCTTGACAGCGACAATGCGGTGATGAACATTTTTGTTCCTGTTGTAAAGAAATAAAAGCAGGCGTCAGCCGGTTTCCCAGGACACTCATCCCTTTGGGAAAATCGGCTGACGCTTTAACATTCTTTAAGACAAATAAGTTTTCATGCTTCGCAGTGCACTTTTCTCCAGCCGTGAAACCTGTGCCTGCGAAATTCCGATCTCGGTTGCCACTTCCATCTGCGTCTTCCCTTCAAAAAAGCGAAGCTGAATAATATGTTTTTCCCTGTCATTCAACCTGCCCATCGCCTCCTGCAGCGACAGATCTTCAATCCAGTTTTCTTCTTTATTTTTTTTATCGCTGATCTGATCCATCACGTAAAGTGTATCTCCGCCTTCCGTATATACCGGCTCATAAAGGCTCATGGGACTTTGAATGGCATCAAGTGCATACACGATATCTTCTTTCTGAATTCCTACCTCTTCCGCTATCTCTGCGATCGTAGGTTCCCGCAGATTCTGCTTTACATAGTTTTCTTTCGCAAAAATAGCTTTATATGCAATATCTCTCAGAGACCGGCTTACGCGGATACTGTTATTATCCCGCAGATACCGTCGTATTTCCCCGATGATCATTGGCACAGCATACGTACTGAACTTGACATTTAATGTCGTATCAAAATTGTCAATCGCTTTGATCAGCCCGATACATCCAATCTGAAACAGATCGTCCGCCGCCTCATTGCTGTTCGAAAAACGTTTGATCACGCTTAAGACAAGACGCAGATTGCCTTTAATGTATTTCTCTCTGGCCTCTTTATCCCCCTGTTTGATCTTTCGGAATAATTCTTCTTTTTCTTCATTGCTAAGTATCGGTAATTTCGCTGTGTTGACTCCGCATATCTCAACTTTATTAAGCGCCATAACAAGAATCCTCCTAGAAGTTTTTTCTAGTAAAATGGTTCTCATTATGGTGCTTTGCTATGCGCTTTCAAAAGAAATTTCACAAAGTTTTAGCCCTTGACAATCAAAAATTTTCCCTGTACCACCTCAAAAAAACATAGACTGTCCAGATTTTTCTGCTGTTATCCCGCTTTCCCATTTTATGCTGTTCCAGCAGTGCCGTCAGCTTGTCTTTTTCAAAAAATTTCTGCGCCGCTGCGCTCTCAAATTCCGCTCTCACAATTCCCTCATACGGTTCCTGTGCCAGCCATTTATGGAGGGGGACCGGAAACCCGAGTTTCCGCCTTTTGGCTGTCTCCTGCGGAAGATACCCATTGGAAACACTGCGGAAAAAGGATTTCGTCTGCCGCCGTGTTACTTTATGCTGCACTGGAACGGAAAACGCCGCTTTGGCAACTTCCGAATCCAGATATGGAACCCGGACCTCAAGTCCGTGTGCCATGCTGATATGGTCCGATTTTCTCAGAATATCCCCGCGCATCCAAAAATTAATATCGATGTACTGCATCCTCGAAATATCATCAAGCCCTTCCGTTTCCGCATAGTATGGTGCCACGATGTCCTGTTCCGTATACGTGGCAAGTTCCTTTTTTTTGAGCAGTTCTTTGACTTCCCAATCTCTGAAAATATAGGCATTCCCGATAAAGCGCTCTTCCACACGCTTGCCCGCCCTGATCAGATACTCTTTTCCTTTAAAGGAAAACGGCAGACTCTCCATGATCTTTCTAATGCCTCTTCGTATCTTTTCCGGGACGATATGTACAAACGGTTCCAGCGCCAATGCCGACTGATAAACATTGTACCCTCCGAACAGTTCATCGGCCCCCTCACCGGAATAGACCACTTTGACCTCCCTCGATGCCAGTTCACAGAGATAGTAAAGCGGTATGATAGACGGATCCGCCACAGGCTCATCCAGTGCCTTTAGAATCTTGGGAACAGCTTCCCAGTATTCTTCCCTGGTGATGCGTCTGGAACAGTTTTCCATCCCATAGATCCGGCTGAGTTCCTTGGCTTTTTCCGTCTCATCACGTTCATCATCTTCAAATCCCACGCTGAATGTCTTCTCCATCTTTGCGGCCACCGCCAGAAAAGAAGAATCAATTCCCCCTGACAGGAAAGATCCCACTTCCACGTCACTGAGTTTGTGGGCCTCGACAGAATCCCGGAGTGCTCCGTTCAGGTGTTCCTCCGCCTCCTCCCTGCTCATAGTCTCTGCCATATCAAGCGCTGCTCTCCAGTAACGGTGAATCTTTTGCCCGCCGTTTTCCAGAATCATATAATGCCCCGGAAGAAGCTGGTAGATCCCTTTGTAAAATGTCTCTTCCAGCGGGTTATACTGAAAAGACAGATAACCCGGAAGTGCATTTTCATTCAGTTCTTTCTTTACATCCGGATGTGCCAGAATAGCTTTTATCTCCGAACCAAAGTAAAATTCCTGATTCTGCGTACAGTAAAACAACGGTTTGATTCCGAATGGATCCCGCGCAATGAACAGCGTTTTCGTCAGGGTATTCCACAGAGCAAATGCAAACATGCCGCGAAGCTTATTCAGAATGGCGATTCCGTACTCCTCATAGCCGTGAAGAATCACCTCCGTATCTGCATTTGTGCTGAAGCTATGACCTTTCTCCTGCAATTCCTGTTTCAACCGCGGATAATTGTAAATCTCACCGTTATAGACGAGGACCATTGTACGCTCTTCGTTCCACACCGGCTGTCTGCCATTGTCAAGTCCTATGATAGAAAGCCTGCGCATCGCAAATGCTGCATCATTGCCAATATAATACCCTTCATCATCCGGACCTCTGGAAGCAATCTGAAGGTTCATGCTTTTTAATGCCGTTTCCTTCTTCTCACTCTTTCCGCCGGAAAGAAATCCTGTTATTCCACACATTATTATCTCCCTTTTCATACGTACTTTCAAAACAGTCAATTAAAATTATTATAACAACCTTGTCCCTTAAACAATATATATAATATCTTAAGAATTATAAACTTTTTCTGTCCAATATACATATACTATAAAAACGGCATTGAGGTGGTCGCTTTGCGTCTGTTTGAACTGCGACAAAAAGAAGTCATCAACATCTGCAACTGCAAAAGCCTGGGCTGCCCGGTTGATCTGGAATTTGAATGTAAAAGCGGCCGCATTACCGCATTAATCATCCCCGGTCCCGGCAAGCTGTGGGGACTGATGGGCCGGGACTGCGAATACGTCATTCCATGGGAATGCATCAAGCAGATCGGTGACGATATTATTCTGGTTGAGATCAGAGAGGATGTGTGCCTGAAAAAGTTTTAAGCCATGAATACCATTCAGCCAAACGCTACATAACGTATCCAGTCATTTGCATTTACTTTGAACACCGTAACTTTTCTATCCTTTACTCCGGCAAAAAACGGCTTGCCCTATGGCAAGCCGTCCAACTGCAAATATTATGATTCGGGTTACAACAATCTCACCTAATCTTCAGTCACACAGGTTCATTCATATCTTACAATTTCTTTTTTCAGCCGCTTCATAATACGTTTTTCCAGTCTTGAAATATAAGACTGTGAGATGCCGAGCATATCTGCAACTTCTTTTTGTGTCTTTTCCTTCCCGTCCGGCGACTGCAGCCCGTACCGCAGCTTGATAATGATCTGTTCCCGGTCAGACAGTTTACTGATCGCTTTCCCGAGCAGCTTACACTCTACTTCGTGTTCAATATCCCGGTAGATCACATCCTCATCTGTTCCGAGAATATCTGACAACAACAGTTCATTTCCATCCCAGTCCACATTCAGCGGCTCATCGATGGACACTTCCATTTTCGTTTTGTTATTTCTCCTCAGATACATCAGGATCTCATTTTCAATACAACGCGAAGCGTACGTCGCAAGCTTAATCTTCCTGGTTGGATTAAATGTATTGATGGCCTTGATCAGTCCGATGGTTCCAATGCTGATAAGGTCTTCCACCCCTACCCCCGTATTGTCAAATCGCTGAGCGATGTACACCACAAGGCGCAGATTATGTTCTATCAGTTCATCCCTGGCTTCTTTGTCCTGCTGACTGCCCAGGTTCTCTATAACGACCGCCTCACGTTCCGCATCCAGCGGCGCCGGCAGTACATCTGTTCCGCCAATATAAAAAATTTCTCCCGGTTTTTTAAAAATCACCCTTGAAAATCCGGGAAACATCCCAAACCGAACACGGTTCGGCAATACTGCATGTATCATATTCTTTCCTCCTAACCGTCTACCAGATCCGGATTCAAAATCATCTGACACTGTCCCGCAAACGACCGGTGGCCCTTTGCCAGCGCGATGACCGGCTGATCGACTGTCCTGCTCATAGTTTCATTTTTCACCACCAGGGAATCCAGCGTAACCGCCAGTATGACCCCCCGTGTACATCCCACACTCTGGAACGGGATGTAATGTGGATGGAACTGCAGCAGTTCGTCCTGTGAAAACAGACTTTCCACCACGCTTTCATCCACAATGGATACCGGTTTTTTCGATAAAGTATCGAACAGCCGGTTTCCGGTGTCATATAGTCCTTTGACTTCCTTGCATTTCCCTCCTGCGTACAGCACTACTTCATAAAGATTTGTGACATTTCCCTTTAATCGCGTGTATACCAGGATGCCCGCGGTAATGACCAGATAACTCACGGCCGCAAGAAGCAAAAAAGTCCAAAAACCGGATTTTGTCAGATGGGTCTGCAGCATCGTCAGCAGACCGCCTGTAAGAAATGACGCCAGATATAAGAGCAGCAAGCCTTGTAATATTCTTTTCCAGCCTTTGATTTTGCATCCGAACTTTACCATCAAAGTATTGATTACCACATGCACCAGTACCGTATTCAGCAGCCTCCCATTCGGAAGCTGTATGATGATGAGCAGACAAAGCGCAAGCGCTCCGAAAATTGCCGCCGCCAGACTTCTCAGATGTGTGGCAGAACATCTGAGTATTCGGCTTACAATGCGCAGCAAAAAATAATCCATCACCATGTTCGTTACAAAAAAGACGTCTATGAAAATCTCATAGTACACAAAACACCCCCCATAACCTATGAATACGCACTTACTGGAATAAGCAAGATTCATTATAGGTTATGAGAGGTGTTAAATTTGTCAAAAGCACGCTGTCGGATTTTATATCTTTTCGACAGCTTTTCCCTCTATGATTTTCAGTTATGTAAAGTAATTACTGCATACTCTGATGCAGTACATCAAGTATTTGCCTCATCGCTTTTAGCGGAAGCTGTCCGGGCGCAGAACATTCTTCCACCGAAGCAAAGGTGACACTGGAACCAAAAAATTCACCGCATATGCGGCTTACAGACCCGATTCCCGCCATGGACATCGTGATAACCGGGCGCGTGGTCCGCCGCGTTTCCTCATGCGTGGCGTCAAGAAGGGTCAATACATCCGCCTGGTTGGCGGGCATCACGGCAACTTTCAAAATATCAGCACCCGCCTTGTCCATTCTGTCAAATATCGTCAGCAATTCCTCTTTTGCGGGGGTTTTCGTAAAATGATGATTCGATCCGACAACAATACATCCATTTTGATGAATTTCATGAATCAGCGGCTGTACCATCTCCTTTCCGCGAAAAATCTCGACATCAACCGCATCCACGAGCCTCGTTTCGGCTGCCATCGCGTTCAGGTTAACATAATGTTTTGTCGAAATATACCGTTCTCCTCCTTCTTCCTGTGTGCGAAAAGTGAAAAGTAGGGGAATTCCGCATAAAATAGCACGAACTGTCGACAGAATATCTGTTACATCCTGCTCATTTTCGACGTTTTCAAAGAAATCTGCCCGCCATTCCACAAGATCTGCTCCGGCATCTCTGATATCCTCCGCCTGCCTTATGATATCTTCTTTCTTTTTTCCTGTGATGGGAACACAGATTTTGGGTATGCCGCATCCGATCGTCAGCGTACCAAGCTGTATGGGCTGTATCATTTATTATCACCTGTCTCTCTCTCTATTTACCGGCTTTTGCCTGTATTTGCTTTGCGATGCGCTCATTATACCGTCCCAAAAGTTCCTTGTCAATCTTTACACTGTCAGGATCTCATGGTAAGCTTGAAAAGATGAAACTTAAGATTTGGAGGAAAAACGATGACAAATATTCCTATCACAGGCCATACAAAGCTGACCGGACTTCTCGGCAGCCCTGTCTCTCACAGCATGTCCCCGCTGATGCACAACGAATCTTTTCGTGCGCTGGGACTTGATTATGTCTATCTCTGCTTTGAGGTGGGGGAGGACACACTTCCCGCTGCGGTCAGCGGACTGAAGGCGGCAGGCATCCGGGGTTTTAATCTGACCATGCCCAATAAAAACAAAATCATGGAACTCATCGACCAGTTATCTCCCGCCGCAGAGCTGATCGGCGCTGTCAATACCGTCGTCAATGACGACGGTGTGCTCACCGGATATAACACGGACGGTATCGGCTTTATGCAGTCGGTCCGTGACGCAGGATATGAAATCACAGGTGAAACCATGACGCTCCTCGGCGCAGGAGGCGCAGCGACGGCGATCGCCGCTCAGGCTGCCCTTGACAAAGTGAAGGAAATCCGGATCTTTGCCAGACCCACCAGCCGGTTTTACGAACGCATCCGGACACTGACGGATAAGATCAACGAGACCACAGACTGCCGTGCCTCTCTGTATGACAACGCAGACCAGAATGCGCTGAAAGATTCTATCGATTCCAGCAAAATTCTGGTGAATGCAACTTCCGTGGGAATGCCCCCCGACACCTCTCAGTCATTGATAACCGACCCAGGTTACTTTCACAGGGATCTGATCGTATCTGATATCATCTATGAACCGCGCAGGACCCGTCTTTTAACCCTGGCAGAATCCGCCGGCTGTCAGACCATGAATGGTCTTTATATGCTTTTGTATCAGGGTGCCGAAGCGTTTCGACTGTTCACCGGGCACGAGATGCCTGTGGCGCTTATCAAGCAAAAATATTTCTAATGAAACGTAAAAACTGGCCTGCGGGGAAGTATTATCCCCGAACAGCCAGTTTTTAAATGCGCATAAACACGCCGGTTACCATGATCCTTTATCAGATTTTAAAGATGATCGCTTTAATGAGTGTACTCAGACCTGCACAGATAAATACAATTGTGATGACTTTCTTGATCGCAGCCTCACTCAGCTTACTGTCCACACGGCTTCCAAGGAACATGCCGCACACAACGCCCACCGCCGAAATCAATGCCAGTTTGATAATATCAAGTGTATAGAAACCTGTGAATATGTAGATCAGCAGACGGATTGTATTTTCAATAAAGAAAATAAAACACATCTGTCCGCGGAACTGGTTTCGATTTACATAACCTGTTCGTTCGATATAAGCTACAAAAAACAGGTTAATCCCATAAAGACCAGCCGTAAAACCTGAGGCGATCGAAACAAGAATCATCACAATGAGATTCCCTGAAGACTTTGTTGACTGCTTTCTTGTGAGCATCTCCACACCACAGATCACGATGACAAGTCCCAGCAGTGCCTTCAGTACCCAGGAGGTCGCATATTTCAGGCACAGCATTCCCGGCACCATACCGATCAGAATACAGACGATCATCGGTATCGTGGATTTAATAGAAAAGGCCTTTCTGTTCTTAAACGATATATATAAATTCAGCGGCCAGTTCATCAGCAGATTCATCGGTGTGATCTGGTTGTTCTGCATCGTAGTCAATGACAGCATGGGGTTTGAAATCAGAGGATCTCCAAAGCCCGCAAGCCCCTTCACAAAATACGAGCAGAATTGAACAATAAACAAAAATAGTGCAAATCCAATTGTAATTTCCATACTAAAATTCCCCTTCTTCATCAATATTGTATCAAGTATACTACTTTCCGGAGAATTTGTCTTTTATTTTATTGCATATTTCACGAAACGTTATTCGAAATATTTTTCTGCAAATTACGCATGAGGAATATCCGTAAACTCAGAAATCTCTCTGTTTATCGTGCAGAGATCTCCTACATTCAGATCATGCAGGTTCCTGTGACCGGTAATCCGCGCAAACGTTTTCAGCTCCTCCTTTGTACAATTCAGGAAATTTGCAACACGCTGTGCTGCGGCATCCACTTTCAGCCTGGCCCGAAGCTCAGGGTCCTGAGTGGCAACACCCACCGGGCACATTCCGCTTCCACAGATCCGATACTGCTGGCATGCAGCGGCAATCAAAGCTGCTGATGCGATCGCTACCGCGTCCGCTCCCATCGCAATCGCTTTTGCGAAATCCGAAGAAACACGAAGACCGCCGGTGATGACCAGTGATATATCCGAATGCACCGAATCCAGATATTTTCGCGCGCGGTGCAGTGCATAGACCGTCGGTACGCTCGTCGCATCTCTGATAAGCCGCGGGCTGGCCCCAGTCGCACCTCCCCGACCGTCGATTGTGATAAAATCAGGTTCAGCAAATACACAGTATTCCAGGTCTCTTTCAATCCTTCCCGCCGCAATTTTAACGCCGATCGGCCGCCCGTCAGAGCGATCGCGGAGGCTGGATACCAGTTTCTTCAGATCCTCTTTTGTGTTAAGCTCCGGAAATTTAGAAGGACTGATGACATCTTCTCCCAGCGGCTTATTTCGTATTTCTGCAATCTCCGGTGTCACTTTACCGCCCGGCAGATGACCACCCATGCCGGGTTTCGTACCCTGCCCGATTTTTATCTCGATTGCATCCGCCTTTTTCAGATTTTCATCTGTGACACTGTAACGGTTCGGCACATACTCAAAAATATATTTATATGCCGCTGCCCGTTCATCCGGCAGTATTCCCCCCTCACCGCTGCACATTGCGGTTTTTGCCAGAGCGCTTCCTTTTGCCAGAGCCACTTTTACTTCTTTTGACAGTGCACCGAATGACATGTGCGATACGTACACAGGGCCACTTAGTATCATTGGCTTTTTCGCATGTTTCCCGATCACCGTCATGGTATTGACAGCTTCATGCTCATCAAGCGGAGGCGGATTCAGCTGTGCTCCAAGCACCAGGATGTCATCCCATCCCGGCATAGGCATCTGCGTTCCCATTGCCTCGATAATCGGCTTTCCTGAAACTGCCATTTCATGAATTTCTTTCATGAACCGGCATCCCTGATCCTGTCTTGCATACTCTTTTGGATACGCAAGATCCTCCGCGGTATCTTCCGCGATTATTTCAGTTTCAGCCGTCTCTGACTCTCCGTTTGTTTCTTCCATCCGGACGAACTTCTCTGCCGGCTGTTTACAGACTGGACAGGCTGTCAGCTCCGCAAATGGTTTTCCCTCTTTTTCTTCATCATAAATATACCCACATACACTACATTTGTATTTTGCCATATCATCCTCCCAATATAATAAAATTAGTAACTATTATTAGTTTATCCCATTCTTTTCCATATGTCAAGAAAATGAGCGCCCAAATTCTGCATCCTGCCATGGAATGCAAAATTCAAGCGCTCTTTAAAAACACGATGTCAAACAATGTCGTGCGAATACTCTGTTAAATATCTATCATTATTTCCGGTTCTTAAGAAAATCCGGAATCTGAATGTCTTTTCTCGGCACATTACTTGTTGTCGGTGCAGAGGCCTGGGACGGCATCTGCAGCTTTGGCATGGTAAATCCCTGCGCCTGTTTAAAGGAAGGAATTTCCTGCTTCGGTTCTGACTTCGGCATACTGAACATGCTCTTGCCTCCGACACTCGGCTGTTTGGATGTGGCATCGTCAAGACCCGTTGCAATCACAGTGATCCTTGCCGTATCCACGTCAGAATCATCATACATTGCACCAAAGATAATATTGGTGTCTTCGCCAGCCAGATCCTGAACATAACTCACCGCGTCATTCGCATCCATCAGTGAAATATCACCCGAAATATTGACAATGACATGAGAAGCACCGTTGATGGTTGTCTCAAGCAGCGGGCTGGCAACCGCCTGCTGTACCGCTTCCAGTGCCTTATCGTCGCCTTTCGCCTCACCGATACCGATGTGTGCAATCCCTTTATCGATCATGACAGTCTGAACATCTGCAAAGTCAAGGTTAATCAGAGCCGGCAGGTTGATCAGGTCTGTAATTCCCTGCACTGCCTGCTGCAGCACTTCATCTGCTTTTTTCAGTGCCTCCGGCATCGTTGTACGGCGGTCTACGATCTCAAGGAGTTTATCATTCGGAATGACAATCAGAGTATCAACATTCTCTTTTAGCTTGTCAATTCCCATAAGTGCATTGCTCATACGCGTTTTTGCTTCAAAGCGGAAAGGCTTTGTCACGACACCGACAGTCAGAATCCCCATTTCCTTTGCGAGTCCCGCCACGATCGGAGCTGCACCGGTTCCGGTACCGCCACCCATGCCGCACGTAACAAACACCATGTCAGCGCCTTCAATCAGTCTGCGTACCTCATCAATACTCTCTTCTGCTGCCTTCTGACCAACCTCGGGCTGTGCACCTGCCCCAAGTCCTTTGGTGACCTTTTCACCAATCTGAAGTACGGTTGGTGCCTTACATAACGTCAATGCCTGTTTATCTGTATTAATTCCGACGAATTCTACGCCGCCGATTGCTTCATCTACCATGCGGTTGACAGCATTATTTCCTGCACCGCCCACTCCGATGACAATAATCTTTGCCGATGATTCCGCTTCGTTTGACATAATCTCTAACAAGGTACTTCCTCCTTTTGCACTTTCGCATATCTTATTCCCCAAAGGGCATTTTTCTTTCTTTCGTTTAGCTACATATAGATATATAATATAATCTCTCGAACAATTAATCAACCATTTTTTTATTTTTTTTAGTAGACAGTATCGCCCCCGCCATCACCGGTTTCCATATTCTGGGAGGTATTTTCATCGGATCCGGTATCTGTCCCCTCATCACCGGACGAATCTTCTCCGGAATCCTGACCTTGTTCGCCTTCCTTGGAAGTATCAGCCTCACCGTCCGTCTGCTCTTCTTCCGGCACATCTTCCGTAAAAATAATATTTACAGTATCCTTGGTATAATCCTCAAGATGCAGCACGCCTGATTTCCCGGAAAGTTTCGGCAGAATCGCTGCCGCTTTTGTAATCTTCTCCTCCAGCAGTGTATCCGGTCCCAGTGTCACTTTGACTGTTCCATAATAAAGCGTAATATGGTAGTCATCGTCAAACTCCACGCGGTCAGGCTGAATCTCATATTTATCTACGATTCTTGCGATTCCAAGTACAGTGTTAAACACCCCTCCATTTTCCACCGGAAGTTTCTCATCCATTACCACCTGCCCGAATTTCAGCCCCGTGACAAACGGGATATCTGTGACAGCCGCATTGTATGTGGTCTCGTTCTCATCCCGGATTTCTTCCGGCTCCACAACATCGGAATCAACGTCCTCCGCCTGAACAATATCGCTCACCTCCGGGGCGACCTCGCTCTCAACAACGACGCCGTCCTTATCAAAATACATATTGCAGTCGAGATACCTGACATACCCGATGACCTGCTTTTCATTGACGTGCAGCCTGAGCTTATGAGAAGATACCATTTCCACTTCTATGGAGCTGACAAACGGCATCTTCTCTGTCTGAATCTTTTTCCTGAATGCCGACATTAAAAATGCATTCGATGCAAATGGTCCTTTTAACACTTCTGCCTGAACATCCTCTGTCGTATATCTGGTATTTCCTACCACCTCAACTTCTTCCACATGAAAGACGGCAAGAAAGATAATGACACCGATGAGCAGCAGCAGTACGATCCCGCCCAAAATCATGCGAAATAACTTTTTTCCAATTTTTCTTCTATAGCGTGGAGTATTCATCCGTATTTATTCCCCTGTTAATTCAATCTTTCCCCCAAGCACCGTCAGGTTCCCGCACAGATTCTCATATCCCCTGTCTATAAAATGAGGATTCTCAATGACCGTTACCCCTGAAGCCGCAAGCCCGGCCAGCACAAGTGCGGCGCCGCCTCTCAGCTCCTCGGCAAATACATGCTGCCCATACAGTTTTCTTCCCCCAAAGATCAGCGCATCCCTGCCGTCCACCAGTATATGCGCACCCATACGGTTTAAAAGTGTTACGATCTTAAAACGCTCTTCAAAGATCTGCTCTCTGATCAGGCTGTTTCCCGGAATAGTCGCAAGTACACTCATCAGCAGCGACTGCATATCTGTCGGAAATCCAGGATATCCTGCCGTCTCTACAAACGGCACCGGAAAACGGACCTGCCGGCTGTCCGTTACTAGTTTACCACTGTTCAGATGATATTGTCCACCCATTTTCTCATAGACCGACAGGATTGAAGAAAGTTCCTCAATCGGCGGATTTTCCAGTGTCACCTCGCCGCGCGTGGCTGCGCCGGCAAACAGATATGTTCCCGCCGCAATCCTGTCCGGCGGAATCCGGTATTTTACGTCATGCAGCTGTTTCCCTCCGGTTACGGTCAGCATATCGGTTCCGCCGCCCTGAATATCCGCACCCATGGCATTTAAAAAATTACACAGATGCTGGATCTCCGGCTCCCTTGCACAATTTTTGAATACACTGACTCCATCCGCAAGAACTGCTGCAAGAATCGCATTTTCTGTTGCTCCCACGCTGGATTTGGCGAACGTTAAATGAACCGGGTGAAGCTCTGTGCATACGGCGTGTAAAATGCCCTCATTTTCCTCAATCCTGGCTCCCATATCCTGCAAAAGCTTCAGATGCAGGTCAATCGGCCGTTTTCCGATCGTACAGCCGCCCGGATATGAGATCTCAATACATCCGGTACGCCCCAGCATACTGCCCATCAGCACGATGGAAGACCTCATGCGATTGGCATATTCAGAGGGTACATACGTTTTATCAATGTTTGTACAGTCGAGAATCAGTGTATTTTCATCCCAGGCCGTAATGGCACCGAGTCCCTTCAGGATCGCTTCCATACACAATACATCTGTGATCTTTGGACAATTATAAAGCGTTGTGACTCCCTGATGCAAAAGCGCGGCCGCCATAATCGGCAGTGCCGCGTTTTTGGATCCCTGTATGTATACAAAACCGGAAAGAGCGCTTCCTCCTTCAATTCGAATACTCTGCAATCGGCACACTCCCCATTTCAGTTATAAATTATTGTATTCACTTCACCCCCAATTGGTTACAAAAATTCCTGTTTTTCGTAGCGGCTCACGGCAAGCGCAAGCCCCATCTCCCCCAGCAGAAACAGTACCGACGTCCCTCCATAGCTGACAAACGGAAGTGTGATTCCCGTATTGGGAATCGTGTTCGTCACCACCGCAATATTCAGGATGACCTGGATTGCCATATGTCCCATGATACCGGAAGCGATCAGTGAACCGAGCAGATCAGGTGCATGCGTTGCAATCACCATCAGCCGCCAGATCAGGAAGCCGAAGATCAGCATCAGAAGAATTGCTCCAATCAGCCCTGTCTCCTCGCAAATAATTGAAAATATCATATCATTTTGCGCTTCCGGCACAAATCCCAGCTTCTGCAGACTGCTTCCCAGCCCCTTGCCAAAGATTCCACCACTTCCGATGGCATAGAGTCCCTGGATCGTCTGAAATCCTTTATCGTAGCTCTCAGGATCCTTCCAGACAGCCAGACGTTCCAGGCGGTAGCTCTCAAGGCTTAAAAATACAGCGATAAACGCGATGCCTGTTCCGCCGATTCCGATAAACTGCATGTATTTCGGATTCGACACAAAAATCAGAATGACGCCGATTCCCAGTATGATAATCGCCGTACTCAGGTTGTTGGTGCCGACCAGTCCCACGATCGGGAGTACCGCCAGCATAACACTCGCCATAAACCAGATACTGGTCATCTTTCCTTTATATTTGCTGATATGATATGCCAGAAACAAAATGACGGCCACTTTGGCAAATTCTGACGGCTGGAAAGAAAGTGGCCCGAGTGAAAGCCACCGTTTGGAGCCGTTATATTCATCCCCAAATAATAATACCGCCAGTGACAGCAGCATCGAAATAATGTAAAGCGGTGTCGCAAATCGTGCAACGACATGATAATCAATTCCGGCAACCACGTAAAGCACAAGAAATCCAAGTGCTGTCGCAAACAGCTGCTTTTTAAAATAATACGCGGGATCATGAAATTTGACGCGCCCGTTATACGTACTGGTGCTGTAGAGCAGCACCAGTCCGGTCAGAACGAGCAGGATAACCAGTACCAGCAGCGTAGCATCCAGCCTTTTTTTCTTATTTGCTTCCATCGGCCACCGCTTTATCTTTTTCTCTCATTCTATGAAGTCTTTTGCAAAAATATCATACAGGGACAGGCCAATTCTGATCAAATTTGGGCCTGCCCCTGTCAGCAGAGAGATTGACGCGGGAATTATAGTTCCTTTACATATCTCTTGAACATGTCTCCGCGCTGCTCATAATTATCAAATTGTCCCCAGCTGGCACATGCCGGTGAGAGAAGCACTGCATCTCCCGGATTTGCTTTCTGTGCACAGATTTTTACCGCTTCTTCCAGTGAATCCGCCAGAATGGTGTCCATAAACCCACACGCATGCGCTTCGCGCTCTATCTTTTCCCTCGTCTGCCCGATCAGGACCAGATAACGGACATTTCCCTGAAAGGAATTGATCCATTTTGCATATTCTGACTGCTTGTCATAACCGCCGCCGATCAGCAGCGTCGGACGATCCATCGCCTGTATCCCCTTAATAGCCGCATCCGGATTCGTGCCTTTGGAATCATTGTAGTAGACTACGCCGTTTTTTTCTGCCACATACTCAATCCTGTGTTCTACCGCTTTAAAGCTGCGAATTGTATTCCGAATCCGATCCATAGGCACCCCTGCATACGATGCAATCGCAACAGCCGCCATCACGTTTTCATGATTATGCCTTCCGGGCAATTTCAGATCTTTCACCGCTGTTACCATGATCTCTTCTCCGTCTCTGCGATATATGATATTTCCGTCTTTCAGGAAAATCCCCTGCGGCAGTTCCCGGATGCTGGAGAAGAATACGATGTTCATGCGCTCCTTTAAGTGTTCCCCAAAGTCTCTTAAAACTTCATCCTCATAATTGAGCACACAGACATCATCTGGCTTCTGGTTTTTTGTAATCAGCTCTTTGACTCTTATGTACTCCTCCATCGTATGGTGGCGGTTCAGATGATCTTCCGTGATATTCAGAATCGCGCTCACCTCGGGTGCAAAATCCTGTATGGTTTCGAGCTGAAAACTGCTGATCTCCGCAACCGTCACAGAATTCTCTGTCGTTTTGAGAGCCGTCGATGTGTACGGTGTCCCGATATTTCCCACGATATAGACTTCCGGACAATAATCTTCCATGATCTTTCCAGTCAATGCTGTCGTCGTTGTCTTGCCGTTCGTACCGGTGATCGCCAGAACACGTCCTTTTCCCATCTGATAGGCCAGCTCCACTTCTCCCCAGACCGGGATTTTGTTCTTTTTGATTCTGACCACTTCCGGTATATCGGTGGGAACACCGGGGCTGAGCACTGCAAGTTCCACGGAAGTCAGCACTTCATCCGGCATTTTACCGATTACAATCTCTGTTTGTTCTTTCTGTCTCAGCCTGTCCAAAATCTCTTCTCTGGATACGCTTTCATTTCCATCATAGATGACTGGCACTGCCTGTACCTCATGCAGAAGGTCTGCTGCTCCGATTCCACTGATGCCGGAGCCAAATACCAGCACTCTTTTTCCTGTTAAATTCATCTTCCACACTCCTTTATATCGCCAGCAGCGCTACCAGGCATAAAATTGCCGTGATTATGGAAAACACTGCAACCACTCTTGTTTCCGACCAGCCGCACAGTTCAAAATGATGATGAATCGGTGCCATTTTAAAAATTCTTTTTCCGCCTGTCTTTTTAAAATAGGTGACCTGAATCATCACGGAGGCAACTTCCACCAGATAGATCAGCCCTACAATCAATATGAACAGGGGCATCTGCAGCATATATGCCGTACCTGCCACAAACCCTCCCAGGGCAAGTGAACCTGTATCACCCATAAACACACGCGCCGGAAACACATTGAACAATAGAAAGCCCAGAAGCCCGCCGACTACAGCGCACGTGATCGGTTCAATACCACTGTGATTTCCGATCGCAACGACGGTAAAAAATGTCGCCACCATCACCGTGACGCTGGAAGCCAGACCGTCAAGTCCATCCGTGAAGTTGACGCCGTTCACCGTCCCGATCACGGCAACAAACATCAGGGGAATCGCGAGCCACCCGATATTCAGATAATAACCGCCCGAGAACGGCACGAGAAGCGTCAGCTGCACATCTGTAAACAAAATCATATATACTGCAAATACAGCCGTCACGATAATCTGCAGAAACATCTTCTGCATTGGCAAAAGCCCGTCAGAGCGCCTCAGTACGACTTTCAGGTAATCATCCAGAAATCCGATCAGTCCAAAGCCCAGGGTCAAGAACAAAATCGGTATGATATTGGGGTAATCCCTGGCATAGAACAGTGAAGTCACTGTCGTCGCGATCAGAAAAATCAGTCCGCCCATGGTCGGCGTCCCCGCTTTTTTCAGATGAGACTGTACGCCGTCCTCACGTTCCGTCTGACCTACTTTCAATTTTCTCAAAAATGGGATGATGACAGGTGCCAGCACTACGCTGACAGCAAATGCAATTATCACCGGAATGACTGCTTTAAAATCCATAATCCACCTCATTACATTCTTTCGTTTATTTCCGCGGGCAGCGAGTCAAAGTCAAAACCGCCTGACCCAGGGTGTCCGTCGGCATCCTCAAACAGTATAATGCCTTTTCGCAGAATAATCAACTGTTTTGACCTTCCCCGGTTTCTTTTTGCACAGCCTGCTTTTCTATGTTCAGATATGGCAGCACATTCTCAAATACAGCCCGCATTACAGGAGCTGCGATCGTTCCGCCATAGTAAACTCCCTGTGGATTGTGTATGATGCAGATACCAAGTATCTTCGGATTTTCCGCCGGGGCAAATCCGAGGAAGGACGAAATATAGATGTTGGCACTTCTTGGAAGAGTCTGGGAAGTCGCTGTTTTCCCGCCGATCGTATAGCCTTCAATATAAGCATTTTTTCCGGAACCCTCCGATACGACTTTTTCAAGAATATAACGCATGGTTTCCGAAGTTTCACTGGATACAATATGTTCCTTCGTCTCATACTTCAGCGTCTCCATCAGAACGCCGTCATCGTCTCTTACTTCAACACCAAAATGTGGAGTTACCCTCGTTCCTCCGTTTACGAGTGAACTCGCCGTCGTCGCGAGCTGGATCGGTGTGATCTGAAAAGACTGGCCAAAAGAGATGGTTGCAAGTTCCACCAGCCCTACATTTTCCTTTTTATGCATGATGGTGGCCGCTTCTCCGGGAAGATCAATTCCCGTTTTCTCCAACAGACCAAACTGTTTAAAATACTTGTAAAAATTATCGACCCCCAGACGCAGTCCGACATCAATAAATACAGGATTACAGGAATTTTCAGCAGCCTGCAAAAATGTCTCGGCTCCATGTCCCGCACGTTTATGGCAATGGATCCTCCGGTCTTCCACAATACGGAATCCCGGGCAGCTGAAAGTATCATCGAGTGTTACGACGCCCTCCTCAAGCCCTGCTGAAGCCGTAATGATTTTGAATGTGGACCCCGGCTCATACGTATCATTAATGCAGACATTCCGCCACATCTGATTGCGCAGATCCTGTATCTGTTCTTCACTTTTTCCGGACGTATCAGTACCTTCCGGCAGTGTAAACGGATCATTCAGATTAAATTCCGGTACATTTACCATCGCATAGATTTCCCCGTTCTGCGGATTCATCAGCAGAATCGAAACCCGGTCCGCCTCTTTTTCTTCCATAACCTTCAGCGCTGCCTGCTGTACATATTTTTGAATATTATAGTCCATGCTGATATGAAGATTATATCCGGCGACCGCCTCCACCCGGCTCTCGCCGATCTCGTCAACCTCCACACCTCTCGCGTCCGTGGTCGTCAGAATTTTACCGTTGATCCCTTCCAGCACAGAATCATACGCGACCTCAAGTCCGATAATCCCCTGATTATCAGCGCCCGTGAAGCCAAGCACCCGCGATGCAACTTCATCATATGGATAAAACCGTTTAAAATCTTCGTCCACTTTCACGCCTGCCAGATTGTATTCGCGGATTTTATCACCTGTTTCTTTTGGCACATTCGTCTTAATCCGTTCAATAGAGCTTACTTTCTCCACACGTTTTGTGGCTTCTTCCTCTGTCAGTCCCAGCTCCGTCACCAGCATGCTGATCACTTTCTCTTTTTCTTTGATCTGGCTGTGGATAACAGATATGGTACAGACTGCACGATTATCAGCAAGCACTACCCCTTTACAGTCGATGATCTTCCCTCTGGCAGCTTTCACATCACGCTCCCGTTCGTGCAGCTCATCCGCTTTGCGGGCATAGTAATCGGAACGCACGACCATCAGATAGACCAGACGTCCGGCCAGCCCCAGAAGCATCAGAACACATGCCAGAAAGACAATGACTGTTTTCTTTTTGTTATAAGTCTTATTCTTCCGCACAAAAACCTCCGGATCCCCCGTTATTTCACTTTATGGGGTACCCGAAGGCTTTAACACATATTTTTTAAGAAAATGGAATGAAAAACTCAGGCTTGCGGTCAGGAAAAATCTTCGGGTGGAACATCGCCGCCAGATCCTGCGCTACCTGCTCCGGACGGTCAGCACTCATCCAGAATGACTGATCCAGCTGCCAGATATTTTTGTTTTGAACAGCTTTCAAATCCTCCAGAACAGGTGCCTCTGCCAGTACCGAAGCGAGGTCCGGCGTAAAATCAGGCGTTGTCGAATAGATAATGATATCAGCATCCTTCGACTGCGCATAGAATTCCTCCAGCGATATCTGTGTATCAGACGCCTGCGTATCTTTGAAAATATAATCTCCTCCCGCATCCTCAATCATATCAGCGATCCAGCCTTCTCCGGATGCCACATATACCACACCGTCAAACAGACTTCCATAAGACACCGTCGGTCTTTCTTCATCTGCAATCTTCTCTTTCATCTCTTCGATACTCCCGGATGCCGCTTCCACCACCGCATTGCCCTTCTCATCTTCATTATAGAAAGCCGCAATAAACCGAAGCCAGTCCAGTCTGCCCATATATGTGGTCTCCATATATTCATTGTCAACGGCATACGGTATACCCAGCTCATCGAACTTCTCAATGACACCCGTCTGTGGGTTGCTTCCGGTGTAGACAAATACCAGTTCCGGATCCATGCTCTGGATCAGCTCATAGTCAGGCTCGCTCATATCTCCTCCGACATCCTGAATCTGCCCGCTGTCAAATCTGCTGATCACTTCATCAATCGTCCATGTCTCTTTTGCCCCCGCAACTCCGACAATCGATTTCCAGACTTCTTCACTGTCAAGCGACTGCAGCATACACACCTGAGTCGTTGACATATACAACACACGCTCAACGGGAGTACGGACCACCATCTCATCCTTCGCTTCCTCCGGCACCTCCGCCTCCCGCGGAACCAGATACATCCTCCTGTCTTCCGCATCTGTCACCAGCTTCACACCGTCATCAAGATATGCAATCGAAAAATCTGAGGTATAGCCCTCTTTGGCTTTCCCGCTGTTCTCTTCCTGCGCCTTTGGACCTTCACTTTTTTCCTGCTTTGCACAGCCCGTCACCGCGATCATCATACACAGCGCTGCCAGTATCCAATAGTTTACTTTCTTCATACGTTCACCCTTCCTCCCAGAGCCTCATAATTTTTTCTGTCATACCCGCTGTATAGTCCTCGATCAGGCCACAGCCGCCGTCTGTTCTTCGCTTCTTCTCCTGTGCCTGCCGGTTCATACCCATTTTCCCAAGCAGTTCTTCTGCCGCCTGCCGTGCCTCCTGCTGCCCGATCATTCCCCACGCCAGCTGATCCGCCAGATGAACATACAGCGATGTATATACAACACATGCTGGTTCACGGTTTATTGTCTGCAAAATCCTGTCAAATGATTCCCGAGGCATTCTATTTTCCGGATTTCTGTGACAATAATCTTCCCACAGTGAAACCGCCGTCACACCAAACCGATCCAGCCGCCGCAGAACCGTATGCTGATACGCCGGGCACAGACCGGTTTCCAAAAACAATGCCTCCTTCACAGCTTCTATCACCGCAGCACCGATCAGTTCTCCCAGTTTGCTGTGTTTTCCCGCATCCGAAAAAGACAGGGCCGCATCTGGCTCCGTGATAATGACCACACCGTCTGTCCCTGAGCCGGTTGCAATCCCCTCGGAATAAAGACTGGGGGCAAGCAGCTCCTGAAGCGCGGCCGCCTTAGCTTCTGTGCAGACCATCAGGGCCTGAAGCATGGCACTCTCATCCAGTCCGGCATTAATATCCAGAAAAATATTGACCGTTCCGGGCGTCACGTCTGCATACCCGTCTTTCGTCTCATACCAGGAGGCCAGATCCCCTGCCCGTGCGCCGTTCACATCAACTCCGGCCGTCACCAGCGCAGAAACGCTGAGTTCCCTGTATGTCTTAATTTTCACAGCTGCATGTTCCATGGACGCAGCTGTCCCAAGCCCCGTCACATATTCCGCTTCCAGACCCAGATCCTGTCCGGCAACCAGTTCCATATGCTCCCGGTACGTCGCACCACGTAATCGGCATTCACCGGTATCTTTATCTTTCATATCCAGATTAAACGCTGCCGTGAGATGTTCACTGAACCCGCCTCCGACCGGACCTGTGCTCAAAACTTTTCGCTTCCCGGCAAACCGGATAATCACAGCATAATCAAGGCATGAGACCTGATTGCTTCCAAATTGTTTCATACCGCCACCTATGCAAACTTTCTGAATGGTTTGTCCTGTTTCTGATGTTTGAGAGTTTCCAGCACTTCGGCAATACTGCTGCAGAATATCATGTCATCACATGCAGCCGCAAACAGGCGGATACTCTCTTTTCTGTCTCTCATGGACAATACCGTGCTTCCATGCTCCACAGCCTGTACAATCAGCTTCAGATTATTCTTGTTCATCGATCCGCACGGAAATCCGGAATCAATCACGAAACGGCAGTGTTTCATCCTTTCTTCCGCCTGTCTTAGACGCACTGCAGAGATTGGCTCAAATGCTTCTTCCATTACGATGTGACTGCAGATCGCATGCGCCACCTGAACATCCACATCATTTTTGTGCAGCACCCCGCTTGCAGTTCCGTATCCGCCTCTTTCCAGGCTCCGATACAACGGAATTGCAGTTCCGCACCCTGGAACCACAAAGACCTCCTCCTCATAGTTCCCGGTCAGTTCCACGCTTCCCAGCAGCTCATTATATCTGGCGCCCTTTACATTATATAATTCCTGCAGCGTGCCGCTCTTGATGACATCCTCCGGTGCCCCCTGCGCAATCACTTTGCCGTCCTTGACCATCAAAAGTGTCTGACAGCCTTTTGCCGCCAGATCCAGATCATGCAGGGAAAGAATCGCCGTAATCCCAAGCGTACGGCACAGATGATTCAGAATCTGTATAATCTCCACTTTGTGGTGAATATCCAGATGACTCGTGGGCTCATCCAGTATGATCAGCTCCGGCTGCTGCACCAGCGCTCTCGCAATCATTACCTTCTGTTTTTCACCGTCACTGAGTTCACTGTAGTAGCGCTCTGCCAGATGCTTTACCCCCACCTGATCAAACGCCTGGTCAATAACCTCATAGTCCTCCCGTTCCAGTTTTCCCCAGAAGTTGGTGTGTGGATATCGCCCCATGGATACCAGCTCATACACTGTCATCAATGCAGGAGCTGACTGTTCTGTCAGCACAACTGCCAGCTTCTTTGCAAGTGCATTTTCTCTGAGGCTGCTGATATCCGTCCCATCAATCTGTACAGTTCCGGAAACCGGTGCGAGCAGTCCTGAAAGTGTGCGCAGAATCGTACTTTTTCCGGCACCATTAGGACCCAACAGACAGATCATCTGCCCTTTCAATCCCTTTAAATTCACGCCTTCCACCACCGTCTTGCTCTCATACCCTGCATTTACCTGATCTGCATTTACAATCCATTCACTTTTCATTTTTACCTCAGCTTTCTATAATTCCTGACCTTTTTGGCGAATCAGGAGGAATACTACCAGCGGTGCCCCGATAATTGAAGTCAGCGCACTCAGCGGAAGTTCAATCGGACTGAGCAACAGCCTCGTGCCCAGATCACAGATGCCGGTCATCAGCGCCCCGCAGATACAGACTGCCGGCAGCACAATTCTGTTATCTGAAGTCCGCAAAAGCATGCGTACAATGTGGGGAACTGCAAGCCCCACAAACGATATCGGCCCTGCAAATGCAGTCACAAGCGCCGTCAGTACACTTGAGATAAAGACAATCATGATGCGGAACCGCCTTATCCCAACGCCCATCGATTTTGCATAGCGCTCCCCCAGCATCATACTGTTCAGCGATTTACTCATCAAAAGCGCTGCCGCCAAAAATGGAACTCCGATTGCATACAGTACAGCCACCTGCTCCCAGGTAATCCCGGCAAAGCTTCCAAGAGACCAGCGGTAAAAGCCTGTCACCTTTTCTTTATCGGCCAGCGCAGAGAGCATGCTTGTCACCGCACTGCAGACAAACCCGGCCATCAGTCCGATAATCAGCAGCGTCGATATGCTTTTCACTTTTCCGGATGCCCAGATCACACAGAGCATGACGGCCATCGCACCGATAAATGCCCCCGCAACCATCCCCATCGGCGGGATACTCTTCATTCCAAAACTGAAGCCCCCAAGTGTTACAAGTCCGACAAACAGTGTAGATCCCGAAGAGATGCCAAGTACATACGGTTCCACAATCGGATTGTTAAAAAACACCTGCAGTAGCACACCTGCGGCAGCCAGGGCAGCTCCTCCGATCACTGTGGCCAGCGTTCTCGGAAGTCTTATATTCTGTACAATCGCGCGGTTTGTCTCTGTCACATCCGCACCTCCGGTAACAATCCCCAGAATCTCACTCAATGAGATCGACACTGACCCAAGTGCTATATTCAATATGAAGACAACCACCGCCGCTGCAAAAATCCCCAGAAGCATAACTCTGCGTGAATGATTCTCATTTGTTTTCAAATTCTTTCCTCCCTCAAGCTGTATGTTCTCAGAATGTTCCAAAAGAAAAACCCCGTATTGAGGTTATCTTCTCAATACGGGATCTATTGATCCATTTTTCCGTACCTCCTGAATTCGAAGAGCCCTGTACGCCTCTCCATACCGTGTGTTCTGACTTATACCTCAACATGATTTTCCGCCTTCCCGAATATAATCAGTGGCTGAATGTCCATTCCTGGAAAATCACTCCGTAATTACAGCAGCGCTCCTGTGCGGGATTTCCACCCGTCTTCCTGGTTTTTGCAGTCTTAGATCTGCCGCAGAAACCAAAACGATATGATTACATTTTTTTCTATTATATTTTTTTCGCCTGAAAATGTCAACTGCCGGATTTTCACCGTCATTCGTTTTCCAGCCCGGCCTCTTCGTTCGTCACACCTTCATCCGTCTGTGTATTTCCGCCTTCAATCGTTTCATCATCCTCGAGCGGCTCCGGTACCGATGTATCGGAAACACCTTCCGACGTACTGCGGTCTTCCCCTTCCATATCAAAAATCTCCTCAATGGTAATGCCGCCGCTGCCTGATTCGCCATCCGTCCCTTCATCCGGGAAAATGTTCATGTACGGCAGAATATCCGACATGATATTGTGGGCGAGATACTGCGCGTAAGTACTGATCGACTGAATCTCTACATTTGGTTCGTCCACAACTACGTATATGACAACCTGCGGATCATCCAGCGGAGCAAACCCAACGTAGGAGACCAGATATTTACCGTTGCCCCTTGGAATCTTCTGTGCCGTACCGGTCTTTCCGCCCATGCTGTATCCATCCACTTTGGCATACTTTCCGGTACCGTTGCTTGCCATAACCGCGCCCATATACTCTCTGATATGGGCAGAAACCTCTTCAGAAACCGTCTGCTTCATCAACACAGGCTCCACATTTTTTACGACCGCACCTTCACTGTTGAGAATCTTGCTCACGATATGCGGCTGATAGTAATTGCCTCCGTTGATCACAGAACAGATTGCCGCCACTTCCTGAATCATGGTACAGGTATAACCCTGTCCAAAGGAAGAGGTCGCCAGCTCTGTCTGCCCCATTGTGTCAGCTGTATGTGTAATACCGGAAGCTTCTCCCGGCAGATCAATTCCTGTTTTCGATCCGAAATTAAACACATTCTGATACCGGATAAAATCTTCGACGCCCATTTTCTCCGCCATCTGCATCAATGCAGAGTTACAGGAGTTTTTCATCACCTCAGACAAGGTCTGTTTCTCATGTGCTCCCGGGTAAACGGAACATTTAATCGTCTGTCCGGCAACCACCTCATATCCGCCACAGTAAAAAGTATCATCATATGCGATATCGCCGCTCTCAAGAGCAGCAGCCACAGACATTGGCTTCACCGTCGATCCCGGTTCATATGCATCGCTGATACAGTAGTTTTTCCAGATGCCGTTCAGGTTATCCAGCATCGTCTCGTTTGACATTTTGTCAATTTCTTCCTGTGTGTAAAATGGCGTCAGGTCTCTCGGGTTATTGAGATCGTAAGGATCCGAACTGCCCATTGCCAGAATTTCTCCTGTATTGGGATCTGCCACCACAACGCCTACATTCTTGGCGCCTTTCGCACCGTTCGGTCCGTTTGCAAGCTGATCCATCAGATCTTTAATATATTTTTCCACCGTCTCCTGGATAGTGACATCGATTGTGGTAACCACACTGTTTCCGCTCTGCGGTTCAATGATCGTCTGCTCTACATCGGCATCAGAATTAAAGTAACCATACTGGCGTCCATTTACTCCATTCAGAGTGCTGGAATAGTACCCCTCGATCCCCCAGTCAGCGGTATTTCCGGAATAAGTAAATCCGATGACGTCACACGCCAGCGAATTCATCGGATAGGTACGCAGGTAATCTTCCTCGAACCAGACTCCCTTGACGTTCTGACGCTCGGCAAGCTCATCTTTGGACATTTCTTTTTCTTCGGTATCGCAGTAGTCCTCAAAATTCTTTTTGTCTGTGATAGAAAGCTCTTTTTGCAATATCTGGTACTGGCTGGATTTTGTCTCCTCGCCGGTCAGTTTTGCACGAACCATCTCCTCATCAAGACCAAGCACCTCGACCAGTGCCTTTATTGTTGGCTCCAGATATTTTTCATTGGAGTTTACCACTTTGCAGTCCAGGATCACATTGTATACCTTTTCGCTTGTCGCCAGTATGGTTCCGTTCTTGTCCAGGATATCCCCGCGTTTAAACGGTATGACACGGCTGTCATACTGCTGCTGAGACTGTGTGAGCACCTGTTTTTTGTAGCGCTCGCCGCTCGTGGCGTTAATATATGTAATTCTGATCGATAAACCTACTAAAGCCAGTATGATCACTCCGAAGGACCATACCAGCTTTTTCCTCATACTGCTGTTTAATTTTCTTTCTGTAAACGCTTTGTTAACACGTCTTGCTTTTCTGCTTCTTCTTGTTTTTCTTGCCACTGTTTCACCTACTCCGTGCCGGGCACATCCTGATACTGACGCACATAACTGTTGCCGGCTGTATCATACGTCACAATCTGTTCCTCTGTCGGATACTGCATGCCCAGCTTATTGATTGCTGTGTTTTTTACACTCTCAAGGTCCACGGAAGCCATAACGGTATTATAAAGCGCATCATTGTCGGCTTTGAGCGTACTGAGTTCCGACTCCTGCCTTGCTACCAGCTGCAGCTTGGAAGTCAGCTCTGCCCGCCTCTGAAGGTATGATACACATAAGAACAGTGTAATAATAGAGATAAGTGCAAGAAATAAAACATAGCCGCGGCTCATCTGTGTTGCCTTTATCCGGTTTTTCTGCGTCGACACACTGACTGCCCTGCGTGCTCTCTGCGGCTGTTCCTTACGGTTTCGCCCCGGCACCTGGCGCTGCGGCACTTCATCCAGCTTGCGTACTGCATTTCCGCTGATATATGACTGTCTTCTGTAATATTCCGGTCTCGTTGAATTTACCCTTCTTGATGAATTCGCCATTTACTATCTCCTGACTGTCAAGACTAATTTCAGGTTTTCCTTCTTTCAAATACACGAAGCTTTGCGCTTTTTGAACGTTTATTTACTTCCATTTCCTCTTCTGTCGGCAATATGGGCCTGCGTGTAATAATCCTCCCCTTCGATACATTACCGCAGACACAAACCGGAAAGTTTGCAGGACATGTACATGGATTTTCATTTCTTCTGAAAATCGTCTTTACGATCCTGTCTTCCAGTGAGTGGAATGTGATAATACAGATTCGCCCTCCATCGCTCAAAAGATCGATCATGCCATCCAGGGAATCCCTCAGCACATCGAGTTCCTGATTCAACTCAATGCGGATTGCCTGAAAGGTCCGCTTTGCAGGATGACCACCAACTGCCCGCATCTTCATCGGAATGGCTCTTTTCACCACTTCCGCAAGCTCCCCTGTCGTATCAATCGGCGCTTCCTGCCTTGCTTTTACAATATGTTTCGCAATATTTTTTGCAAATTTGTCTTCGCCGTAATCTCGGATGATGCGGTACAGGTCATTTTCACTGTATCCATTCACGATATCTCTGGCTGTCTTATCCTGGCGTTGGTCCATACGCATATCGAGCGGCACATCCTCCCGATATGTAAAACCTCTTTCTTTTGTATCCAGCTGGTATGAGGACACGCCAAGGTCCAGTACGATACCATCCACCTCCCGGATACCAAGATCTTGTATTTCCCGGACCATACTGCAATAGTTGCTGCGGATAATCGTCGTGATTTTCTGATAATCCTTCAAACGGCCGGCGGCAGCCTCTATTGCAGCAGCGTCCTGGTCTATACCGATAAACCTCCCCGTGGCAGACAACAATTTGCATACCTCAAGGGCATGTCCGGCACCTCCCAGTGTACCGTCAACATAAATCCCATCGGGTTTTACCTTTAGATTGTCAATCGTTTCCTGAAGTAATACTGACTTATGCTTAAACTCCAATTCGATTCTCCCGTGCAGTATTTTCCCTTTAGATTATGATGCCCATATCCTGCATCCCTTCTGCAATGGCATCCATATCATCATAACTGCTGTTTTCCATCCATTTGGTTTTGCTCCAGATTTCTATTCTGGTGATATTTCCAGTAAGTACTACGTCCTTTTCCAGACCTGCAAATTCCCGCAGCGTCGCCGGTACGAGAATTCTCCCCTGCTTGTCCAGTTCACAGACTGTTGCCCCCGCAACAAAGAAACGTGAAAAGGTCCTTGCATTTTTGTTCGTAAGTGGTAAAGCTTTCAGCTTCTCTTCAAAGGCCTTCCATTCTTCCATAGGATAAATTGATAAACAACCGTCCAAACCCTTCGTCAAAACAAACTCCTCTCCCAGGAGTTCACGAAACTTTGCCGGTATGATTAATCTCCCCTTCGCGTCAATTGAATGACTGTACTCTCCCATGAACATAATAACAACCTCTTTCGTCGGAAGTGTATCTCTCCCCTGCACTTCCGGCAGCGCCGGGAGAAAACTGCCACATTCTCTCCATTCGTCACCACCTTTTACCACTTGCCACCACTTATGTACTTATATTACTCTACTTCCCCCCAAAAAACAAGACTTAAATAATGCTTTTTTAAAGAACTTTTTGTGAAGATTCCGCGGTTTTTCGACAAAAAAAGAGGAAGAAATCCGCTTGATTTCTCCCCCTTATACAAGGTATGCTCTACTCTTTATGTTCGCCCACAACATCTAGTGTTTTGGCTGTTTTTTTCAGTTTTTGGCGTTTCCAGAAAATGGCAATTACGGATCCCACCGCCAGAAATCCCGACAACACCTGTGATACCGGAATCCCCACACCGGGAAGCAGAAGCTGGTCAGTGCGCAGCCCTTCAATCCACATCCGCCCCAGGCCGTATCCCACAAGATACAATAGAAAAACCTCACCGTCAAACTTCTTTTTTCTGCGGTAAATCATCAGAAGAACCAACACACACAGATTCCAGACTCCTTCATAGAAAAATGTAGGATGAACCTGAATCATATCTACACCGCCAACGGTCTGTACATGCTGCCACATTTGCCGCGTGATCTCGTTTTCACGCACTGCTGATACCGGAAGCTGCATGGCAAGCAGGTTATCCGTGTATCCGCCAAATGCCTCCCTGTTGAAAAAATTCCCCCACCTGCCGATGATCTGCCCCAGCAGAAGCCCCGGCACGATACAGTCCACCATTCTTGGAAATGACATTTTTTTCACTCTGGAATAGATAAAAACTGCAGCCGCAGCCCCAATGATCCCGCCATAAATTGCAAGACCTCCCTGTCTCAGATTGAAAACTTCCAGCAGGTTGTCTTTGTAATGATCCCAGGAAAAAATAACGTAGTAAATCCGGGCTCCGGCCACACCGGCTAGCAAGCCGATAATCAGCATGTCCCAATAATGATCGGTATTTTCGCCGACACGTCTCGCCTCTCTCAAAACCACAAGCATCCCAAGCAGCATTCCTGTCACCACAATGACACCGTAGTATGCAATGTCTATCCCAAACACATGAAACGTTTTCCCCACATGATCGAGATGAATTCCCAAATGTGGAAAATTGATTGCTGTATCCATTTACTGTCCACCTTCTTCTTTTTGAGTTGAGCATGATGCTTTCTTCATCTTACACATTAAACCGGAACAAAATGACGTCTCCGTCTTTTACCACGTATTCTTTTCCTTCCATCCGCACCAGCCCTTTTTCTCTGGCTCCCGCATAAGATCCACAGTCCAGAAGGTCCTGATAGTTCACAACCTCTGCCTTGATAAATCCGCGTTCAAAATCCGTGTGGATCTTTCCTGCAGCCTGCGGTGCTTTTGTTCCGTTTTTGATCGTCCACGCACGGGTTTCATCTTCACCGGATGTAAGATAGCTGAGCAGTCCCAGGAGACGATAACTTGCTTTGATCAGTTTCTCCAGACCGGATTCTTTTAATCCCAGATCCTCGAGAAACATTTTCTTTTCCTCTTCCTCAAGCTCCGCAATTTCCTGTTCAATCTGCGCGCAGATCACAAATACCTCACTGCCTTCTTCCGCCGCAAAATTTCTGACCGCCTGTACATACTGATTGGATGCACCGTCATCCGCCAGGTCCTCTTCTGCCACATTGGCTGCAAAAATTACGGGTTTTTGAGTCAGCAGATTATAGGAACTGATAAGTGCCTGCTCTTCATCGTCCGCCGCTTCCAACGTCTTGACCGGCTTTCCGCCTTCCAGGTGTGCCTTCAGTTTTTCGATCGTGACAAGTTCTTTTGCCGCACTTTTATCGTTTCTGGCGCTTTTGGCTGTCTTCGCCGCACGGCGTTCCAGTATTTCCAGATCCGAAAAAACAAGTTCCAGTTCTATCGTCTCAATATCGCGCAGCGGATCGATGGTTCCATCCACATGAACCACGTTGGAATCTTCAAAGCAGCGCACAACATGGACAATCGCATCCACTTCCCTGATATTGGCCAGGAACTGGTTGCCGAGCCCTTCCCCTTTGGACGCTCCTTTTACAAGTCCGGCGATATCCACGAATTCAATAACTGCAGGCGTCACTTTTTTTGACTGGTAGAAATCACCCAAAAGCTTCAGTCTCTCATCCGGAACCGGAACGATTCCCACATTGGGGTCAATCGTGCAGAACGGATAATTTGCAGATTCCGCACCGGCCTTTGTCAGTGAATTAAACAGTGTACTTTTCCCCACATTGGGAAGTCCGACAATTCCTAATTTCATTGTATTTATCTCCTATATCTTATTACTATATTTAGGATGACCGTGCACATACGATACCGGGCCGTATGTACACGGTCATCCTACTATAATCCTGTAGATTTTATCACAGTTACCGCTTTGTGTAAATATCCTGCTGTTGTCAGTCGCACGACTGAATCATGATAAGGATGCCCTTTTTCATCGAAACACTGGCTTCATCCGCTGTGATCTCGTTGCTCACGCCAAGGCCACTGTCGTTTTTGAGCGTGTGATCTTTCAGCGGATATTTGAATCCCTCAAGAGTAAGGCCTTCCACCGCTTCTCCCATTGGAAGAAACGATACGTATGTTCCGTACTGTTCTTCCCTCTTCAGCCTGATAGCAGAGTTTACCAGCGAAATACGGTTGTGAGCATCCAGAATGTATGCCGGGATACCCGCCTCCAGTGCCGGTTTCAGGGAATAAATATTCCCCAGCGTGTGATCAAGCCTTGTTCCGGTAGCCCCCAGCAGCCAGATCTGTCCGCTTCCATGGGAAATTGCCCTCTCCAGCGCAATCTGAGTGTCAGTTGCATCTTTTACCGGGTTATACTCTCTTATGGGAACACTGTTTCGCTTTCTGTATTCCGCTATCACATCTGCCGGAACACTGTCAAAATCACCCACAATATAATCAGGACAGATCTTATGCTCCCAAGCAAACAGAAGCCCCCTGTCTGCGGCTATGATATAATCCGGATTTTGTTTTTCCATAAAATCAAGGGCAAAATCAGAATTGATATTGCCCCCGCTGATAATCAATGTGTTCACTTTTTACTTCCCTGTTTTCTACTCATAACGTTTAAATGCATCCTGGAAATTTTCGATATTGGACCTGATATCCCCGCCGAACACTGCAGAACCTGCTACAATAATATTGGCTCCGGCCTCCAGTACTTTATCAATAGTTTTACTGTTCACTCCGCCGTCTACCTGGATATCTGTCTCCAGTCCCCGGGATTGAATCATCTCTTTCAGGTCTTTGATCTTATCTGTGGATTTTTCAATATAGGACTGCCCGCCAAACCCGGGATTTACAGTCATCAAGAGTACCATGTCCAGTTTATGCAGCACATACTCCAGCTGACAAAGCGGTGTTGCCGGATTGAGCGCAACGCCTGCTTTGCATCCCGCCTTATGGATATCAGAGATACAGCCTTCCAGATGTCTGCATGCCTCTGCATGCACCGTGATCATATCAGCTCCGGCTTTCGCAAAATCATCGATATAGCGGTCCGGATTGGACACCATCAGATGTACATCAAAAAACAGTCCGCTCTCTTTTCTGATCGATGCGATCACCGGCATTCCGAAAGAAATGCTCGGTACAAAATCCCCGTCCATGACATCGATATGCAGCCACTTGACCCCTGAATCCTCAATCATTTTCAGCTGTTCACCCAGACGGTTAAAGTCTGCGGACAGCATAGATGGTGACAATTGATACATACTTAATACCTCCTCTTTTCCTTTTCCTTTAGTTCCTCAAACAATTCCCTGTAATCCTCGTAGCGAATCGAACTGATCTTTTTCTCCTCCGCCGCACCGCGGACAGCGCAATCCGGTTCAGAGATATGCATACAGCCCTGAAATCTGCAGTTTCCTTCATACGGGCGAAACTCCATAAAATAATCTTTCAGCTCTTCTTTCTCCATATCCTCCACTGACAGGGCACTGAATCCCGGCGTGTCCATCAGGTACGTATCCGCATCAATCTGTATCAGCTGTGCATGGCGGGTCGTATGCCGGCCGCGTTTTAATTTACGGCTGATCTCTCCCGTTTCCATACATATTTCTTTTTGAAGAAGATTGGTGATGGAGGATTTCCCGACTCCGGAAGGACCGGCAATGACGGTTGTTTTCCCTTTCAGCACTTCCCGGATCTCTTCAATCCCCTCATAAAGCCGCGCACTTGTCAGAAGGACATGGTATCCGCAGGAAGCGTAAGTCTTATAGAGCAGACGAAGTTCCTCTTCCTTTGCCATTTCTTTTTTATTAAAACAAATGATTGTCTGTATCCCCTGGCGCTCCATCATGATCAGAAAACGATCCAGCAACGAAAAACTGGGCCTGGGGTTTTCAGTCGCGAAAATCACCATGGCCTGGTCAATGTTTGCTGCCGCCGGACGAAGCAGTTCATTTTTTCGCGGATGAACTCCAACGATGGTGCCCGTCTTTTCAGTCTCTTCCAGTACTTCGATGTCCACATCATCCCCAACCAGCGGCTTGATTTTTTCTTTTCTGAATATCCCTTTCGGTTTACACTCATAAACCCCGGCTCCCACTACGGAAACGTAGTAGAAGCCGGCAATACCTTTCATAATTCTTCCCTGTATCATACGTATTATGACTCTGCAAATGGTACGGTATACTGGGCACGCTGAACATAATCGCCATCTACAAGCTCATACAGATAGACCGTACCGCTGTCCACACCGTCTGCTCCGGTAATCTCAAGATTATACGGGAAAGATACGGTAGCTCCTTCAATAATCGGAGTCGTCACAGCTTCACCGTTGATATTCTGTACGAGATCCAGCTTTACAGCCCCACCCGCATAGTTGCTCGGCTCACCGAGACGTTTGCTGCATGTCCAGGTTCCGCTGTAAGTACCAGTTTGTTCATCATCATTTCCGGATGGATCCGTCTGTGACGGTGTATCATTCGTAGCGTCCGCGCGATTTACCATAATCGTAATGCTCGTTCCGCTGCCCACTTTCGTACCGGAGGAAATGCTCTGTTCGTAGACTTCGCCTTCTCCAACAGAATTACTCGTTCCTGTCTCCACGGTTACAACAAGGCCCAGATTCTCCAGCGTCGCTTTTGCATCTTCCTCTGAGATACCCCTGACACTCGGCACAGTCACTTCAACATCCGAAGCTCCTTTACTGACCGTCAGCGTGACAGTATCACCAACATTAACAGAGGTTCCCACATCCGGACTGACAGAAATAACGCTTCCAATTGCAACATCCGCACTGTAATCCTGCTGTACGTTTGTCTCAAGTCCCATATCCCGCAGTGCCGCTTCCGCATCTGCCTGCGGTTGTCCAACCACATTCGGCACTGTCAGCTGAGCGCTTCCCGTACTCAGTGTATATTCAATCGTTGTATGTTTCTCAACTTTTTCACCTGCCGACACGCTCTGACGCATGATCTGGCCTTTGGCATATTCATCAGAGGCTTCCTCTGCAACTTTCTTAAGACCGATTCCGGTGTCTTTGAGAGCCTCTTCCGCCTCCGCAACTGTTTTTCCGCGCAGCTCCGGCACCACTACCATATCTGCTTCATCATCCTGTGCTTCCTGAGTCTCTTCCACCTTCTGCGGCTCTTTCTTATTGTCGGAGCCGACCTTGAAAATGCCTGCCGCTGTACCAATAAAATAAATCAAAATACAAATGATGATTGCACCGATGATAAACCCTCCGATTGTCATCGCTTTTTCAAGTTTACTGCTGATGCCGCCTTCATCGTCATCGTCGTCGTCATCGTCGTAATCTTCCCCGTCATCATCATTATAGATCACAGGCTGTTCCTGATACGCAGTATCCTGTACGTCTGTCTTTCCTTCTTTGATCGCATCCAGTTCTTCCTGAGAGATACGGACAGTCTGGGCATGACTTGAGAGCGGCGCCAGCTGTACAAACGTACCATTCGGATCAACCAGTGAATGTTTCAGATCTTCGATCACTTCAGACAGATTATTATATCTGCGGTCAACACTTTTCTGTGTACATTTTAAAATAATCTGTTCCAGGCTGAAAGGCAGATCCGGCGTATACTTCGACGGCGGCACCATCTCCTCCTGCAGATGTTTGATGGCAATCGCTACCGATGTATCTCCGTCAAACGGAACACGTCCTGTCACCATCTCATACATGGTAACACCCAGAGAATAGATGTCACTTTTTTTATCACTGTATCCTCCCCGCACCTGTTCCGGAGAACTGTAGTGCACGGAAACCATCACATTCGATGTGATCGTATTGGAAGATACGGCTCTGGCAATTCCAAAATCCGACAGCTTTACTTTTCCGTCTGTCGAAATAATAATATTCTGTGGTTTGACATCGCGATGTACAATGTCACTGTTATGAGCAGCTTCCAGTCCCAGTGAAACCTGGATTGCAATACTGGTCGCCTCTTTGACACTTAATTTACCCTTCTTCTTAATATAATCCTTCAGCGTAATGCCTTCAACCAATTCCATTACAATGAAGTTGACATTTTCATCTTCACCGACATCGTATACATTTACAATATTCGGATGTGCAAGACCGGCTGCCGCCTGCGCCTCTTTCCTGAATTTCGCAACAAATGATTTGTCGTCCCGGAATTCCGGTTTCAGAACTTTTACCGCCACGAGTCTGTTCAGTTTATGATCACGCGCTTTATACACGTCCGCCATTCCGCCGGTACCGATCTTACTGATAATCTCGTAACGTTCTACTAGAATCATTCCCTCTTTTAACATTCTCTCACCTCTTTTTTAAATGGTTCAACCACTATGACTGCAATATTATCTCTGCCGCCGTTATCATTCGCCCTGTGCATCAGTGCTTTCGCTGGATCTTCCCCATCCCTGCACGAAGTCAGTGTCTCGAATATCTCATCGTCGGTAAGCATACCAGACAGTCCGTCGGAACACATGATAATCCTGGCGTTGTCCTCCAACTTGACGTCAAAGAAATCGATTGCCACATCCGGCCCGGTCCCGAGGGCCCGGGTGATGATATTTCGATCCGGATGGCTGCGGGCCTGCGCTTCGCTCAGCTCGCCCATACGTATCATCTCCCCTACCAGAGAATGATCTCTAGTCACCTGTTCCATCTTGTCGCCGGCCACATAAAGCCTGCTGTCCCCAACATTTGCAACATAAACATAATGTCCTACAACAGTTGCAACAACAATTGTCGTGCCCATACCTTTTAGTTCTTCATTTTTGGAGGCCTGTTCCAAAAGCTGTTCGTTCGCAGTTTCGATCGCACTGCGGATAATTTTAATTGGATTGAAGTTCATGTCCTGCTTTACTGATTCTACCAGCACCCTTACCGCAAAGCTGGAGGCAAAATCACCTGCATTGTGACCTCCCATCCCGTCTGCCACCACAAAAAGATTTGGAAGATTTCCTATTGGCTGCTCAGATGTATATATGTAGTCCTGATTGACTTGTCGAATCTGCCCAACATCTGTAACAGAAAATGTTTTCATTCCTCACACTCCTTTTCGTTTTGATCAAGATAGCTTTTACGCAGCTGACCGCAGGCTCCGTCAATATCTCGCCCCATTTCTCTTCTAATAGTAACATTAATTCCGTATTTTTCAAGCTTATTTTTGAATTTCTCCACATCTTTTTTGTCAGATTGCACATAATTACGCTCTTTGATCGGGTTCACCGGAATCAGATTTACGTGGCAGTTCAGTCCCTTTATTCTCGCTGCCAGCTCGTCGGCATCCTGCTGGCTGTCATTTTTTTGGCTGACCAGACTGTACTCAAATGTCAGCCGGCGTCCGGTCTGTTCAAAATAATACCGGCAGGCTGTAAGCAGTTCCGGGATAGAATACCGGTTGGCAACCGGCATCAGTTCCTTCCTTTTTTCATCGTTCGGCGCATGCAGGGAAATCGCCAGCGTAATCTGCAGCTTTTCATCTGCCAGTTCATAAATCTTCGGTACGATCCCGCATGTCGAAACCGTGATATTCCGCTGGCTGATATGCAGCCCCTTTTCATCTGTCAGGATATTCAAAAACTTCAGTAATTCATCGTAATTGTCAAGAGGCTCTCCGGTCCCCATCACAACGACATGAGAAACTCTTTCTTTTGTCAGCTTCTGAATCCGGTAGATCTGCATAAGCATCTCAGCTGCCGTAAGGTTTCTCGTGAGACCGCCAATTGTGGAGGCGCAGAATCTGCAGCCCATGCGGCAGCCGACCTGTGATGAAATGCAGACAGAATTTCCATGCTGATACTGCATCCACACGCTCTCTATCACATGCCCGTCCTTTAGCCGGAACAAAAATTTCTTTGTACCGTCAAGCTTTGAGGTCTGCACCTGCAGTACTTCCAGTTCATACAATGGATAGTCCCTTTGCAGCTTCTCCCGAAGTGCCTTTGACAGATTTGTCATTTCCTCATATCCTGAAACCGTTTTTTTGTGCAGCCAGTCAAAAATCTGACCTGCTTTAAAAGATTTCTCACCCATGTTTTCCATGACATCTTTCAGTTCCTGTATCGTCATGGAACGTATATCCCGCACCTGTATCATTTTTCTGTCCTTTTCAGTCTGGCAATGAAAAAACCATCCGTCTTGTGCACGCCCGGAAGAAGCTGCAGATACCCTTTTTCCGTAGTCTCTCCTGTCAGTTCTTTCGGCAGATAAGGATTCAGGCTTTCCAGCTCATACGGATAATTTTTCACAAACCACTCAATATTATTCTCATTTTCCTCTCTTCCTATCGTACAGGTACTGTAAACCAGTGTTCCCCCGATTTTCACATAAGAAGATGCATTATGCAGAATTTTGCGCTGGAGGATGATCAGGTCTTCCTGCTTCTGCGCCGTCACTTTATATTTGATATCTGTTTTTTTTCCGATCACGCCATAACCGGAACACGGCACATCCGCCAGGACAATATCCGCCTTTTCAATAGAATTCCTGTCAAATACCGTGGCGTCCTGACAAACCGCACGGACATTGATCACATTCAGCCGCTTGATATTTTCTTCAATCAGCTCCACCTTGTATTCCGTAAGATCCCTTGCCTCAACCGTCCCGTATCCCATCATCTTATCCGCCACATGCAGACTTTTACCGCCCGGTGCCGCACACAGATCGATGACATAATCTGTTTTTTTCGGAGCAGCCACTTCCGCTACCAACATTGAACTGATATCCTGTACCATAATACAGCCCATTTTAAATACGTTCAGCATAGAAAGGTAGTTATAATCCGAAATATAATATGCATAATCCAGATAAGGAGCCTTTAAGACCGTAACTCCCTGTTCTTTCAGTCTCTGTATGGTAACCTCGGTATTGATCATATACTGCACACAGCGGATCGTGGTCGGCTTGTCCTCCATAAAATCTGCTGCCATATATTCTGTCTGTTCAAACCCATACTCCAGCACCCACTTTTCAACCAGCCAGGCAGGCAGTGAATATTTCACTGACAAATATGCGATTGGCTGTGTGAGAGGCGGATAGGTGATGTTTTCTTTGTTGCGCGCTACATTTCTAAGTACTCCGTTTACAAAACCCTTGAGGCTGTAAAATCCCTTTTTCTGCGCCAGTTTAACCGCCTCATTACAGACTGCAGAATCAGGTATCCGATCCATATACAGCAGCTGGTAAACTCCGCTTCGGATAATTTCCCGAATCACAGGTTTCATTTTTTCCACTTTCACGCTGGAAAACTGTTCAATGATATAATCGAGCTTCAGCATACACTCGATCGTGCCCTCACAGACACGTGTGATGAATGCGCGGTCCTGTTTGGGAAGATACTGGTATTTCTCCAGTGTGTTTCTGATTGCTATATGGCTGTATTCCCCATCCCTGTTGATTTCCAGTAATACACCAAGTATGATCTCTCTTGTGCTGATTACACTTGCCATTTATACTCCTTCCGCTGCCTGCTTATTGGGATACTGTCAGCTCTGCCCCCACATCAATCTCATTTCCGCGCAGAAAAACGTCTGTCTCCATGCGTTTCTTACCCTCAAGCTGCAGTTCAAGAATACACAACATCCCCTGGCCCGTCTGAACATAGATTCCGTCCTTCGTGATCCTGGCAACCTGACCAGGTCCAAAACCGCTGTTTTCCTCACATACGGAGGCTTTCCATATCTTGAGAATTTTGTGATTCCACCCGGTAAATGCACTTGGCCACGGATTCAGTCCGCGAATCAGACGTTCCAGTTCCACAGCACTTTTTCTCCAGTCAATCAGTCCCATACTTTTTTTGATCATGGCCGCATAAGGTGTCGGGCTTTCCTCCGGCTGCTTTTCATATGCAGCCTCACCCGATGCAATCCTGGGGAGAGTTTCCACAAGAAGTTTTGCTCCCGCTTCGCTCAGCTTTTCAAAAAGGCTCCCGCCCGTTTCTGTTTCTGTCAGCAGGACAGTCACTTTGGCGATCATATCGCCGGTATCCAGCCCTTCGTCCATTCTCATAACCGTGACACCCGACTCTTTTCTGCCGTCAATGACAGCCCACTGGATCGGCGCCGCTCCCCGGTAATCAGGCAGCAGTGATGCGTGTACATTGATACAGCCATATTTTGGCATTTTCAGCAGACGGGAAGGGATAATCTGTCCAAAAGCGACAACAACTGCAACATCCGCATGAAGTTCTTCCAGCTGATCCAGGAATGCTTCATCGCGGACTTTTACGGGCTGCAGAACTTGCAGGCCAAGCTTTTCGGCCGCTTCTTTGACGGGAGTCGGCTGCATCGCCTTTCCTCTTCCTTTTGGCTTGTCCGGCTGTGTCACCACTGCGGCGATCTCATGTCCTGCCGCCGCCAGTGCCTTTAATGTACCCACAGAAAAGTCAGGAGTTCCCATAAATATTACCCGCATTTATTCCTCAACCTCGTCTTCCTCATCGGCTGTCACATCGCGCAGCCCGCCTTCCACATGTTCCACATACATGATCCCGTCCAGATGGTCACACTCATGGCAGATTGCACGCGCCAGCAGCTCCGTTCCTTCAAGGACAATCGGTTCCATATGTTCATTCAGCGCTTCTACTTTCGCATAGTCCGGGCGCGTCACAGTTCCGGTTTTGCCCGGAAGGCTCAGACACCCTTCATCACCGGTCTGCTCTCCCGATGTCTCTACAATGACCGGGTTGATCAGCACATGCGGTCCCTCACCGACATCGATGACAACAATTCTTTTGAGCACTCCAACCTGTGAAGCCGCCAGTCCCACACCGTACTCCTGGTACATCGTGTCCAGCATATCATCAATGAGTTCCTTGATTCTCGGTGTCATTTCTTCTACGGGGCGGCATTTTTTTGTAAGCACACGGTCGCCCATCTTTCTGATATTGCGAATTGCCATAATTCCCTCCATTTCTTATATGTTCCTCAGCATATATGTTAACATTGATGTTTTATCAACTGTGAAGATCAAACTGGATATATAAGTTTCGAAACCCGGGATTAACATCCATATACCGTTCTGTCCTCGCCCTGACTGCCGTCAGATACCTCTCCTGCGGGTGCTTCAGGTACAGCACTTTCCTGTATTTATCCTGAATTCTGGAAACAGAAGCATCTGCAGGCCCTATGATGGCCAGACGTTCATCCTTATTGACGCCCTCAATATATCTGCGGATATACTGCATCGCCATCGCCAGCTGCTCTTCATCCTCCCCGCTTCCAATCACCGCCATCATGGCACATGCCGGAGGATAATCCATCAGCATCCGGTATGCGATCTCCTCCTGATAAAATGCCGGATAATCCTGCTGCACGGCCGCTCTGATACTGTAATGTTCCGGCTGATACGTCTGAACAAAAGCCTCCCCCGGCGATGTGCCGCGTCCAGCCCGTCCAACTGCCTGAACCAGCAGCTGAAAGGTGCGCTCCGCGCACCGGTAGTCATCCGCATTCAGGGACAAATCCGCAGCCAGTACGCCGACAAGCGTAACTCCGGGAAAATCGTGCCCCTTCACGATCATCTGCGTGCCAATCAAAATATCGGCTTCTCCTCCTGCAAAAGCGGACAGTATCCCGGCATATCCGTCCTTCTTCCTGGTGGTATCCATATCCATACGAAGTACTTTTGCATCGGGAAACATCCGTCTGACCATATCTTCAATCTGCTGTGTTCCGGCCCGAAACGCCCCGATAAACCGTGATCCGCAGGACGGACAGGCCGTGATCTCTTTCGCCGTATAACCGCAGTAATGGCAGACCATTTTCCCTCCTCTGTGCAGTGACAGTGAAACATCACAGTGCGGACATTTCGCTACATAGCCGCAGGACCGGCAGGAAAGGAAACCTGCATACCCCCTGCGGTTCAAGAACAGGATCGTCTGCTCTTTTCGCTTTAGTCTTAGCGAGATCGCCTCCCGCAGCGCACGGCTTATAATGGAAGTATTTCCCACTGATAATTCTTCCCTCATATCCACTGTATATACATTTGGAAGCACACCGTTTCCGAAACGCTGTGTCAGAGTCAGCAGACGGTAATCACCCGTCTGACATCGGTAATATGCCTCCAGCGAAGGAGTCGCAGACCCCATCACGACCGATGCATCTTCCATCTCCGCCCTCATGACAGCGGTTTCCCTGGCATGATAACGCGGGGTCCCCTCGCTTTTGTATGATGTCTCATGTTCCTCATCGATGATAATCAGACCCAGCTTCGGAAATGGTGTAAACAGTGCAGACCGTGGACCTACCATTACCTGAACCTGACCGTTTTTGGCCTGTTCAAAAGCATCCCAGCGTTCCCCCGGTGACATACGTGAATGAATAATGGCTGCCTTCTCCTGAAATCTTTGGCGGAAACGTGCGGCAATCTGATATGTCAGAGCGATTTCCGGAATCAGAACAATCACCTGTTTCCCTTTTTGCAGCACGCTGTCAATCAGTTCCATATAAAGACGCGTCTTGCCGCTTCCTGTAATGCCATAGACCAGACATGGTTTTCTCTTTGCCTTGTTCATCTCCTCACAAATCTGTTCGGCGGCACATCTTTGCTCCTCTGACAATGCCGGCTCCTGCTCCTCCCCAAAGAAAGGAAGTTCGGGAGAACGGTACACTGTCTCTGAATCCAGACCGATAATTCCCAGCTCCAACAGCGGCCCGAGTACCGCAGCCGTAATGTTCAGCTCTTTTCGCGCCAGTGCATAATCCATCTCCCCCTGCTCAAGCAGCGTCTTTATCACCCTCGCCCGGGCTGTACGGTGCTTGTTCTCACACTCCTGCAAAAATTCCTGCGCTTCCTCACGTCTGTACAAAAGGCGAATCGTCTGTTTCTTCCTTGTCTTGACTTCCTGTTTCATGGGAAGAACCGTTTTAAGCGCCTGTATCATCGTACCGCCGTACGTCTCTTTCATCCAGAAAGCAAGCGCAATCAGTCTGGTTTCCACACCGACCGGATGTCTCGGCACAGCTGCGATATCTTTGATTTTGTCTTCCTGGAACTGTGCTTCCTCCGTGATTCCCACTACATATGCATTCGTCATGCGGTTTCCCCGGCCAAAAGGGACTGATACCGGAATTCCAATCTGCACGGAACTTATAAGTTTTTCCGGAATCCTGTACTGAAATGTCCGATCCAGTTTCTCACTGGTGATGTCCACAATCACATCCGCATATGTTTTTTTCATACCCTATTTTCCTTCCAGAATATCCCGAATCAGATTCCTTTCATCCATCGGATACTTCCTGCCTCTGATCTCCTGATAGTCCTCATGACCCTTGCCGGCAAGCACGATGATATCGCCCGGTTCTCCGTTGTGAATCGCATAGGAAATTGCCTCTTTCCGGTCAATAATCTCTACATATTTCCCGTCTGTCTTTTCGATCCCCGCTTTAATGTCGTCGATGATCGCCTGCGGTTCCTCATCACGGGGATTATCCGATGTGATGATCGTAAGATCTGCCAGTTTCCCGGATACTTCTCCCATTTCATAACGCCGAAGCTTCGATCGGTTTCCTCCGCAGCCAAACAGACATACCAGACGGTGCGGATGGTATTCCCGCAGTGTTGACAGAAGACTTTCCAAACTCATCGCATTGTGAGCATAATCGATCATCAGCGTAAACTCATCGGAGACTTTGATCATCTCAATCCTCCCTTTGACTTTCGCCTGCTTCAGCGCCTGTACGATGTCATTTTCCGAAACATTGAAATGGCGGCAGACAGCGATCGCCGTCAGCGAATTATAGATACTGAACGTACCCGGAATATCAATTTCAACAGGAAATTCCATGAGACCTTCCACCTGATATGCCACTCCCAGGTACCCCGGCTTTGAGATGAGATGTGCACCGGCTGCTCTGAGATCTGCATTCTCTGAAAAACCAAATGTTTCAAGACTACAGGTATGCCCTTTGATGATGTCTTCCAGATGTTCATCATCGGCATTCACGATACCAATCCTGCACTGTTTGAGCAGCTGACTTTTACACTGGAGATACTCTTCAAAATCGGCATGTTCATTCGGACCGATATGATCCGGCTCAATATTTGTAAAAATGCCGATATCAAACATGAATCCTGCGGTTCTGTGAAGCTTAAATCCCTGCGAAGATGCTTCCATGACTGCGCAGTCACATCCGGCATCCAGCATTTTTCTAAAGTATTTCTGAACAGTTAAGGATTCCGGCGTTGTATTCTCAGAAGGAATCACTTCCTCTCCGATAATGGTCTCGATGGTTCCGATCAGCCCCACCTTGTATCCCGCATTTTCAAGAATTGATTTCACCATGTAGGTAGTGGTTGTTTTCCCTTTGGTCCCTGTAATGCCAATTACTCTCAGCGTATCCGCCGGATACCCGAAGTATGCGGCGGAGATCACTGCCATCGCATACCGGCTGTCAGCAACCCTGATCACCGTCACCTCTTCCGGCACCTGAACTTCTTCTTCCACTACCACTGCCTTGGTTCCCTGCCGTACCACGGCCGGTACAAAGGTATGTCCGTCGGCAACAGCTCCCCGGACACAGATGAACAGCGAACCTTCACAGGCATTTCTGGAATCATTGACCACTTCCGTTATCTCAACATCTTCACTTCCGTTTATTATCTCATAATCCAGACGTTCCAATAATTTTGTAAGTTTCATGCCGCACCTCCGTTTTGCATCTGTTTCCTGACAGAATACTATTTGCATTTTAACTCATCTTATAGAATATCACACTCAAAGGGGGTTTTCAACTCGAAACAGGCCGTGTATCCCCACAGAAAATCTTCCCTCTATCTTAATAATTTTTAAAGAATCTTTTTGTTTCTTTTATGAAATATCCACACTTTCCTCACAATTATCCTGTATAGTAGGTATTGGATAGTTGATTAACCACTCACTATCTCCCCCCTCATTTAAAAAAACAGGACCCGTCATTGATGGGTTCCTGTTTTTTTATGTCACTGATATAATTGTTCTCTGCAGGCATTGTATTCATCCATGATGATGTCCGCCCACTCAGGCCGCACCAGCAGGAGCGCCGGAATGTAACAGCCTCCCTCTGACAATTCCATAATTTCTTCCCAAATGCTGTCCCTGACCGCACGTTCAGTCAGCGTTCCGGCACTCTCCATCACGTCCAGTTTCTGAGTGTCAAAATATACGTTGTAGACGACCTTTGTCCCGGTAAGCTTTTTCATGTGCTCAATATCATTCAGCTTCATGATATTGAGCCCGTCCACTTTCAGATCATCCACAATCTCCGGTATCAGCGTCTGAATATTTCCGGTGCGAAGAACAGGGCACGCTGTACCAGTACCTTTCCAATGACCGTAATCTTTTGAGAACTTCGAAATCTCTGTTCGTCCACCGCAACACCTTAAGTTACCGCCTGGACAAGATCTCTGCCGTGATTAATTTTGAGAATGATACCCCAAAAAACCGCCACTACATTTTGATGTCGCTCTATATTCTGAGATACTGCATTCTAAACCGGAAAGAATTCTGATGTTCTGTCTATTTTTTACTTCTTCTTAAGAATATTTCGATTTATTTTAGAATTTATCCACATTCTCATCACAATTATGCTGTATAGTAGGTATCAGATAGTTGATTAACCACTCACTATCTCCCCCCTCATTAAAAAACAGAGACCCGCAAAAG
>CAZUNG010000012.1:5101-83629 GCA_964621905.1 uncultured Ruminococcus sp. | reverse complement strand
ATCATGAAGAGAACATCAAGAAAGCTGCGGAAGTGACAAAAGAGTTTGTCGCAAAATACTTCGCATAACAATGGCGTCAAACAATCTTATATAGTTTTTAACAGAGAGATACACCGCAAATGTCCGGCATTTGCGGTGTTTTTTCGTGCTGCGGCGAATTAACAGCTGACAGCCCCGAAAAAATAATGGTTAAACAGTTCAAGTTCATCGTACATAATGCCGTGTGCACTGTCTGCAAGCGTGATCAGTTCAGAGCCGGGGATGTTCTCATGTTGAATGCAAGCAAGGTCGTCGGAAACGACAGTGTCTTTTGCACCGTGTATGATCCAGGTCGGGACATGGACATATCCCAGGTCCTCCCGTCCGTCCTCATCCCGCAGGGCAATTGCCGACTGAACGGTGCCGATACCGGAGGCACTCAATGCAATTTCCTGGAACCAGTCTTTCAACGCTTCTGAGTGTTCCGAGGCAAACAGCTGATTGTGACTGAATTCATAAGCCAGCTGCGGCCTGTCTGTCATCGCCTGATCGATCAGCTGATCGACATAAGATCGTGTCAGACCGTACGGAAAACCGGGACGTCGGGTCCAGCACGGCGCCGCAGCAGCCAGAAGAATCAGCTTTCTGACCCCATACCCCCGGAACAGGCGCATGTACCTGAGAACAACAGCGCCGCCCATGGAAAAACCAGTCAGAATAAACCGGCGGAGGTTCAGGGCCGTCACGACATGGTAGATGTCGTGTGCCATCTGGTCATAACAGTAGCCGCAGACCGGGGTATCGGAATTTCCAAATCCGCGCAGATCCAGTGTTACGATTCGGTATCCCATGTAAACGAGACGTTCTGTCTGGTATTCATAGATTTTATGGGAAAGCGGCCATCCATGAATAAGAAGAATAGTTTTGGAGCAGCGTGGATGATAATCATAGACTGCAATCCGCGTTCCGTCATTTGATAGAATACTGCGCCGGAATGGTGATGCCTGTGTTTGCATATCATTTCCTCATACTTTCTGACATTTTATGCAGGCAGTATCATGACTGGTATTATCCCGCATGTTATCATATGCGGGAATGTCTTTGGATGACAGTAAAATCCCGTACAGGCGGGTGTGCGTCACCGGGGCTTTGTGATTTCAACGTCAGAGAAGCTGCTGGCGATATCAAGGAGCTCCTGAATAAAAGCATTTGTGAGGTCGTTTTGCTGTCGGCGGTCTTCCATGATGGCATAGCACATTCTGGATTCTGGCATATCCTCAATGGGAAAGGCTTTAAAATGGTTGCGCTCCATCAATGCATGAGCAATCGTGGAAGGGACAATCGCCCAGGCATCTTCAAGATGCAGGAAATGTGCAAAAAGTGACATGTTATCGAGGGATACTTTTACCTGGGCACTGGTCCCGAACCAGTAATCATGCCACATCAGAAAGGCATTGCTCCAGGGAATATAGATTTCATTTTCAGCGCGAAGGTCCGACGGAGTCAGTGCTTCACTGTAAGGAGCTGTATCCGAACAGATAAACGTCATGCGTTCTTTAAACAGTGGGATCGTCTGAACTTTACGGAAAAAATGGGGATTTGCAATAAATGCCAGATCCACTTCGTGATTCTCAACAGCGCGGTAGGCGGCGTTGGAGCGAAGTGTGACAACATCAAGACTGCAGGAGGTATGTTTACTTAGAAAATTTGCACATACCTGGGGCATGAAGCAGACATTGAGGCTGTCCACGTTGGAAAGTCGGAACGTGGTCATCGGTGCCAGGCGGCCGATATTCTGGGTCTCCTGCCACAGCTGCATCCATTTTTGAGCAAGCGGAATAAAACACTTCCCCGATTCCGTCAGTTCAATGCTTCGGACTCCTTTTCGGCGAATGATGAGTGTGGTATCAAGCTCTTCCTCCAGCCGGGACAGCCGGTGACTCAGTGCAGGCTGCGACGTATAGAGCTGTTCGGCCGCTTTGGACAGAGATTCACAAGATGTTATCGTCAGAAAAGTCTGAATGTCAATATAGTTCATGCCATGCCCCCTAAATATAAAATATATCTATATTATATGGATAAAATACCGAATTTACAATATTAAGTTTTGTGATTATAATAAAGAAAGTGTAAGTCGAAGGGAGATTGGAACGGGGATATGAAAAAGAAACTGGAATATCTGGTACAGTTAAATATGACCTTTATCGGCGGTTTTCTAGGAATCTATGCCCTTATGAACCACTGTGATTTATTTGGGTCAGCGCAGACTGCCAATATGATCGGCATTGTCACGGGAATCATTGGACGCAATTTTTATGAAGTGCTGCTGCGGGTGCTGGGGCTTATGATCTATATGGCAGGCATGGTGTGTGCTGCCTGCGTCCGTCATACGAAGATCGATATCAGATGGTTCGGCTTGGCAGTCGATGCCGCCGGTATTCTGATCATCGGTTTTCTTCCGGAAAATCTGAATCATTTTACAGCCCTGTATCCGCTGTTCTTTATGACGGCGGTTCAGTGGAATGCGTTTCCGGGAGCAAAAGGGTATCGAAGTTCCTGTATATTTTCTACAAACAATCTGCGCCAGTTTACCGAATCCTGTGTGGAATATGTATTTGACAAGGAGCGGTCACATCTTCATAAGGCAAAATATTATGGTGCCGTGCTGCTGGCTTTTCACCTGGGGGCCGCTGTCGGTTATCTGTCGGGTATCAGCCTTGGAGTCAGGGCATCCTGGATCTGTCTGTTTCCGGTTCTGGCGGCGGCTGTGCTGGTACTCAGAGATCGTCTGCCGGAGAGAGGATACTGTCCGGAGCCATTGAAAACAACAGATATCCGTTCTTTCTCAGCCACAGCTGCCGGCTTTTGTAATCTGGCAGAACGGACTCAATGACCGCATAAAAGTTTTTTGAATGGTTCATTTCTTTGAGGTGGGCGAGTTCGTGGACTATGACGTAGTCTTGTATTTCATCCGGTGCCAGCAAAAGGCGCCAGTTGAAATTGAGATTGTGTTTTGAGCTGCAGCTTCCCCATCTTGTTTTTTGTTCTTTAACCGTGATGCGGTTGTAAGTGACACCCATGATGCGGCTGTAGCAGGCTGCCTTTCTGTTGAAAATCTGCCGTGCCTTCCTGTAAACGGCATCTTTTTGCGGGCCATCTTCCAGTTTATAATAGGTATTCATTGTATGTTCTCCTGATTCATCTGAAAAATATCTTTCATTATAAAGGGTTACGATGTGATTTGCAAATTGTTCCGCCTGTATAAAACATTGACAGACGGGCAATAATTTTATATAGTGTATATGCAAATGATTTGCATGTGCATTTTGACGAAAGGGATTATCATGTTTGAAAAAGAGAATAAAGATCATAAACGGCAAATATGGTCGAATGGCTTTCGAAAAACAAAGCAGCGGGAAGAGGTCTGCCGGATCCTTATGGAGGCGGACATTCCCCTTTCTGCGGTCCAGATTTATAAGCAGATGGAGCGGTACTCTAAAGAGGAGGGGCATGCGCTTTCTACAGTATATCGGATTATGACAGCGCTGGAGGAGCGCAGCCTTGTGACGAAGACGTTTCTGATCGGAGGAGACATTGCTTATTATCAGTGGAATCATGGGGATCATGAACATTACGCCATTTGTCTTGGATGTCACAGGCGTATTTTGATCTCACAGTGTCCATTTGAACAGAATCTGATTCGGCTGGATGAAGACGGATTTCGTATTACAGGCCATAAAATAGAAATCTTCGGTTATTGCCAAACGTGCAGTGAAGAGAACAAGGAGCCATGATGAAGAGAAAAATTATGCTGATTTTGATGTTTGCCGTCCTCATTGTGTGTCTGACGGCATGTCAAAACAGTTCAGATGAGATCAGACAGGCAAAACAAGAAGGCCAGCTCGCCGTTGTGACGAGCTTCTATCCGATGTATGATTTTGCCCTTAAAATAGGAGGGGAGAAGGTCAAAGTGGTCAATCTGGTTCCTGCGGGTACAGAACCGCATGACTGGGAGCCTGCTCCGACGGATATCGCCTGCCTGGAACAGGCAGAAGTTTTTATTTATAATGGTGCAGGGATGGAGCACTGGGTGGATGATGTAGTGGGGGCACTTGATCACGAGGAACTCATTAAGGTGGAGGCCTCGCAGGGAATTGCGCTTTTGGAAAGCGACCATTCGCATTCGGACGGATCAGAGGAGATGAGTGACCCGCACGTCTGGCTGGATCCTGAGAATGCCAAAGTGCAGATGAACAACATCCTGGAGGCCTTTACCAAAGCGGATCCGGATCATGCAGATTATTATAAAAAACAGTATGAAACGTACGCTGGTAAGTTTGATGAACTGGATCAGGAATTTACGGCAGCTTTGTCAGAAGTGTCTGACCGCAATGTGATCGTTGCGCATGAGGCCTTTGGCTATCTGTGTAATGCTTACGGTTTGCGGCAGATCGGAATCGAAGGTCTTGCACCGGACTCTGAGCCGGACCCGGCGAGAATGGAAGAGATTGTCCGTTTTGCGAAAGAAAATCAAGTGCGTACGATATTTTTTGAGGAACTGGTAAGTCCGAAAGTGGCGGAGACAATCGCCCGGGAGATCGGTGCAGAAACACAGGTACTGAATCCGCTGGAAGGACTCAGTGAAGAACAGCTGAAGGCAGGAGAGGATTATCTGTCTGTAATGAGAGAGAATCTAAAGGTGCTTCAGGCCGCATTAAAATAGGAAAGAAGGAGCAGTATGAATGTGATTGATATCAGTGATCTCTCATTTGCCTATGCGGATGAGCGGGTGCTTCATAACGTCTCACTGCAGGTTGCACAGGGGGATTATGCTGTGCTGCTGGGTGAGAACGGGACAGGAAAGAGTACTTTTTTAAAACTGCTGCTGGGGGAGCTGAAACCGCAGCAGGGACGCATCTGTCTGTTTGGCAGTGACACAAAAAAGATGTTCCATACAGATAAAATCGGATACGTTCCACAAAACAGCATTTCCATGAATCCCTTTTTTCCGGCTACGGTGGAGGAGATAGTACTGACGAATTTATATTCTCAGATCGGAAAATTCCGGCTGCCGGGGAAAAAGCAAAGACAACAGGCGGGCGCAGCTCTGCGATGGGTCGGTATGGAAGAATATAAAAAAAGCAAGATAGGAGAATTGTCAGGCGGACAGCAGCAGCGTGTGATGTTGGCACGGGCTTTGGTTGGGGCCCCCAAGCTTTTGGTGCTGGATGAGCCGACGACCGGTGTTGATGCGGCGTCTGTAAAAGAATTATACAAAAAACTGGAGATCTTAAACAAGGAGGAAGGTGTGACTATTCTGATGGTGACACATGCATCCGTGAGGGAATGCAGAGGTATCAGCCGGATTTATCATATGGAGGAAGGGCAGGTGATAGAACGTTGAGTATGCTGGAATATGGATTTATGCAGCGGGCATTTATTGTCGGCATTCTGCTGGCGGTCATCACCCCATGCATCGGAATCACAATTGTACTGAAAAGAATGTCTATGATCGGAGATGCACTGTCACATTCATCGCTAGCCGGCGTGGCGGCGGGGCTGCTGCTCGGCATCAATCCGGTGCTGGGGGCAGGTATCCTGTGTATCATAGCAGCTCTTAGTATAGAAGCAATCCGGAAAAAACTTCCGCGTTACTCGGAGATGGCGATTGCTATTGTCATGTCGGCCGGCATCGGCCTGGCCGGGGTGCTGTCAGGGTTCGTAAAAAACAGTGCGAATTTTAACAGTTTTTTGTTCGGAAGCATTGTATCCATCAGCACGGGTGAGATGGTGATGGTCTGCCTGGTCAGCGCTGTCGTTCTGGCGGCTGTGCTTCTCTTGTACAAGGAGTTGTTTTATATCGGATTTGATGAAAATGCAGCGAGGATTTCCGGAGTTCCTGTTAAGACCGTGAATTTTATCTTCACCGTCCTGACAGCCCTTACCATCTCCATTGCATCCAGAACGGTTGGAACGCTGATTGTCTCCTCCATGCTGGTGGTGCCTGTGGCCTGTGGAATGCAGGTGGGAAAGAGCTATCGCTTTGTGCTTTTATGGGCCGTTGGGTTTGCCATACTTTCGACAGTTGCCGGGCTGACATTGTCGTATTATACAGGATTAAAACCGGGAGGTACAATCGTTCTGATCGGGGTTGTGTGTTTTATAGCTGCCGTACTGCTGAAAAAAATACGCCGTTGAAAATGTATTGCATTTTCAACGGTTTTTGTTTTATAAAAGGAGCTGTGCAATAAAAATGAATTGTGATAGAATTGGTATACGTATGATGTGATGTTATCATGTGTAGTTTTTTACTGCACAGAAAAGGAGTTTTGCAGAATGCTTAAAACATTAGGAGCACAAATTAAAGAATTTAAAAAGGTATCGATCCTGACGCCTGTATTTATGATCCTGGAAGTTGTGATGGAGACGGTGATCCCGCTTTTGATGGCTTCTATCATCGATGACGGTGTAAATGCGGGAAATATCCGGCATATTTACGCAGTAGGCGGATACATGGTGTTGGCTGCGGCAGGAGGTCTGGCGGCCGGGGTGCTGGGGGGAAGGTACGGGGCACAGGCGTCCGCCGGCTTTGCGCGCAACCTGCGGGAGGCCATGTTTACTAATATTCAGTCATTTTCCTTTGCCAATATCGATAAATTCAGTACGGCGGGACTGGTGACGAGGATGACGACCGATGTCACAAACATGCAGAACTCTTATCAGATGATCCTAAGGATGTGTACGAGAGCTCCGGCAAGCCTGGTCTGCGCCATGGCGATGGCGTATACGATCAATGTGAAGCTGGCGAGCATCTATCTGGGAGCAGTCCTTTTGCTGGGAATCTGCCTGTATTTTATTATGAACAGTGCATCGAAATACTTTCAGCAGGCATTTCCCAAATATGATGATATGAATGCTTCGGTACAGGAGAATGTTTCGGCGATCCGAGTTGTGAAAGCGTATGTCAGGGAAGATTATGAAACATCGAAATTTAAAAAAGCCAGCAGACATATCTACGATCTTTTTATGAAGGCGGAGAACAGGCTGATGGTGACGCCTCCGCTCATGCAGTTTACGGTCTATGGGTGTATCCTGCTGATCAGCTGGATCGGAGCAAAAATGATTGTGGGAACGACCCTGACGACCGGACAGCTGATGAGCCTGCTTGCATACTGTATGAATATCCTGATGAGTCTGATGATGCTGTCGATGGTATTTGTTATGATCTCCATGAGTCTTGCCAGTGCGAGGCGTATTGCAGAAGTTTTAAATGAAAAAAGTAATCTTGTCAATCCTGAGAATCCGGATTATGAGGTGACAAACGGCAGTATTGAATTTAAAAATGTGGACTTTGCCTACCGCGAAGGCAGTGAGGAAGCAGTACTGAAGAATATCAATCTTTCGATCGCTTCGGGTGAGACAATCGGTATCATCGGAGGGACGGGGAGTGCGAAAACGAGTCTTGTCAATCTGATCAGCAGACTTTATGATGTGACCTCAGGACAAGTACTTGTCGGGGGAAAAGATGTGAAAAGTTACGATATGGAAACACTTCGGAATGAGGTCTCTGTTGTGCTGCAGAAAAACGTGCTGTTTGCGGGAACTATTTTAGAAAATCTGCGCTGGGGGGATAAGGAGGCAGACGAGGAGACGTGCAGGAGAGCGTGTATCCTTGCGTGTGCGGACGAGTTTATCCAGAAAATGCCAAAGAAATATGAGACATATATCGAGCAGGGCGGTGCGAATGTGTCCGGCGGCCAGAAACAGAGACTGTGTATTGCCAGAGCACTCCTGAAAAAGCCGAAGGTACTGATACTGGATGACAGTACCAGTGCAGTGGATACCGCAACAGACGCAAAGATACGCAGGGCTTTTGCAAAAGAGATTCCGGACACCACAAAACTGATCATTGCACAGCGGATCGCGAGCGTCGAGAAGGCGGACCGCATCATTGTAATGGACGACGGAAGGATCAGTGGGTTTGGCACTCATGAAGAGCTGCTTTTGTCCAACGCCATTTACCGTGAGGTGTATGAATCTCAGACAGGCGGAAGCGGTGACTTTGATGAAAGCGCAGGTGAATGGTAATGGCGATGAGTAATAGAAATCTAGGAAGAGGCAGGAAGACGCAGGTAGAAAACCCAGGGAAGGTATTTGTCAGATTGATCCAATATCTGATGGAACGATACCTGATCTATCTCATTGCGGTATTTCTTTTGATTTTGGTCAGCGTTCTTGCCAATGTACAGGGGACTTTATTTATCCGGAACCTGATCGATGATTACATTACGCCGCTTTTGGCTGCAGAGCATCCCGATTTTGCACCATTGTCTGTAGCTATCGCAAAGGTTGCTGGATTTTATGGCGTTGGCATCCTGGCAACATATGTCTATAATCGGATTATGGTTTACGTAACACAGGCATCGCTTCAGAGTTTCCGGGATGAGCTGTTTGCTCATATGGAGAAGCTGCCTATTCAGTATTTTGATACGCATGCGCATGGAGATATTATGTCAGTCTACACGAATGATGTCGATACGCTGCGTCAGATGATCAGCCAGAGTTTACCTCAGGTGTTAAACAGTGCGATCACAATTGTAAGTGTATTTGTCAGTATGGTGATTTTAAACATCCCTCTGACAGCGGTCACCATAATTATGGTTGCCATTATGCTGGCAGCTACGAAAAAGCTGGCGGGCAGAAGCGGGGCATATTTTGCACAGCAGCAGAAAGACCTTGGGGCAGTGAACGGATATATTGAAGAAATGATGGACGGCCAGAAAGTCGTCAAGGTTTTCTGTCACGAGGAAGAGAACATCGAATGTTTCGGGAAGCTGAATGATCAGCTGTTTGACAGCGCTGACAAGGCAAATGCGTTTGCAAATGTACTGGCTCCGGTCACCGCTCAGCTGGGCAACATCAGCTATGTTGCGTGTGCGATTGTGGGGGGAGTCCTGGCGCTGGGGGGGATCGGCGGGTTTACACTGGGCGGGTTAGCCAGTTTTCTGACATTTAATAAGAGCTTTAACATGCCGATCAATCAGGTCAGCCAGCAGCTCAATGCCATTGTCATGGCCATGGCGGGCGCAAACCGGGTATTTAAGATGATGGACGAGATCCCGGAGCTCGATGATGGCTATGTGACGCTTGTAAATGCAGAACAAACCCCAAAGGGGCTTGAGGAAGCAAAAGAGAGAACCGGACTGTGGGCATGGAAACATGTTCACCAGTCGGATGGTACTGTGGATTATGTGGAATTAAAGGGAGATGTTGTCTTTGATGATGTTGACTTTGGTTATCAAAAAGAAAAAACGGTACTTCACAACGTAAACCTGTTTGCCACACCGGGGCAGAAGATCGCGTTTGTGGGCTCTACCGGTGCTGGCAAAACCACAATCACAAATCTGATCAATCGGTTTTATGATATACAGGATGGCAAAATCCGTTACGATGGTATTAATATCAATAAGATCAAAAAAGCGGATCTGCGCCGTTCGCTTGGAATCGTGCTGCAGGATACGCATCTGTTTACCGGTACCGTCATGGAAAACATTCGTTATGGAAAACTGGATGCGACGGAGGACGAAGTGATTGCAGCTGCAAGGCTGGCAAATGCAGACGGGTTTATTCGCAGACTGCCGGACGGATATGAGACGATGCTGACAGGCGACGGGGCAAATCTGAGCCAGGGACAGCGTCAGTTGATCGCGATTGCCAGGGCGGCGATTGCCGATCCCCCGGTGCTGATTCTGGATGAAGCTACGAGTTCCATCGATACGCGGACAGAGCGTATCGTACAGGATGGCATGGATAAGCTGATGCAGGGAAGAACAACATTTGTGATTGCTCACCGGCTTTCCACGGTCTGCAATTCCGACTGCATCATGGTGCTGGAACAGGGACGGATCATCGAGCGGGGGACACATGAGCAGCTGCTTGAAGAAAAAGGGAGATATTATCAGTTGTATACCGGAAATACCATAACGGCGTAAATAAGTGCGAAAGGAGAAGCGAAATGAAGTTTGAGCATGTCAACGACTATAGCGATGATTATCTGGAGGAACACAAGTATTCACGTGAGGAGATCGTAGATGGTCTTAAAAATTTTCTTTCAGGCTGCGGTATGGAAGGTTTGATGGAGCTGATGACAAAATGATAAAAAGCTGCAGTGTTCCTCTGACACTGCAGCTTTTGGAAGGTCTTTTACTAATCGTCGATACCGAAAAGATTTTCCAGATCATCTTCGCTGTCATCCAGCTGATCTTCCAGGGCATCAATTGCGCGGTCCTTTGTGCGGTATTCTTCGCGGGTCAGCTTACCCTGCTCAAACTGGCTCTCGACATCATCATCCCAGTAATCCAGGTCACGGTCGATGGAATCGATTTCCTGTTTCAAGGTCCGGTACTGAGCCAGCTGTTCATCATCAGTTCCGGTTGGTGCCGCTGCGTTTACTTTATCTGTCACAGATTTGACAGACGAAGTGAGTTTTTCCAGTGATGGTATCGTTTTTGTGTTCTGCCCGCTGTTATCTGCAGTGTCCGATCCATTGTCCGTCTGGTCCTCAGTATCCTCTGCATCATCAGCCGTTGTGTCTGCAGTATCGTTCTTGCCGGCATCAATGTTCTGCGAATTCTGCAGGTCGGTAACCTGCTGTTCCAGCTGTGAAACCTGGTCCTCCAGGGCCTTTTCGCGGCTGTTGTCCCCGCAGCCTGCCATCAGGGTCATGGATAAGAGAGCGACCACAGTAACACCTAAGATTTTTTTGCCTTTCATCAATATATTCCTCCTTAATAAAAATGATCTGCTTTCTTTAGTTTGTGCCTTTATCATACAGGATAAACATTAAAGCATCATTAAAGTTTTCCTGTTAATATTAAAATCAGGCAGACTGTGATAAAATAACAGAAAGGAGGATATGTATGAGACTGTTAGTTGTTGAAGATGAGATACATCTGCTGGACATTATAAAGAAAAGATTACAGAAGGAGCATTACAGTGTGGATGCCTGCCAGGACGGACAAGAGGCCCTGGATTATATAGAAGTGACAGCATACGACGCGATTGTTTTGGATATTATGCTGCCAGGGATATCGGGCCTGGAAATATTAAAAAGTATGCGTGCGGCGGGCAACAGCACACCGGTACTTTTGCTGACGGCAAAGGACAGCATCCAGGATCGGGTGAATGGACTGGATATCGGTGCGGATGACTATCTGGTGAAACCGTTTGCGTTTGAGGAACTGCTGGCCAGAATACGCGTGATGATACGGCGTCAGACATCCGGTGAGGTCTCCGGTGAGGTCAATGTGCTGGAAGCGGCAGATCTGGAAGTGGATACTAAGAGTCACCAGGTGCGGCGTGCGGGAAGACTGATTGAGCTCTCATCGAGAGAGTATGCCGTTTTGGAATATATGATAAGGAATCAGGGCACGGTTCTGTCAAGGCGAAATATTGAAGAGCACGTCTGGAATTATGATTATATGGGCGGCTCCAATATGATTGACGTCTATATCAGATATCTGAGAAGGAAGCTGGATGACGGGTTTGATCAGAAGCTGATTCATACGGTTCGGGGCAGCGGTTATGTGCTGAGGAGTGACTCATGAAAAAAATGTCAGTGAAAGTGAAGATAACGCTGTGGTATGCCTGCTTTGTGACTGCTATCGCAATTTTTGCACTGGGAGTTGTGGCGCTGCTTTCGGAAAGCCTGCTGCGTTCTGATGCAGAGTCGGAGCTGATCGAGAATGTCCGGGGATTTGCAGAGGATGCAGATGACGACGAAGATGATATTGGAGAATATTATGATAATGGTGTCTACTTCAGCATCTATGACAGCGCAGGGAGACTGACGGCGGGGAGTGTCCCTGCAGGGTTTCCGCTGGATACCACCCTAAAAAATACGAAGATTCAAAACATCAGTTCAGAAGGCAGCCGCTGGATGACTTACGATCAGGCTTTGACATCAGGAACAGATGTTGTGTGCTGGGTGCGGGGGGTAACTTCGCTGCGCACACTTTCGCAGGTAAACGCCATTTTGATCCGGCTTCTGTTTATCATGTGTCCGCTTTTGGCGGTACTCGCCATTGTCAGCGGATACTTTGTGACAGGTAAGGTATTAAAGCCGGTGGAGGAGGCACTGGAAAATGAGAAGCGGTTCACGGCCGATGCATCCCACGAATTACGTACGCCTGCAGCCGTCATCATGTCGCAGTGTGAATATGCCCTTCTTTCTGACACCACCAGAGAGGAGATGGAGGCATGTCTGAATGTGATTCTTGGACAGAGCAGAAAAATGTCATCTCTGATCGCACAGCTTTTGATGCTTGCAAGACAGGACGCCGGAGAAGAAAAGCTGCAGCTTGAGAATGTGGATATCAGTATGCTGACGGAGATGGTGGTCGGTGAACTGCGTGATAAAGCAGCTGAAAAAGATATTTGTCTGAAGACTGATCTTCCCGAAAAACTTCTGATGAAAGGAGATCAGAAACTGCTGATGAGAATGCTGGTCAATCTGATCGACAATAGTATTCAGTATGGAAAAAAGAGCGGAACAACGTGGATAACACTCAGAAAAAACGGCAATTATGTGGAAGGATGTGTGCGGGATGACGGCATCGGTATCGCGCCGGAACATCACAAAGAGATCTGGAAACGATTTTATCGGGAAGACAAAACGAGAAAAGAGACACAGGAAAGTCATTCGGGTCTTGGACTGGCTATGGTTTTATGGATCGTGCATGCTCATAACGGGAAGATAGAGGTAGACAGCAGGAAGGGGGCAGGGGCGGCATTCACGTTTCGATTTCCGCTGTGAACCAAAAACGGCACATCCGGTTGTTACGGATGCGCCGTTTTACTATAATGTCAAAAATCTTTTAGTACCAGTTCTGTGATGCCGTCGTCAAGGCCATGAAAGATACGAAGACGGTACTCGCTGTCTGGCATAGTAGAAAGCTCTTGGTCAATCGCTCTTTTGGCTTCATCGGTACGCATTCCTTTGAGATCAATTTCAATCATTCCCAAACTCATAACAACACCTCCCTGTGCCTTATCTTTTTTGAAGCTGGACGGTGTGTCCCAGCACTCTAACTGCGTCTCCAGGTAGACGGATTAAACAGCATCAGAATCGGGAAAATTTCCAGCCGGCCAGCCAGCATATCAAACATTAAAATAAACTTAGAAAAAGGCGAAAACAGACTAAAGTTTTCCATCGGTCCGACAAGCTCAAGGCCGGGACCGATATTGTTGAGTGTCGCTGTAACTGCAGTGAAGTTCGTTGTAAAGTCATAATTGTCAAAACCGATCAGGAGAATGGAAAATGCCATGATCAGCATATAGGCAATTAGAAAAATATTGACGGCGCGGACGGTCTCATGTGCCACGAGATGGCTGTCCATTTTGATTTTCCGGATACCATGCGGATGACAGAAGGAAAATAACTCCTTGCGCACAGTTTTCAGCATAATCAGAAAACGGGAAACCTTGATACCACCGCCGGTGCTGCCGGCACAGGCGCCCAGGAACATCAGCATGATCAGCAGCGTCTTTGACAGCTGCGGCCAGATATCAAAGTTGTCGGTAGAAAATCCTGTCGTTGTAATGATGGAGCCGACCTGGAAAGCAGAATGCCTGAAGGCCTCCCAGAGTGTGCCGAAGCGCGTATGGATATTCCATGTGATAATCAAAATTGTTGCAAGGATAACGCCGAGGTAGGCGCGCAGCTCTTCCGAGCGGAATGCCTGACGGAATTTTTTGCACAGGATCAGGTAATAAATATTAAAGTTCACACCGAATGCAATCATAAACAGGGTCACGAGAACCTGAAGATGGGGCGCATAACTGGCAAGACTGTCATTTCGAATGCCAAAACCACCGGTACCTGCCGCTCCAAATGAGATGCAGAAGGAATCAAACATCGGCATGCCGCAGACAATCAGAATAATGATCTCTGCGACTGTCATGAGGGTATAGATCCCATAAAGGATCATGGCCGTGTTTTTTACACGGGGAACCAGTTTTTCTACAGAAGGCCCCGGGCTTTCCGCTTTCATCAGGTACATGCGATGTCCGCCGGCCATGGGAACAATGGCCAGGATAAATACCAGAACCCCCATGCCTCCGATCCAGTGAGTGAAACTTCGCCAGAACAGTATACAGTGTGACAATGCTTCCACATTCGGCAGAATACTGGCGCCCGTTGTGGTAAAACCGGAGATGGCTTCGAACAGTGCGTCTGTCACCGAAGGGATTTCGCGGCTCAGGATGAATGGCAGCGCTCCGAACACACTCAGAAAAACCCAGCTTAGTGAGACGCAGAGAAAACCTTCTTTCGCGTAAAATACCGTGTTGGACGGCTTTTTATGACTCAGAAGAAAGCCAAATGCCATACATAATAAAATAACCGCTACAAAGGAAAATCCACTTTTTTCCTGATAGATAACTGCAACCAGGCAGGGAAGCAGCATAAACAGTCCTTCTACCTTCAGGACAATCCCCAATATATAACGTATCATTGAAAAATTCATTTTTTAGACCCGTCCTATTCCTGTAAAATGTCCTGAGCATCCTGCAGCCCAAGAATGGTTGTCACAACAATCACAGAATCGCCGGGCAGCATCATATCCTGTCCGCCAGGAATGATAATCTGATCACCGCGTGTAATGCAGCCAATCAGGAGGTTACTTTTCAGGTTTAATTTCATGAGCGGAATACCGGTAATCTTCGGGTTTTCCTGGATATTAAATTCAAGCGCCTCTACGCGGTCGTCAAAGAGGCGGTACAGAGTCTCGATATTGCTTCCAATGGAGTTCTGGGTGGCGCGTACATACTGCAGAATTCTTTCTGCGGTCAGATGCTTCGGGTAGACGACACTGTCCAGATCCAGGTTATGTATCACTTCATTTAACTGCAGGCGGTTGATTTTTGTGATGACCTTTGATTTAACTTTCTTTTTGGCAAACAGGGAAAGCAGAATATTTTCTTCGTCAAAGTTGGTCATCGCCACGAAAGAGTCCATCAGATCAATGCGTTCTTCATACAGAAGATCTTCGTCGCTTCCGTCTCCGTTGATGATTGTCGCTTCCGGCAGTATTTCACTGAGTTCCTCGCAGCGTTTGGGATCGAGCTCAACGATCTTGACAGAGATGCCAAGTTTCAGCAGCGCATTTGCCAGATATACGGTGATCTTTCCGCCTCCGATGATCATGGTGTTTTTTACATGATTCATTTTCATACGGATTTTTTTGAAAAATTCAATTGCACTTTTTCGGGAGGCGATCAGAGACACAATGTCTGAAGCCTGCAGGGTAAAGGAACCGGAAGGGATGATAATCTCATGGTTCCGCTCCACGGCGCAGATCAAAATGTCGTTTCCAAGACGGCCGGAAATATCTTTCAGCTGCATCTGATCCAGCATGGAGTTTTCGGGAATGCGAAACCGCATCATTTCGGAGCGGCCTTTGGAAAATACATCAATCGCCATAGCATTTGGAAAACACAGCAGCTGTGAAATTTCCATGGCAGCAGTAAATTCCGGATTGATGATCATGGACAAACCAAGTTCATCTTTGATAAACTGACGTTCCTGACTGTATATAGGATTCCGGACTCTGGCTATGGTCTGGCACTTACCGGCTTTTTTTGCGATCACGCAGCATAGAAGATTTAACTCGTCGGATTCTGTGACAGCGATCATAAGATCGGCCTCTTCGATACCGGCTTCTGACAGGGTACTGTAGCTGGCACTGTTTCCGGTCACGCCCATAACATCATAGGCGGATACCAGTCTGTTAACAACGGAATTGTCTTTGTCGATGATACAAATGTTATTGTCCTCTTTACTCAGTTGTGCGGTCAGCACAGTGCCTACTTTGCCGCAGCCTGCTATGATAATATTCATGTTTGTTTATTCCTTATCTTGTCCTTTGCTGTAATATGATCAAATACTTTTGATCCCTGTGATACCACAGATTGCTTTTGGTATCATATTATCATTATAGCATGTATTATTTATTTGGCAACGGAATCGTCATGAATTGTAGGAAGATATCGTTATATTATATAAGAGCTCTTAAATTGAAAAACAGGAAGGGGAGGTGAGCACATTGAATAGCGAACAGGAAGTGTTGCGACAGTTGTATATAAATTATGAACAGAAGATGTATCAAGTGGCTTTTGCAGTGCTTGGTCAGGAACAGCAGGCAGAAGATGCGGTGCAGGATGCGTTTGTTAAAGTGACGAAATATCTGAAAAAGATAAAGGACGTGGAAAGTGATAAGACCAGGCGGCTGCTGATTCGTATTATAAAGACTACGGCGATCGATCAGTACAGAAAGAACCAAAGAGATGTCGAAAGACTGACAACGGAGGAGGCGCTTGCAGGAGGAAAAGTGGTCTCGATCAATGAGATACTGCAGGCGGAAGACCGTCAGATGATCCGCAGACTGCTGCAGAAGGTTCCACGGGACTACCTTGAGATTATTAAGCTGCGCTGCTATTTTGAAGTCAGCAACAAGGAGGCGGCGCAGATCCTGGAAATCAGTGAGGATGCTGCCGCAAAACGTCTGGAACGGGCAAGAAAATATGTGCAGGAAAAGATGGGAGATGAAAAATATGAAGGATATAAACCTCGAAAAAGTTTTGAAAGACTTGGGTGAAGAAGCAATACTGGAACAGTGGGAGAAACATACACCCGCCCATAATTTTTCACTGGAATATAAAAAGAAGAAACTTGAACATTTACAGAATTTACAGTCTTTAAAAGGAACCATGACAAAGAAAACAAAGCCGGGGAAAAAACGCCTGATTGCTGCAGCGTGTGTGGCGGCAGTATTGTCGTTATCCGTGGGTGTCTATGCGGCAGTCTCGGTATTTAGCACGAAGACGGCGTTTGATGAGGGGCAGGGACAGGCCTCCCTGAGTTTTGAAACGCTTGCCAATTCTGAGATCCTTCCTGTTGAGATCACACCGGGGTATCTGCCTGAAGGGTACGAGGAATGGGAAGAGGGGAAATACTCTGAAGGCGGCGAATACGGGGCAGACGGAATCACCATGATTCAGGCGAATTATGCAAAATACGTTGCACTGGGAGACACCAGCAGCCTGGAGGAGACGACACTCGGCGGCGTAAAAGCAGTGATTGCTGTGACTGAAGGGGCGGTGTATCCGTATGATATTTACCTGCTGTATGAGGACTCGGGACATATAGTTGAGATTATGGCATGTGATAAGCTGCCGCTGGAGGAGGTTAAAAAAGTGGCGTCAAATATCACCATCACCGAGGTAGAAGATGGGGGAAAGAGTACGGTCCCGGCATTCTCTGCGGATCAGGAAGATATGGTGGCTGAAGTGGTGGAGGAAGAACCTGTAGCGGCAAATCAGATCTGCCGGCCGGGCGATACATTTGCGGATGCGTTTGCAGCTTTTCAGGAAAGGGATCTTAAGTATACGGTAGAAAATGTAACCGTATCCGATACGGTACCTCTTGAAAAGGTGACCGAAGAGACCACCGGAGGGACACAGGAAGATTATGAACGGGTGATGTCATTCCTGAAGGACGACGGGACTTTAAAGCCGTTTGACAGAACGGTAACGCTCTGGCAGGATAACGCGCTTGTCACACAGGAGATGGAGACCGTCCCTGTAAAATATGTTGAAGTGACAGTGAAAGCAGAAAATCTGAGCGATGAAGCAGCAGAAGATATCGGTCAGTACAATGTGCTTACACATTTACACGGGCAGGAAGACGGTACTTTTAAGAAAAGCTACATGGGAAGCAAGTATGTGGATATGGAAGGCTACCGCTGTGAAAATCTGTACGGAATCACTTATGATGCCCGGCAGTTCCTGTTTGACGGCAGCTCCTATCTGGATAACCCCAGGCATTATTTTTTCTCGGATTTTGCACCAGGTGAAACGAGAGAACTTCATTTTGGGTATGCAGTCCCGGAAGATGAGATGGATGATCTGTACATGGTATTCTCCGGAGATTCAGGGGAAGAGACGTATGTACAGCTGGATGTGCAGCCGTAGATGACGGTCTGTTCCCGGTTTTAACTATTCAAATGAATAAGAGCATCCTCACGGCGATCAGTTGTGAGGATGCTCTTTTGTCAGGTTCCGGTGGATGAACGAGTCAAAAAGATTGAATGTTAAATTCAATTTAATCGGATGTATTTTTCCGAAGCACTGAGATATGATAAGGGCAACAGAAAAAATCGAATGATTTATCAAAGGGGGCATGAAAAATGGCGGTTATACCGGAAAAAATGAGAGGTGTGTATCTTACCGGATTTGGAGGATACGATAAACTGGAATATAGAGAAGATATTCCGGTTCCAACACCAAAAACAGGAGAAGTACTGGTGAAAATCGGGGCGGCAGCAGTGAACAATACAGACATTAATACCCGAATCGGATGGTATTCAAAGAATGTGAAGACAGCCACAAGCGTTGGCGGTACGGATGGATATGGCAGCGATGTTAAGGAGGACGGATCCTGGCTTGGTCAGCCGCTTGAATTCCCGAGAATTCAGGGAGCGGACGGCTGCGGGAAAATTGTAGCCGTGGGAGAAGGGGTAGACGAAAACCGCATTGGAGAGAGAGTTTTGATTCGCAATGTTCAGGAATTGCCGCTCAGTGACCGGGGAGTTGAGTGTTTGACTTATGGTTCCGAGTGCGACGGCACGTTTTGTGAATATACCACTGCCCGTTCTGAAGAGGTATTTCAGATTAACAGTAATCTTTCTGATGAGGAACTGGCCGTAATTCCCTGCGCATACGCGACCGCTAACAATCTGATATGCCGGGTAAATGTTAAGGAAAATGATCGTGTCCTTATCACTGGATCTTCAGGAGGAGTTGGTTCGGCGCTGGTACAGATCGCGAAAGCCAGAGGGGCATATGTGATCGGTGTGTGTGATACGGGGAAGGAAGAGGCAGTCAGAGCATATGGAGCAGATGAAATCATTTTCAGAGGTGAAGATTACACAGAGAAACTTGGCGAAATGTCAGTTGACGTGGTACTCGATATGGTAGCAGGAGCATCGTGGCCGCAGCTTTTGAAAGTTATGAAAAAGGGCGGCAAGCTTGGAATGTGTGGAGCGATTGCAGGACCAATTGTTGAATTCGATGTCAGAGATATGTATCTGAAGGATTTAAGCTTCTATGGGACAACTTATCAGACCAGGGATTCCATGCTTCAGCTGATTGAATTTATTGAGCAGGGTAAGATTCATCCGGTTATTTCAAAATGTTACCCGCTGAAGGACATTGTGGAGGCGCAAAAAGCATTTCTCGCGAAGAAACATGTTGGCAAGATTGTGCTTAAGGTAAACTAGAATCAGGATCTATGGAAAGAAAAGGGAGAAAATTAGATGGGATTTAAAAGAAGTTTTGATGTTGTTCAGGCACATTGCGGAGAGCCGATGCACGTGATCACAGGCGGTGTACCGACAATCCCCGGGGATACTGTTTACGATCAGTTAAAATGGATGAGAGAAAATGATGATCAGGTACGGAATCTTGTATTAAAAGAGCCGAGAGGATACCCGCCGGTAAACTGTAATCTGATTGTTCCTGCGAAAGATCCAAGAGCTGCAGCCGGTTATATTATTATGGAGCAGAACGAATACTGTGTGATGAGCGGAGGAAATACAATCGCCGTTGCGACAGTACTGCTTGAAACAGGTATGATTCCCATGAAAGAACCGGTCACGGAGTTTTATCTGGAGGCGGCGGCCGGATTAATCAAGATTAAAGCAGAATGCAGTAATGGCAAAGTGACGCAGGTCACCTTTACGAATGTTCCGGCATTCCCTGTGTATCTGGATGCAGAGATTGAGGTCCCCACGCTTGGGAAGGTAACAGTAGATGTGGCATGGGGAGGAATGTTCTATTGTCTGATAGATTCGCGTCAATTTTCCTGGCTTAAGCTGGTTCCGGAACAGGGAAAAGAAATTGCAAGAATCAGTGCCCTTTGTTATCAGGCCGCAAGAGAACAACTGCCGGTGCATCATCCGGATTACCCGGGAATTGGCATCACCGGCTCCGAAATTCACGGACCCACAGACAATCCAAATGCAGACTGGCAGAGTGTGGATACCGTATATACCGGGGAGGTTGACTTGAAGAAGCCCGAAACCTGGACGGGAGCTCTTGACCGTTGTGCGTGCGGAACAGGAACCTGTGCGTTAATGTCGGTGAAATATGCGAAAGGAGAGTTAAAGTTAAAGGAACCATTTCGGCGCGAGGGATTAATCGGTATTATTTTTACGGGGCATGCCCTGGAAGAAGTTGATATACACGGTTATCAAGGCATTAAACCTACGATTGGAGGACAGGCATGGATTAGCGCTTTCTGTAAATATGTACTGGATGAAACAGATCCATTTCCCAATGGATTTACAGTGGGCGATATCTGGTAGAGGAACAATATCGGCGATCTTCCGCGGTTTATCCGTTTGTTTCCGATGTTATCAATCCGGCTTCCGGAAGCTTGTTTTTTATAATCGAAAACATGGAGTCGTAGAGTGCAATGTCCGGCGTATTGTTGTGGGCAAATCCGACCTTCAGGGTAAGAGGGACAGTGGAAAAGGAGCCAGAGATCAAGTCCATGTCTTCTGTGACAGAGGAGGCGGGGAGAAGTGATACAGCAATCCCTTTGCGGACAGCTTCCTCTATGTTTTCTGACATGGTACTGGTGAAAACGATATCATAATCGATTTCCATATGCTTCAGGGAATAGAGCGTATACGTATTTACAATACAGTCATCGGAAAAAAGGGCGATTGGCAGCGCTTTATTTTTCGGAATGGAATAGCCTTTGGCACACGCCCAGTACAGGGGCTCCTCCCACAGAAGCTGGTCGTCGCGGAATTGAGGTTCCATTGCAACGATTGCAGCAGAAATACTGCCCTTTTCAATGGAACGCCGGATTGCCCTGCTGCGGGAGCATACGATGTTAAAATGACAGGACGGAAATTCCTTTAAAAATTCAGGATAGATATATGTAATAAACATGTTTGCATAGTCTGTGGGGAGTCCGAAGGATATGTTCCCCGTCCATGATTCACTCTTCAATGAGTGGAAGGCGGCATTGTTCAGGTTTAGAATCTCCTGTGCATATTTTAACAGGGTCTCTCCGTCACTGGTCAGGATCAGAGAGTTTTTACTTCGAATAAACAGCTTGGTGTCAAATTGTTCTTCGAGAACTTTGATCTGTGTGCTGACTGCGGAAGGTGAGCGAAAGACCAGTTCTGAAGTAATGTTGAGTTTTCCGGTTTCAGCGGCAATAACAAATGTATTTAAATATTCGAGATTTACATGTTTGTTCATAATGAAGCTCCTTTGTAGGAATTTTTGCTGTGGACCTATTATGAAATGGGGCTATCTTTTTTTGATAGCCCCATGAACATTGAGTTTACATCAAATGGGAAGCGGAAGGGGAGGAAGACTGTGTTAAAATGGATTTTACATGCTCAACCTCCTGCTGTGTGGCTTTTTCTGCAGGTACATAATAATTGTGCTGGCGTGCTGCCTGGTACATTTTTTCCTGAGCCATCTCGCATTCATTCCGGAGCTGTTTTAAGGTCTGTTTCAGCTGTGGGTTTTCTGTCTGTGTGATATAGCTTTCAAAAGAAGCGAGTTCTCCGTTGATGCCTACGAGAGTGTCTGTCACCATAGTTTTTTCATTCATTATACGTTTCCTCCTATAAGAATCTCATGAGTTCCTGCTTGTTTTTTAACGCTGAGTCAGCGGCTTCCTGAAACAGCTGTTTCACGTCCGGTGACTGGGCCTGGCTGGCATAGTCGGTCATTTTGCAGTGACTTGTCTCATATCCGCCAATCAAATGGCGCAGGTTCTGAAGATCCAAAACGGAAATGTCTGTCATAACATACCTCCTGTTATTACATGGCTTAGAGTTACAAAATTAGTATGCCGGGTTCGGAGAAAAGCATACCGTCATTTTTATAATTTTTTTTGTAACATTTCCGGATTTGTCGCATAGTGCAGTGCGGTCTCGGAGGATATGGTTCCCTCACGATACAGTTTTAAAAGACTGTTGTCCATGGAGATCATCTGGTCGGTGGCAGATGAGTAAAGTGTTCCTTCTATTTGGTGTACTTTGCCGCTTCTGATCAGATTGTGGATGGCAGGGGTGAGGGTCATGATTTCAAATGCAGGCACATAACCGCCGCCTACGGCCGGAACCAGCTGCTGTGAAACCACTGCCTGCAACACCATCGATAACTGTACAGCGATCTGCTGCTGCTGATTGGATGGAAAAACATCAATGATCCGGTCAATCGTATTGGATGCCCCGATTGTATGAAGGCTTGACAGTACAAGATGACCGGTCTCTGCAGCCGTCATGGCCGTATGGATCGTCTCGTAATCCCTCATTTCTCCCAGAAGAATCACGTTTGGGTTCTGCCGCAGAGCGGCGCGGAGTGCACCCAGATAACTCTGTGTGTCGGTGCTGATTTCGCGCTGGCTCACGATGCTTTTTTTGTGGCTGTGCAGAAACTCCAGAGGGTCTTCCAGCGTTATAATATGATATTCTTTCGTGTTATTGATATGGTCGACCATGCAGGACAGTGTTGTCGACTTTCCGCATCCGGCCGGGCCTGTGAGAAGTACCATTCCTTTGGAGACATCGGCAAGTCGGATAATACTCTCGGGAATATGCAGATCTTCCGGCCGGGGCAGGTAAAAAGCAATCACGCGGATGACAGCGGCGTAGGAACCGCGCTGCCGGTAAGCGTTCACACGAAAACGTGACAGTCCCACGACCGAGAAGGAAAAGTCATCATCGCCCTCATGAAACAGTTTGTCAAGATCCCGGTTATTGGCCGTTTGATAGAGTTCGCGGATCATTGTTTCGGTGTCTGAAGGCGTCAGTTTTGTCTCGGAGACCGTCTTGAAAATTTCATGGGTTTTCAGAGTCAGCGGAAGTCCTGCAACGATAAAAATATCAGAGGCACCTTCCGCAGAGGCAAGCTGTAAAAGTTCTGTAGTAGTCATAATCGATTCTCCTCATTCATCATTTCCATATACTGGCAAGGTTTCGTCGGCATTCCACGGGTCTGCAGAGGATGTGGCCCACTTTAAAATCCGGAAGAAGGAGTCGCCTTTTTCAGAGGGGAATTGTGCAAGCAGTTCGACCTGCAGCTGCTGGGTATCGCTGATTGGTACATGATAGGCAACCAACAGTCCTTCTTCGGTGTATTCCGCTGAAAGCTCCTCTGAAACGGCGTCCAGTGCCGGACGGGCATGCTGCAGATAGGATTCTTCATCCGGGACGGCAAGACGGTGATAGCTGTCGCAGAGAATCTGGTCAATCTCTGCCAGGATACGTTCTGCCTCAACGGATGCATCCCCATATGATTTTGAGCGCTGTGCACTCTGCTGTGCCCGCTGGTTTTCGGAACGTGAAGTGACGAGAGAAAGCGTGGCAAAAGTGACAAGTGCAAGGATCAAAAAAATAGTCAGTATGGAGGGAAGTCCCACATTTAATACGGAAGGAAGATTTTTTTTCATGGAGCCACCTCCGTATCCTCTGCAAGCCGGCAGGGTTCGTAAACAGATGCCCTGAGCGCAAAGAGTTCTCGGCCGTCTGCAATCTGTGTCATGTTAATGTCCGCAGTGACCGGATTATGATTCCCAAATGTAACAGTAAAAAGACAGTATGATTCCGATTCGTCCGGCAGAACAGTTCCGGTACGATCCAGATAGAGCGTCAGACTGTTCTCGCCGCATGTACCCTGCGGATAAAGTTTCTGAAGGTCTTCCGGTGTCGTGATACCGGACTGAATACAGGATGCAATACTCTCAGCCAGGCTGACAGAATGGTCAAGCCGTTTGGCTTCGTCAGAAAGAGAGTGTGATGTTGCAAATATCTGAATGCACACAGTGCTTGCGACTGCAAACAAAAGTATGGATAAAAGCAGCTCCAGAAGAAAAATGCTGGATTTATTCGCTTTTGGAAAAGACATAAGCTGATAACTCCTTTCCTTCGTCTCCAAAAGCGGTGAGCTCAAATCGCCCATGCCTTTCCTGGAGAATTGAGAAATCTGAGATTTCTGTGATAACCTGTCCTGAATCGTAGTCGGGAGTGTCCGAAGCACGGATGGTCAGCTCCCGCAGGGTGCCTTTATAAGCATAAATGTATGTGGTGTAGTCCGTTTCCTGATAGGTATCGTGCAGAAGCAGCAGGTCCATATCATTATCTGAGCGAACGGAAATGCCCTGACTTCGGTCATTTTGATGAATCTTTTCCGTCACGTAGGAAAGGGCTGTCCTCACATTTGCGTCTGATTTCGACGATGAGACAGCGGATTGATAAATGTTTGCGCCGATGACGATAACCAGGGTAGCGGTTACGACAAAGATACCGAGCAGAGACAGGATAAAAAAGAAATCAATCGTATGATATAATTTTTTTTCATGTTCCATGGAAATGCCTCCTAAGACGTACGAGTGATAATAGTGACTTCAGGCATGATATTTTCTCCGACGGGCCGGTAATCGATAAAAAATCTGTCACGGTCATACATCAGAGGATAATGAGCTTCCAGATAATCGAGATCTTCCGGGTAAGTCCCTTCTGTGATATAACACTGAATAATATTCCGGTAGACGGCATCCTCCAGAGTCCGCCGCTGTTCGCCTATGGTGCCGTCCATTGCAGAATTAACACCAAAGTAGAACAGCATCAGGACAGCCACGGTAACAGTGAGCGACAACAGTGCTCTGAGAATGTTGCTGTGAGCCGGCTGGCGTGATAAAAAACGGTTCATAACGGGATACACCTCTCAATCAGTAAGTGCTGATGCCCGAGAGGACACCAATCAGCGGAAGCATAACAGACAGCAGGATGAAGCCGACGATTATGGACAGGATACCGACCAGAGCGGGCTCAAGAATGGCGATCATTCGTCCGAGACGCTCATCCGCGCGCTGCTGATAGGTGTCTGCCAGCTGTTTCATTACCGTATCAGGGACACCGGAACGAAATCCGACGGAAATCATATGGGATTCCATCGAAGAAAAAATGTGTGAGTCCTTAAGTGCACTGGTGAACTCTGTGCCGTCTGAGGAGAGCTGCCTGCATTGCTGCATCTTTTTCTGAAGCGGTTCATGGTCCGTAAGTCCGCAGATCATTTCCAGACATTCGTCAGTGCCCATCCCGCTCCGAAGAAGCAGAGAAAAACTGTGAGCAAAGCGTGCTGTGTGAATATCCCGGTAAAGTTTTTTGGAAAATGGAAGAGAAGCATGTCCCCGGGATATCAAAACAGCATAAACACTGCAAAGAATGATCAGCAGCAGTATCAGCGGGAACCCAAACCTGCTGACTGCATTGCCAAGCCCCAGCAGGCGCAGAGGAATGCCGGTCAGTTCGCTTCCAAGCTGATGGTAGACCTCCTGAAATACGGGAAGGACTTTTGCGACCAGAATACCGCTGACAGCGAGCATGATGACGATCATTACGCAGGGGTACGTGACAGCGTTTTTCAGGGCCTGGCGGGTTGCATCTTCCCGTTCATAGTAGTCAGCGAGAGAAGCGGTGGTTTCCTCCAGACAGCCCGCATACTCTCCGATCTGAAGCATCTGGATGGCATATGCAGGGAAAAGATGACTGTTTTTCAGGGCCTGGCAGAAAGATCCAGATTCATCCAGGTTCTTCTGAAACAGTGCGAAAATCTGTTCGGACTGTTCTGAGGCAGTATCTTCCGCCATGATGGCAAGACCCTCTGCCGGTGAAATGCCGGCATGGAGTGTATATGACATCTGCCGGAAAAAGGTGATAAGCTCGGAAGTATTCAGTTTTTTAAATTTGCTTGTTTCGGACATGATGCTCCTTTCCGGATAAATATCCCTGGTCACCGGGAATATTTTACCGTATAATTTTTTTCATTTTCTATAAACTTCTTTGTTTTTTTATCTTTTTTTGCGTCAACGGCAAATGTGGGGTCCATCATCGTCCACTTTTCCCCGTCAAAACGGATGATCTCGTCAACCCATCCTGTCTCTTCGAGATAGCAGCTGATCCAGGCATGGTAGATATCACCTGCATAGCCAATCTGAAGTTTTGTGGGAATCCCCTGGGTGCGCAGCATACAGGTCATGAGGGCTGCATAATCAAAACAGATGCCAGTCTTTGTCTCAAGCGTCTCATCAATGTCCGGCAGGTAACCGGAGGTTACGCTTTTTGCTTTTTTATTATCGTAAGTAATATTGTCCACTGCAAAATGATAGATGCTGGTGACTGCGTCGAGGTCGGTATTGGCTGATTTTACAAGTGTGGCCCCTTCTTTAACGGCTTTTGTATCCGTATTATAATTGACGAACTGGTTGGGGTATAAAAATGGAGTAAATTCACTTTTTAAGGTTACATCCAGGTCCTGTGAAAACAGGACCGCATATTTATCGCCGACTATATTTTCAAATACTTGTACACGGTAGGCGCCGTTTCCTGCACTTAAGGGAAAGGTATCATATCCCGTGCCGGGTTCCATATCATAGGTATAGGTGATGGCGTCAGGTCCGGTAATCTGTGCTTTGATTCGGGATTCTCCTTCGGAACAGGATATCATGATATATCCGTCCTCCAGATGGGAAGCATCTATGGAAATGCTGTCATCTCCATAGACTGTCGTTCCGTCAGCAGACGGAAGCTGAATATGCGGTGTATTGTCACGGGTTCCTGTCTTGGTACTCTGTTTGGTTTCAGTCTCCGGGGAGGCGGAGGAAGTCTGGCCACACCCGGCAATCAGGGAAACGAAAAGCAGAAACAGGAAGAGCCGGAATTTATTCATAAGACTCAATGGAAACCCTCCTGTTTGATGTTACAAGATATTCCTATTATAACACAGCACCGGATAATAAAAAATACGTTAAAGGTTGTTGTATGGTGAAGTATCTGATAAAATGAAAACATGAAGCTATGGGATGGACAACAGGAAAGGACAACAGTATGGAGGAACGACGGGAACAGGATATTTTTTATATGAATATGCTGGGCGGATTTTCCATGAGGTATGGAACGCGGAAAATCTCGTTTGCGCGAAGCGGGAATTCTAAGTTTATTCAGCTTCTTCAGCTTTTGATGATCCATCCGAGGAGGCAGATCGCCAAAACGGAGATTATTGAAACACTGTATGGAGACGAACAGATTGAGAATACCAATCTTACGCTGAACAACACGATTTTCCGGCTGCGGAAACAGCTGGTGAAAGCAGGACTTCCGCAGAATCAGTATATTGAAGTGCGGCGTGGTATGTGTATATGGAATATGGAGGTTCCGGCAGTTGTGGACGTGCGGGAATTTGAGATTCTGACAGAACGCGCCCGGGAAGAACGGGATGAAGACGACAGGGCCAGGTTGTATCTGAAGGCATGTGAGATGTACCAGGGTGAATTTCTGAATGCGGGAGAACATTCGCCGAAATGGGTGCAGAGTGAAGCGAAACGCTATCGTGATCTGTATTTTGCGTGCCTGCGGGAGAGCCTTCAGTATTTTAAAATGTGCCAGGACTTTGAACAGATGCTGTTGTTGTCCAGACGTGCAGCGGAGATGTATCCCTATGAGGAGTGGCAGCTCTGGGTGATCGACAGTCTGCTGGCGGCTAATCGCTATAAAGAGGCGATGAAAGTGTATCAGAGTGTGACCCGAATGTATTTTACGGATCTGAAAAAGCCGCCTTCGGAACAGATGCTGGAACGATTCCACACAATGAGCAGTCAGGTCCAGTTCGCGCAGGGCGCGATGGAGGATGTCCGGCAGGTGGTGCAGGAGACGAATCGCATAAGGGGTCCTTATTACTGTACGTTCCCGGGGTTTATTGATAATTACCGGTTTCTGGCACGTGGTTATGAACGGTTTGGCATTGAAGGATATTTGATTTTGTGTACCCTCACAGATTATCAGGGATGGCCGCTGGAAAAAGAAGATACGCTGGAAGAGATGTCTTCGCTGTTTATGGAAGCCGTGTGCTGTTCGCTTAGGAAGGGAGATCTCTTTACCCGCTACAGCGCCAACCAGTTTCTGATTCTGCTTCCGGCTGCGGGTAAGGAAAACTGTGTGGATATTGTCAACCGTCTGAATGACGCTTACAAAAAGGCAGGGGCCGGAAGAAATAAGGTCAATTACTATATGGCATCTCTGGATGAGATGGAAAGCCGGGGAGGAAAAGTGCTTGAGAATTTAAATACGGGAGGAAATAAAAATGAAAACGCGTGTGGAAGAGACGATAACAAAGCACCGTAAAGGGTATAATTGTGCACAGGCGGTTGCCTGTACCTATTGTGATCTTGTCGGTCTGGATGAAGAGACAATGTTTAAGGTGACGGAGGCACTTGGCGCAGGCATGGGAAATATGGAGGGGACCTGCGGTGCCGTTTCGGCTGCCTGTGTTCTTGCGGGACTGAAGAGCAGTACGGCTAATCTGACGGCTCCGGACAGTAAAGCAGATTCCTACAAACTGTCCAAAGCGGTGATGGAAAAGTTTAAGGTGAAAAATGGCTCTGTTCTGTGCAAAGAACTGAAAGGTGTCTCCACAGGAAAGGCTCTCTGCAGCTGCCCCGACTGTATCAAGGATGCAGCGTCACTGGCGGAGCAGATATTATTTGAGTGAACAGCGCTGTGATTGCATTGAAAAAGTCCGATTCTCAAAGACCATAAGGCCTCTGGAAATCGGACTTTTTATACCTTGTTTTTTGAGCTGGATGATATTTCCTACGGCATCATGAACACGAAAAATAGGAAATATGGCAAAAGTATGGTATAATATGAACACTTGGCGAGGTACTTGCGAGCCTAGTGAGAATATATACCTGGATACTTAATGAGCGCGAGCCGCAGGGCGAAGCAGGAATTTAGTAACCAGGGCGCCATAAGAAAGATTGGAATTGTAAAGCAAAGGAGGATACAGATCATGGAAAATGCATTACCGAATCTGGATGAATACCGAAAGACTCACCCTATGGATGCCCAGACAGTCATGAAAATGGGAATAGATCTCTGTGAAGAACTGGAACAATACAGACAGACACAGGAAGTTCACTGTGATATCAAGACGACGAATATTCTGGTGACGGAATCCGGAAAATTCAAACTGGCGCAGCCGGGAGAGAATGGGCACTCGGAACAGACGGCAGATCTTTATGCGCTGGGACTTCTGATGTACCGTCTTCTGAATAAAGGAAGGATGCCTTTTATGCCGGAGTATCCTAAGAAAGCGACGGCTCAGGACAAGCAGAATGCCATGCAGCGCTGTATGGCGGGAGATCCGTTTCCGGATCCGCTTGCGGGTGGAGGAGAGATTGCAGATGTTCTGCGCAAAACGTGCCATATCCGTCCGGAGGCCCGGTTTCTGACAGCCGGTGAGTTAAAGCTGGCGCTGGAAAGCGCAGCGGCTGCGGTCACGATACCGAAAACAGAGACTCCCGAAAGTACAGAACGTGAACGGAAAGAGGAAAAGCCTGTAAGACAGGAGAAAAAAGCTGTAAAGCAGCCGGTAAAAGAACCGGAGAAACAGCAGAAAGAGACTGCAGTGCAGGAAAAAGCCGGCAGAGCCAGAGAAAAGGAAGGCAGGAAAAAAGCGGGACGCTCCTCATCAGGAGGGGGCTTGAATCTCACATTGCCGAACACTGGTCTTCTGAAACTTTGGGTTACACTTTCAGCTCTTGCGGCAGCGATATTTTTTGTACTGGTGAGAGCGGGCGTGCTGTCCGGCATGACGGGAATCAAGGGATACATATTCTGCGGAATACAGATTGTACTCTGTGCACTTTGCTCCAGCGTGGATCCGGATAATCCGGGGCTGCAGCCGGCGGTGAAACGGGTCATTCTGAAATTTTTGTGGATTTTAACGACACTCGACTCGCTGTTTGTCATCCTGTACTCACTGATATTAAGAAGTCTGCTGGACAAGTACCAGATACCTCTTACCTCGTTCTATGTTCCGGGTCTGATTTCCATGACAGCTCCCATTCTGGCAGGTATCATCTACTGGGTATGGAGCAAATCCAGTGACCGGATAGCATATCATAAACTCAGGATCTGCACGACCCTTATGGCGGCGTCAGGTATTGTGATTGCTGTTCTGGGGATTACAGGCTTTAATAAAAGCTTTTCAATGGTGGAATTATATCCGTACTGGATGGGTGCGCTGCAGCTGATTCTGGCATTGTTGTGTGCAGCAAATGCAAAAGGCCGGCCGGTGGTTAAAACACTGTGCATTCTGACATTTGCATTGGATATCATTCTGCTTCTGATACCGACAGTTCAGGAAAAATTCTCCTCCTTCGGGCTGCCGGATTGGATTCTCGGCAAAGGATTCTCTGTACTGACCGTTATCGTTCCGCTGATTGCATGGATTCTTTTGTTCCGGCCGCACAGGGAATCAGGGACAGAAAAGAAAATTCGTAAATTATAGGACCCGGTGTATGGGACTGTTTGTCGAATCATGGAAATTTAATAAAAATGTAATTGTATCTTAGGCCAATGAGGGGTATGATAATAATCATAACGGGTAGACATAACAAACCTTATCGTAACAGGGCTGAGGGTCAGAGAAATGGGAAGTATAGATTAATAGGCGGGAAGATATTATTACAATGGATGAGAGACAAAGAAGAGAGCGAATAGAGCGCATGAAGCGCGAGAAACAAAGACAGCTGCGGCGCAGACGGCGTCAGAAAATGCTTATCAGGCGCTGTGTTGCAGTTGCAGTCTGTGTGGCGGTAGTCCTTCTGTGTATCAGTGCAGTGTGGGCAGTCGTCAAGCCGATGGTAAACAGTCCGGAATCATCCGGAAAGACGGATAAGGCGGTTATGGAAGTTGAGGCGGGAACCGATGAAGGGACGGAAACCGACAAGACGGGCGATGACAGCACTACGGGTGAAGATGGTGATTCAGAAGGTGATCAGGAAAGTACCGGTCAGACAGGAGGAGAGACGTCAGGTGACACGGCTGAAGGTGCAGACACACAGGCCGTAAAAACGGAGATGGCTTCAGAGACCGTGACGAATTACGCAGTGCCTGGCTGGCAGGTAGATGACAGCGGCTGGTGGTATGCGAACGAAGACCGTACATATTATAAAAATGGCTGGCAGGAAATTGATGGCCAGAAATATTATTTCAATGCTGATGGATATATGCAGACCGGGTGGACGGTGATCGGCGATAAAGGATGCTATTTCAATGAAAACGGAATATATGAGCCGGATAAAGAGTCCAAGATGATCGCGCTGACGTTTGATGATGGTCCAGGAAAGTATACAAGTGAACTGCTTGACATTTTGGAGGCGAACGGTGCAAGGGCAACGTTCTTTATGCTGGGAGAATGCATTGCAGAATATGGAGCGGAGACGATACCGAGGATGAAGGAACTTGGCTGCGAGCTTGGCAATCATTCGTATGACCATCCAAATCTTAAGAGTCTTGACGAGGCCGGCATCAAAGATCAGTTTGACCGTACAGACCAGGGGATCGCACAGTATGCAGGGGGCGATGTGGCAACCCTGGCAAGAACTCCGTTCGGCTCGCAGGATGAGACGATTACCGGAGCCATCGGTAAGCCGTGTATTTACTGGAGCCTTGATACGCTCGACTGGAAGACAAAAAATGTGGATTCCAATATCTCAGCGGTGCTGGATCACGTGTCAGACGGCGAGATTGTGCTGATGCATGATATCTGGCCAACAACGGTAGAATCCTGTAAAACCATTATTCCGAAACTGGTGGAAGAAGGATATCAGCTGGTGACCGTCAGTGAGCTGGCTGCGGCAAAGGGTGTTAATATGGAAGACGGCGTTACCTATTATGACTTTTACCCTGGAAAAGACTCGACCGCAGGCGGAGCGGGATCCGATGAAGATCAGGATGTTACAGATGAAAGTGAACCGGCAGCATAAATAGAACAGCCCCATGTTTCTGATGGATAACCCTACAGAAACATGGGGCTGTTTTTTGAAGCGTCACGGTTTATTTGGAAGCACGTTTGCGCAGTCTTGCGTCCAATATCTTTTTGCGGATACGAAGACTGTCAGGTGTAACCTCAAGCAGTTCATCCTTATCGATGAATTCCAGCGCCTGTTCAAGACTTAAGATACGCGGAGGTGTCAGCTTCAGTGCCTCGTCGGCAGAAGAGGAGCGGGTATTGGTCAAGTGCTTTGTCTTACAGACATTGAGTTCAATATCTTCAGCTTTCCCATTTTGCCCAATCACCATTCCGGCATATACTTTTTCACCGGGACCTATGAAGAGCGTTCCGCGATCCTGAGCGGCGAACAGTCCGTAAGTTACGGATTCACCGGATTCAAATGCGATCAGAGAACCCTGTTTCCGGTACTGAATATCTCCTTTATAAGGGCCATATTCATCAAAGACAGTATTCATAATTCCATTTCCCTTTGTTGCGGTCATGAATTCACCGCGGTATCCGATCAGGCCGCGGGCAGGAATAGAAAATTCAAGGCGTGTGGATCCGTCGCTGGCAAGGCTCATACCCTGCAGTTCCCCTTTTCGCTCGCTCAGCTTCTGAATGACAGAACCTGAGAATTCTTCCGGAACATCGATATAGGCAATTTCCATCGGTTCCAGTGTCTGACCGCGCCCATTTTCCTTATACAATACTTCGGCCTTGCTGACAGCGAATTCATAGCCCTCACGTCTCATATTTTCGATCAGTACAGACAGGTGCAGCTCTCCACGGCCTGAAACTTTAAAGCAGTCCGGCGAATCTGTATCTTCGACGCGGAGGCTGACATCGGTGTTTAGTTCACGCATCAGACGTTCACGAATATGACGGGAAGTGATAAACTTTCCTTCCTGACCAGCCAGAGGACTGTCATTGACCATGAACTGCATGGCGATCGTCGGTTCTGAGATTTTTTGGAATGGTATTGGCTGTGGGTTCTCGGGATCGCACAGCGTATCGCCGATATGGATATCGGAAATGCCGGATATCGCAACGATGGAACCAATCCCCGCTTCTCTGACTTCTACTTTGCTGAGACCGTCAAATTCATACAGTTTACTGATTTTTACTTTTTTCTTTTTGGTGATATCGTGGTCATTGACCAGCATGACATCCTGATTGACGGAAATGCTCCCATTGTCAACTTTACCGACTCCGATTCGTCCCACATATTCATTATAATCGATGGTACTGATCAGAAGCTGGGGACCGGCATCCGGATCGCCTTCCGGCGCAGGAATATGTGTGAGAATTGTGTCAAACAGAGGCTGCATATCTTCCGGAGTATCATTCAGGTCGCGAAGTGCATAGCCTGATTTTGCAGAAGCGAACAGAAATGGGCAGTCCAGCTGTTTGTCCGAAGCTTCAAGATCCATCAGAAGTTCCAGAACTTCGTCGACTACCTCGTCAGGACGTGCCTCGGGTCTGTCGATCTTGTTGACACATACGATAATATCCAGGTCCAGCTCCAGTGCTTTGCGCAGAACAAATTTTGTCTGCGGCATCGCGCCCTCAAAGGCATCTACGACAAGGATAACGCCGTTTACCATTTTCAGAACACGTTCCACTTCCCCTCCAAAATCGGCATGGCCGGGGGTGTCGATGATATTAATCTTCACATCTTTATAGGATACGGCTGTATTTTTAGAAAGAATTGTGATACCCCGCTCACGTTCAATATCGTTGGAGTCCATGACGCGTTCCTGGACCTCCTGATTTTCTCGGAATACCCCACTTTGTTTTAATAATTCATCAACCAGAGTTGTTTTTCCGTGGTCTACATGGGCGATAATAGCAACGTTTCTTACATCTTCTCTCTTGATCTTCATGGTATTTCCTTCCTGAATTTATATGATTTCTGCGGATTTTGAGCAAAACCCGCGAAATTGCGTGATTTTCCTAACTATACAAGTCTACCACATTTTTTCCCGAATACAAGTAATTATGAAAAAAATTATTTTTTAGTTCTAATGCGGAAAAAGTTGGAATAGATATGATATAGACAAAATACAACGAAGAGGAAGGGGTACTATCATTCATGGCAGATAAGATTATTGAAAACAATCAGGTAGCAATTATGGGGAGGATCGCATCACAGTTTACGTTCAGCCATCAGGTATTTGGAGAGGGCTTTTATCTGGTAGATGTGCTGGTAAAACGATTAAGCGATTCAGAGGATCGGATTCCCGTCATGGTTTCCGAGCGGCTCATCGATGTCACACAGGATTATGAGGGAGAGTATATCCAAGTGGCAGGGCAGTTCAGGTCCTACAACCGGCATGAGGAAAAAAAGAACCGGCTGGTACTTTCCGTTTTTGCCAGAGAAATCAGTTTTGTAGACGAAGAGGATGAATCGATGAAATCGAATCAGATCTTTCTGGACGGTTACATATGTAAACCGCCGGTTTACCGGAAAACACCCTTGGGCCGCGAAATTGCAGACTTGCTGATTGCGGTAAACCGTCCATATGGAAAATCTGATTACATTCCCTGCATTTGCTGGGGAAGAAATGCCCGATATGCATCGGCATTCCAGGTAGGAGGACACGTTCTCATCTGGGGAAGGATTCAAAGCAGAGAATACATGAAAAAAATCAACGAGGATGAGACAGAGCGCAGGATAGCCTATGAGGTGTCTGTAAGTAAACTGGAGTACGTGGATTGACAAAAAAAATGAATAATGATATAGTTAGAATAATCAAATAATTTTGGTAGAGGTTGCATTCTTAATCAGTAGCTTATCGGATGTTCCGGAGACAGAGGAAGATAAGTAAAAGGGCAGAATGCCGAAAGGATAAGGTACCGGGGGTTTATCCTTGGGCATATGGTGAATAATCATATGACTGTCATCATTTCTGATGGAGTGCTATCTGAAGTTCACGGACTATATGTATTCTTTGGAGGCGGCCTGACGAAGGGATCGCCTCTTTCTTTGCTCACAATAAGGAGGAATAAAAATGGCAATTTTTAAAGGAGCAGGTGTAGCGATAGTTACACCGATGTACGAAGATTTATCGATCAATTATGACAAGCTGGAAGAGCTGCTGGAGGAACAGATCGCAGCGGGGACAGATGCGATCATCATCTGTGGCACGACAGGTGAATCTGCGACGCTGAGTGAAGAGGAACATCTGGACGCTATAAAATTTACCGTTGATAAGGTGGCAAAAAGGATTCCCGTGATCGCAGGGACTGGTTCCAACAGTACACAGACAGCAGTCAACATGTCAAAAGATGCGGCAGAATATGGCGCAGATGGTCTGCTCATCGTTACGCCGTACTATAATAAAGGGACACAGAAAGGACTGATCAGACATTATACCACAATAGCAGATGCGGTCAGCAAACCGATCATCATGTATAATGTACCGAGCAGAACCGGATGTAATCTTCTTCCACAGACTGTGGCGTCCTTATTTGAAAATGTGGAGAATATAGTTGGCATCAAAGAAGCGACCGGAAATATCTCACAGGTTGCAAAAGTCATGGAACTGACGGAAGGCAGGATTGATCTTTATTCCGGGAATGATGATCAGATTGTTCCGCTTTTGTCACTTGGCGGTATCGGCGTTATCTCTGTGCTTTCCAACATTGCACCGAAGGAAACGCATGATATCGTTATGAAATATCTTGAGGGAGATGTGGCAGGCAGCCGGGACCTTCAGATCAGGGCGATTACACTGATTGACGAACTGTTCTGTGAAGTCAATCCGATTCCGGTGAAAGCTGCGATGAATCTCATGGGCAAAGAAGTAGGACCGCTCCGTCTTCCGCTTACGGAAATGGAGCCGGCTAATCAGGCCAGACTTGCAGCGGCAATGAGGGATTTTGGACTGAAAGTGGTAAAATAGAAAGGGACGACATGGTTAAAATTATAATGCACGGATGCAACGGCCATATGGGACAGGTGATCTCAGGTCTTGTAAAAGAGGATGAGAACGCCGAGATTGTGGCGGGTATTGATGTGGTGGATAACCGGGATAATGGATATCCGGTGTTCACGGATATGAATGAGTGTGAAGTTGAAGCAGATGCAATCATTGATTTTTCTACAGCCAAGGCAACAGATGCGATTTTGGATTACAGTGTCAAAAGACAGATTCCGATTGTACTGTGTACAACGGGTCTCTCTGAAGAACAACTTCAGAAAGTGGAAGCGGCTTCTGAAAAAGTAGGAGTTTTAAAGTCTGCAAACATGTCGCTCGGCATTAATATGCTGCTGAAACTTTTAAAAGAAGCAGCTCAGATTCTGGCCCCTGCCGGTTTTGATATGGAGATTGTGGAGCGTCATCACAAACTGAAGCTGGATGCGCCAAGCGGAACCGCACTGGCACTGGCGGACAGCCTGAATGATGCGCTGGATCACGCCTATGAGTACAAGTATGACAGAAGCCAGGAACGTAAAAGAAGAGAAAAGAGTGAAATTGGAATTTCCGCAGTCCGGGGCGGAACCATCGTTGGGGATCATGAAGTGATCTTTGCAGGTGCAGATGAAGTCATTGAGTTTCGGCATACAGCCTATTCAAAAGCGGTATTTGGAAAGGGCGCTGTGCAGGCGGCGAAATTCCTGAAGGGGAAAGGGCCGGGGCATTATGAAATGAGCGATGTGATCAACGAAGCTTAAAAAATAAAAAAATGAATAAATTCCGACAGACACGTGTATATTAATAACATCGAAATCTGATAAGAGAAAGAAAAGGAGACGATATTATGAAGTGTATGAAGAAGTGGATGTTGGGATTGATGCTGGCAGCGATGGTATGTTTCGTGGCGGGATGCGGTAATGCTGATAACACAGATAAAAATGGTGCAGCAACCGAGGAAAATACCAACGGAACGGAAAACAGTGTTGATAATAACAAAAACGACGTCAACAACAACGTGAATGACGCTACGAACGGCACAACGGACAATACCACAGACAATGCGACTACCGGAAATGACAATACCGGAAATGAAGCAGGAACAGGCGGACTCAATTCTGACGGAACCAATACAGATGGAACAGTCAATAACAACGGCAGCGGGGACAACCTTGTTGAAGATGCCGGAGAAGGAATTGAAGATCTGGGACAGGGTGTGGAAGATCTTGGAAAAGATGCATCTGACGATGCCCGTACGAATCCATAACCTGAGATGTAATGTAAGAGCGTGCTGCCGTTGCCGTAGAAGCGATGGCAGCATTTTAACGCGGCCATGGGCGTTATGAGATGGAGGATATGATGTATGCGGTTTCGGCCATGCATTGATATACATAACGGAAAAGTAAAACAGATCGTAGGGGGGAGCCTCAAAGACCACGGCGATGCGGCACAGGAGAATTTCGTATCCGGCCAGGATGCAGCTTTTTATGCCAGTCTGTACCGCGGACAAAAGATCAGCGGAGGACATGTGATTCTGCTGAATCCACCGTCTTCTCCTTACTATGAGCAGACAAAGCAGCAGGCGCTTTCTGCACTGAAAACTTACCCGGACGGACTGATGGCCGGCGGAGGAATTCACACGGGAAATGCGGCGGAATTTCTGGATGCCGGTGCAAGTCATGTGATTGTGACTTCCTATGTATTCAGGGATGGAAAAATATCCTGGGAAAATCTGGATAAAATGATCAGTGCTGTCGGGCGGGAGCGGTTGGTTCTGGATCTGAGCTGCAGGAAAAAAGATGGAAGGTATCACATTGTGACGGACCGGTGGCAGAAGTTTACGGAAGTCACAGTGACGGAAACCGTGATGGACTGTCTGGCGGAATACTGCGATGAGTTCCTGATCCATGCTGTGGATGTGGAGGGAAAAGCATCCGGTATCGAGGAGGGTTTGGTACGCATACTTGCCGGTCACCGCAGAAACCCCATCACGTATGCGGGCGGTGTCGGATGCTATGAGGATCTGTACAGGCTGCGGGAAACAGGACAGAACAGAATCGATGTGACAGTGGGAAGTGCCCTCGATTTGTTTGGCGGTCCGATGGAGTACGAACAAATTTTGAGGATATGCGATAATTAACAGTTTTAATATAGAATAATAAGAAGTTTTCTAAATTCTATTGCGAACAAATTACACATGTATTATAATATGAATAATTACAGATGGCGGCAAACGTTCCTGTCAATCGGCGTTGGTCCCACTGTAAAATACGAGCCAAAGGGGTTGACATCATGAATTTTATTATTAGTGGAAAGAATATTGAAGTTACTTCAGGACTGAAATCTGCGATTACAGAAAAGCTGGGCAAGCTGGAGAGATACTTTACACCGGAGACAGAGATTGTTGTTACATTGAGTGTGGAGAAAGAGCGCCAGAAGATTGAAGTGACAATCCCGGTGAAAGGAAATATCATCCGATCGGAACAGGTCAGCAATGATATGTACGTATCGATAGATCTGGTAGAGGAGGTTATCGAGAGACAGTTAAGGAAGTATAAGAATAAAATTGTTGACAAGCATCAGGACGGCGGTAATCTTCAGAAGGCCTTTATAGAAAAGGAAGTGGAAGATGATGAAGAAGTAAAAATTATTCGTACCAAACGCTTTGGAATCAAACCAATGTATCCGGAAGATGCGTGCGTACAGATGGAGCTTCTGGGCCATAATTTCTTTGTGTTCTGCAATGCAGAGACAGAGGAAGTCAATGTGGTGTATAAGAGAAAAGGAAACACTTACGGGCTGATCGAACCGGAGTTTTCATAATATCAATATCATTGTAACGGTCAACATAGTGGAAGTCCGGGCGAACTGCCCGGGCTTCTTTGTATAAAAAATAGGGAATAAAGAGAGATCTGCACCATGAAACTCAGAATATAATAAACGGATATTTCTTTTTCGTGAACATTCTTAAGAAAAACTTAAATATGTGTGCACACTATTGATTTTAGGGCTTTGTTCACGTATGCTGTAAGTAAGAAAAGGGTCTTAATAGGGAGTGTTAATCAAGCTGGAGAAAAGAGGTGTGCAGTATGAAAGGAAAAACGAAAAGGTATGGAAAAGTTTTCATGGCACTGATCTTGGGATTGTGTATGATTTTCGGCAATATGTCAGCTGTGCTGGCAGCTGATTATTCAGTGAATTCCGGTATCAAAGCGGGGGATTCAAAACAGCTGCAGTCTGGAGATAAGATTACGGCAGGTGCTGACAGTGTATTTCAGGTCGTTTTGAACGGTAAGGTGGTTTATCCCGGTGATGGAGCCATCAAAGGTTACCAGGATAAAGAAAAAACGAAAGAAAGCGGCCGGCTGTATGGAAAAGGCTCCTACACTTTGCCGGCAGCGGAATCCGGGAAACTCTGGAAAGCGGCTGCTGCACAGAATAAGGACTGGTTCTATGATGAGTCCGGTGCAAAGATGCGGCAGGGCGCGTATGTGATAACACTGGAACAGGTATCGGAGTCCAAAGAAGAGCCGAGAGAACAGCCAAACACGGATACACAGAGTCCGCCTGCGAAAGCGGCAGTAGATGCAGAGATGCCAAGTGTTTCCGGACCGGCAGATGCAGTGTATGATAAAGATGCGCCCGCGACAGCGCTCAGTGTTACGGCATCGGTAAGCGATGGAGGATCACTGAGTTACCAGTGGTACCGGAGTACGGATCCGGCTTCGGACGGAACACCTGTCGGGGATGGTACAAACAGTTATACACCAGAAACAGGAACGGCAGGTACCATGTATTATTACTGTGTGGTGACAAATACCAATTCGGCCGCAACGGGTGCACAGACGGCAGCTGCTGTCAGCACAAGAGCTGCGGTTACTGTAAATGAACCTGCACCGCTTGTAGATGCCGAAACCCCGGTCATCACGGAAAATCTCGCGGATGCTACATATGATAAGGATGCACCGGCAGCGGCGCTCAGTGTTGCGGCATCGGTCAGTGACGGAGGAATCCTGAGTTATCAGTGGTATCAGAGTGCGGATGCAAGTGCAGACGGAACGCCTGTTGGGGATGGCACGGACAGCTATACACCGGCGACAGGGACAGCAGGGACCACATATTATTACTGCGTGGTAACAAATACGAACTCTGCAGCGACAGGTGTACAGACGGCAGCGGCAACAAGTGAAAGAGCTGCCATAACAGTAAATGAACCTGCATCGCTTGTGGATGCTGAAACTCCTCAGATTAAGGAGAATCCGCAGAATGCAGCGTATGAGAGAAATGAAGCTGCAGCGCCGCTTAGTGTGACTGCGGAAGTAACGGACGGCGGAGCCTTAAGTTACCAGTGGTACAGCAATACAGTCAATGATATTACCTCAGGGATCAAGATTGAAGGAGCAACGTCTGATTCTTATACGCCGAAGACGGATACCGCAGGCACAAGCTATTATTATTGTATCGTGACCAATACAAATGAAAACGCAACAGGTGAGAAGACGGCGTCCGCGTCCAGCAATGCGGCGGAAGTTACTGTCAGTGATTCCACGCCTCCGGCAGACGTACAAACCCCGGTCATCAAAAAAGATCCGGAAGGCCAAACCTATAAAAAAGGCGAAAAGGCGAATCCGTTAAGTGTAACGGCAGAAGTGACAGAAGGGACCTTAAGCTACCAGTGGTACAGCAATACGGTCAATGACATTACATCAGGAAGTAAAATTGAAGGGGCAGCATCTGATTCGTATACACCTAAGACGGATCAGGCAGGAGAGACATATTACTACTGTATTGTTACCAACACGAAGGACGGCAGGACGGCCTCCGCGTCCAGCAATGCGGCTAAGATCGTTGTGACAGAGACGCAGAAGACGGATGCAAAAGCACCGAAGATCACCGCGAATCCGAAAGGTGCATCTTATTTCACAGGAGATACTGCGAAGGAACTTGAAATAAAAGCGGAATCTCAGGATGGAGGCAAGCTGACATACCAGTGGTACTCCAACACGAAAAACAGTACGAAAAGCGGAACAGCAGTCAGGGATGCCACAAACAGTACCTATACACCGTCTACAAAGGATAATGGCACCGTATATTACTACTGTGTAGTGACCAATACAAAGAGAGATGCAACGGGCAGTCAGACAGCCGCAGCTGTCAGCGATACAGCTAAAATTGTGGTGAGCACAAAGACAAATGCGGAAGTACCTTCTGTGAGCGGACCGAGTGACGCCACATATTATAAAGGCAAAGCTGCGAAGGCCATGGAAGTGAAGGCTTCAGTAAAGGACGGCGGAACGTTAAGCTACCAGTGGTACTCGAGTTCGAAGAACAGCAGCAAAGACGGAAGTGCAATCAAAGGTGCAACAAGCAGCAAATATACACCGTCTACTGCCTCTGTTGGAACGACATATTACTACTGTGTAGTCACCAACACTAACAAGTCGGTGAATGGCGATCAGACAGTATCAGTCACAAGCCGCACAGCTAAAATTACAGTGAAAGCATCTGTAACAAACGCAGCGAAACGTACAAACAAGACGATAAATACAAAAAGTACACGTGCTGCCAACGCTAAAACCGGTGATGAGACAAACATGATACTGTGGATTGCGCTTCTGGCGGCAGCAGGCATTGTTGTGGCAGTTCTGGCTGTAAGGCTTCGAAAGAGCCGCAAATAATATTTTAAATAAGCAATGGGCAGTTTGATAAACAGCGGGCCGGTTATAACCGGCCCGCTGAATTTTTGGCGAAATCAGGGTTGACATCCGATGGCAACCTGCTATAATACTTTTATACTTAAATAGTTTGAAATGCAAAATATTTTATTTTAAAATATTAATGGAGGCAAACTATAACAGGGTATAGGACAGGAATTTGTAACAAAGACGGTAGAACATTATGACAAAGAGAGAGAAAATATATGAGAGCAAGAATTTTGGGTACCGGAAGTTATCTGCCGGAACATATAATGACAAACGATGATATCGCACAGCTGGTAGATACCAGTGATGAATGGATCAGAGAAAGAACCGGAATCAAAAAGAGGCATCTCACTGATCAGGGAACGGTATCCATGGCCGCACACGCTGTCAAAAATGCATTACAAGCAGCTGGCACATCCGCAGATAAGCTGGATATGATCCTGTTTGCGACGGTGACTCCGGATTACCTGTTTCCCGGTGCGGCTTGCCAGCTGCAGGCCGCAGTTGGTGCCGGTCAGGCCATGTGTATGGACATAAATGCCGCCTGTTCAGGATTTGTATTTGCACTGAATACGGCAGCATCTTATATACAGGCCGGTCTTTATCAAAAAATTTTAGTAGTCGGTGGAGAGACGCTGTCAAAGATTGTAGATTGGGATGACAGAAGCACCTGTATTCTTTTTGGCGACGGCGCGGGAGCTGTCGTCGTGGGAGCAGATGAAACAGGCATCGAGTGTATGGATATGGGCTGTGACGGCTCAAAAGGCATGGTGCTCTACTGCGAAGGCAGTCCGCTGCAAAATCCGCTGGCTGCACATATGCCTGGAGACGGGAAAATGAATATGGATGGGCAGGCGGTTTTTAAATTTGCAGTCCGCAAAGTGCCGGAAACCATCCGCAGAGTGCTCCAAAAGAATGGGACATCAATTGAAGAGGTTGATCATTTCATTATGCACCAGGCGAACCAAAGAATACTTGCCTCAGCTGCCAGAACGCTGAAGATTCCGGCAGAAAAGATGCCAATGAATATGGATGGCTGCGGCAATATTGCGGCAGCCAGTATTCCGATCTTATTGGACGAGTACAGCAGATCAGGAAAGATAAAAAAAGGAGACAAGGTCCTCCTGTGTGCGTTCGGCGGAGGTTTAAGCTGGGGCAGCACGCTTATGACTTGGTAGTAGGCGGCCGGATGGTCAGCATTACAATAAATAATCAAAGAAAAATCAAAAGGAGAACAAAAAGATGTTGGAAAAAATGAAAGAATTAATTGCAGAGCAGCTGGGAATCGATGCAGAGAATATTACACCGGAGAAATCCTTAAAAGAAGATCTCAACGCAGATTCACTGGATTTGTTTGAACTGGTGACAAATCTGGAAGATACTTATGAAATTGAAATCCCGGCGGAGGATCTGGAACGTATGATTACCGTTCAGGATGTAATTGATTATCTGAAAAATAAAGGCATTGACGAAGAATAAATATGATCGCGAAAGGCAGGTAGGCCATGAAAACAAGAATGACGGACATACTGGGTACGGAATATCCTATCATCCAGGGCGGAATGGCCTGGGTGGCAGAACATCACCTGGCGGCAGCTGTTTCCAATGCCGGAGGACTGGGGCTCATCGGTGCAGCGAACGCTCCGGTGGAGGTAGTGCGTGAAGAAATACGCAAAGTCAGAGAACTGACGGATCGGCCATTTGGAGTGAACATTATGCTGATCAGTCCGAGTGCGGAAGACGTGGCGCAGCTTGTGATGGAAGAAAAAGTTCCGGTGATCACGACAGGCGCCGGAAACCCGGAAAAATATATGAAGAACTGGAAAGACGCGGGCATCAGGGTAATTCCTGTGGTAGCAAGTGTCGCGCTGGCAAAGCGAATGGAACGTTACGGAGCCGATGCAGTTGTGGCGGAAGGCTGTGAAGCAGGCGGACATATCGGAGACCAGACCACGATGACACTGATTCCGCAGGTGGCAGATGCCGTTGATATTCCCGTAATCGGAGCAGGCGGAGTTGGTGATGGAAGAGGAATGGCAGCAATGTTCCTGCTGGGTGCGGAGGGGGTACAGATCGGAACTCGTTTTGTTGTTTCTGATGAGTCGATTGTACACGACAATTACAAAGAACGGATTGTCAGGGCCAGGGACATCGACAGTGTTGTGACGGGACGTTCTACCGGTCATCCGGTGCGTTCCCTTAGAAACCAGAATACGAAAGAATATCTGAAAAAAGAGCAGGAAGGTGCCTCTTTTGAGGAGCTTGAGCATATGACACTCGGATCTTTGCGCAGAGCAGTTCTGGAGGGTGATACGAAGAACGGAAGTGTGATGGCGGGACAGATCGCAGGTCTGATCAAACGGCGGCAGTCATGTAAAGAAATTATCGAAGAGCTCGTAAGCGAGACAGAAAGTCTGTTAAAAGGGGCGGAAAAATGGGAAAAGTAGCATATATTTTTCCGGGTCAGGGAGCACAAAGGACCGGTATGGGAAAAGATTTCTATGAGAATTCACCAATTTCTAAAGCAGTCTTTGAAAAAGCCGGAGAATTGCTGGGATTTTCCATGGAAGAGCTCTGCTTTGAGGGAAATGACCGTCTGGATATCACGGAATATACACAGGTAGCCATAGTCACGACCAGCGTAGCCATGCTGTGTGAACTAAAGAAACGGGGATATGAACCGGATGTGACTGCGGGGCTGAGTCTCGGAGAGTACTGCGCACTCGTCTGCTGTGGTGCCATGAGCTTTGAGGATGCGGTTCAGGTTGTCCGTCAGAGAGGTATTCTGATGCAGAAGGCAGTACCGGCAGGACTGGGCGGCATGGCAGCTGTAATGGGACTGTCTGCCGAGACGATCGAACAGGTGCTGAACCACATACCGGGCATCCAGATTGCAAATTATAATTGTCCGGGGCAGATCGTGGTGTCCGGGGAAAAGAAAGCTGTGGACACTGCATCCGCAGCTTTGAAAGATGCCAAAGCAAAACGAGTAGTTCCCTTAAAGGTCAGCGGGCCATTCCACTCGGAAATGCTGAGGGATGCCGGGGCCAGACTGGGGAAGGTGCTGGAAACGGTTACATTTCTGGAACCTAAAATACCGTACGTGACGAATGTGACAGCGTCCTATATCTTCGGAGCAGCAGAGATCAGTGATCTTTTGACTCGCCAGGTCAGCAGCTCCGTGCGCTGGCAGCAGAGTGTGGAGGCGATGATTGCAGACGGAGTCACTCATTTTGTTGAAATTGGTCCAGGCAGGACACTTTCCTCTTTTGTAAAGAAAATCTCGGGGGAAGCTTATGTCTATAATGTGGAAAAATGGGATCAGCTGGATGGATTGCAGGAGTTTTTAAATAAAGGAGAATAACAATGTTGGAAAATCAGGTGGCTATCGTAACGGGAGGTGCCAGAGGAATCGGGCGTGCAATTGCGCTCGCACTGGCAGATGAAGGAGCATATGTGGTTGTGAATTATGCAAGTTCTGCCCAGAGAGCGCAGGAAGTGGTGAGAGAAATCCAGGAAAAGGGCGGACAGGCGGAAGCCGGACCCTGTAATGTCGCGGATGGCGCAGCGGTAGAAGCGTGGTTTGCTGATGTACTGGCACGTCTGGGAAGGATCGATATTCTGGTAAACAATGCAGGGATTACAAAAGACGGGCTGCTCATGCGAATGAGCGAGGAGGATTTTACACAGGTTCTGGATACAAATCTGACAGGTGCCTTTCACTGCTGCAAATGGGCGGTAAAGACGATGATACGAAAGAGACGCGGTAAAATCGTGAATATTTCTTCTGTGTCCGGTGTGTCGGGAAATGCAGGACAAGTCAACTACAGTGCTTCAAAGGCTGGACTGATTGGAATGACGAAGTCCATTGCAAAAGAGGTGGCGTCCAGGGGAATAAATGTGAATGCGGTTGCCCCCGGATTTATTGAAACAGATATGACAGAAGTCCTGCCTGAGAATGTGAAAGAAGGGGCAAAGGCTCAGATTCCGCTGAAAGACTTTGGCAGGCCGGAGGATGTGGCAGATGCAGTGGTATTTCTGGTATCAGAAAAAAGCCGGTACATTACCGGACAGGTGCTGCATGTGGACGGCGGGATGATCATGTAATCATTGACGGTATAAAGGAGAACATCCATGAGAAGAGTTGTTGTTACGGGGATGGGAGCCATCACCCCGATTGGTAACAGTGTTGATGCATTTTGGAGTGCTGTAAAAAATCAGACCGTGGGCATTGGCAGTATTACAAAGTTTGATGTATCAGATTATAAAGTGAAAATTGCAGCGGAAGTCAAAGACTTTGACGCGAAAGAATATATGGATGCCAAGGCAGCGAAGCGTATGGAGGCATTTTGCCAGTACGCTGTGGCAGCATCCAAAGAAGCGATTCAGGATTCAGAAATCAATATGGAAGAAGAAGATCCATATATGGTGGGAATCAGCATTGGTTCAGGCATCGGAAGTCTGCAGACCGTTGAACGGGAATTCCAGAAGTTGCTGAAGGGCGGTCCGAGAAAGGTCAGTCCGATGATGGTACCGATGATGATCAGCAATATGGCAGCCGGAAATGTAAGCATCCAGCTCGGCTGTAAAGGCAAGAGCATTAATGTGGTGACAGCATGTGCGACAGGCACACATTCCATCGGAGAAGCATTCCGGACGATTCAGTATGGGGATGCGGATGTGATGCTGGCCGGAGGTGCGGAGAGTTCGATTACCCCGATCGGTGTGTCCGGATTTTCATCCCTGACGGCTCTGACCGCGGCATCTGACCCGGCGCGCGCCTCAATCCCGTTTGACAAAGAGCGCAGTGGATTTGTGATTGGGGAAGGTGCAGGCGTGGTGGTTCTGGAAGAACTGGAACACGCGAAAAAGAGAAATGCAAAGATCTATGCGGAGATTGTTGGATACGGAGCTACGAGCGACGCTTATCATATTACTTCTCCGATTGAAGATGGAAGCGGAGCGGCAAAAGCCATGGAAAAAGCCATGCAGGATGCCGGTATCCGTGCGGAGGATGTGGACTATATCAATGCACACGGGACCAGCACGCACCATAACGATCTGTTTGAAACAAAAGCAATCAAACTGGCGCTTGGTGCGGCGGCTGAGACGGTCAAGATCAGTTCCACAAAGTCCATGATTGGCCATCTGCTGGGGGCAGCAGGAGGGGTGGAGTTTATCACCTGTGTAAAATCCATACTGGACGGTTATCTTCATCCCACCGTTGGATACCGGGAACCGGACGAAGAATGTGATCTGGACTATATCACAGACGGCCCTGTTGAGCAGGAAGTTGACTGTTGTCTGACCAATTCACTTGGGTTTGGCGGACATAACGCAACACTTTGTGTCAGAAAATACCGCGGGTAGGAGGATCTAATATGGAAGCAGAACAGATAATCCGTTTGATAGAGACCGTTTCAGCCTCTTCCCTTTCGGAATTTGAATACCAGGAAGGTGAAGTCAGACTGGTTTTAAAAGCAGAAAAACAAATAGTCACAGCCGTTCCGGCGCCATCCTCACCGTCAGCAGTACCCGACGGAGAACAACAGGGGGCTGTGATCGATGATGGAACGTTCATTAAATCACCGCTTGTTGGAACTTTCTACAGTGCGCCTTCAGAGGATGCACAGGCGTATGTCCAGGTGGGGGATACGGTAAAAAAGGGTCAGGTGATCGGAATCATCGAAACGATGAAACTGATGAATGAAATTGAGTGCGACAGGGACGGCGTGATCGCCGAGATCCTGATAGAAAATGAACAGGTGGTTGAATTCGGACAGCCGTTGTTCCGGATTGGATAAGGAGGCGCAGCATGGCACTTGGAATCAAAGAGATTGAAAAGATTATTCCTCACCGGCATCCGTTTTTGCTGGTAGATCGTATTGATGAGCTGGAACCGGGCGTTCTTGCAAAAGGCATCAAGAACGTGACATTCAGGGAAGACTTTTTTGCAGGTCATTTCCCTCAGGAACCGGTGATGCCGGGAGTGCTGATCGTGGAGGCGCTCGCGCAGGTAGGAGCAGTTGCGATCTTAAGTGTGGAAGAAAATAAAGGAAAAACGGCATTCTTTGGAGGAATGGACAAGGTGAAATTCCGGAAAAAAGTTTTGCCGGGGGATACGCTGAATCTGGCGTGTGAGATCATTAAGAAAAAAGGACCGATCGGTGTCGGGCGCGCAGTGGCAACTGTTGACGGGGAGACTGCTGTCTCAGCAGATATGACATTTATTGTGGGATAGGTGACTGCATGATTAAGAAAATATTGATTGCGAACCGCGGGGAAATCGCGGTTCGTATTATCAGAGCCTGCCGGGAGATGGGAATCTCAACAGTTGCGGTATACTCCGAGGCGGACCGGGATGCCCTTCATACACTGCTGGCAGATGAGGCAATCTGTATCGGTCCGGCACCGTCCAAAGAGAGTTATCTGAGTATGGAACGAATCTTAAGCGCCACCATCACGATGGAGGCGGATGCTGTTCATCCGGGATTTGGCTTCCTTTCAGAAAACAGCAAATTTGCCCAGATGTGTGAGAAATGCGGCATTACTTTTATCGGACCCAAAAGCGATGTGATCGCACGTATGGGAAATAAGGCGGAAGCCAGAAATACAATGATTGCGGCACAGGTTCCGGTCGTGCCCGGCAGCACACAGCCCATTCTGGATGTAAAAAAGGGAAAAAAAGCAGCAGCGGATATCGGATATCCTGTGATGATAAAGGCAGCTTCCGGAGGAGGAGGCCGCGGAATGCGGGTGGCTATGGTTCCGGAGGAATTTGAGGCGCAGTTTCAGACGGCACAAAGAGAGGCGGAACAGGGATTTTCTGATCCTACAATGTATATTGAACGCTTTGTGCAGGAGCCGCGCCACATAGAATTTCAGATTTTGGCGGATGGTTACGGCAATGTTGTACATCTCGGAGAACGGGACTGCTCGGTACAGCGCCGCCATCAGAAAATGATCGAGGAATCCCCAAGTCCTGCAATTTCAGACAGGCTGCGGGATGAAATGGGAAAAGCCGCCGTTAAGGCCGCACGGGCAGCAGGGTATGAAAATGCAGGAACCATAGAATTTCTGGTAGACAACAACAAAGATTTTTTCTTTATTGAAATGAATACGAGAATCCAGGTGGAGCATCCGGTTACTGAGGCAGTGACAGGACTTGACCTGATTAAAGAACAGATCAGAATCGCGTCAGGTGAGAAACTTTCATTTTCCCAGGAAGACATCTGCCTGAAAGGACATGCGATGGAATGCAGGATCAATGCTGAAAATCCAAAGAAAAACTTTATGCCTTGTCCGGGAACCATAAAGGACAGCCATTTTCCGGGAGGTAACGGAGTCCGTATTGACAGTGCGGTCTATAACGGCTATCAGATCCCGCCGAATTACGATTCCATGATCGCAAAAGTTATTGTTCATGGTTCCAGCCGTGAGGAGGCACTGCAGAAAATGCGATCGGCGCTTGATGAGATGATCATCGAAGGTGTTGATACGAACAAGGAATACCAGATGAAGATCATAAATCATCCGGTTTTTCAGGAAGGGAAACAGGATACTTCATTTATTGAGAAATATCTGTAGCCGTGGAGGTAGTGATGTTAAAGAATTTATTACGGAAATCCCCGTCCAATATGAATATGAAAAAGGGGGAAGAAGCACCGGATGTGCTGAAAACCCTTTGGGCAAAATGCAGCAGGTGCGGTGAACTGGTTTACCGGGATGATGTACGTGCCAATTATTATATCTGTCCAAAATGCGGGGGATATTTCCGGTTAAATGTGAGACGCCGGCTGAAAATGACAGTGGACAGCGGCAGTTTTGAGGAATGGGATATAGATCTTGAAACAGGCAACCCCCTGCAGTTTCCAGATTATGAGGAGAAAATTAAAGCGGCACAGGAAAAGACGTCACTTACAGAGGGCGTTGTGACGGGAAAAGCGTCCATAGAAGGGCATGACTGCGCCGTAGGGGTGATCGATGCACGCTTCCTGATGGGAAGTATGGGATACGTTGTGGGCGAAAAAATTACACGTATGGTGGAGCGTGCAACACAGCTTAAACTTCCGGTCATTATGTTTTGCTGCTCTGGCGGTGCCAGAATGCAGGAGGGCATGGTTTCACTGATGCAGATGGCGAAGACGTCGGCAGCGTTGAAGCGGCATAGTAAAGAAGGCCTGCTGTATATTTCTGTCCTGACGGACCCCACAACGGGAGGAGTGACCGCAAGTTTTGCAATGCTGGGGGATGTGATCCTGGCGGAACCGAAGGCGCTGATCGGGTTTGCCGGACCACGTGTCATTGAACAGACCATCCGGCAGAAGCTCCCGGAGGGCTTTCAGCGTTCAGAATTTTTACTGGAGCATGGGTTTATTGATAAAATAGTAGAGCGCTCTGATATGCGGAAAGTACTTGGGGATATCATGAAGATGCATACATCTTCAGAAAAAGCTTCTGCACCGGCAGAGGCAGACCTGGCAAAACCTCGCAAACGAAAAGAACACGAGGACGCCTGGAGTGTTGTGGAGACTTCCAGAAAAGCAGACCGCCTGACTGCACTTGACTATATGGATGGCATTTTTACAGATTTTATAGAGTTTCACGGGGACCGCTACTGCAGAGATGACGGTGCCATTGTCGGCGGGATCGCAATGCTGGGAGCGACACCGGTTACGGTGATTGGACAGCAGAAAGGGAAAAATCTGAAAGATAATCTCATTCGAAATTTTGGCATGCCGTCTCCGGATGGATACCGCAAAGCTCTGCGCCTGATGAAGCAGGCGGAAAAATTCCACCGGCCGGTAATCTGCTTTGTAGATACGCCGGGGGCTTTCTGTGGACTTGAGGCTGAAGAACGCGGGCAGGGGAGAGCGATTGCGGATAATCTGTCTGAGATGTCGGACTTAAAGACACCGATCCTTTCCATGGTCATCGGGGAGGGCGGAAGCGGCGGCGCGCTTGCCATGGCAGTTGCCGATGAGGTATGGATGATGGAAAATGCGATATACTCGATTCTGTCTCCGGAGGGGTTCGCCTCGATTTTGTGGAAGGACAGCAAGAAAGCTGATGAGGCGGCGGAAGTTATGAAGATCACGGCGGATGACCTGCAGAGGCTTGGAATCATTGAAAAAGTGATACCGGAAGAGAAACCGGCATGCAGGGACAATGAAAAGCAGATTTGCAGAATGCTGCGTGCAGAAATCCGAAGTTTTCTGGTTCGGTTCCAGGGAAAAACAGATACCGAGCTTCAGGAACACCGTTATCAGCGGTTCCGCAGAATGTAATAGCGTAAGGCTAGAGAGGGAGAATTGAATGACAGAGCAAAAGCCGATGAGGATCGGGGAACTGACGGTACCTCTTCCTTTGATTCAGGGCGGAATGGGCGTCGGTGTCAGTCTTTCGGGGCTGGCAGGAGCCGTGGCAAAAAACGGCGGCATTGGTTTGATTTCTACAGCACAGATCGGATACCGGGATCCCCGGTTTCGTAAAAACCCCATCGAGACAAACCTTAGGGTGCTGAAAGAAGAGCTTTATAAAGCACGTGAGATTGCACCGGAGGGGATTCTGGGGTTCAATATCATGGTTGCAACGAAAAGGTATGAAGACTATGTAAAAGCTGCGCTGAAAGCAGGTGCTGACATTATCGTATCGGGAGCCGGGCTTCCGGTGGATCTGCCCAAATATGCAAAAGGTTTTAAGACGAAACTTGCACCGATCGTATCGTCTCTGAAAGCGGCAAAACTGATATGCAGGCTTTGGGACCGCCGCTATCAGACGGCGCCGGACCTGGTTGTCGTTGAAGGACCAAAAGCGGGAGGTCATCTGGGATTTTCAGAAGAGGAGCTTAAGACATACTCAGATGAAAGTTATGAGGAAGAGATCAAAAAGATCATCTGTGCGGTCAGGGAGTGCGGCGACAAATATCACAAAGAGATACCGGTCGTCGTGGCGGGCGGTGTCTACGACGGAGATGATGTACGCCACATGATAGAAGAAGTTGGAGCGGACGGGGTTCAGGTGGGAACAAGATTTGTGACTACGGAGGAATGCGATGCACCGATGTCTTATAAAGAGCGGTACCTGGATGCCAGGAAAGAAGATATTGTGATTACCAAAAGTCCGGTAGGCATGCCGGGGCGTGCAATCAGAAATGCATTTCTGGCAGCGGACCATATCCAGGAAAAACGCAGAGAAAGCTGCCTGCAATGCCTTGAAAAATGTAATCCCGCGCAGACTCCCTATTGCATCACACAGGCGCTTGTGAATGCGGTTACGGAAAAAACAGAGCAGGCACTGCTTTTCTGCGGGAGTAATGCGTACCGCAGCAATCGGATAGAAACCGTATCTCAGGTGGTTGAGGATTTGTTTGGAATTGCTTGTAATCCGGTATAAAACCATGTATCATATAGCATATACGAAAGCTGCAGTATGGATAAGGAGGTACTCATGGAAAAGAGCTATCGCGCCCTGAATGATGTTCTGGTGAATCTGTTTAATGATATTATGGATATTGAACAGGATGCAATCATTACCGGAGAATTCTGTGATATCACAAACAATGATATGCATATTATCGAAGCGGTAGGCGTGGATAAACCGATGAATATGTCATCGATCGCAAAAAAGATGCTGGTTACCATGGGTACACTGACGATTTCTATGAACAGTCTTGTAAAAAAAGGCTATGTACTGCGGGAACGCAGTGAGAAAGACCGGCGCGTGGTATATATCCGTCTCACGGAAAAGGGTGAGCGCGCATATTACCACCATGAGGCTTTTCACAGAGAAATGATTGAGGCTGTGGTTAAGGGGCTTGGTGAAGAGGAAAAAGAAATTCTGGTGACTTCTCTGACACAGCTGAAGGATTTTTTCATGAACTATAAAAAGAAACATAAAAACAGTTGACAAAAGCTGAAAAATTTATATAATCATTCATAGAGTGTGAAAAAGGTCACACGAAGGGGTACACCACCGCGGGTGTATTTTTTCGTGCGGCCTTTTTTGCTCTGTGCTTTTGGTAAAATTGTCAGGAGGTGGAAGTTTTGATATTTGTTAATGGAGAAGAGAAGCAGTTAGGGGAATGTGTACAGCTTGACAGACTTTTGATCAGGCTGGGATATGACATTACACGTGTGGCAGTTGAACGGAATCAGGAGATTGTCCCCAGGTCGCAATATAGCAAAGTGACCGTAAACGATGGGGACCATTTGGAGGTTGTGAGATTTGTCGGAGGGGGATGATGCAATGCAGTGTGAAAATGGAGGTACCTTCCCTTCCAGGGAAGAACTTGACCGGGCAAAGGATCAGCGATTTTCTCCGGAAATTCATAAGAAATTAAAAGATTCCTCCGTGGCAGTTGCAGGGCTCGGGGGACTTGGCTCCAACATCGCTGTAATGCTGGCGAGAAGCGGAATCGGACATCTTCATCTGGTGGATTTTGATTCCGTGGATATGACGAATCTGAATCGCCAGACATATATGATCAGTCATCTGGGAATGAAAAAGACGGAAGCGATGGAACAGATTCTCCGGGATATTAATCCTTATGTTGAGATTACGTCAGACAGTGTCAATGTCACACGGGAAAACGCGGCAGCCTTGTTCGGGGCGTACCGGATTGTCTGCGAGGCCTTCGACCGGCCTGAGAATAAAGCGATGCTTGTCAATACACTGCTTGAAACATGCCCGGGTACAGTCGTGGTATCCGGCTCTGGTATGGCAGGGTATGACAGCAGCAATGCAATTATCACGAGACGGGCTATGAGCCGCCTGTACATCTGCGGCGATGGACAGACGGATAGCAGTGACGGAATCGGTCTGATGGCACCGCGTGTTGCAATATGCGCCGGGCATCAGGCCAATATGGTAATACGTTTGATTTTGGGACAAAACAATGTTTGATACTGACAGATCATAAAAAGAAGGAGAAGGGAATACCATGAAGAAAGAGGATATGAGAAATGATGTACTGACAATCGGGGGACATGCTTTTACGTCCCGTTTTATTCTGGGTTCGGGGAAGTATGATTTGAATCTGATACATGCCGCTGTCTCGGATGCAGGCGCACAGATGATCACACTTGCACTCAGGCGGGCGAATTCAGGCGGAAAAGAGAACATTTTGGATTACATACCGAAAGGCGTGACGCTGCTCCCGAATACATCCGGAGCCAGAAACGCTGAAGAGGCCGTGCGTATCGCCCGTCTGGCAAGAGAGCTCGGATGCGGAGATTTCGTAAAAATTGAAGTAATCCATGACTCAAAGTACCTGCTGCCGGACAATTATGAGACGGTCAAGGCGACAGAGATACTCGCGAAAGAAGGATTTGTTGTGATGCCGTATATGTATCCTGATCTGAATGCGGCCAGAGAACTTGTAAATGCCGGTGCGGCTTCGATCATGCCGCTGGCGGCCCCGATCGGATCTAACAAAGGACTTGCGACCAGGGAGTTTATTCAGATACTGGTGGATGAAATCGATCTCCCGGTCATTGTCGACGCAGGGATTGGCAGACCGTCACAGGCATGTGAAGCGATGGAAATGGGAGTTGCAGCCGTCATGGCAAATACAGCCATTGCAACGGCAGGAGACATTCCGGCCATGGCGAAGGCTTTTAAACAGGCAATTGAAGCAGGACGCGCAGCATATCTTGCGGGACTTGGAAGGGTCCTTTCAAAAGGCGGCTCGGCATCTTCACCGCTGACGGGATTTCTGGAAGAGTAAAGGGGGGGAAGAAACATTGGAAAAAAGAACGGATCATATGGAATATATGGAGGGAATGGAAATCATTTCTTCGGATGTCATGGATGAAGTTATCAGCAGCATGGAAGCATATAACTATCATAGTTATACGGCGGAGGATGTCAAAGCAGCATTGATGCACGAGAACTGCACCGTGGAGGATTTTAAAGCGCTGCTCTCGCCGGCGGCACTCCCGTTTCTGGAGCAGATGGCTCAGCGTGCCCAACAGGAAACGCGCAGGCATTTTGGAAATACGGTCTATCTGTTCACCCCGCTTTATATCTCAAATTATTGTGAAAATTACTGTATTTACTGTGGATTCAACTGTCATAACAAGATACGGCGTGCAAAACTGGATGCTGCGGGTATTGAGAGAGAAATGGAGGCGATTGCGAGGACAGGCCTTGAAGAAATTTTGATTTTGACAGGTGAGAGCAGAAAAAATTCGGATGTGGCGTATATCGGAGAGGCGTGCAGGATCGCAGGCAAATATTTTAAAATGGTTGGATTGGAAGTATACCCGATGAATTCCGATGAATATGCGTATCTGCACGAATGCGGGGCTGATTATGTGACTGTTTTTCAGGAAACGTATCATTCCGACAAATATGAAACGCTGCATCTCGCCGGGCATAAACGGGTTTTTCCATACCGGATCAATGCACAGGAGCGCGCGCTGATGGGAGGGATGCGCGGCGTGGCGTTTGCAGCGCTGCTCGGCCTTGCCGATTTTAGAAAGGATGCGTTTGCAACCGGCCTGCATGCGTGGCTGCTGCAGAGAAAATACCCATGGGCGGAGATTTCATTTTCTTGTCCGAGGCTGCGTCCGATCATTAATAATGATAAGATTAACTCAAAGGATGTGCATGAAAAACAATTGCTTCAGGTCATGTGTGCATACCGTATTTTCATGCCGTATGCGGGTATGACAATTTCTACAAGAGAACGGGCTGAGTTCCGTGACCATGTGATCGGGATGACGGCGACGAAAATTTCAGCCGGGGTCAGTACGGGAATTGGAAGCCATGTGTCTGAGGGCGAGGAAGTGGGAGATGATCAGTTCGAAATTGCCGATGGACGAAATGTGGATGAAGTATACGCAAGTATTTTAAAACACGGGCTGCAGCCTGTGATGAATGATTATGTGTACGTTTAAAATAATTGCCGTGACAAACCGCCATCTCTGCAGCCGTCCGCTGACAGAGCAGCTGGCACGCATTGCCAGCGTAAACAAACCGGATCTGGTTATGTTAAGAGAGAAGGATTTATCAGAAGAAGCGTATCAAGAGCTGGCGGAAAAAGTGACTGCCTGCTGTATGCGGCTTGAGATTCCGTGTGTACTTCACACTTATGCCGGTGTGGCACGCCGGCTTGCATGTCCGGCACTTCATCTTCCGTTTTCACTGTTTCAGGAACAGTGGAAAGAGATGGGGGCGTTTGAAATGTGCGGAACATCTGTACATTCAGCAAAGGAAGCTGTGTGGGCACAGGAGCACAATGCTGCCTATGTGACAGCGGGCCATATATTTGCAACAGACTGTAAGCCCGGACTGCCTCCGAGAGGCCTTTCTTACCTGGAAGATATCTGCGCGGCAGTAGAGATTCCGGTCTACGCAATCGGCGGAGTTACGGAGCAAAATCTGAATCTCATAAGAAAGACGAAGGCGGCAGGGGCATGTCTGATGTCAAGTATGATGAAAATATAATTGCTTGTATTTTTTTCCATTCTTCTGTATAATGAATACATTAATTATAAAGAAATTTTGTACGTGAACAGCGAAGAGGTGGATATGAAACAAAAACGAGTGGCGGCGTGTCTTCTTGCAGGAATGCTGACATTCACCTGTGCAGTTCCTGTATTTGCGAAACCGCAGGAGCAGAACTACAACAGAGTGGAAGAACGTCAGAAAGCAAGAGAAGAATCAGAGAGCAGTGAAGACACCGAGGAAACAGCAGCATTTACGGGTACCATAACAAATGCGGCTGACGTGGTTAGTCTGACAGAGACTGACCGTGTGTCGATTATTGGAAGAATGTGTCAGCAGGACTATGCAAAATCCGGGATACTGGCGAGCATCAGCGCGGCACAGTGTATTCTGGAATCAGGATATATGGGAACAGATCTTGCACAGGAAGCAAACAACTGTTTCGGTATGAAAGTGACGCTTTCCGGCAATACCTGGGAGAACAGTTCCTGGGATGGGATCTCATCTTATACGAAGCAGACGGGTGAAGAGTACGGCGGACGTAAGGTGACGATCACTGCAGCTTTTCGGAAATATGACTGTGTGGAAGATTCCGTTGCAGATCATTCGGCATATCTTCTGGGTGCGACGGACGGTGATGGACTGCGCTATGAGGGACTCAAAGGAGAGACTGATTACAGAACGGCAATTCAGATCATCAAAGACGGCGGATATGCGACGGACAGCGCCTATGTTTCGAAAATATGCAACATTATTGAAAAATTTAATTTGACGCAGTATGATGTTTTGACGGATACAAAAAGTAATGAAGAACTTCTGCAGGATGTTCAGTTTTACAGGATAAGAAAAACCTGGGAAGATGAAGACAGCCAGCAGGGAGCATATCTGGATCTGACGCAGGCGAAGAAAGTCTGCAAAAAAGGATACAGCGTGTTCAGTCCCGATGGAGAAAAAATTTATACGAAATGACATCATATAAACAGGACCGCCGCAGAAAACTGAAGCTTCAGTTTTCTGCGGCGGTCCTGTTTATCATCAGAAATTTTTCAATGACAGTGTTCATATACCAATACCTCTTTTTAAAAACTCAAATTTTTGTATCCCTAATTATAGGAGCAGAGGCGGCGAGAAAAAAGGCTTTTTTATTTGGCGGAAAAATGATATAATATAACAGAAACGCTATTACAAAATTTTAATCTATGGGAAAAATTACAATAGGTAAAAGGTATGAATGGTAGAATAAAACTTTCAGGGCCGCTGAAATCTTATCTGAATTGGCCGATAACACTCAGCGTTTTATTGATGATTATGAATATCGCCGTGTATTTTATCAATGTGAAGGCCGGGACACTGGTCAGTTTTTTCGTGGCAGTTTACATTGCGATTGTGGTGATTTTGTATTTTCATAACCGGCCCATTATTCTGAATGAACTGATCACATTTGCCACGCAATACGGTCAGATTCAGAAAAACCTGATGCGTGATTTCGCCATTCCGTTCGCTGTTCTGGATGCAGATGGAAAAGTCATGTGGCTGAACAAGTCTTTTTCCAAACTGACGGGAAAAGACAAGAAGTATCACAAATCCATCACGAATGTCATGTCAGAGATTACGCAGGACATTCTGCCGGGCGAAGAGGATGAAATCAAGGAAGCGGAGATCAGTTACGGAAGCCAGAGTTTCCGGGTAAAACTGCAGCGCATTAGTATTGACGGACTCCTTCAGAATTCAAAGCTTGTGGATACTGAGGAGATGCAGGATAACTGTCTCATTGGCCTTTACATGTATGATGTAACGGAACTGAATGAGTATATCCGCAAAAATGAAGAAGAAAAACTGGTATCCGGTCTGCTGTATCTGGACAATTATGAAGAAGCGACGGACAGTGTGGAAGAGGTCCGCAGATCACTTCTGACAGCGCTGATTGAACGTAAGATTACAAAATATTTTTCTGCTGTTGATGGAGTTGTCAAACGTCTGGAAAAGGATAAGTATTTTCTTGTCATGCGGCGGGGTTCCATGGAACAGCTGAAAGAACAGAAATTCAATATTCTGGAGGATATTAAAAACGTTAACATAGGCAACGAAATGTCAGTGACTATCAGCATGGGACTTGGTGCGCATGCTGATACTTATGCCCAGACAGCGGAATATGCACGTGTTGCAATTGAGCTTGCACTTGGCCGCGGCGGGGATCAGGTTGTGATTAAAGATGGAGACCAGATCTCTTATTACGGCGGAAAATCGCAGATGGTAGAAAAAACAACACGCGTTAAAGCGCGTGTCAAAGCGCATGCACTCAAAGAGTTTATGAGCCAGAAAGACAATGTCGTTGTCATGGGCCATAAGATCACGGATGTTGATACATTTGGAGCTGCTATTGGCATTTACCGCGCTGCAAAAACGCTGAACAAGAAGGCTTATATCGTCATCAATAATGCAACTTCTTCCATAAGACCGCTGATGGACGAATTTATCAATAATCCCGATTATGATCCACATATGTTTGTGAACAGCCATGAGGCGAAAGATATCACAGATGATAATACGGTCCTGGTTGTTGTTGATACCAACCGGCCAAGCTATTCCGAGTGTGAAGAATTGCTTTCCATGACAAAGACCATTGTGGTGCTTGACCATCACCGTCAGAGCAGTGAGGTCATCAGAAATGCAGTACTTTCTTATATTGAACCGTATGCGTCTTCTGCGTGTGAGATGGTAGCGGAGGTGCTCCAGTATTTCGCAGACGGCATAAGAATCCGCAATATTGAAGCGGACAGTATCTACGCGGGGATTATGATTGATACGAATAACTTTATGACAAAAACAGGCGTTCGTACCTTTGAGGCTGCGGCCTTTCTGCGTCGGTGCGGTGCGGATGTGACGCGAGTCCGCAAGCTGTTCCGTGAGAATGCGGAAGATTACCGCGCACGGGGTGAAGCTATCCGCAATGCGGAGCTTTTCAGAAAATGTTACGCTATTTCCGTATGTCCAACGGACGGACTCGAGAGTCCGACAGTCGTGGGGGCTCAGGCGGCAAATGAACTGCTGAATATCGTTGGTGTCAAGGCATCTTTTGTGCTGACGGATTATAAAGATATGATTTATATCAGTGCCCGTGCCATAGATGAAGTTAACGTACAGATCATTATGGAGCGTATGGGCGGCGGCGGGCATCTGAATATTGCAGGCTCGCAGCTGAAAGGGTATACAGTCAGGGAGGCCATTGATTACCTGAAACAGACATTACAGGAAATGATAGACGGAGGAGATATCTGATGAAAGTAATATTACTTGAAGATGTAAAAGCATTAGGAAAAAAAGGAGAAGTCGTTAATGTAAGTGATGGATATGCAAGAAATATGCTGCTGCCCAAAAAGCTGGGACTGGAAGCGACATCCAAGAATATGAATGATCTGAAGCTTGCGAAAGCACATGATGATAAGATTGCAAAAGAGAATCTGGAGGCAGCCCGGCAGTTTAAGGAAGAATTGGAAGCAAAAGAAGTGACGGTCTCCCTTAAGGTGGGTGAAGGCGGAAAAACCTTTGGCTCTGTGTCTGCAAAAGAAATCGCAGAAGCGGCAAAAGAACAGCTGGGTTATGATCTTGACAAGAAAAAAATGCAGCTGAACAGTCCGATTCGTGAACTGGGAACCACCATGGTTCCGCTGCGTCTGCACCCGAAAGTAAGCGCAGAATTGAAAGTAGTGGTAAAAGAAGCTTAGGAGGAAATCGCGTGGAAGAAGCGCTTATCAAAAGAATACTGCCTCACAGCACAGAGGCGGAGCAGTCTGTGATCGGTTCCATGCTGATGGACCGGGAAGCTATTTTGGTGGCGTCGGAGATACTGACCGGTGATGATTTTTATCAGCATCAGTATAAAGTGGTATTTGAAGCGATGCAGGAGCTTTTTAATGAAGGCAAGCCGGTGGACCCAGTGACACTGCAGAACAGGCTGCAGGAGAAAGACGTTCCGCCTGAGATCAGCAGTATGGAATTTGTGCGGGATGTGCTCGCTGCGGTGCCGACATCGGCAAACGTGAAATATTATGCCGGAATCGTAAAGGATAAGGCTATGCTTCGGCGGCTGATCAAAGTCAATGAAGAGATTTCAAATGCCTGCTATTTGAACAACGATAAAGTGGAAGATATCATGGAGGATGCGGAGAAACGCATGTTTGAACTCCTTCAGAAACGAAACAGCGGGGAGTTTGTTCCTATTCGGCAGGTTGTACTGAATGCTTTGGATACGATTGAGAAGGCGTCCAGAACGAAAGGCAGTGTGACCGGACTTCCGACAGGCTTTGTGGATCTTGATTATAAGACTTCCGGATTCCAGCCGTCTGACTTTATTCTGGTCGCAGCGCGTCCATCAATGGGAAAGACGGCGTTTGTATTGAATATTGCCCAGTATATGGCGTTTAAAAAAGATCTGACGGTAGCCATTTTCAGTCTGGAAATGTCCAGAGAACAGTTGGTGAACCGTCTGTTTTCGTTGGAATCAAGAGTGGATTCTCAGAGTATTCGTACCGGTAATTTGAAAGATGAGGACTGGGCAAAACTGATTGAAGGTGCCGGCGTTATTGGAAATTCCAATCTGATCATTGAAGATACACCCGGTATCTCGATCTCTGAGATGCGCTCAAAGTGCAGAAAGTTCAAACTTGAACATAATCTGGGAATTATCATTATTGACTACCTGCAGCTGATGAGCGGCAGCGGAAAGAGTGATTCCAGACAGCAGGAGATCTCTGATATTTCCCGTTCGCTGAAGTCGCTCGCACGTGAACTGAGTGTGCCTGTTGTGGCTCTGTCACAGCTGAGCCGTGCGGTTGAGAAGCGGGATGACAAACGGCCAATGCTGTCAGATCTGCGTGAATCCGGGGCAATAGAGCAGGATGCCGATGTCGTAATGTTTATCTATCGTGATGACTATTATAACAAAGATACAGAGAACCCGAATGTTGCAGAGATTATTATCGCGAAGCAGAGGAATGGTCCGATCGGCACGGTGAATCTGGTTTGGATGCCGGAATATACACGGTTTGTAAACTGGAAAAAGTAGTGGCGTATATAAACGGAACATTCTGCTGTGAAGAAGGACAGGCATGTCGGAATTCGTCGATGTCTTTTCGTTGCAATTGTATCCCTGAATGCTATAATAAAATTGAAGCTTAAGCATAAAGGGGTAAGTATATGAGTGAAACCAGATTTCTGATTTCTGAAGCGGCCAGAATGGTGGATGTGGAGACCCACGTGCTGCGTTACTGGGAGGAGGAGCTTGCTCTTCCAATCGCAAGGAATGAAATGGGACATCGTTACTACACCAGAGAAGATATTCAGATTTTTCTGAGCATTAAAGAACTTAAGAAAAAAGGGTTTCAGTTAAAGACCATTAAAGAACTGGTACCGGGGCTTCGGCGTGAACTATATGCAAATGCGTCCAAGAAATCTGAGACAGTTGCGGAAAAAAGGGTTATTGAGAAAAATTCGCAGAAAAAAGAACCGGAAACCGAGAAGAAAAAGGAAATTTCCAAACGCAAAGAAGAAGAAACGCCTGATAAAAAGCAGGAGTTTTACCAAATTCTGGACCGTCTTCTGACACAGATTAAGGATATGGATCATCAGGAAGACCGTTACAAGAGACTGGATGCGGCGATTCGCCATCATCAGTATTCCAGGCGTATGGTTGCAGCCACAAAAGAACAGGGGAAGAAGCGAAAAAAGAAATTTACAAAGCCGGCAAAGAGCTGACTACATAAAAAACTGCCCAGACCAGATGGCCGAGCAGTTTTTTATATGTCATTATTCAGCTGAAATAGCGTCTGTAGGACATGCACCAGCGCATGTTCCGCAGTCTACACATGTATTAGGATCGATTTCATACTGAGTATCGCCCTGTGTGATAGCGCCTACCGGGCACTCGCTTTCGCATGATCCGCAGCTTACACATGCATCAGAAATTACATATGCCATAACATTTATCCTCCTCTTATTTTACGATTCCCCATCTCTGGGTCTAAGCACATTTTAATATATCTTCTGAAAGAATACAAGTATTAAATTCTAAACAATTTACCAGAGTTTTTCTTCAGTTTTTAGTTGTTTTTCGGGTAAAAAGGTATTATAATGAGCTGTACAGACAGATAATAGCCATTATGGTTGAATGATAAGGAGGAAATTTATCATGGCAAAGATTAATAAAGATATGTTGATCGGCGAACTTCTTCAGCTGAATCCTAATATTGCTGCGATTTTAATGAGAGCAGGCATGCATTGCATCGGATGCCCATCCGCACAGGGAGAAAGCCTGGCAGAAGCGGCTATGGTACATGGAATGGATGCAGATCTTCTGGAAAAACAGATCAACGATTTTCTTGCATCAGCGTAAAACACTGCGGGCCGATCTTTATCGGCCCGTTTTTTAATGTCCCGGAATGCGGTCGTGCTCTATGTGGGCATTGACAAACAGGGGGGATACCCTTATAATTTCTTATACAAATCTCAACCCGGCTGTTCGGCCGGATATTTCCGCAGAACAAATTGAATCGAAAAAAAGGCAGGTGATGAATATGCCTGCAGGTATCTTTGCGTAAAAAAATAATTTTGAGCAGAGGTAAGAACGGAGTGTGCAGTATGCAGGAGAGAGCGATTACCGATATATTAAAAAATAAGAAGCAGATGATACACAATATTGCCGTAAAACGCAGTCACATTCAGGAGGATCTTAAATTTCTTGAGGATCAGATGAAAGGCGGAAAGGAGCAGGAGAGATATTGCTGTGTAATGAAGCAGCAAATCTGCCGGATGCAGAAAACACTGGAGGAGCTGGAGCTGGAGGAGTGCCGTATTCTGCTCGTCTGGGAAGCCTTTTACCAGCTGGACTATGCCATGTTTGAACTGATGAACAGGTTATATGTCAGGAAAGAAACGTGGTATACGGTAGAAAGTGAACTGCATGTCAGTCATGAGTATGTAAAGGTGAAAAGAAAAGAAGCACTCGGTATCATCAAAGAAGTGTTGGAGCAGGGAGAAGACCAGTTTGATTTGGAGTGTCCCTGAGATCCCCTGAAAACCCTCAGAACACCTCTGGCTGAATGCGTATGAAACGGATATACTGAATCCAGAAGCAAGGAAAAAGGCTTCAATAAAAATCAAGGAGGAAGACGAAATGAAAGATTTTTTAGGAGAATATGGTTTAATTATCGTAGCGGCGATCATTATTCTGCTGTTTGCGACAGCTGCCACGCCGGTTGGAGAATATATTCTCGGCGCTGTAAAAGCTACGATTGCCAATTTCATTGAGAAGTCCGGAGTGACCGGCGTTACGGTTCCATCCGGATTTTAGATGAAAAAAGATGGCGGACCCCCTGAATGAAAAGGAGGACGCAGGCTGTCCTTCAAAATGAGTGGTAAAGAGGTTAAAAGATGGCTAGAATCAGTAACTGGCATTTACCAGATGAAGCTTATGGAGTATTGCTGCCATTTATCCGTGATGATAACGTGACGGATATCAATTACAACGGACAGGATGTGTGGGTGGATGATGTCACCAAAGGACGATATCGGGCAGACATCGTGGTTGACAAAGAATTTGAGAAACAGTTTGTCATGAGAATAAAGAATGCTGTTTCTGCAAATTTCAATCCGCAGGACAACCTTCTCGAGGCGGAGACGGAGGACCTTAGGGTTTCTGTCATTCATGAAAGCATTGCCCATACGGGAACTGCGGTGTCGATCAGAAAGTCCCCGCCAATTCAGCGTCTGACGGAAGAGCGGATGACTAAAGAAAAATACTGCTCCCCGGAAGTTATGTGTTTTTTAAAAAACTGCATTGCAGCGCACTGCAACATCGTTGTCTGCGGTCTGACAGGTTCAGGAAAAACAGAACTTCTGAAATGGCTGACGCGCTGGATACCTGCGCATGAGCGGGTGATTACAATCGAGGATAATCTTGAGATTCATTATCGTGCAATTAATCCCGGAAAAGATTGTGTAGAGCTTAAAGTGCATGAGGACTTATTTTCCTATACAAAGGCTATTAAGGCATGCCTGAGACAGTTCCCGCAGTGGATTCTGCTATCAGAGGCACGTTCCGTGGAGGTCAAACATCTGCTGGAGGCGTTTTCTACAGGCCATCATGGGCTGACGACGCTGCATACAGATGATGTCAGGCATATACCCGACCGCATCGAAAATATGATGCAGGACTCTTTGGCGGCGGCCCGAATGGAAAATGATATCTATAATTTTATCAATGTAGGTGTACTGATCAGTAAAAAAGCAGCACAGGATGGAACGATCCATCGCTGCATCTCTCAAATCTGTTTATTCAACAGAGAATCCCCCAAAAATGAAATCCAGATGCTTGTAGATGACGGAATTATTCTGAATCGTAAGATTCCGGGTAGTTTCAGCAGAAAGTTTACCCGCGCAAAGATTCGGGATCCGTTTTCTGCATTATAGGTGAGAGGAGGAACAAGATTGAAAGACAAGGAGCCGCACCGTAAGGTGCGGCGGCCAAAGGAAATGGTTGCTGAGATTAACCGGTATGGCTATCGGTTTTCGCTTATCAGATTCTGGCAGTTTATGCTGCTGGCGTTTGCGGCGACAGGTGGAATCTGTATAATGTTCGAGCTGTATATTGTGTTGATAGCAGCTGTTCTGTTGAGTGTACTGATTTGCATGCCCAAAGTAATACTCTCCGTATATCACAGCCTCTATGAACAGAAAAGATTTGCGGATGTCAACAATTATCTGGAGCAGATGATGTTCTCTTTTCAAAAGAGGCCTAATATTCTGTTCTGCCTAAAAGAGACAGCACTCGTATTCCCGGAGGGAGATATGGGGGACCGGATCCGAAAAGCAATTGCATGTATCAACAAAGGAGAGTCAGCGGAAATGTATGAGGAGGCATTTGAGATCATTGAAGAAGGATACGGATGCGGCAGAATGAATACATTACACAGATTTCTTACAAAAGTAGAATTATACGGCGGCAATTACAGAATGACCCTGGAAATTTTGCTTGAGGACAGAAGGATGTGGATCGAACGTGTCTATGAACTTCAGCAGGATAAAAAGCGTATGAAAAATAAGATTTTTATCTCGATCATCCTTTCTTCAGTCATCTGCTCGTTGCTCACCTTCATCATTCCGGAAAACTTTGACATTAAGAAGATGATGTTCAGCCAGGCCGTGACCTGTCTGTTTCTGATAGGGGGAATCCTGATGGGAGCGGCCGCACAGAACACATTGAGCGGAACCTGGTTTTCTGAAATGAGTGAAAGTGATCCGAAGAAAGTTATGGGCGATTATGAGACTGCTATGCATCCTGATCTGAAGATTATGCAGGGCAAGGCGGTGCGTAAAACTGCCTGTATTCTGATCCTGGGGAGTGCCGGCTGGTGTTTGACAGAGAAGATGGCGGTACCGGCGGTATCCTTTGTGACGGCAGTTTTGTTTCTGACAAGCCCTGGACGGCAGGTAGCAGCGGCAAGGCGGCGTACCATCAGGGAAATACAGAAAGTGTTTCCGGGATGGGTGATGGAACTGGTACTTTTGCTCCAGACAAACAACGTATATACGTCGATCGAAGAGACCAGGGAAAATGCTCCGGTTGTTCTGCAGGATGCGATCGGTCATCTGCTCATAGAGATGCAGGCAGAACCGGGTTCTGTTTATCCATATCTGCGATTCCTGAACGATTTTGATCTGCCTGATGTTAAGACGGCAATGCGTATGCTTTACGCCATGGATGAGACTGGAACAGGAAATGCGGAAATACAGATGAATGCACTGATCAAAAGAAATAATATTCTCTTGGACAAAGCAGAAAGAATTCAAAATGAAGATAAGCTTGCCGGCATTGGAATGCTCGTATATTTGCCGATGGTAACCGGAACCGTGAAAATGATGGCTGATATGATACTGCTGATTGTGGTATTGACAGTGAAAGCAGGGACGCTGACTTAACGAATGGTAAAGAAAGGAGGACAATAATGAAAGAAATCGCGGAGGAATATGGAGGTATGTTGTCTATGGCATTGACTGGAGTCGTGCTGGTTGAATTTTTTTATGGAATTGTGCATTGGATTGCTTAGGAGGAAAAAGGATGAGAGAAATATTTGGTGAATACGGTCTTTTGCTTCTTACAACTGTCAGTGGATTAGGTATCGCGGCATTCGTGCTGGGCGGTCTGCTGGGAACAGACGGGCTGTTAAAAAGTCTGCTGACTGTTTTTGCAGATGGCCTGCTGGGAGGCTGAAATTGGATCGTATGATGAAAGAGTATGGAATGCTGGCCCTTGTTTTATTGATTGCCTGTTTGTGTTTCCTTGGCCTGCACATTACGATACTGCCTCAGCTGAAAGCGGCTGTGCCCAGGGAAGAGACGGTTTCAAGCATGAGTGGTCCGGTGATTGAGAATCTTGCCTCAATGCAGCAGCCCGCGATACGGATACGCCCCATTCATCTGATGGTGGGAGAACGAAAAACCGCGCTTTCATTTGTAACGTCCTTAAAGAACTCACAGGGAATGGATGAAAGTATGGATTTCCAGGCGTATCAGATGAAGCAGGGGCGATGTGTCTATCAAAGAGGTGAGAACAGAATTGTCATAGAATGCGAACATATCAGTGAGGAAGGTATTCTGGAAGCGGGAAGGGAGCAGGTATATTCACTCAACATTGAATATCGGGACAGCTATAGCAGGAAGACAAAGGAACGGGTTGCCGTACTGGTTACCACACATGAAGCGGGGTGAATAATGCGTGCAAGTGTAGAATTTTATATAGTGACAGCATTGCTCTCCTTGATGGCTGTAATGGCTGCCGGCTATATTGGAAGCAATCTGTACATTACCGGGGCAAGAAATTTTCATGCATCATGCATCTGTGAAATTGAGGCATCCAATTATGCACCGAAGGTCATTGCTGCGCTGAAAGAAGATGCCAGAAATCAATATGGGGGTGGTTCCAAAGACTGCCTCAAAGTTAAGGTATATGAAGTGGATGGCAATAACAGGATTGCTGAAGTGGTCTTATCATATACTTATGAGGTGCCGCTGCTGGAAGTTGCAAAAGATTATGAGCTTACAGGATATGCGAGATGAAGGGAGGCCGTATTGCGGACAGTAGTAATAGCAGTGACAGGGGTCATACTGCTTCTGCTCACAGGGTTTGCAGTTCTCGGGATTGGAGGCAGAACTGTTAGAGTGAATGAGCTTGAGAAAAACACAGATACAGCGCTGGAACAGACGATGTATAATCTGAAAGTAAATAAGACATACGGATATCATACCCGGGATGGAATAGAGGCTTGGTCAGAGGAGCTGAGTGCTGATTTCATGCAGAATTTCCTGATGATGATGGGCAGTGACTCCGAAATTACGGTCAATATATTAAATGCTGATCCGTCAAAAGGGCTTTTAGATGTTGAAACCAGGACAAATTATCGGAGTATCGCGGGCAGCGAGAGAGAAATCTCATGCCGAAGAACTGTGCTGTTCGATGAATGGAAAAATACAGATAAAGCTTACCATAAGGTGAGCTTTGTGGTGGATGGTACCGTGGTGAGACGTGTGAATGTTCATCGCGGTGACTTACTGGGGAGTATTTTGGCAGTAACAGCCATACCGGAAAAAGAAGCAGTGAAATTTGACAGATGGAGGCCGGATGTCAGGATTGACGGCGGGATTGAGACGTATCCTGTGACACAGGACGTAACACTCACAGCTGTTTTTATCTGACTAGGTTTTAGAGAGCGAGGAGGACGGCTATGAAAAAGAAAATTTCTGCGATATTTCTGGCTGCTGTACTGACGGTCCTGCAGCCTGCACCGTATATGGTTCGGGCGGATCATGAAGTGGAAACAGGCATAACGGTTGGTCCGGAAGAAGATAACGTAGAAGACAGAACGGAAAATGGGATGGAGACGTCCGGGCAGCCGGATGAGCGGCAAGGCGGAGAAGCGGCGACAGAGGTGACAGAATGGAAAGTGTCAGATTCTGTAACAGCATATTATGAGAAAGGTGTTTTAACACTTTCAGGATATGGAGCAGCTGTGCCGGATGAAGCGTGGGCCGGATGGAAGGAGACGGTCAGGTGTGTCGTTGTAGAAGAGGGAATCACTGGTCTGGCGTCCTATCTGTTTGCCGGTATGCAGGATCTGGAAGAGGTAACACTGCCGAAAACGCTGGAATCCATGGGAAGTTATGTGTTCGAGAAGTGCCGTAAGCTTCAGCATCTGGAGATCCCGCAAGCCATTCGCGAGGTTCCGGAAGGGGCCTTTATGGAATGTGAATCACTGAAATCAATAAAATTCAGAGGGAATATTGATATCATCGGGACAAAAGCTTTCTATGGATGCAGGATGCTGGAGAATGCAGTAGACTTTGGGAACGCAGAAGTTATAGAAAGAGGAGCGGACTTTATTCGGGTGAAGGACCGTACAGCAGTCATTGGAGACATTCCATTTAACGGTGTGGAGATCAAAGATGAGGCTTTTTGTGAATGCGATAATCTGAAAGCTGTCTTGTATACAGAGGAAACCGGTTTTAATAAGAAAGCATTTGATCTGCAGGGGAACGGCGAAGAAGGTATGCTGACAGTTTACTGTTTTGAAGAAAATAAAGCGGCGGCAGATGAGATGTTTTCTGAAAAAACGGTACGGGTTGTAATGATTAAGTCCCCGGAAAAAGAAACCGTCAGGAATCTGATCGAACCGCCCCTTCCTTTTTCGGGGATGACAGCGCTGGCTGCTGCAGACAACACGATCACCTGTCCGACTATGATGCCTTACAACTATGCGAAGACGGACAGCCGTTTTGCGGTTATCAGACCTGAGACCTTTACGCTGAATGGGGAGTATGAATTTTGTGCACAGGTTCTTTACTCAGGAAAGGCATATGAGAAACAGAAATATATCACACAGGTCACCACGTTTGGTAAATGGGATAATAAGGAAGTAAACGACTGGGCAAAAAGAATCGCAGCCGGGAATGAGCAGCTGCGTAAAGCTTATAGTAACAGTGGAATTCTTCATACTGCCAGAATCGCTGACGGCAGCATGAAGGGGAAATGCGGAGCATGGTATCGAAATGTGGGTACATATCAGGGAAAAATTATTGATGCAAAAGTCACCATTTCGAATTATACGCTTTATAAGGAAGGATCCAGGCAGGGACTCGGAATACTTGGGCTTGCGGAAGACAAGATTGGAATCTATGCAAAAAATATCAGCAATGTTATATTGAAAATTGATTTTTATGAGCACGGAAGTTCTAGCAAAAAAGTAAACGTGAAAGGTTTTGCATTATTAAATGACATTGATTACGGGCAGGGAATAAAAGTAGAAAGTACATATGACAAAATTTATGTACAGACCGGATCAACTTTTGCAGTTTATAAAAATGATAAAATGGTTTCTCCCATTCTGATCGATAAAAGCGGCGCTAATCATACGTCTTACTACCCATTTGCACTGCAGGTGGAATTTAATGCAGATATGTTTGGATATAAGTATTACAACGACCGGTATTTTTATAAAGATGGCCTTGCAAATGCTTATATTGATCCTGCAGCCTATACGAAAGCAGGTTCTTGGGATGCTTACTGGAAAAATAAAGATCCTTATTTTGTGGGGAATTTTAATCCTGGTTATCAGGGATTTTCTGCAAGGAGAATGGCCAGAACTTCTCTTCCGGTTCCTGCGATGACAGTTACCGATGAAGATGAAAAGGCGGTGCAAAAGAACCAGCTCGGCTCCCTGGACGAAGTATTCTATTATACTGTTTCACAAAATATTCCCAAGGAGGAGTCTGCCTTTTACTATAATGATTTTACCGTGAAAGATGTTTTGCCGGAATGTTTAGAGTTCATCAGCGCGGATGTAGAGGATGACATGGGGAAAAATGTAACTTCACGGTTTCTGATTTCGCATGAGAAACAAAATGTGACTTTTCAAGTAAAAACACCTGCTTCATCGGCATTTTACGGTGTGACTTATCATTTTCGGATTCATGTCCGCATTCGGCGCCCGCTGGATTATGCTGCATGGATGAACCGGGAGACAGGATACTGTAATGTGCAGAACCAGTCAGTTTCAACACTGTTCAGGGGAGGCGGGTCCGTATCAAAGAAAAGTAATACAGTGGAGACACAGTTCAAAGATGAAATTCCGGTTTCTTATTATTCAAACTACCAGACAAAAAAACAAGAGCAATTTACAGAAAAGGCTTACCGGAATTTTCCTTATATGGTGAGAGATAACAGTGATATTCATTTTGAAGAAGATGAGGCTGCGGTATTCGCCGGTTGGGATTCCATACCGGAAGCGTTTGCTGAAAAAGTCAGATTTCAGAAGTCAGGTCTTCCCAGTGAAACAAAAGACCTCACAAAGGTTCCGGGAGAGTCAAAACTGTTTGCTATCTGGGATTACGCACCGAAGATCAGCAGAAAAAATGTGTCTGTCTTCTATGAAGGAGAAGTGGTCACAAGAGAGATGCTGACGGATCAAGTGCTTGTGCAGGATGTGGAAGACAACCGCCAGGGTATCGTACTTCCGCTGGATATAAGAAGGATACGAAGCGACGATTATATGTTTGTTAAAGAATATCCGGAGGGCATGCGAAGCTCAGATAATTTCAGGGTGTCCTTTGACGAGTTGAACAAGACAGAGAAAGATGGTGATCAGGCCTTTTGGGTGACATACCATACGACGGACAGCGCCGGAAATGAAACAAATAAAGAATTGAAGATATTGATTCGCTATAACGAGCCACCGGAAATCGAGGCGGCGGACCGTACTTATCTTTTGGACGAGGTTCGGGAGGGGATACTGACAGAGGAAATGGTATTGGGGTTCGCATTTGCGACAGATGTGGAAGACGATGAGGCAAACAAGCAGGGACTCATGATGGACGGCAAACCGATAAATATCAATGATAACCTGAGTATTGAAGGATTTGACAGCGAAGCTTTTAAAACAGCGGGGGAAATCTGTGTGACGTACCATGTTTCTGACCGGTTTGGAAAGGAGACATTTCACAGTATTACTGTCACAGTAATAGATGGAGGAATCGAGGCATTGCCTGATACGGAGGGCGAAGTACGTTTTATAACGGAAAAGTATTACGGGATGGGACAGGAGGACGGCGGACTTCATGAAAACTCCTGGTGGTATACACAGAGAGACTATGCCAGGCAGATTGCAGAAGTGTTTTCCAATACCAAAGATGATACTGGTGAATGGAAGAATTTGCAGGGACACTGGAGATTCTCAAATCATGAAATTGCGCGTGCTAAACAGTATATGAAAGAGAAGGGAATAGGAAACAGCCAGACCTCCAATGGTTTGACGGGGTTCCTGACAGAATTTCCGGCAGATAACTAAAAGAGAATCTTCTGTGGAAATCCGGAATGACCAATATTTGCAGTTGTCTGCCGATATTGGTCATTCCATCCTGTTGTAAAGCACCTATTCCGGGGGGACGATGGATGCTGCAATGCTCATTTTTGAGGCGGTGCGCAGCGGAATTACAGTTGCCAGCAGGCAGAATAATATAGAGACTGCAGAAGCCGTGAAAACAGGCAGGAACGGGATTGCAGGCAGATGGATACCGCCTGTTGCAGCTGCCTCCACGAAAAGGGTACAGATATATCCTAAAATTCCTCCGGCAAAAGAAGCGATGATTCCATAATAAGCACCTTCCCATAAAAAAGTTTTATAAAGACTACATGCACTCATACCAATGGCCCGCTGCACACCGATTTCCGCTATCCGGGTATGAATATTGCTGCAAACGGTGTTGATGATATTTAAGATTCCTATGAGACCGATAAACAGAATCAGTCCCCAGCAGAGAAAGTTGATCTGTTTAAAACTTTCTTTCATTTGAGCATCCGACTGCCGGTAAGAAAGCCAGTGACTTCCTGAATTTTCGTTACACCAGGTATCCAGCCAGACCTCAAATTCTTCAAAGTCAGAGTTATCATGTAATACGGGGTAAAGTTCGGTGTAACAGTCCTGGCCGGTCAGTTTATCATACAGATTGCTGCAGACGATGATTTGGATACCATTTGTAAAGCCGGCATTATTAACAGTGACCGGCTGGCTGACAATTCCTGCTGTCCGCAGTTCTTTTCCGTTTATCTTCATTTTGTCGCCTGTTTGCAGGTTCGTATAATTAACTTCCTGACCTTCGAATGCAACAGGAATTGGATTTTTGATAAGGCAGGCATCTCCGGAAAGCAAATCGGAGATGTCCTGTTTGGGCAGATTTTCTGCACTGCTTGTCAGGCGGTCATCATCAAGTCCCACAATCTGCAGGGTTTCTCCAGGTTCAAGGGAGAGATCAGTGTCAATGGGGAGGCATCCGGTTTCGTCTTGTTCATAAAGTTTTAGTTTTGTCGCAAATAAATGTTCCACCAGCTCGTGGCTATACAGCTCATCAACAGCTGAAGGAGGAATCCCCGAGGTTTCATTTGTGACGGCATAATCTCCGAGATGTAATTCCTGAACATTTTGACTGGTATCCAGCAGGCCGCGAAAACTTTGAAGTGCTACGAAAACAGTAATGCTCATTACCAGTGACAGGATGGTAATGCCTGTTCTTAGGGGATTTCGTCTGAGATTCAGTTTTGCGTAATATGTTTCAAAATGCCTGATCCTTTTCCGGCTTCGGGTGTGCCGCCTGATGCTGACTGCCTGCCCTGACATGGCCACGGTCGGAGATACCCTGGATGCGTAACGCGCAGCGGGCAGCGCGGCAGCGGCGGCAAACAGAAAGGTGATTGTGGCACTTAAGAGGAGAGGAAAGATTCTTCCGCCGCTGTTTGCCGCGATTGCAGTATGAAGCTCTTCGGTGCCTGCTGCCATGAATAACTCTGGATTTAGAATTCCTGTTGCGGCAGTCAGGATACCTTTCACAGAAAGCATGCCAAAGAAGATACCCCAGGGAATTCCAACAGCACATAACAGGATGACTTCCAGAGCGACCAGGCAATACAGTTGTCTGCGCCCACTGCCGATTGCACGGAGTGTGCCATATTCACGGATACGTTTTGTCACAGAAATTTTCATAATATTATAAATGACTAATCCGGCGGCTAAAAGTACAAGTGCTCCGATTAGGACGCAGGCGGCAGTCATAAATGCAAAACCTGAGTCCGTATCGGAGTTTCCGGACTCTTCATACTTAATACCAAGGGCATCCAGCAATACCCAGTTGTATTGAATGTTTTGGCGGGGAACATTAAGTTCGGCTGCCAGTTGATGAATTATCATCTGAAAATTTTCGATACGGCGTGTTTTAAAATCAGTGGAGTAGAGCTGATAGCGTTCGGGCAGCAGGGAACGCGAAGTTCCCTTTCCTGCAATGGCGTCAACGGTTCCAGTTGCATATCCCGCATAGTTGCTCTTTAATATTCCGCAAACAGTGAAATTGGCGGAGTATTTATAAGGCGGCCTGGTATCCTTCATCAGGGAAACGCTCAGGTGGAGCGCAATGCGGTCTCCAATCTGAAGATCCTGGTCAAAATATGGAAGAACATTTTCCGGAAGGGCAATTTCATTTGCAGAAGCTGGAAGTCTGCCCTCTTTTATTTCGCTGGAGGCTGCATAAATGTTTGAGGCACCTTCCAGGTATTCCCGTACAAAAAGAGTAAGTCCGCTGTTTTTCAGCTGAGTGTTTCCGACATTTATGAGACTGCCGGTGTCGTAAACGCGGCTGTTGCCTGACAGTTTCATCATCTGTTTTTTTGTCAGCTGGTGAAAAGAGGCATAGCGGTCTCCGTTCAGAACGGAAGCCTGGCTGACCCGCATCGCCTGCAGTGTACCGATAGATTGTCCGAGCGCTGTTGTCATTATGGTTGAAAGAACGACGGCGATTAGAATCAGAATGGAGGTCAGTTTCTGGGTCTTCAGCTCTTTAAAGACAAATTCAAGGTATGATTTCACAGCGGCGTCACCTCCGTAAGTATTCCATCAATGATCGTGAACCTTCTGTCTGCCATCGAGGCAATGCGGATGTCATGGGTAATGATCACCAATGTTTTATTTAGTTCCCTGCGGAGGCTACAGAGCATTTCCATTGTCTCCGCCCCACTTTTACTGTCCAGGTTTCCGGTCGGCTCATCGGCAAAGATAATATCCGGTTGTGCGATCAGGGCGCGTGCGACAGCAACCCGCTGCTGCTGGCCGCCTGACAGTTCATGAGGGAGATGAGAGAGCCGGTCTGTAATTCCCAAAAGGTCGGATAACTGGAGCAAATACCCCTCATCAAGCTGTTTTTTATCGAGCAGCAGAGGCATTGCAATATTCTCCCTGGCGGTCAGGACCGGCAGAAGATTGAACTGCTGAAAGATAAAGCCAATGTTGCGGCGGCGGAATGCGGAGATTTTTTTGTCGCTTCCACGGTGAATATCCGTACCGTCATATAGGACAGTTCCACTGGTTGGATGATCCAGACCGCTGATGATATGGAGCAATGTACTTTTCCCGCTTCCGGAAGGTCCCATAATAGAAATAAAATCACCAGTGTCAATCCTCATGCTGGCACCGTCAAGGGCAGTCACCTGGTTATCACCGCCTCCGTAGATTTTCGTAATATGTTGAACGTCAATATTCATAAAAACCTCTCCTTATTGTTTTGATAAGGAGAGTATAAAACAGAAATCTCAAGTAATTCTCAAACCGACTTAATTTCAAACCTCGCGGTGACGAGAGCTCCCTGCTCGGTATTTTCAATTTGCAGGCTCCCTCCGTGCTTTTGGCACAACACACTGCAGGTATACAGCCCCATCCCGAAATGCCCCATATTTTCAGTTCCCTTCTGAAAAGGACGGATCCCATTTTTTAGCAGGGCATCCGGAAAACCGCTGCCATCGTCGGATACAGATAGAATCAATTGCCGTTGGCTGACGGAACACGACATGATAATCTTTGAGACGGCAAAGCGCAGGGCATTGGCAATAAGATTCTCGGCTGTCTGAAAGATAACGGACTTATCAAGCAAGAGCTGTCTTTTGAACGCATTCTGTTTAAAGACTACCTGAATTTTAGTGTTTGCGGCAATTAACTGTACCGTATGTTCAAGTTCGTGGGAAAGAACTGCCCATTCCATTGCTCCGATCTGAAGAGGCAGCTGTTCCAGCTGCTGGATGCTGCTCATTACTTCTACGTAACGCGCAATTCTGTCAGTGTAATCCTCCATGCGGGCTAGAGTTTCCAGGAGCTGGTCTTTACTCAGCCGGTCATCCGGTACGCATTGACGTGCAAATTTTACGGAACCTTTTAATACGGTGACCGGGTTTCTGAGATCATGTGAAAAAGCGGCATTCAGCCGTCTACGCTCTTCATTCTGACGCCAGAGCTCCTGAGTATTTGCCAGAAGTGCCTGTCTCATGGTTTCGAAGGCCCGGCATAGCTGCCCAAGTTCATCAGATGAGGAACTTGCAATGGTAAAATCCAGATCATTCGCCATGATGCGGTCCGCACTGTCTGTGAGAAGGAAAATAGGGGATTTCAGTTTCAGACGGTAGAACAGGCAGGAGGTGAGAACCAGAGCCGTAATAAAAAATAAAACAGGCAGAACAAACTGCAGAATTTCCAGCACATTGGCAAGCACCGCTGCATGTTCAGATGGTGCGGGCAGTTCTGCCATGGTGACAGGGGATGTATGCGGATTAATCACAATTCCCTGAGGCGCAATGATGCTGCGTAATTTTAAGCACCCGAAAAAGGAAGCTATGGAAAGGGCAACGGCAGCAGAGAGGGTGATAAACGTTAAGGTAAACAGAGATTTTCTGAGATTCATATGCGTTATCCAACCCATTTGTAGCCCACCCCCCAGACAGTTTCAATATAGCTGTGAAACGAAATAACAGAAAATTTTGTTCTTATTTTTCGTATGTGTTCCATAATGGTGTCGCTGCTGCCATTGCCCTCCAGTCCCCAGACTCGTTCATAGATCCGTTCGCGATCAAAAACCTGCCCCGCATTCATGGATAATAGTTCCACGATATCAAATTCTTTTTTGGATAACGTGACAAGTGTTCCGTTGATCGATAGCTCTCGTTTCGTATAATTGATGGCCATATTATGAAAAAAACAAATTGCGGAATGTTCCGGTTTCCTGTTTTCACGCCGCAGATGCGCGGCAACTCTTGCGCCCAGTTCATCGATGTCAAAGGGTTTAACAATATAATCATCGGCTCCGGCCTGAAATCCTCTGATTTTATCTGGTGTCTCAACGCGGGCGGTCAGGAGCAGGATGGGGCAGGAAATGTGTGATCGGAGACGTTCACAGACCGTAAGACCGTCAATATCCGGCATGGTAATGTCCAGAAGAATCAGATCTGGCTGGCAGGATGCTTTTTGCAGCACTTCAAGACCACTGTAAGCGGTGTATACCTGATAAGAAGACATTTCAAAATAATTCTGAAGCAGATCAACGATTCCTTTTTCGTCGTCCGCCAATAATAATTTTTTGCACAAAGTTTTCAACTCCTTTCATGCAGGGAAGTCCTGATTTCATTTTATAATATAAATCTCAATTTCTTCTCAAGAAAAAACGGCATAGCACTTAGCTATACCGTTTTTTGTCTCTTTTTAAAGCTGAACCAGTTGTTGTAATGCTATATTTTTAATGATTGCTTCGCCGTGTTCCAACAGATATGCCTCACCGGCTGCAGAAAATGCTTTCCCGATACCGTATTCTGAAAGCATGTTGCAGATTTTATTAAATTCCTCCGGCGTGCGGTCTGACTGGTGAAGAACCAGTGCAAATGTCTTTTGCTGCAGGTTCTTGTAGAGTGAATTTGTACCATCGAAAAATCCATTTAAGGCATGTGCTGCTTCGATTACATCGTCCAGCGATTGAAAACTGAACAGGCGAACCAGATTTACAGCAGGTTCGGAAGTCGGAGCGGTCTCTTCCTTTGTCTCTTTTTTTGCGGCTCGTCCTTTTAACTTCGCCTCGCAAAGTTTTTGAAAAATGTCGATGATATCATCTGCACCTGATACTTGAGGGGTCTCGGAAACATCCAGAGAAATCTCGGAGACAGGTGTAAATTTAGAAAAGCGTGTATCAAGCTCTTCGGGATCCTCGACTTTTGTTATAATCAGGACAATGCTGTCCGGAGTAACCGGAATTGCCTCAATCATAAGAGGAATATTATCTGCTTCAAATCCAAGCTCATTCTGAGCTTTCAGCATCATATCTCGAAATAGATTCTTGGCTTTATCGGTACCGTAAGCCAATTCACTAAGTTTAATTTCACGGTTGGCTAAATCATCACTGGTAAGTGTACAACGTATCTGGTTGTCGTTGATTTTTTCAATCTTCATACTTATCACATCCTATCCATTCATGATGAATCCTATATCAATGTGAGAAAATCCAGCACCGATATATTCTGCTCCTACTATATTATATACCACGCTATTAGAATATGTAAAGTGCTTAAGAAAACTTTCAGATTCTACATTAAAATTTATAAAATACCAAATAAGTCAGAGGATACCTTATATGGAAAGAGATGCTTGTACAAAAGCATGGAAAGAAAATCACAGTCACGTGTTTATTTTATTCAAATTATGTGTAATTTATGATTAAAAATTTTGTTTTGTAAATAAATTACACAAATTTAAGAGGTGTGGTATGGATTTCAGTGAGGCCTGAGTGGCGGAATCGGCAAACCGTGATTTGACGTGTCACATTTTGTAGTTTTGTAAAAATATGTCTTGCAATGTCTCCGGTTTTTTGTATAATATAATTAAGAAAAGATGGCATTATATCCCAATCTAAATGAACTCACATTTTATATCAATTAATTTCATAGGCGTGTCGCCGCATTACCCAAATATATGATAAATATTTATGAACATAAAAACCCCGTCAGCAGGCACCGTTATTTTTTGATGTCATCTTTTCCAGAACCAGGGATTGGTTTGCAGATTCGCAGGAAAGGAGACGTGGCTGGCCTCAAATAAGATAATATATCACGAACAAGAGGAAGTGCCATACCATGAATGAATGGGAAAAAGGAGAAAAAAGAAAGATGAAGCCCTGCTCAATGAACTGAAAGCATATCAGGAGCAAGGAGTTTTACTGATGCTCGACGGAAGGCCAAGTACGCCGAAAGCGATTATGAAGGCGCACTGTATCGCAGAAGATGGGGCGTATATGCGCGATTATGTACAGAACGAAGAAGGGAGAGTGGAAACTTTACAATTTGATTTGATTACCAAGAAATAAGATACTGCACCCGAAGTGAATTCGAGAAGTCCCCTCTCTGTACAGCTGCAGCTTCGGGTGCACGACTTATGAAATTAATCTTAAAATGTCGAAATAGGTAATGACGAACATAAGATAAATTGCTATAATGTAACTTATGAGCAGGAAAGGGAAGTCGAACGAAGAGAGACCTCGCTTTCATCTCATAAGTTAACGAAAGAGCAAAGCTCTTGAGATACTTACGCGAAGCGGAAGGAAAGAGCAGGAAAGGGAAGTCGAACGAAGAGAGACCTCGCTTTCATCTCATAAGTTAA
>CAZUNG010000012.1:0-5001 GCA_964621905.1 uncultured Ruminococcus sp. | reverse complement strand
AGCTCTTGAGATACTTACGCGAAGCGGAAGGAAAGAGCAGGAAAGGGAAGTCGAAGCCTGCATGAGGGGATGAAAAATAAAACAGCGGGAGGTATGACAGGATGAAGAAAAAGGCAGCTCCGATACTGGTTGTCATTCTGTTGATAATTTTGGTAGCGGCGGCCGGTGTGCTGTCATTTGTCATCAAGAGGTTTACACCGAGTAATGAGAAAATGGACGGCAGTGAATATTTTGGATTAGAACAGGATACGGATGTGGCACTTGTGGTGAATCATGAAGTGCTGGAAGATTCCGGGATGGTGATTGACGGAGATATTTATATACAGGATACGACAGTGAGTCAATACATTAACCAGAGATTTTATTGGGATGAAAATAACGAGGTCATGCTCTATACACTTCCGGAGGAAGTTATCACACTGAAACCGGACAGTACAGAATATCAGGTGGGGGGAGAAACCCTGACGGAAGATGTTCCGATGATAAAATCAGAAGGGGACAGTTTCTATGTATCCCTTGAGTTTTTGAAAAAATACAGTGAAATGTCCTGTGAAGAATATAAAGAGCCGATGCGGGTTGTAATCAGCACAGACTCAGGTACCGTACAGATGGTTGATGCAGATTCGGATTATGAGATCCGGCAGAAGGGCGGTATAAAGAGTCCCATACTGACGGAAGGCAAGAAGGGGGATGCCCTGTATTTCCGGGAGGCCATGGAAAACTGGACGAAAGTGTCCACAGCGGATGGATATACCGGTTATGTCCGCAATGAGGATATCTCCGGGGTGCGGGAAGAAGAAGCGGCTGTTGAGACTCAGGGACCGGAGTATACAAACATCCAAAAGGATTATAAGATTAATCTGGGGTGGCACATGATGATGAACCGCGAAGGGAATAAAGAACTTGCATCTAAAATCGAGGGATGTACCGGCCTTAATACGATATCCCCTACGTGGTATACCTTTGCAGATAACACTGGAACATTGCAGTCATTGGCGAGTCCTGCATAAGCTCACTGGCGACAGACGTTGATCATTATACTTTTATAAGAGCATATTGTGCCAAGAGCGCTACAAGTTCATCGAAGACAGACGTGGCAAAACTGTACTACAAGAACAACGGTTCTGGCAGAGGGTTTTATTATAAGAGCAGCAGCGATAGCAGCTGGACGAAATTAAGTAACGAGCTGTACTTTGAGTACCGTGCAAATGGAGCGGTTAAACAGTATTGTACGGATGAAATAATCAGCATGAGCGATGCCAAGCAGAAATTCCAGATGTTTGCGTCAGAAGCAGAAATCAGCTCCGGGGGAACGGAGATTCGGATTCACGTATATGTAGACGGAAACAGTACGGATGAATATTTTACAAGACGTTTTTCTGAGAATGATGTTGCGTTCTATGTAAATGCAGGAAGCGGATATGATCTGGACAGCATCGTACTGAACAGTAGAGGAGATCTGACAGGGAGTGATCTTGGGACTTATGAAAATATAAATCCAAATGATACCCTTAATCTTTCTGAAGTTAAAGGAATTCAGGTTAATCTGACGGCAAAAGAAGCGAATGTATCAAAAGTGAATACTGTTGATGGAAGCGCAGAAGGCATTGGATCCAGTCTTGGCAAAACGATTACAGCCGATATTGTGGATACCATTGACAAACGGTTTGAGCTTGCAGAAGGCGAGGAGGCAAGACTTACGGCAGCCGGGGTTAACGTGACGCATAACGAAGACGGATCTACAACCCTTACATGGCCGCAGGCAGCAATCCAGGCGGCACAGGGCACAGAGCCCGGATGGACCAGTGGCAAGACACCGATTGTGGTGCGTGCAAAAGATGAGTATACCGGTGGAAATGATGTGACAACCAATGGAGCAGACTCCAGGATTGACAGTGAAATCGGTACGGTATATTTCCCGCAGCCGACAGTCAATGTTAAAGCCGAACTGGAAATCAATAATACAGAGACGACAATCTTCCTCGGAGATACCATTCCGACAGATGAAACCATTCTTAATAAGCTGTTTGAGAGCGGATACACGATGGGCAGAGATGGAAGTGAATTGTCGGCATCGGATTTCACCAAAACGTGGTATCGCGATGAAGCGTGCAGTCAGCCGATAACGGCAGAAGAGATGGGCAGGATTGCACCGGAAGATACACAGAAATTCTATCTGAAGGTTACCTATGATGCCGGAGCACCAACAGATGATAGTACAGGGCGTACTGACGGGCATATTGCAGGCGGTGACGATCATATCGTTACGGCGGTGAACAGCGATACGCAGAATTATAAAGACAAAGAGTACGGTGTCTATACCATCTATGTGGTAGACGGACAGCTGACCATCACAAAGAAAATTGATGAACAGTATACGAATATTAATGCCATCAATGCAAACCAGAGTTTTGTATTCAAGATTCAGAAATATGCGGTGAAGGCAGACGGTTCCAAAGGAGATCTTGTCAATACGTTCTATGAAGTAATTAATTTCAATGCAAATGAAACGATTACGGAAAAGACCAAGACGGTTTCCGGACTGACAAAAGGCTACTATACTGTGACAGAAGAGACGGAGTGGTCAGCAAAATATGATCTGACCTCCAAAGAAGATAATTTTGAAGGAAATGCCGAAGAGTGCGAAGAACTTTATATCGGTAAGAAACTGGAATCCGCCAATAAAAAATTAAGCTTCTATGGAGTGGGCGACACAGAAAAGAACAAGGAACATGCAAATGTACTGGTGGCCCAGACTGCATTCACCAATAAGATCGATAAGAGCTGGAAATGGCTCAGCGATACTGCAGCAGCGGTCAACGAATTTACAAAATAGTTTTCAGAAAAGATGCAGCATCATGCTGCATCTTTTCTTATGTAATTTGAAGAGTTGTGACCATAGTGTGACTCCGGATTGATATAGTATCAGTATAAGATAAAAAGTATGTACGGGAATGGAAGGATCAGATCATGAAAAAGGTATACAAAGCAGTTACAACGATTTTGCTTGTGGCATTGATTGCACTGGTGGCAGCATTATTTCTGCCCAGGGTATTTGGTCTTCAGCCGCTGGCAGTATTGAGCGGAAGTATGGAGCCGACGTATCATGTGGGAAGTCTGATCTATGTACAGAATGTTGAACCTGCCAGCATCGAAGTAGGTGACCCCATGACGTATACCATCGGAGAGGGCACAATGGTTACTCACCGGGTGGTGGAAAAGGATGAAGAAAACCAGACATTTAAAACTAAAGGTGATGCCAATGAGAATGTAGACGGCGGAACGATTGCTTATTCGGAAGTGGTTGGAAGACCGGCTTTCAGTATTCCACTCTTAGGATATATCGCGGTATATGCTTCCACAAAAACCGGAATGATCATTATGATAACTGCAATTTTGGTGGTATTAATCCTGACGTTTTTGCCGGATCTGCTGATGGGCAAGGATGATAAAGAAGACGGAGGTGCAAAATGAGACAAATGAGTAAGAAAGCGAAAATAATAGCTGCCGGAGTTCTGGCACTGCTGGTAGTTGCCGTAGTTGGAACCACGATTGCGATGCTGCAAAAGAAAACGAATCCGGTGCAAAATGATTTTGCCGGAGCTGCAGTCAATATCGGAGTGATAGAAAATGGTACAGATGCTCCTCTGGAAGACGGTGATAATACCAATGGGTATGACAAAATTGAAAAAAATAAGCCCGTTTCAAAAGAAGTAAGCATTAAAAATATTGACAGCACTGATTATCCGACTGCCAACACATATGTAAGAGTGAGGCTGGTGCCGATCTTCAGAAATGAAGCCGGAGAGACCGTTCCGGCCGATATGACAAAAGTCACGTACACATATCTTGTACAGGGATCTGATGAGTTTGATAATTGCCAGGAAGCAATGCAGACAGCATTCCCGAGCGTATTTCAGTAAAAGTCAACCAAAGTTCAGGCATCCGATCAGGATGCCTGACAGATAAAGAAAGGAGTCAGACATGAAAAAAAGAAAATTGGCAGCATTGGTAGTCAGTGCAGCACTTATCGGAGTTATCGCGATTGGCGGGACATTAGCATACTTTACAGATTCAGACAGTGCAGAAAACGTAATCACACTGGGCAAGGTTGACGGAGACTTAGATGAGCCGTTGTGGGATGAGAATAATCCGGATGGTGAGATTGGAAATGTAAATCCGGGTGATAAGATTGTAAAAGACCCGACACTTACATTGAAAGATGATTCCGAAGATGCCTACGCAAGATTTAAGGTAACATTTTCAGGAGATATCACAGCGGATCAGACTAAAGAACTGAAATTCTTAAAAGTGACCGGTCAAAATGAAGACGGCAGTGAAAAGACAGAGGAGGTAACTTTCGATGCAGATGGATACTTCTATGTACAGGATATACTAACTGCCGGCGATTCTTACAAGTTATTTGATTATGTTGTAATCCCTGCACAGACATGGGGCAATGAAATGGCAGAGAAGACATTTAACATTAACGTAGTTGTAGAGCTCATTCAGGCTGACAACTTTACACCAGTCAAAGATGCAGGCGACAATATCACTGGCTGGGGCGATGTCACAATTGAAAAATTCAACGGCTAGGAAGTCATAACCAATAGGAGTCCAGAAATTATGAGCGAAAAAGCACACATGACCGAATATAAAGGTCAGTCTTTTCTGATAAAAGTTAAGAGCACGCAAAACCATACATGGCAGGGGACGGTACAATGGATCGAAGAAAACAAAACGGTGCCGTTTCGAAGTGCACTTGAGCTGTTGCGGCTGTTGGATTCCGCTGTTGGTACCGATAAGGAAGAAGAGCAATCTTAAAAAGGAGAACCGAAAGTCAAAAACTTTCGGTTCTTTTTCTAATATTCTTTCTTCTTATGCGCGAATCGCTTATAATAGAAATTAGAAACCGCCGTTCAAAAGAAGAAGGGAAGATGCCCATGAGGTGCCGTCAAGATTTATGCGCAAATTGGTTTGCAGATCTCTGAGCTGAGTGAA